>NZ_WJFC01000052.1 GCF_009725235.1 Scytonema sp. UIC 10036
AATATATACTTATAACTCAATACTAAATCCAAAATACAAAATCCAAAATCCAAAATCCAAAATCCTAAATCCAAAATCCCAAATCCCAAATCCCAAATCCAAAATCTTATGACTGAAGCAAAGCATCGCCCTCTTGCTACTCCGATAGACATTATTAACGCTAGGGTAGCTGGATACGAAGAGTTACAAATGCTCTTGGTGAATCATCAAGGTATGGTTGAGCAGATTTTACCAATGTCTCAAGTTCTTGAACGAGTTCCGCCAGAAAATTTGCAAGTTTTGGATGTTGCTGGCGACTGGATTTCCTTAGGAGGTGTTGATTTACAAATTAACGGCGCTTTGGGATTGGCTTTTAATGACCTCTCAATAGAAAATGCTCCCCGACTGACAGATATTTGTAAATTTTTGTGGAGTTTGGGAATAGATGCTTTTCTACCGACTCTTGTGACAACTTCAGTAGAAAACGTTCAGCGATCGCTTGCCGTCTTTGCTAAGTATATGGCGAACCAAGAAGTGGGTGCAAAAATTCTTGGCGTGCATTTAGAAGGACCATTTTTGAACTATGGCAAGCGTGGCGCACACCCAGCCGAGTATCTTTTACCACTAACTCTAGAAGAAGTCAAACGGGTTTTGGGCGATCGCGCTCACCTTGTGAAAGTCATCACCCTAGCACCAGAGTTAGATCCTAAAGGTGAAGTCATTCCATTTTTACGTTCTTTGGGTATTACCGTTAGCCTCGGGCATTCTCAAGCTACAGCAGCCCAAGCACAAAATGCTTTTGAGTTAGGCGCAACAATGGTGACTCATGCTTTTAATGTCATGCCTCCATTACACCATCGCGAACCTGGATTATTAGGTGCAGCAATTGTAAACCCCAATGTTGCGTGTGGTTTTATTGCTGATGGTCAGCACGTTTCCCCAATTATGTTACAAATTTTACTTCGTGCTAGCATTGCCCGTACCAGTCAGAAGATGCACGAAAACTTGTGGGATGGGCTTTTCCTTGTCAGCGATGCTCTTGCTCCTTTGGGACTAGCAGAAGGGGTATATCCTTGGGATAATCGCCAAATAGAAGTGAAACAGGGAACAGCACGTCTTTTTGATGGAACTTTATCAGGAACAACTCTTCCTCTGCTTGCAGGTGTGCAAAACTTAGTGAAGTGGGAAATATGTGATGTGGATAAAGCGATCGCACTGGCGACTGTTGCACCAAGAAGTGCGCTTGGCTTATCTGCCATAATCTCTAACGTTCCTGCGGCTCAACTGTTGCGCTGGCACTTAAAAGAATCCACAAAAGAACTATTCTGGCAAAGAATGTTGCCATAGCCGCTGCCAACCAAGGCATGAGATCATTATCCATTGGGAAACCTTGAAAATCAAATTTCATGAACGTAACTGACGATAAAACCATTGTTAAAGACTATTTCAACTCCACAGGCTTTGACCGTTGGAGACGTATTTACGGTGATGGCGAAGTCAACAAAGTTCAGCTAGATATCCGTAACGGTCATCAACAAACTGTTGATACAGTTATATCCTGGTTGACAGCAGATAATAACTTAGCAGGAATGTCCATCTGCGATGCTGGATGTGGTGTAGGTAGTCTTAGCATTCCTCTAGCACAAGCAGGAGCAAAGGTCTACGCCAGTGATATTTCTGACAAAATGGTAGAAGAAGCCAAGGAACGGGCTTTAAATACCTTGGGACAGAGTGGAAACCCCACATTTACCGTGCAGGATTTAGAAACCTTAAGCGGTAGCTACCATACTGTTATCTGCCTGGATGTTCTCATCCACTATCCCCAAGATAAAGCAGCAGAGATGATTTCTCACCTTTGCTCTCTATCGCAGTCGCGAGTCATTCTCAGTTTTGCACCAAAAACTTTTGCCCTCAGTATCTTGAAGAAAATCGGCAGTTTCTTTCCCGGTCCTAGTAAAGCAACTCGTGCGTATTTACACCGAGAGGCAGACGTAGTAAAGATTTTGGAAAGTAACGGATTTTCAGTGCAACGTCAATCCATGACCAAAACTAGCTTTTACTTCTCCCGCTTGCTAGAAGCATATCGTCAGAGTTAGTGGTTGGTGGTTGGTTGTTAGTTGTTGGTTGTTAGTTGTTCTATTCACCACCAACCACTAACCACTAACCAAAAGTGAGGTTAAAATCACAAGCAAGGTTTAAATTTAGAGATACAACGATCTTATGAAGACTGCTGAAAAATTGGCGGCGGGTTGGCTACTCTCACTGGGCTTTATGTTTTTAACGCTCTCAGCATCTGCAGCTATGCAGAAGAGTACCATGTACAAGCAATTTCCGCCAAGTTTGTATGGGGAGCCAGAAGAATTTCTCAACAAAGAAGCTATATATGTACTGGATAATACTGTCTTGCACGGACTAGTTTTTGGTGTTCCTACCTCAGTACTGGGAGTATGGTTGGCAATGGGATTGTTCCGTCAAAGTCAGCAGGATAAAAAAGCCCTCAAGCAGCAGGCTAGTGAGGAAATGCAATCTACTTTTTACCGGATGCTCCAAGACAATGGCGGACGCATTACACTTCTAAGCTTTGCCATGCAATCACAACTTACTCCAGCGACTGCTAGAAAATATTTAGACGAGCAAGCAAAAATATTTAATGCTAGTTTTAAGGTGAGTGAAGATGGAGGAATTTCGTACCACTTTGACCTTTAGAAAGTGTGAAGGGTAAAGGATCGAAGATGAAATTGTTATGCGTCGGCTCTTGACCTCACCCCTATAGTTTACACTTTATCTTTGGTATGACACGACTTTTTTTGAGCTTGGCAGCTGTATTGGGAGGTTTGTCAGTAGCTTCAGGTGCTTTTGCCTCTCATGCACTGCGGGAGAAAATTAGCGAGCGATCGCTAGAAATCTTTGAAATTGGTGCTCGCTACCAAATGTACCATGCTTTTGCACTATTGGTAGTGGCGCTGTTACTGACTCGCACTGACTCCCCATCACCTACTCTTTTAGCGAGTGGATGGTTGTTTATTATTGGTATTGCCATTTTCTCAGGTAGCTTGTATGCCCTGAGTTTAAGTGGAGTGAAGTCTTTAGGAGCAATTACACCTCTGGGAGGGGCTGCTTTAATTGCCGGTTGGGGTGCTTTGGCTTTTGCTGCTTGGAGTTTGAAGTTTTAGGCAGCTTGTTATTGTCATTGCGGCGTTGGGCATTGTTTGTACTCAATGCCCAATGCTTTTTTTCGCTGCTGATATACGCAGTTCATAACAACTACTTACGTACATCCGAAATAGGCGATCTTAAAGTTGTATTTAAATTAGTCTTAATTAGAAACTTCATAAATCTTTGAAAACTTGGGAGCGCAAAATACTGTGTAAGAGCTAATACACTTATTTTACGTTCTATTGTGATGACTCAGAGGTAAGTAAGTACAGGTCAGGGTGCATATCTTAATTTAAATGAAACTACTAAATCAATAGTGTTGAGCAAGCAGAGCCACCTCATATGATAACTATAACAAAGACATTTACAACAACAGCAGTTCAAACTCAACAACCACAAGAGACTCCATATTATGACGTACAAGCAGCTTCTTTTCTGCAAGAAGTGATTGAAAGTTTACAGGATGGTATTTTGATTTTAACAAAAACAGGCGAACTGGTTCACGCTAATACATCTGCTCATCATATCCTGGCTCAGTTAAATCAAGACAGAGAGCGCTCTGGTGTTGTACCAAATGCTATCTGGAATCTTTGCCGCTCGCTACTAGAAAATAAAAATTTCTTTCCAGAAGAATCTATCGTTTTATCTAATGAAATAGCTTTAGATAAAGCTACTGTTTTTAGAGTACGGGTCAGATGGTTAAATGTAGACAAATTACATCATTCTTGTTTTTTAGTCACTCTTGAAAATAGATACGAATCTCTAAAGAATATTGCTCTCACGGAGATTCAAAAATATGACTTAACACCACGAGAAGCTGAAATTTGGTGTCTTTATCGTGCTAAATTTAGCTACAAAGAGATTGCTAATCAGCTTTACATCACTGTTAATACTGTTAAAAAACATATGAAAAATATTCATGCTAAACGACATAACAGTGAACAGTGACCAATGACTAGTGACCAATGACCAGTTCATTTAGTTGAGAGGATAATATTTGTAGCAAAAGTTCAAATCAAACAGTACCCGTAAGGGTACTACCCTCACACACTGTCATCCTTTATCCTGTAAACTTAGATACTTGTAAAAATCATCTTACCCTTTGAGGCTAAAGTCTAGATTTACACGTCTGTTGCTTTCTTGTTTGTAGTTCTTATTTACGAACAATTTAGGTGAATGGTGTCTTTGTAGTTTTACGATTTTAGTCATTGGGTTATTTTACAAGGGTCTACTACAGAAACGGGATATCTTTCATACTCAGTCAAAAGTCAAACCTGAAACGACTTTTGACTTTTTACCTCTATGTTCAAATAGGGAGTTGTCTGCAAGTGACTCTCTCGATAAAGTACGATTGTAGCTTGTCAAGTCGAGTCTAATAATTTGTTGGGTCAACTATTAAAAACTCAATTTTTTATGATTCTGGATTCTTTTGTAAGCGGAGTAATGTATTATATATTTGCCGTTTTAAGTCCTCACTATTTTGAACTTCTAAAGTAATTCTATTGAATCTCTCAATGGTCATTCCATTATCTTCAACAACTTTTTGATAACGCTGGCAATAATTAACTGCAATATCTTTAGCTTTGTTTGGCAAACTATTAAAACTGTTTTTATCGTTGCAAACTATTTGCGGAACTTCTTTGCTACCAATCATCTTTTTGATTTCATCAAAAGCCTGTTGGCGCAATGGTTCCATCGTTAACATTGTTTTAGCATAACTGATGATTTCATTGGAACTGACTGTTGGTGGATTTTGAGCATAAGCGTTTGAGTTTATGAGCCAAACACTAGAAACTAAACTGGTAGTGGCAATAACGCCCACAAACACAGACTGGGAGAGTATCCGAATGAGATTCAGTCGGAGGAATCGATGGGAAATTTTCTTCATCAGCTTTATACAAAACAACTACAGCAGGGATATCTTAATTTACTCTGAATTATTTTGTGAGGCAGAAGTTCCACAAACGGTATACTCTTCTGTGCTAACTCTTATTTCTAATGTTATTTTCCCCGACAGACTTGACAAAGTTCTATGACTTTAGTTTGCAGTACTGATGTTTCTGAGTTTCCCTGTTTGAGGCTGACTTCTAAATCCAGTAGTAAAGGTAAACAGGCGACGAGTTGCTTCACAGAAATAAACTTAACGTCTTTCTGCAAAATATAAACCCGATTAAAATTAGCGATTTCTGCAGCCTTTGCGATCGCTTGTATGTTGCGTTCTCCACTTTCCATCATCAGTTTAACCCACAACCACGTGCGAAACTGACCGACTAGGGTAGCCACTATCCGCAACGGAGGCTCACAAGCATTGATTAAGTCTGTCAACATTATCAAAGCTCGAACTGTATCTCCTGTTCTTATTGCCTCTGCTAATTTTATGCTACTTTGAGTCGTATTTCTAACTAACTGAGCTACAACGTCTGTATCTAAAGGCTGAGTGCTACCTTCAGCGTAAAGCCGTAGCTTTTCGAGTTCGTTATATAGTAAGCGTGTATCATTTCCCACAGCTTCCACTAACATCTCCACACCCTCAATAGTCAATTTGACACCTACAGTTTGGGCGGCTTGCTTGGCAGACTTTATGAGGACTTCCGTTTTCCAAGGTGGCGTCAGAGAAAATTCTCGAAACTCAGCAAACTTTTTCAGGAGTTTGGTTGACTTGAGACGTTCATCAGGCTTGTTGCTGCTTGTTAGCAATAAGTAGGAGTTAGGCGCAATGACAGGCAAAGTTCTTTCCAATTCAGAGAGCAAACTTTCCGGGCATTGCTGGCAAATGGTACTATTTGGAAGCCACACCAAACGTCCACCTGCACCAAACGGAGGTGTCATGACCAGGTTTAACGCTTGGATTGGAGCATCTGTGTCATCAGGTGACACTACAGTGTAGTTAAAACTAGCCCATAATGGATCGAGACAGCGATCGCGCAGGAGAGAAACTTCCTTTTCGATGGCAAAATCATCCTCTCCCCAAAAAACATGGATTGGCATATCAAAAACTAAATACTTCTTAAATCAAGTAGTGAAGTTGACTGGTGTTGCCTACAATCAATAAGCGTGAGAGAGCGAGGATATATAGGTTGGACGACAACTATCAAACTTACCTAAATAGAGTAGCGCGGATGACGCTGTTAGAAGCCTACAGAACACAAATCCAGCATATTCAGGAATCTTCCAAATTTCAGCCGCTGGCGACTGGAGGAAGACAAGCAGTTCCTTTTCCCGGTTATACAGTTATTACCCCTCCCCACGAAGAGGACTCAGAAAACACAAATTTCTACAAATATTTACAAAACTACCAAGAGGAACTTTTAAAGTTACCTGTGAACAACTTGGAAGTCATTGTACCAGTCCCTCCTGCTAGCTTTCATTTGACATTGGCAGATTTGATTTGGGATAGTGCTTACCGAGACGCCTGTGAAAAGAATCCAAAGTTCGACGAGCAGTTGCGATCGCTCTTTGCGGAAATTTTCCAGCAGTACCAGCAATCAATAGCACCCCCTACTCAACCGATACGCTGGCAAATGCAAGGGCTAACAGTTATGCCAAGAGCCATAGGTGTATGTTTAGTACCTCAGGATAAGTATTCCTACGAACAAATTATTAACTTTCGTCGCACAATTTATCAAAACTCCAATCTTTTACCATTAGGGATTGAACAACATTATCACTTAACAGCACACGTTACCCTAGGATACTTCGGGGAAATTGCCCCCAATATAGACCGCGATAACTTAGCTGAGCTGTTTGATAACCTCAATCAGCAGTGGATAGAAAATGCACCTGCATTTCTCATACACCGCGCTGAGTTACGGAAATTTGACGATATGACCCGCTACTATCGGGAAGCAGATTGGCCAATATTTAATTTTGGGTGAGTTAGTTGATAGTTGATAGTGGTTAGTAGATAGTGGTTAGTTGATAGTTGTTGGTAGCTACTAACTACTAACCACTAACCACTAACCACTAACCACTAACCACTAACCACTAACCACCAACCACTAACCCAGTTCTAAAATGAATTTGCCCGTTCATCCGATTATGGAACAGAGTTTCGCAGTCATTGACAGCGAAATCGGCGACCATAATTTCAGCAGTGCTGAGTACGCGATCGTTCGTCGGGTTATTCACAGCACCGCTGATTTTGAGTTCAAGCACCTCATACATTTTTCCGAACAAGCGATCGAAGCAGGAATTGAAGCTCTACATCGCGGTGTCCCAATCGTTACTGATGTAAGTATGGTCAAGCAAGGAGTTGCAGGGTTAGTAGCCCAAACCTTTGGAAATCCTTTAATTAGTGCTGTGGAAATTGCCCAAACTCCACTTCCAGGAAAAACACGCACCGAAACTGGTTTATTGCAATGCTATGAGGAATTCCCAGAAGCAATTTTTGCCATTGGCAATGCTCCTACAGCTTTACTTGCCCTTTGTCAACAATTGACAATACCTTCAGCGCGACTTCCTGCTTTAGTTATTGGTGCTCCTGTAGGTTTTATTTCGGTTATAGAGTCAAAAGCAGCACTAGCAAACACTCTCGTGCATCAAATTCGAGTTGAAGGGCGTAAAGGTGGTTCTCCTGTTGCTGCTGCGATTGTCAATGCTTTAATTACACTTGCTTGGGAATGTTAGTTGTCATTTGTCATTGTCATTTGTCATTTGTCATTTGTCATTTGTCATTTGTCATTTGTCATTTGTCATTTGTCATTGGTCATTGGTCATTTGTCATTTGTCATTGGTCATTTGTCATTGGTCATTTGTCATTGGTCATTTGTCATTGTCATTTGCATTAACAACTAACAACTAACAACTAACAACTAACCACTAACCACTAACAACTAACAACTAACAACTAACCACTAACAACTAACAACTAACCACTAACAACTAACAACTAACACACTAACAACTAACAACTAACCACTAACAACTAACAACTAACAACTAACAACTAAACAACTAACAACTAACAACTAACAACTAACAACTAACCACTAACCATATCTTGATAAGCAACGTAAATTGCTTCCAAAAAAACATCAGGGGTAGTGCTTTCTGGTAGAATTTCCAAATGAAGAATCTCTTGAACATCTTTAGCCAGTCGCAAAGCTACTGAAGCTCTTGCTTTTGCAGTCATACCACCTCGTCTGTGTAAATATTCTTTAATCACAGCAAAATCATCTGGTAACATGACAGATAAATCGGCAATTTGTAGCAATTTATCTGCCTCTTGCTTCGCCTGTTCTGATATGGTAAAAGTTCTCGATGTATTTACAATTTGATTTTGAATCACAATTGTGCCAGCTACTAGATCGCCCAAACGCTTTTCACGTCGAGCAAACATAATCAGAAAAGCACCAATAAATAAAAACTCGTCAAATGGTCTTAGCAAAGCGCGTAATGTTGTTTGTGGCAACCCTACAGGTCTACCATCATCTCGAACAACGCGAATCTTAGCAACTCGTTTACCAGGAGTTTGACCTTGCCAAAGCGTTTCAAAAATAACAAAGTATCCCTCATAAATCGTAAAGCCAACAAAGGATGCGATCGCAATCAACCAGAGAGCGGCTTTGCTACCAAAAATAGATGTCCATAGCTCATTCAATTGGACAGCAACTGTTGTCCATGCAATCAGCAACGCCACCATAATTGCAGCTAAAACGTGATAGTCAATTAGTAACGCCCAAGCACGATTGCCGATCCCAGCCAGAGTAAATTCTAGTTCTACACTTTCTGGTGTCCGAAATTTTACACGATTAAATATATGCATAAGTTATTGGTCATTTGTCATTTGTCATTTGTCACTGTTGTCCCGTATTCGTAAGCCTAAGCCCTCGCGTCGGCTTCGCAAGTCGTAGTAAATAACTGCTTTAATTGACTGCCAAAATGGGACTACCAATGCACCACCTATCAAAATAATAACTAAACGTGCTAGAGATAAGAGTATGGCGTAGCCCGGTCGATCTTGAGCTACAGTTTCTACTATTCCCTGAAGAATAGTACTGACAAACGTAAATGGAAGTTGTATGGGAAAGGTAATCAAATAGGCGACAAATAAAATTGCCGCAATTCGCCACACGTGTCCTTTTGTTAATTCCCAACTCCGACCAATAGTTGAAGTTCCATCAACATTATCTTCAACAGCAAGTGGAATTTCGACAAGGCAAAACCGCGCTTGTACCCATAATAGAGCTACTATAAAAATTGGTATCAAAAGAAGTATTAATAACACAAGTGTCAAGACAATTATAGGATTAACAGTTGCACCACTTGTCTGACTTGCAACAAAGATCCCAGCTAAAATTACAGCCAAAATACCAAAAGGTATCATTATAACTATAGTAAACCCCATACTAATTGCTAACATTAATAAGCCCATAACTAAAAATTGCCACAGCCTGGTATTGACAAAACGACGACCACTTTCAACGCTTTCTGGTTGACTGACTAATTCACCAAATGCCAAACGAGATATTAAAGCCAAAGTTGCCGAACACTTAGCCCAACCGTAGACAGGTACAAATATCCATAAATAAGCAACAGATGCAAGCTTAAGATAAGACTTAAGATGAGAACTATATAATTTCAGCCCTGCACTGACAACATTACCAAGGCTGAGAGGCTGTATGGGGCTGGGAGAACCGGGATTATGGGACATGATTTCAAAGATTCTTATCAGGTAGAGCAGTAACTTGGCTATCTTAAGTTAATTAATTGTTAGTATTCCCAAACTTTATGAATATTCAACGTTGGATTGCTCGACGAGAACCAAATTGGCAGCGTTTGGACGTATTGTTAAGGCAGGTAGAGAAAAAGGGATTAAAATCGCTGAAATCTAGTGAAATTAGAGAATTAGCAAGTTTGTACCGTTCGGTTGCCGCAGATTTGGCACGCGCTCGCACCCAGCAGCTAGGTAACACACTACTACAAAATTTACATCTATTAACAAATAGAGGCTACGCGCAAATTTATCAAGGTTCGCGCCGTCAGGAATGGCAAGCAGTGGTGCAATTTTACCGTTGGGGACTACCATCGGTAGTGCAGCAAACATTTCCCTACATTGCTGCAGCCTTTGCTATGTTTATGTTAGGAGCATTAGTGGCTTGGTGGTATGCATGGCAAGACCCAACTTTTATGTCTGGTGTAGTGCCAGAGAGATTAATTAAAATGGTGCGAGACGAGCATAAACTGTGGATGGGATCGATAGTTGGCATTGAACCCTTGGCTTCAAGCGGTATTACAATCAATAACCTATCGGTATCTTTTGGTGCTGTTGCAGGTGGGATGACAGCTGGATTGTATACAGCTTACTTGATGGTGTTTAATGGCTTGTTAATCGGTGCTATTGCTACGCTTGTGGGACAAAATAATCTTGCATATCCATTTTGGGCTTTTGTTTTGCCACATGGCTCTTTAGAGTTACCTGCAATCTTTTTAGCAGGTGGGGCAGGTTTTTTAATAGGAAGAGCTATTTTATTTCCTGGTAAATATCGCCGCATAGATGCACTCAAGTTTTATGGTTCTAAGGCAGTACAGCTAGTTTTTGGTATTGTACCAATGTTAGTTATTGCTGGTATCATTGAAGGATTTTTCTCTCCCAATCCTTCTGTTACAGATCCGTTTAAGTATATTGTAGGTATGGGATTATTTGTGAGTTTAGTAGTCTATTTCAGCCGTCAGCAAAAGGGTTTATAATGAGAAGAATTGCTTTCACGTTGATTTTATTGACGTAACCTCAACCCAATAATGCATAGATTTTGCGGAAACAATAACAATCAATACTACGTAGGTTTTGCTAAAAACTCAAATTCAACGGAGGTTGGGTTGAGGAACGAAACCCAACATTTGCAGACATTTGTTGGGTTTCCCCACAGGTTTACCCAACCTAAAAAAATTCTTATTCGACCAGTATTGCAGGAGGGATATATTTGAATCAATCTTCTAGGCGCGTTTTCCTGAAACATATTGAAACCCGTATGAATGAAAAAACATCCTACCCAGATTTACAATCTCAAGTTACCTATAATTAAAAGGGAGCTTTTACCAGTTCATCTACACACCCCGGCAAATCGCTGAAACCCTATATTTTTCGTTGAGGTGTGTCGATTGCTTGCTGTGTAAGGATTTGAAGTATGTGTTTTCCTAAATTTTCGCTATTGTTTTACAATGTTTTTTAGAGGTGTGTCGATTTGCAGCCTGGAACCCTTACTGGATAAGGGCTGCTAGACGAACTCCCCACCGATTGGGTTAATTCGGAATAATTGGAAACGATAAATTATGTTGGCAGAATTAACAGTTATCACCCCCACCGATTGGGTTAATTCGGAATAATTGGAAACACTTGAACAATACCTCCCATATCAGCACCTTGAGCTCCCCACCGATTGGGTTAATTCGGAATAATTGGAAACGTTTTATATTTCCAACTCCTAACCCCAGATGACGAACCCCACCGATTGGGTTAATTCGGAATAATTGGAAACAATACGGTAATAGTACTCGCCTGCCCATGCCTTTAACGCCCCCACCGATTGGGTTAATTCGGAATAATTGGAAACGCTGGAAGTGGGGCACGAACATCTGTTTTTTCATTGACCCCACCGATTGGGTTAATTTGTTACTTTACCTATAAATTTGCACAAGGTGGAAGGATAAATTTGCACAACTACGTCTGAAAGCTCTATTTTTTGGTTATGCGATCGCTACTTTTTAATGAGGAGTGGAACTATAAATTTGCACAAAGTATAAAAACGCCGACAAATCTTGGCACAAAATAAACAAAAATTATGTCAATCAATCTCACCAGCGCCTGAAGTTGTAAAATGAAAACAGTCTAAAATCAAGGTTTTGGTGCTACTAGATTTTAGCACCTAAGTGAAAGCATAAATTGGCACAGTCAAAGTGGAAGCATTAAATTACAATTTTGCCAATTTATGGTTCAAGTAACATAATTCGGAATAATTGGAAACGTTCTTCATTTCCTTATAATTGGAAACTGCAATACCATGGCAATACTGCAAGGGCTGAGAATTTTTGTAGGTTGGGCAAACCTAACAAATGCTTGTAAATGTTGGGTTTCGCAAAGCCTCAACCCAACCTACGAATATTCCTAACTGAGCAGTAGGTTGGGCAAACCTAACAAATGCTTGTGAATGTTGGGTTTCGCAAAGCCTCAACCCAACCTACGAATATTCCTAACTGAGCAGTATTGGGATCTAACCTATCATTTACGATCGCTCAGTATCTTCAAATCCAAACCTTCTTTACGACAACGAATATCGTAGTAAACAACGGCTTTGACTGACTGCCAAAAAGGCATCGTCAAGATTCCTGTCACTGTATTTAATACAAAAAAAACTAATACGCCTAAAAGCGAATCATTATCAGGGTTACTTAAGAAAGACTGAAAGAATATTCCTAAAACTCCTGCTATCAAAAAACTGCAAACAAACCAAGATAACGTAAGTATAGGGAATGTTATCAGTACAGAAATAAAAATAATTCCTAAAATGCGTCTAATGTGACCTCTAGTAAGATTCCAGCTTTTATTAATGGTTTGAAAGGGGTTTATCTTGTCTAAAACCAAAGGTAGCTCAGTTACAAAAAAGTAAGTATAAAACCAAAAAGGGCTAATGTATATAACCGTACCTATTGGTACTAGAATTATGAGAAATAAAAAACTACTATATGGATTATTGGAAATTAATGTTAACGAAGAGCCTATGATAAAAGAAATAATTAAAAAGAGGATTCCACCAATTAGAGAAAATAATATGTAAAATATGAAAAACAGTAAAAAAACTGTCAAAGTAACGAGTATAACTGTTAATAAAAATTTCCAAAAATTGCGATTTACTTGATTTTTGGCAGCTTGAATGGTTTCTGGATGACCGATTAAATCTTGAAAAGCTAAACGAGATATTAAACCAGCGATTGCATAAAATTTAGCCCAACCATAAATGGGAACTAACAACCATAAATGTGCAGTAAGTGCTAATTTAAAATACAGTTTTAAGTGAGAACGGTATAAATAAAAACCAATATTGACAACATTGCCGATACTAAGCTGCTGCATTCAATTAAAATTCAAATAACCAATAATTCATCATAACCGTTGCAGCAAACTTCGCGACTAGTATCGCCAAGTCATTCTTTACTAGATGTAAATTCTACATTTGGACTTGACTGGAAGCTTGAGGAACTACAGGTGAGGAATTAGCTGTATTTCCAAAACTCTGCAAGTTTTCCTCATCGTAAGGCTTACCGGGCAATGTTGTTTCATCGGTGGACTTGGTGACACCTTGTGAAGCCGTATTATCGTTACCGGAAGTTGTTGCTGTCTTTTCTTCAATAAAGAACGCTTCTTGGGGTGGAATTGACAGAACTTCAACTTCTCCAGCGCGTGCTTGAGTATTTGTTCCTAGTGAAAGGGATAGCGCCAACGAAATCAAGCCTAACTTTACAATGTTGCGGGTGTTGAATTTGGTTTGTTGTGCTAGAAGGTTTTTCATAGGACTCCAGTGTAGATAGTTCAGTACGTTTTATTAAATTCAATCTATCCGTATCTACACTGGGACTTTCCGCCGTTTCGGAAAGAATACCGAGAGCACACGTAAACTTTATGAATGTAAAATCACAGTAAATTGCGTGCTTTAAGTCCCAAGTATCTATCCACTAACTGGTTACTTATTTGACTTGCAGGCGCATCCAGTACCAAGACCCCTTTTTGTTTGAGTTGGGCAAATGCGACTTGCCGTTGTGCCAATAAATCTAGGGCAACAGCACGGGTATAAGCAGCCGTGACTTCACTTTCTGGTGTATGTGCTATACGGTCAACAAGAGGATCGCGTAGGGTGACACAGAAGGGTAGGTAGCGAGGTGCTAGTCTGGTAAGTGCTGCAAGGAGTTCGACAGAAGCAGTCACATCCACTAAATCGGTAATAACAACCACAAGACAACGCCGGGATTGCTGCTGCACAACACTCGTAACTGCGCCTACGTAATCAGATTCTAGTAATACCGGTTGAATGGGAGTGAGGCGATCTATAAGATGGCTCAAGTGATGTTGACCCCTTTCTGAGGGAATCCACAAATGCATTTGACGGTCGAATACCCCTACGCCTACACGATCGCCTCGCTGCAATCCAGCCAAAGCTAGGGATAATGTCGCATTTAAACCCCAATCAAATCTTTGTAAACCTTGCACTCGTGCAGTCATTAACCGTCCTCTGTCAAGCAGAATGAGCAAAGTTTGTTCTTGTTCTGGTTCCAAAACTCTAACTAAAGGGGGTGTATTACCATGAGTACCCACGCGACGGGCTGTAGCTTTCCAATCAATAAACCGTAAATCATCCCCCATGCGGTAGTTACGCAGTTCGGCAAACTCAGTACCAATACCTAGTTGTCGGGATTGACGGTTGACTCCAGAAGATTGTAGTGTCAGTCGAATGGAAAGCGATCGCAATCCCACCAGATCGGGATAAACTTTAACTTTCAAACTGTGAAGAATCTTTCTATTATCCCAAGCTAACCCCCAAGCACCGAGTTGTCTAACTTGGATATCCCCCCAAGGAAACTCTCCACGTTGGCTTGGGTGAACCGTGTAAGTGAGTTCTTCAGTGCTGTTACCGGGGACGGTAGCATTTAGGAGCGGTACAGACACCCCAAATTCAGTTGGGTAGAAGTCGCGGATTTGAAGAATTGCTGTGGCTTTTCCCGATCTGACTTTGAGTAAAACTAGGTTATCCCGCCCAATAGACAATCTTGATGGTAACTCCCGCGTTACCTGCACTCGATGGCGTCGTACTAGCAAACCATCGACAAGCATCAACGCCAGCACCGCCACATCAAACAGCAAAGTCAACAAGATGCTGTTTGAAATGCCAAGAAAGATGGCGATCGCTGGTGCCAGAAAACTTCCTAATATTAATAAGAAATAAACTCGTTTAGAGGGTACCATAAATGTTTATTTAGATAATTTTTCTTGTCAAATAACGAGAGAAAAATGTCTGTTCGTCATCATATCAAGATTTACCAAGAGCGATCGCATGAAGCTAAACTCCAAATGAAGTACGCTGGAATATTTGCTAACGATCTAACGTTTGATGATTTTATGGAGAAACTAGCCGTTATCCGCAAACAGTCTAATTCAACGGGATTCTTTTCACAAGAAATCTGCAAGATTTTCAGAAATTTCTGGAACTAATAATTCAAAATTGGTCAATTTAGTTTTGCCAATCTGTCGGTTAGAATTAATGGCAAAACTTAGATAGTACTGTTTACCTTGGAACTGGAACCTTATTCAAAATTGAAGAAATAACCGCATCAATTTGTACCCCATCTAACATTGCTTCTGGTTTAAGAATAAAACGATGGCGCAGCAAAGGAGGTGCAACAGATTTTACATCATCAGGAGTGACAAAATCTCTTCCTGCTAGATAGGCAGCTGCTTGGGATGTTTGCAACCAAGAACCAGCAGCACGAGGTGATGCACCTAATGTTAAATCGGGATATTGTCGCGATGAGCGCACTAATGCCAAAAGATAATCGATAGTCGCCTCAGAAACTTTCACTTCTCTAACAGCTTGTCGTGCTTCCAAAATTTGCTCTACGGTTGCAACTGGTTGCAAACGAGAAATATCAGATCGCCGCGCTGCAAATCCTGCTTGACGATTGAGTAACATTTGCTTTTCTGCAGCTTGATCTGGGTAATCGACTACCAATTTAAATAAAAACCTATCTAACTGGGCTTCTGGCAATGGATATGTCCCTTCAAATTCTAGAGGATTTTGCGTTGCGATCGTCCAAAATAAATCTGGCAAAGGCAAACTTTCACCATCTAGCGTGACTTGCATCTCTTCCATTGCTTCCAACAGCGCTGCTTGCGTTTTTGGGGGAGTACGGTTGATTTCGTCTGCAAGCAATACTTCTGTAAACACTGGTCCCTTTTTTAAACTGAAGTTGCGGGTGGTTAAATCAAAAATATTTGTACCAGTGATATCTGAAGGTAAGACATCTGGCGTAAGTTGAACGCGGCGAAAATCAGCTTGAATCAACTGTGCCAATACTTTGACCAAAAGAGTTTTACCAGTTCCCGGTACTCCTTCCAAAATAACGTGTCCACCTGCTAGCAGTGCTACTAATAGCTGCTGTATCAGAGTAGATTGACCGACGACAACTTGATTCAGTTCGTGATTAAGGCGATTTAATACAGGATTGGTTGAATTCATTTATTGATACAAAATTAAACAAAATAGAATAATTATCTGTTCGAGAAGAACGGATACAATGCTTATCTCACACAAGCATACCGATTTTTGTTATACGTTAGGAGTGAGTTAATTGCCTACTGTATAGTTATATAGCAGTCTTAAATTATTTGTGAAAAGTCAGATCCCCGACTTCTTGAAGAAGTCGGGGATCTGGCTACAGTCAATTGTCACAAATCAAATAGAATTTCTCTATCAGTTTTTCTTAGAGGATGTTTGAAAAGTCACGATCAATGTATCAAATATTTTTTACCCCTCCCTAACTCAGACCGATGGATTGGTCCGGGAACCAGATTTTCCTTGTTTCCCCCCTTTCCAAGGGGGGACTAAGGGGGGTAATAATGTGATTAAAATCACAAATAACCACTTTTCAAACAACCTCTTATAAAATCTCATAAGGAGCGATCGCACAGAAATCAAATTTTTTTACAAATGATTTAGAATTGTTGTATCTTCTGCCTTATGATTCTCCATTTTTCCAGCCAACTGACTAGTTCCTTTTCACTCAATTGGCGTTTTTGTAATTGTAAGTTTAACACTTCATTTAATTCTGTAGCTCCAAAACCTGTCTGTTGTACCCAAGCATTAACTAAATTTGGACGATCGAGTAACTGCTGTCCCAAGCCTAAAGCTTTTTGGAGTTGCAGTTGTTCTTCTTTGCCAACCATCTCTACTACAAAATCCCTAGATTCGGCTTTTTGTAAAACTCCTGCTAACGCTTGAATATACGCTTCACTGTTATCAACAACGGGTGTCTCTAGAGGGATGGGTTTACCAAAGCGTCGGTTTTGTCCCCAAATCAGTACTAGTAGCAGTACACCTCCTTGGAGGAACGCTGGCATTAAGGGTGTTTGCGCTAAGTAACTCCATATGTCCCCTTTGCCTTCTTGTTTCCTAACGCTGGGTTCTTTATAACCGTGAATGTACTCGTCTACTAATAATGAGTTACCTTTCTGACTGACTAAATCTGCCAAATATTGGAAATTTGCTGGAGTGTCTTGGTAAGCATTAGCACCTAAGTAGGAAGGAATCACAAAAACTGCTGTTCCTTTACCGTAGTTTTCTTCCCACACAATTGCACCAAAGCGATCGCCTAAACTCACTTTTTCTCCTGTCTTAAATGGGTGTCGTCGTCGTGTATCAATCTTGACTTCACCTGCGGAGGATTCTTGCATTGTGGTAAACTTTGCGGCTGTTACGGGTTCGCGCACTCCAACAACGACTAAGCGATTCCCTTTTTCTACCCATTCTTTCTCGTCATCATATAAAAAAGGCTGTCTTTGGTAACCTGTTATTTGTACAAAAGTGACTCGACGTTTCTCTACATTGAGATCGTTAAAAGGTTTTTGCCAGCGTTGGATGCTAGTTCCCCGACTTTCCATGTAAGCATACCAAGCCCCATATCCTTCGGGATTACGGCTGTAAGTAGAACCACTATGATTTTTACTGGTTGTTGGAGCTGATATAAAAGTTAGTAATATAAGTACACCTAATACCAATGCTCCAATCACAACAAGACGGTTTGAGCGTTTCATAATAAATGGTTAGTGGTTAGTGGTTAGTGGTTAGTGGTTAGTTGTTAGCGGTTAGTTGTTGGAGGGCAATTAGCAATTAGCAATTAGCCATTAGCTATTAGCCATTATCCGTTAGCAATTAGCCATTAGCTCCTCACAAGCTTGCTGACAATGTTCGTAATTCTCAGAGTTAACATCGGTATTGCTAAAACACAATTGCTCGTGGGTAGTAATTAGAGTTTCATATGGTTGTACGGGAGTTACAGACATTTGTAGCAATTGTAAATACTCGCCGTCTGTACGACTGAGCTTGTGGGGAAGAACTCCGCGCTCGTGTAAATGCTGTAACATTGCAAAGTATAAACAGCGACAAGCTTCTCTGTAATCTCCCAGATGATAAAAATCTTGCGATCGCGCTAACCATTTCGCCACTGACTCTTCGCTTTCTTTGCCTTTACTACTAGAATGATTTGAATGACCGATATGAGCTAACCAAGCATAAATATACGGATTGAGCGATCGCCATAACCGCCAACCAACCCATAGTAAGAATAAGCTGAGTAACAGCCAAAATATGAAGTTTAGTACGTTAAACAACCAAGGGCTGATTTGCCATCCATTAGGTAATTCCGG
The DNA here is from genome assembly GCF_009725235.1 of Scytonema sp. UIC 10036. The sequence goes on from NZ_WJFC01000052.1 coordinate 18,545, forward strand.
TTTAAATTGGAAACCAGAAAACTGATACTCTATCCATTCTCCAACTTGTTGTTGCAATTGGGATAACTGCCAATTCCAACTTGTTTTTTCAAAAGAATCTAAGGTCATAAAAAATAGGGCATAAAGCATAGGGCATGGGAAAAGGCATTGCTGAATCAAGATATGAATTTCAAAATCCCCGTTGATGTAGAGACGCGATTAATCGCGTCTCTACAAGGATTTGTAGAAAATTGAAAAACCTGCTACAACGATAATTCATTACCAAATTCAGCAACGCCAGGAAAAGAATTATTTTCATCGTGGGTGTCTGTCTTGAAGATAAAGCATTGAGCATAGTAAGAAATAATTTATTGCTCAATGCCCATTTCCCCTTGCCCATTTTTAGACGTCCTGGTATATACAGTTCGTTCTGAGCTACTAACTTTCCGTCCTTTTTATTATGACTAACCCAAGAACGACAAGCAGTACGCCGGATGCCAAAAATCCTAAATCCCAAGCTAGTTGGTGTGGTCCGGGTTTCACGTGGTGAATGCCAAGAATGTGATGGTCAATGACACCTTCAACGAAGTTGAACAATCCAGCGCCAATGAAGATAGAGCCGAAGTAAAGGTTGAATGACCAAGGAACATCATCGCGTTGTCCAGCCCTCCACAGCAAAATCACTCCTATGACGGTCATTATCCAGTCAAAAGCATGGAACAAACCATCCCAAACCGTGTTTATATCTATATTAGAGATTGTGGTTGGCGGTCTAACACTGCTTAACATATGATGCCATTGGAGAATTTGATGCAGGACTATGCCATCAAAGAACCCACTTAGACCCAAACCTAGAAAAATTCCAGCCAGAATCAATGGTGTGCGACGATCGCTTTTTTCGCTTTTTCCCTCCATCCTCCACCTCACATCGTCTACTGTCTGCTCCTCAGCATAAATCTGCCTTCCAACTTCAATCCTCTACCCAAAGACACTTACTGCGGAAGAATTGAAATTTACCCAGATCTTGCTAGTATCTACAGTTAGGGAAGAAAATAGAGGCATAAAAAACCAATTTTCATATGACTATTTATTTTTATAAGGTTTGGCAGCCTTACGGCTGTTTTTCTAATTTTTCGTTTCACTCCATCCGAATTGATGGCGTTTGCTGGTCTACAGTTGAGCATTATTATCAAGCTCAAAAATTTGTCGGCACACCAGATGCGGTAGTTATACCTCTTATCTATGTTGCTGAAACACCAGAACAAGCGGCGGCATTAGGTCGCGATTGCACTCGCCAGGTTCGTCCTAACTGGGAGGTCGTCAAAACTCAAGTTATGAGAGAAGCTGTCCTCACAAAGTTTTTAACTCATGCCGATATTAGAGAAATTCTTTTGACCACAGGCGACCAACTTATTGTAGAAAATTCTCCTACCGATTATTTTTGGGGATGCGGAGCCAAGAACACCGGTCAAAATTATCTTGGCAAAATCCTTATGAGCGTGCGTGAAGAGCTTCGTACTTTACCATCCTTGTCCTCAAGGATTTCTGAGTCTCTGAGATTTCAAGTTTCTAATTGAACCATAGATTGTAGCGTAGGTATATATTAATCTTGGTGCAATTATTCCATTTTTTGGCAAATCTCATGAAACAGCTCCTCAACCAAGTCGGTAATTTGACAAAAAATATCAAATTACTGTTTCTGCCACTTGTGATGGTAGTTCTTGCTTCTTCTGTGTTTGTTATGCCTGCTCTGGCTACAGGCGTGTATCAAATACCAGATATCACACCAGGTAGCACTTGGGTTATCGATCAAGGTGAAGTTATTAGCCGTTCTAACGAAGGCAAAATTAGCAGCGCTTTTGAAAACCTGGCAAACAAAACGGGTAATGAAGTTAGATTTGTTACAGTTCGCCGTCTTGATTATGGTGAAACCCCTGAAACTTTCACAAAACAACTTTTTGAAAGATGGTTTCCCACAAAAGAAGCGCAAGCAAATCAAACACTACTGATGATTGATACCTTAACTAACGGTATCTCAATCGTTACCGGTGACAAAGTAAAATCTGTGATGTCAGATGACATTGCTAACAGTGTAGCTACTGAAACCCTGACAGCACCATTGCGGGACGGCAACAAGTACAACCAGGCGTTTTTAGACGCGAGCGATCGCATTGTCACTGTCCTCTCTGGGGAACCCGATCCAGGACCACCCCAAATAGCTGAGAAAGTACAGGTAGAAGGCACCTTCACAAAAGCAGAAGATACCAACCAAGGGAATGCAACTGCTTGGGTGATAGGGCTTCTCATTGCTGCAACCATTATCCCAATGGCAACATATTACATTTATCAGATTAATCAGCCATCGTCGAATGGTTAGTTGTTAGTTGTTAGTTGTTAGTTGTTGGTTGTTAGTTGTTAATTACTAACCACTAACCACTAACCACTAACCACTAACCACTAACTTTTTAATCCTGAACATACTCTTGCCCTGTTACCAAAGCAATCTCGGCGCGGATGAATTCCCGACCTAAGTAAGCAGCGTGGTCTAGCTGAGTGACCGGACAGGGTTGAGTTTCCTCAAAGATTCTAATGCAGAGTTCTTTTGCTGTTCTGCCACTGAATACTGTAGTGTGAGTTCGTTCTACTTTGCCTCGTGCGGGAATCACTTGCCCTGTTTCAGGATCCACCGCTAAACCGCGATCGTCAATAACATTTGTATAATGCTTAGCACAAATTAAACCTTCTTCCCGATTCAGGTAAATAATGAAATACCCTCCGGGATCGAGATCGATATGACGCTGAGAAAGCTTTTCATCAATTACCGCTAAATCTGAAACAGTCAAATCCATATTCACCTTAAAACTAACATTCAAACACTGGAGCTTTTACCTTTACATAACCCCTTCTTAAGTTTAGTTCTTTACCTTAACTCAGTGGATAAGCGGAAAGCCGAAGCAGTTATATAAAGAAATGTAAAAACCTTTATAAATGACCAATGACTTTTGACCAATGACTTTTGACCAATGACAAATGACTTTTGACCAATGACCAATGACAAATTACCCATCCTTTTGACTAAATGGTAACTCCGCATTAATTCCCTCAATCTCCTGCTGTTCGAGTTCATTCACTTGATGAATGTGGGGACGCAGAATCTGTGACAAACGATTGTTGTAAAAGCGATGCAGGCTGTAATTGGCAGTAGCTGGAAAACCCCGACGTTTTTTATGCCGTCCACCCGCACCAGGGTCAAATAATTGAACCCCGTTTGCGATCGCCCATTCTATTGGTGAATAATAGCAAGCATCAAAATGCAAACAGTCGATTTCTTGAAAAGAACCCCAATAGCGCCCATACATCCGCTCATCTTTAACCAAGCAAAAAGACATCCCCACGGGCTGACGGTTATCCTGTTCGTTGTAAGCGGCAAAAAACACAACCCGATGGCGGTAATGGGTATGTAGTTGTTCAAAAAACCGCTTTGTTAAGTACTTACTACCCCACCAGCCAAATTTATCACAAGTGTCCGCATAGAACTGGTACATGAGGGGAAATAAGGATTTAGGAATTTCATCACCAAACAACGGCTGTAATCTCAAACCTGCTTTTTCCACTGCTTTACGTTCCCGCTTAATATTGCGACGTTGATTGGCATTGAAAACTGACAAGTACTCATCAAAAGTATTAAACCCAGAATTTTGCCAAATGTAGCTGTGGTGAAGCCAGGGGGTAAAACCTTGACTTTCGAGAATGGGATGCCATTGTGGATCTACGTAGAGAAAATGACAGCCTGAAATACGGTGTTTGGTACAGAAACCGTCGATTTCACGCACCATCATTCCTACAAGCTCGTACTCATCCTCTCCTGGTGCAATCAAAAATCGATAACCTTCGGCAGGTGTAAAGGGCGACATTCCCAACATTTTTGGATAATATTCTACACCAATACGTTGTGCTAAGTCAGCCCATTGGTGATCGAAAACAAATTCGCCATAACTATGTCCTTTAATATATAAAGGCGCAGCAGCTATGAGTGTTCTGTCCCGCCACACAGTTAAGTGATTTGGCAACCAGCCAGTATTAGCAGTGGCACTTTGGGAAGTTTCAAGATTATTCAACCACTCCCACTCTAAAAACGGGGTTTTGAGTGGTAAAGCCAAAGCATCCCATGCTTCTTTGGGTACTTCAGAAATTTTGTTGTTCCAAGCAACTGAATAACGCGGCTTTAGTTGTTCCAACATTTTTACAGTAAATACTAAGCAAGATGCCAATTTTGGGTGTGAGCTAGTAATTCTGGGAAAAATTCCCGAAAATCCTTTTCCAGATCGCGCTCGTGTGTGATTAATTCGCTGACAGCTAGGTTTAAAGTGAAGGGTTTAGATAGCCGCATTGACAGTCTGTGAGATATCCTCCTAATGGTGTTCTCCACACCAGCCAAGTTGCGATAAGATCCCAACCAGTCCTCAGCAGCCATCCGGTTTAAAATCGCTCTTACCGATGGGGGTAATTGCCCTGGGTAAGCTTGAAATGACTCATATATCTGGGTTGTAAACTCATCAAGCGGTATATTTGAGTACACAGACCAATTTTTTGCTAGAAAGTAATCGTAAAAGACATCTACAAGTATTCCAGCAAATCGTTTGTATTCTTGACTAATTCTGCCTTTGCTGCATCGAACAATGAAGTGGCAGTCTGTAAAACTATCAATAAATTTGTGGCATTCTATACCTCGTTGGATACCAAAATTCAAATTCTGGCGAGCTGAACCTTTGACTAAATCGGCAAGGAGGTTTCCCAAGCGACTTTCAACGTTCTTTTCCGACAAAAACAAGTGGGCTAGCCAGTTCATAAAAAAACTTGTGAGGTTTGAAAGTTCTAACGCTGTCTTTCTATAGAGGAAAAACGACGCTGAAATTTTGCTAAAGGTCAAAATACCTAAATTGAGAATTGTATTAAATTTTAACACTATTCTTTTGACCTCTTAAGAAAATAGTGCAGAAAGACTTCTTGTTCGATGGTGCGAACTTCTAACAATTGCAAGCTCGGCGCTAAATCGGATAAAAATCCATTTCCTTCTACTGGTGTAGGTGCGGCTGCACCACCTATAATCAACGGACAAATAGTGAGCCAAAATTCATCAATTAAATTTATTGCCAGCATTGAGGAGACTAACTCACCACCACCCAAAACAGCCAAACGTTTTATGCCTAAATTTTTCAGATGTTTTAAACCAGCCTCTATGTCAATTTCTCCTGTTGGTTTTTCAAAAACTAGTATTTGCTCAAAATCTAAACGTTCTTTCCAAAAAAGCGCTCCTGGCGATGCAGTTAGTAACCAACGGCTAATTTTTTGCTGAAAAAAGCGCATTTCCGGATTTAGGTGAGCAGAACGTGTAATTACTATTTGTATCGGCTGAGGAGGCTTTCCCGCACGAGCTCGTTGTTGCAGCAGTTGTGGGTGTGATACGGTGAGTGTTGTACCGTAGGCGCGGAGAGTACCAGCACCGAATATGACAGCATCAGCCAAAGCAATTTGTTCTTCGAGATGGGCTTTATCAGTTTTTGAACCAAAGCGAGCAGGCGATCGCGTGACATCTGATATCTTGCCATCAGCACTCATTGCTAAGATTACTATGGTATGTGGACGGTCTTGCACAGTTCAATTAGATTGATAGTTTGTATGTTTTCAAAGAAACCTGTTACCTTTAACAATACAATGCTGGAAACTTTCCCGAATGAAATTTCATCATGATGATTTGCACGTAAATGACAGTTGCATGGGCAAGCGTTTTTATGAGGGTTTGTATACTTGACTTCTTTTTCCTATTGAACTCTTTTATATTTTAAATAGGATTGTAGAATAGGGAATTTTGTAACTCAAGAACAATAGCAACTTCTTTGAGTTGCTGCTGTGATTGGCACATAATTAAGAGAGACTGCCGATGGCTAAACCCCGTCAATCATCCTTTCGGAGAATTTTAGTGTCAAAAATTTTGCTACTGTCAGTTCCAGTTTTATTGATAGGGGAGATTGTAGCTTATAAAAAGGCACGCTCTAGTCTGCTGGAAACAGCACGGCAAAATTTAACGGAAAGTGCCATTATTAAGGGCGAGAAGCTTGTAGAAGCGAGTGCTGCTTTAAAAATCAATTTAATCAATGCAAGTCAAACAACGACTGTGCGATCGGGTTTACCTATAGAAGTGCAGCGATTTCTAACCAAGATTGCGAAACAACTACCAAAACAAATTGATTGCATTCAACTAATCGATCCCCAAAGTAATGACATCTTAGCTAGTACTTGTGGCATCAAATCATTTGGAGAGGTAAAATTTCCTTTTTCCAGTGAAGGCTTTAATGTGGAGACAGTATTACCAGCACAAGTCGGAACAACCGGTCAAAAAGATATACGAAATAACCTGCAACTTATGCTATCAGCGCCCGTGTACGATAGTGAAGACAATATGCGTTATGTATTGAGATTTAAATCAGTCCTAATGCAGCAAAGAATAAGCAATAAGTTGGGCTTATTAACCGGGTCTACAGTTATTATTTCTGATGATGGAACAATTCTGGCACATCCAATAGCATCGCGAGTAGGAACAAATATAAAACAACACGCTGACGCTTCAAGATTACAAAGCATTGTTAAAAACGCTTTGGCAGGAAGGCAAGATTTTCTACATTTATTTTTTGAACATGAAGGTGAAGAATTACTGGCAGGATATACAGCTATTCCAAGCCCTCTTACAGAAGGACAAAACAGAAAATGGGTCATAATATCAGTCACTAGTTTAGATGATGCTCTTTACGGGCTTCAAGAAATAAAAATTATTCTTGCCGTTTTAACATTTGGTTTGATTGGAGCAAGTGTATTAGCTTCACTGTATGTAGCTCGTTATTTAGCCCGTCCTGTAGAAAAATTAAGAGACTATGCTTTAAATCTCCACCTCAACGAATCTACACAACCAGTTCCTCACAATTTCCAAATACGTGAATTTAACCAACTAGCTCAAGCGCTGCATCAAATGTTGAACCGCCTTAAAGTTTGGGCAGAAGAGTTGGAATTAGCATGGAAAGAAGCGAAAGATGCCAATCAAGTGAAAACTCAATTCTTAGCAGCAACATCTCATGAATTAAGAAATCCGCTTAACATCATTATTAATTGTGTTCGCATAGTAAGAGAAGGGATGTGTGATGACAGAGAAGAAGAACTAGAATTTCTCAAGCGTGCTGATGATACAGCAATTCACTTGTTAGGAATTATTAACGATATTCTGGATATTTCCAAAATAGAGGCTGGCAAGCTATCAGTCGTTCTAAAACCTGTGGATTTAACACAGATTTTAAAGGACGTTATCAACATACAATCTGTCAACGTGCAAAAAAAAGGTTTGCAATTAAATATCCCGCAGCTAGAAGAAGTCATACCAGTCAATGCTGATTCACCAAAGCTAAAACAAGTGCTTATTAATGTTCTTGGCAATGCTACCAAGTTTACTGAGGAAGGAAGCATTACAATTTCTACAGATATTCAGCATCGTGATGATAAAGCTGAGGTCATTATAAAAGTTAAAGACACAGGTATAGGGATCGATCCAACACAACAATCAAAACTCTTTCGTCCCTTTGTCATGGTTGATGATGCCAATGCTCGTAAATTTGGCGGTACGGGATTGGGTTTGGCAATATCACGAAACTTAATGGAACTTATGGGCGGTACTATTACCCTCGAAAGTCAGGGTAGTAATTTGGGGACAACAGTTACAATCACTTTGCCTTTAATTGATATTTCTTTGTTAAGTGAATCTGAAGATCGAGCAGGCTCAAAAAATATGACTATTTCCTCTCCAAGTAGACAAGTAACTGCAACGACACAAGTAGGAGATACAAACCATAAAGGCAACTTCTTACCCTCTAATTTAAATAAAGAAATTAAAATTTCTAAATTTAAAATGCAAGATATGAAATTGTAATTGGTTAGTGGATAGTGGATAGTGGTTGGTAGGGGCGCAAGGCTTTGCGCCCGTACAGTAGGTAGGGCTAAAGCTTACCCAACCCTACTAACTAACTACTAACCACTAACCACTATCCACTATCCACTAACTACTAACCACCAATACAGATTTGCCATCTTGGTTGAGAGATTCTGTCAAAGCAGAAAGAATCTGTACTAATTCTGTACCAACCCAACCCGATGAAGTTTCTGAGGGAAGATTATTAAGAATACAATTAATAAAGCTATTGCATACGTCCTTTAAAGGTTCTGCTTTTTCGATTTCCAAGACTTCTTGTCTTTGATTTGTAGGAATAAATTTGTTTTCTCGTTGTTCAAATTCTCCGTATAGCAAGGTTAACGGTGATGCAGGTGACATTTCATCAAAAATGAGACTACCACGACTGCCCACAATACCCAGCCGTCTTTGTTTGTCAGGGTTTAGCCAGCATAAATGAATATAAACTTGAAAGTTGTTTGGGTATGTCAGCGTCACCCACACTAAATCTGATAGCCCTGGTTGTAACCAAACTTTACCCCTAGCCTCAACTTTTATGGGTATTTGATTCAGCCATGTATTAAATATCGCAATATCGTGAATGGCTAAGTCCCACAATGCATCAACATCTTGACGGACTGGTCCTAAATGGGTGCGAGCAGCATATCCGTAACGTAAATCACCCAATTGTCCTGCTTGAACTACTGCTTTTCCTCTTTTAACGGCTGGATGGAATAAGTAGGTGTGGTCAACCATCAACTGTCGTTTCTGTTGCTCTGCAAGTTGGCAAAGTTCTCGACATTCACTAGGGTTAAGAGTCAGAGGTTTTTCTGCCAAAACGTGGTAACCCCAACACAAAGCATCAGAAATTAGGGAGTAATGAGTACTTGCAGGTGTAGCGATCGCAACTGCTTCTAAACCGTCAACTTGTTGTATTGCTTGCCACTCAGTAGTAAGTAGTACTGTGTCATCTAAATGATATTGCTGTTTTACCTCTGTCAACCTTTCAGGGCTTGGATCTACGACTGCTGTGACTTTAGCTTGCGGATGTTCGAGAAAATTCCGCAACAAATGTACTCCCCAACGTCCAACACCGATTACAGCAATTTTAATCATTTGTTAATAGATAGTAGTTAGTGGTTAATGGTTAGTAGGGGAGCAAGGCATTGCACCCGTACAATGGTTAGTCATTATGAGTTATTTAATCAATGCTCAGCTCTTAAGAGTCAACTGTCAATGTTTTACAATACTCAATCTCGTCTTCACCACCAACCACTAACCACTAACCACCAACCACTAACCACTAACTACTAACCACTAACCAATCAAGATTGTTCTTGATTGTTAAGTGCGAGAAAAGCAACTTTTGCGGCTGCTTGTTCTGCTGCTTTGATTGAACGCCCTTTCCCTTCTCCAAGCTTTTGTCCGTGCAGCCATACTTCTGCAAGAAAACGTTCTTGAATGTGTTGTGGTTGAGTTTTCTCTACAACTCGATATTCTGGTAGTACTTTATGCTGGGCTTGCGTCCATTCTTGTAGAGCCGCTTTATAATTTAGTCTGGCGGGGTCGAGACGAATTTCTGTAGTGAGTTGTTTAAAATGAGGGTCTAGCCAGGGACGGATCAATTCAAGACTTTGAGTACTTAAATACAATGCTCCCAAAACTGCTTCAAAAGCATCTGCCAGTCGAGATTCTTGACCAATTTTGTCAGCTGTAGCACTTCCAGCGACTAGTAAGTATAACTCCAAACCATACTCTCTTGCTAGTTGGGCAAGAATGCGATCGCTCACCAATACCGAACGGATTGCTGCAAAATCCCCAACCGAACAATCTGGGTAACTTTCCCACAAGACAACTGCTGCCACCAAACGGACGACAGCATCGCCTACAAACTCAAGCTGTTCGTAGTTAGCTGACTCAGAGACTGTAGGATGAGTCAATGCTAAATCCAGCAATTGCCACTTTATAGGAGCTGCTATTGGCAGACCTAATTTTTTTACTAAACTTTCTAGCTGCCTTTGACGGCGTGGATAAGCAAGACTCATTGGTCATTGGTCATTGGTCATTGGTCATTGGTCATTGGTCATTGGTCATTGGTCATGTACAAATGACAAGCTCACAAATAACAAATGACAAAAATAAGGAGAGAGTCGGACATAAGCCGGGTTCTGTTCTCTCATGTAAAAATATTTTGTAAAACATTCTTACATTTTAAGGGCAGTTATCTATCTGGGACGCCTGTTACCAGACGCCTCTAGCGGCTCTTGTTTGCGGAACTGGTAAAAGACCAACCGTAGTTCCTTTACCTTGCCCCCAACCGGGGTTTACCGAGCCACGACCTCTCAGTCGTGCTGGTGCGCTCTTACCGCACCTTTGCACCCTTACCAACTGAATTATGAATTTTGAATTATGAATTCTGAAGCTTTTTCATCATTCATCATTCATCATTCATCATTCAGAAGGCGGTATCTTTCTGTGGCACTATCCTCACGATCGCTCGCACTGGGCGTTACCCAGCAAGTCTGGTCTTTCGGGAGCCCGGACTTTCCTCAAGCTAGCTTCTTCAAGCTGACCTGCAACCGCCTGCGCCTACTCTCTCCTTATAACCAGTGTAATCTTGGATGACTGAGAAAGTATGAATGTTCGACAACATTAAGGATGAAATTCTTAATTTTTTTGCTTTGCTAGAAGTTTTTTCCAGGTTGTTGCATTTTTTACCTTTTTTTATTCCAAGGGAGAGCATAAGTCCAAGGAAGCTTTCTGACTGTAAAGGGACAGTTGACAATACACACGGGAGGAAAATCCCTACCTGGGGCAAGACCGACATATTTACTTGCCAGTCTTAGCACCAAATTCAGCGAAAAGTCAAAGTTGCGTTTTCTGTCCATGAACTTGCTGAATTCTTTTTTTTGCGCCCTAACAGGGCTTGATTTCCATTTCAGGACATTGGCTATTGATGCTTCGTCTCGTGCTTTATAGATTCTCTTTTCCATATCGAGTTCGAAGACACTTTCGGATGAAATTTTCTCCTTTAAAGTTGTTTTCGGAACAATTGCACTCGGCACTTGGGGTACGGCTAAGTCACGGATTATAGCTGGTTTGTCCACTGGAGTTTCCCGCATTACGCGCCGTGAAACTCCATCAAATTCCATAAATGTACAATTGTCCCAGTCTACGTATATTATGATATCCTCAGATTTGTTTTCAATATTAATAGATAAGTCTTTTGGATCTTTTATTGAGTACATTGGTTTCAGCGAGAAAGATACTCCAATTGTGCCTTGAAGTTCTTGTTCTTTCAGTTGTTCATCTACCTTTGCTTTGTTGAATTCCAGCTTTATTTGGTCATCAATAGAGTCAACCATTTGGTTGAAAGTGTAAGTGATGCCAATGACATAAAGTGTTAAAACCAGTAAATTTGAATCACCATCTCTCATATTTTCTATATAGCCTCCTGTACTACTGAAAGAATATTAAACTCACTTGTTGGAATCACTATTAACTTTTGAGAAGTTTTGGAACCAGCCTTTCCGCCAAAAAATGACAACCATAGTAATTGCGATCGCTCCCATAACACCCAAACAAAGAAAGTAGCCCCAGTACCAATTGAGTTCGGGCATATTGTACGGGGATTTTTCTGTATTAAAGTTCATACCATAAATTCCGACAATAAAGGTGAGTGGAATAAAAATTGATGACATAACGGTCAAAAACTTCATCACCTCATTCATCCTGTTACTCACCGCCGAAAGATAAACATCCATTAACCCAGATGTCAGTTCCCGATAAGTCTCGATCGTATCGATGACTTGTATTGTGTGGTCATAACAGTCTCGCAGGTAGATTCGCACCTCATCCCGAATTAATTCATTGCCATCCCGAATCAGTGAATTGATGGCATCCCGTTGAGGCCATATATAACGGCGTAATTGCAATAATTCTCTTCTGACTTCATAAATTTTTTGTAGTGTTTGTTGGGTGGGGTTCTCAATGACTTCGTTTTCTAACTCTTCAATGCGATCGCCAAACCGTTCTAAAACTGGAAAAAAACCGTCTACAATTGCATCTAACAGAGTATAAGCCAGATAATCAGCCCTACGCTTCCGAATAATACCTTTATTATTGCAAATTCTTGCTCTCACACCCTCCAAACAATCATATTCTGGTTCTTCTTGTACCGAAAGCAAGTAATTTTCCCCCAATACCAGACTCACTTGCTCGCTGTGAAAGCCTTGGTCTGTGCCTTTTGGTACGACCATTCGGCAAATAATAACCAATTGAGCTTCATATTCCTCTATTTTTGGGCGTTCTGCCACATTGACTATATCTTCTAACACCAGAGGATGCAAACCAAACACCTTACCCAAGCGTCGCAAAACGTCTTCATCTCCAAGACCTTGTACCTCCACCCAGGAAATAGATCGTGTATCTAAGTAGACAGCGCACTCTTCTGGAGTTGCTATTTCCTTACGAATAATATTGACAGCGTTATAGTCAATTAACGATATCTTTGGCGGTGGAGAACCTGGAGGAATATAAAGAAATCCAGGTATAGTGCCCGGTTGGTGATAATATCTCTCTATAGGAGATTGACTAACCTCTTGAAAAGAGGCACGGTTCTTTTTTGCCGTTGTACGCCGTTGGCGAACTTTTCCTGCCATTTTAGGAGATTGACGAACTTTTTTTGCCATTTTAGAAGATCGACGCACTTTCTTCGGCATGAATATTTTTGACTCGTCACTAGTATGAAAAAACAGGTTGCTGCGATCGGACAACCTGCTTTAGGAATATTTATATAAATTAACGAATATTTATAATTGGCGTTTCATTGACTGTAGAATTTGCAATTTCTATCATTTGTGATGGGCAAAGGAAAATTTAACAATTTAATTTTCTGTCATTGAGAATAAATGAGAGCACTGTAAGGAGCAAGAGCAAAACCCGCACTGTATGCCATTCCATCTTTAGGAGAAAATTCGCCACTAACAGCGTGTCCGCCAAAATTACTGAAATCGTTGCTGTACCCATTCCAATCGCTTGAGAAGCGACACCACCAAGTACCCAAACGAGGTAACCCCACTCGGTAAGAATCCCAATAGCGGTTGGAGAAATTCAAAATGACAATAATGTCATCACCAGCACCACCTCGATCCCAACGATGGTAAGCTATTACTTTATTCAAGTTATCGACCACATGGCAGTTGATATGCTGTCCTCTCAAACCGCGAGTATTATTATCCCAGTTGCGGCGCAATTGACAAAGGCGTTGGTAAAGGTCGTGAATACCAGCAAAGCGCTGCAATCTATCCCAGTCCAAAGGATCGTCATCACGAAAATGATCCACTTCTAGAAACTCTTGACCTTGCCAAATCATAGGAATTCCTGGTGCAGTGAGAACAATTGCAGCCCCCAAAGTTGACCGCTTTTTAGCAACCCATGATTCGGGGTTATTGGGGTCTATCTGTCTGTTGACTCGAGTTTTTCCATTAGCAGTTTCATCATGGGATTCTGTATAAACCACTCGCTTAAAAGCATCGCCATTGAAACGACCGTAAAGCGCATTGGCAACCTCATTCATGTTCCGATACTCATCCAAAGGATTTTCCAATTCGTGTCGGACATTGTGAATAAACCAGTGCCATTCAGCACTCATTCCTGCACCCCCTTCAGGGGTCGGTTTAGTTAACCACCCATCGTTATGCCAGTCTTCAGCAACCAAAATTTTGTGTCTGGGGTACTTGAAAAAGTAGTTGATCTCATCGCTAATCCAACGCAGCAGATTAAAACCATCATTGTTCCACCCTTTCCCATTATCAAATCCCCAAATGTTACTGGTGCTATCTATCCTCAACCCATCACAGTGGCACTCCCCCAGCCAGAACATGGCATTATCTCTAAGGAACTGACGCACCTCCGGTCTGCCATAATCGGGTTTAGTATTTCCCCAAGGCGTTATGGCACGTCCATCGTTGTAAAAATAAACTCCACCCCAGTCATCTAAACTCCATCCATCAAAGCGCCACAATCCATCTTGTAAATCGCTCGGTCCAAAATGATTGTATACACAGTCAAGGATGATACCAATACCATAATTGTGAGCCGCATTCACAAAATTTTTAAAGTCATCTAATTGACCGTAGGTAGACTCTAGAGCAAATGGAAAAGCAGTATTATATCCCCAGGAAAAATTGGCTGCAAATTCACCTGTGGGCATAATGTTAATGCAATTAATTCCAAGATCTCGCAAATAAGGCAATCTCTCAATCGCCTTATTTAGATTTCCTGGTTCTCCATGAGGCGTATCGTTAAATGTACCCAAGTGCAACTCATAGATAATTAGGGAGTTGAAATCGGGCATCTGAAAATTATCATCAGTCCATTCAAAATCAGATCGGCTGACAATTGCTTTACCAACTGAATTCGTTAGATTTTTGGCATAAGGATCTATTTTCCACAGAACTTGTCCTGAATCTCGATTAACGATGCGATATCTATAAAGTTGTCCCGGTTTAATATCTTCCACATCACCTGACCAGTAACCATTGTTTTCAGAAGCTAGTTCTATAAGTTTTTGTGGTTTATCCTTATCCTGATTTTCCTGTTCATATAAGGCAACATGGACTGTTTTGGCAAATGGTGCCCACACTCTAAAAGCCGTACCGCGATCGTAAACAATACTACCCATTCCTGGTTGTTTGCTGCTTACAGGAGTTTCTGTGACATTTGAAGTTGGTTGTGTAGTGGAAACCATAAAATTGAGTCCTTGGAACTAATTTTGCAATCTGAATACAGGGCTAACCTTGTAAAAAAAATAAATTAACTCGGCACATAACTAAGAATTACTGGTTCGTAGTAGCACTTTAGCGCATGCATCGCAACTACAAACTCAATCACTTAATTTGACATTTCTTTACATCTTTGGATTTTTTGGCTGACACATTTATTAATAAGTGTCAACACAACCAACTTATGCACTTGTATATATGGAAAATTGCAGGAAATATCTTTTATGGTAAACCCAATTTCAGCAAAAACAGGGCTTACGCAAGCTCAACTTATTTTCTAAGGTTCTACAAGTTGTAGATCCCCCCAACCCTCTTAATAAGGGGGCTATGGGTAAATGCTCTGAAAAAGAGGGCTATGGGTAAGCCGTAAAAAAGCGCGACGTACAAGGAAAATTTTAGAGTTTTTCCAAACAACGATCTGTTTGTAAACTATATTAGTCATGAAAAATTATCTATAAAGAAAAAATTAAACTATTGCAGGATGTGCGATCGCATCCAATTGTAAAAATCTATCTTTAGTAGGAAATATTTAAATCTTAAAAGATATAAAGTATCCAGCCGATTTATAAAAATTCTCAACTGCCACGATGCCAAAATGTCTTGAACAGAACCTTACAAATCAACAAATATTTCGCTATTCACTTGCTCCCAACGTTAGTACTTCCAAAATTTCATCCACTACTAACCGTTTTGTTCTCAGCCACTGCAGACCCATCAGAGTTTCTGAAACTTCTCGTCCAACGTGAACTGGAATAACATACTCAACTCCATCTAGTATGACTTTGCCCTCATAGAGAGCAAACGTGCTTTCACCTTGTGCTGTTCGCATAGTGCGATTGAGTTCAATAGAAACCCATCCTAAGGCATCAACATTTTGCTCGTTAATCGCCAACCAACCTGTTGTGAATCCGGTATCTAGAAGCGCATCAACTGGAAATACTTCCCTATTAGCTGCAATCAAATCTATTTCAAACAATAACTCTCCTATGTCACCAAATTTACCTACAATCATATCATTCCGCAGGCTCCGGTCTCATTAATGCGGAAGATCACAAGAGTACCTCTTGAGTATTTTTGACGAGCTTTGTGTATGGCAACATCTTCATTTAGATCGATAAAATACTCACTGCTATCTGGCTCAATAATCATAAACCAGTTGTAATGGTTCGCTATTAATTCATCACGGACTCTTTCAAAGACTGGGCGACAATGTTGATAGCGCTCTTTTCGTTCAGTTTCTCGTCTTGCTAGTTCTTCAGGTGGTATCGTATGTTCAGGGAATATCCTACCTCTGCGTATCGGGTGTTTTGTTGGTTGCTGGGTCATAATAGTTTTTGATGATTCTAAATTTTTTAGGGTTCGGGCATCGCTCTGCTACATGGGTGTGCTCCATTTTAGCAAATAATTTCGTAAATTAACTTGGAGAAATTCGTAGAGATTTTGAGGTAATTCTCCGTTAAATGTCAAAAATGCCAGAGCTTTCTTTCATTTAAAGCAATAAAAAAGGTGGGCAATGCCCACCCTACGGTATGGTATAAAAAGGGTTACATCATTCCCATGCCACCCATACCGCCCATGCCACCCATACCGCCCATACCGCCCATGTCAGGCGCACCGGCTGGTGGTTTCTTCTCTGGTTTTTCAACGACGAGTGCTTCGGTGGTTAAGACCATTCCTGCAATAGAAGCAGCATTTTGCAACGCTGAACGTACTACTTTTGCAGGGTCGATAATTCCCGCAGCAATTAAGTCTTCAAATTGCCCATTAGCCGCGTTGTAGCCAATGTTGAAATCGGTTTCTCGTACTCTTTCAACAACGACGGAACCCTCAACGCCTGCATTGTCTGCTATTTGGCGCAGGGGCGCTTCGAGCGATCGCGCTACAATATCAGCCGCAATCTTTTCTTCGCCCCTGAGGCTTTCTTTAAATTCTGCTACTTTCTGGGATAAGTGAATGAGGGTTGTTCCACCACCAGGAACTATACCTTCTTCCACAGCCGCTTTGGTAGCGTTAAGAGCATCTTCAATTCTGAGTTTGCGGTCTTTCAGTTCGGTTTCTGTTGCTGCACCAACTTTAATCACCGCAACACCACCAGCTAGTTTGGCGATGCGCTCTTGCAATTTTTCTTTATCGTATTCTGAATCGGTTTCTTCGAGTTGTTTGCGAATTTGACCAATTCTCTTTTGCACGTCTGCTTTAGTGCTGTCACCTGCAGCAACAATGGTTGTGTTTTCTTTATCAATCGTGATTTTACGAGCAGTTCCCAGCATTTCCAAAGAAGCAACATCTAGGCTTAAACCTATTTCTTCGGAAATCAACTGTCCGTTGGTGAGAATGGCAATATCCTGTAACATGGCTTTGCGGCGATCGCCAAACCCAGGTGCTTTAATAGCACAAACAGTCAGTACTCCCCTTGCTTTGTTGACTACCAGAGTTGCCAAAGCTTCCCCTTCGACATCTTCAGCAATTACCAACAAAGGTTGACCCAAACGAGCGACTTTTTCCAAAACAGGAATCAAATCCTGAATTGTACTGATTTTTTTATCAGTAATTAGGATGCGGGCATTTTCAAATTCTACCGTCATCCGCTCGTTGTTGGTAATGAAGTAGGGAGAGATGTAACCCCTGTCTATCTGCATCCCTTCAACAACTTCCAGTTCGGTTGTCAGAGACTTAGATTCTTCTACGGTAATTACACCATCTTTGGTGACTTTGTCCATCGCCTCAGCTAGCATATTCCCGACTTCATCGTCGTTACCAGCCGAAACTGTAGCCACTTGTGCGATCGCAGACCCTTCCACTGGTTTTGCCACTGCGGCAATTTCTTGTACCAAAATCTCAACAGTTTTGTCGATTCCCCGCTTTAACGCAATAGGATTAGTACCCGCAGCAACGTTCCTCAAACCTTCCCTGACCATCGCCTGCGCCAATACGGTTGCAGTGGTAGTCCCATCCCCGGCAACATCTTTAGTTTTCGATGCTACTTCCTGGACGAGTCTTGCACCAGTGTTTTCTAGGGGATCTTCTAGTTCAATTTCTTTAGCAACGGTGATACCATCATTAACAATTTGAGGCGCACCGAATTTCTTCTCCAACAGAACGTTACGACCCTTAGGCCCCAAAGTAATTTTCACGGCATCAGCTAGAGCGTTGATACCTCGTTCTAACGCCCGTCGAGAGTCCTCATTGAATGAAACAATTTTCGCCATGTTTTAGTTCTCTAGCACGTCCTGTTTTACAATTTAGCACTCAGAAGGCAAGAGTGCTAATTTTTCCGGCAAAGACTGCGGATTGTTTGGAAAAAATTGATTAATATGTAGGTGCTTGGAATGGGGACTGGGCACTGGGGACAAGGGAGACAAGGAGGACAAGGGAGACAAGGAAGAAGTATCAACAACCAATGCCCAATGCCCAATCATATAAGACAGTAGCAATAGACAACGAGTACAAGGTAAAACTGAAGCTTAAAGACAAGCAGGCAAACTTAATGGCAAAACTTCAACTAGGTGATTATGTTGTTGCCCTAAAAGCTGGCAAGACATATCGTGGTTGGGTGAGTGGTGATACCGAAAAACAAGTCTCAGTTAGCGATTTTGACTGGAAGCGACTGGGACGTGCGAATCGTTCGCTCGAAATGAGCATAAATGCTTAAGGATGAGCGGCAAGGGAAAAAAGAACCGGAAAACCGGGACAGAACCTTGACAACTAGATGACCGTGAGGGTGACTCTAAGTAAATCTTAGTACTAAGAAGAAATCCCTCCCCGCAGGTGCAGCGGTGACAGCATCACCCCTAGGGTAGCGACTAGCCATCAATCCCTAAAGCGGGGTGAAAAAGGAGGTAAAACTGGCAGCCTAAAACTGGTTCCCTTCGAGCATGAACCCATGAGTAGCGCAAGCGAAGACGCGCCTGAACCATCGACACGCTTAACCAGTGAAATAAGGCTTATCGCACTGGAGCCAAAAGGCAAAGGATAATGGGCTGGCAAGTGTCCTATTGACCAGCAAGCACCCCTAACAAACCCGGTGGATAGCGTCAACTCTAAAGGTTCAACCTACGGTCATCTGGAACGAGTTACCTACTGTTTGCTCTTGAGGGGTCGATACTCAAGCAGGTGCTAACCGCAAGCAATAGATAGGTAGGATTGAGTCATAAGCGAATGCCCTGCTGTAATGGCAAGGATATGCTGACAGACTCACGGCAATTTGGAATGTAGAGTCACAGTAGCAATAGATATGTCTAAAACACGAAAAGTCATAACAGAATCAATTGAGGAAGCAACCCAACCCTTGAAGGAGTTGCAAAATCATGAAACTGTGAATGACAAATCGATGGTGGAATGGAGGCACGTTAACTGGCATCAGCTAGAAAAACGAGTTTACAAGTTGCAAAAAAGAATCTACAGAGCCTCAGCGCGTGGTGATGTCAAAGCAGTTCGCAAACTCCAAAAAACGCTAAGGTTTGAAGGAAAGTTGAAGAAGGTGCAAACACCACCATCCGTTATTCGGTACGCCGATGATTTCGTGATTATCCACGAAGATTTAACCGTTGTCCAAAGATGCCAGATAATTATATCTGAGTGGTTAAAAGGCATGGGTTTGGAATTGAAGCCATCAAAAACACGCCTAACTCACACTTTAAATAAGTATGAAAATGAAGAACCAGGATTTAACTTTCTTGGTTTTAATGTTAGGCAGTTCCCAGTGGGTAAATACCACTCAAAACAAGGCTTCAAAACAATCATCACCCCAAGCAAAGAAAAGCAGAGGATACATTACGAACGAATAACTAGTATCATCGATGACCATAAGCAAGCGCCACAAGAGGCGCTAATCAGCCGACTCAACCCGGTAATTAGAGGATGGTCAAACTATTATTCGACGGTAGTCAGCAAAGAAGCTTACTCCAGTCTCGATAATCTCATGTATCCAAAACTTAAAGCTTGGGCGCAACGCCGTCATCCAAATAAATCAGGAAAATGGGTAGCTAAGAAATACTGGCAAACCATTGGCGGTAATAATTGGGTATTCGCCACGCCGAACAAAGGTAACAATCTCTTGCGGTTAATTAATCATAGGGATACACCCATAGTTCGCCATATAAAAGTTAAAGGCGAAGCCAGTCCATACGATGGCAACCTAATTTATTGGAGTTCAAGAATGGGCACACACCCCGAAGTGCCAAAAAGAGTGACAACACTTTTAAAGCAACAAAAAGGAAAATGCGCTCATTGCGGACTGTACTTCCGCGAGGAAGATGTACTGGAAATTGACCACAAAATACCCCTAAGCAAAGGTGGTAAAGACGAATATAAAAATCTCCAGTTATTACACAGACACTGCCACGATACAAAAACAGCCGATGATGATTTGGTTGGAGGTATGCACTTGGACAAGCACCAAATTACTGAGGAGCCGGATGAGGGGAAACTTTCACGTCCGGTTTTGAAGACGAGTCGCTCTGGTGACGGAGCGGCTTAGTTTAACAATTTGCTGCTAGTAAAGTCCGATTGATAAGGCGAAACACGGGTCTTCTCGTGTTGTCAACTCAGAAATTGTCAACCTTAATGGCATTGAGCCATTAAGGTTGAGCCGCATTCCTCCCTACCCTACAACGTTATCGGGTAGGGTATCCTACGGAGTTTAGATGAATATACACAACGCCCTTCGTTACCTAGGTATTGCTGAACCCAGTGGTTCCGGCTGGTTGGCAGTAGTTTTTACATTTCTCTTAGCTTATGCAGTTACTTGGCGGATGATTCCGTCAGTCCGTAAGTTTGCCTTGAAAGTTGGATGGGCTGACCAACCAAATGCACGGCGGATTAATCGCGAGCCTTTGCCTAATGCAGGAGGTTTGGCTATTTATGCAGGTGTAATTGCCGCCGTGGTACTTGCCAGTCTCTTACGACCTATTGAACTCGAAAGAGTACTGGCTCAGGTACTCACTATCTTACTAGGTGGTTCGATCTTAGTACTTGTCGGTTTTATTGACGATCAGTTCGGTTTGCCTCCTCTTTTTCGTTTATTAATTCAAATACTGACAGCTCTGTTATTGGTTGCCAATCGGATCACTATGAATGTTTCCTTTGGCACTCCGTTCGACTATATATTATCGATATTACTAACAGTACTGTGGGTGGTAGGAATCACCAATGCTATTAACTTGATGGATGGTATGGATGGTTTGGCTGGAGGAGTCAGTTTTATTTCTGCCATGAGTCTACTAGCTGTTTCAGCCCAAGTTCCCAACCGTGCTGCAGCAACATTAGTTTTGGCAGCATTGGGAGGAGCAGCGCTAGGCTTCCTACGTCATAATTTCCACCCCTCACGCATTATTATGGGTGATGCTGGAGCATACTTTTTTGGTTACGTCTTAGCAGCTACGGGTATTTTAGGAAACTTACAAGCCCCCACAGCTGTCTCTTTAGTAGCTCCAGTTTTATTTCTACTCCTACCAGTGCTAGACACTACTCAAGTGTTTATCCGACGCTTGATGGCAGGGAAAAATCCTCTGAGTACTCCTGGGAAAGACCACCTACATCACCGCTTGCTTGCATGGGGTTTATCTCAACGTCATGCGGCGCTGACTCTTTGGTCAATTGCTTTGATTTGCAATTTGTTGGCTATGAGATTGCAAAATATGAGCTTACTACAGATGTTTGCCACTACCGTTGGCATCATCTCTCTCTTAGGCTTCGTGGTTTTGCAAAAAATACGAACGGCTTGAATTATGAATTATGAATTATGAATTATGAATTATGAATTATGAATTGTATATTCATCATTCAGCATTCATAATTCATAATTTATTCATCATTCAGCATTCATAATTCATAATTTTTGCTACATTACCATTCCGCCATCGACGTTAAAGACTTGTCCGGTAATATATGCTGCTGCTGGATCGGCAGCTAAGAAGCGCACCATCCCAGCCACTTCTTCTGGTTGACCGTATCGGCTTAGGGGGATAAATTTAAGAATTTCTTCAGATTTTAGGTCGCTTGTCATATCCGTGGAAATAAAGCCCGGAGCAACTGCGTTGACGGTAATACCGCGAGAGGCAAATTCTTTAGCGACTGTTTTGGTAAAGCCAATAACTCCTGCTTTTGCTGCACTGTAATTGGCTTGTCCGGCATTGCCCATTTGCCCTGCAACGGAGGTAATGTTGATGATTCGCCCAGAACGTTGCTTGAGCATAATTTTACTCACGGCACGAGTACAGAGAAAGACTCCCGTAAGGTTGAGATCGATGACGGTTTGCCAATCTTCTGGCTTCATTCGTAAAAGTAAATTGTCGCGAGTTATACCTGCATTGTTGACGAAAATATCAACTCGGCTGAGCTTTTCCATAACCGTGTTGACTAAGGCTTCCACTTGGTCAGCTTTGCTCACGTCTGCTTGTAATGCGATGGCATTTCCTCCAGCATCGGTAATTGTCTTGACAACTTCGTCAGCCGCACTGCTGGAACTGGCATAGTTGACCACTACATTTGCGCCTAGTTTTGCCAATTCGAGTGCGATCGCACGTCCAATTCCTCGTGAAGCACCAGTCACCACAGCAACTTTTCCGCGTAAATTTTGCAAATTTTCTGGCAATAAGTCCATTGAGCGTTCCCTTTCATTGTTGTCGCGCTATACATGATAGGACTATCTGAGTGCAACAATAAAAACAATCGTTGAAACTGGGCGGATAGCTGCTAGCAGAGATTACCATTGAAAAATCAAACTATAAAAAATTGGTGGGTATTACATGACTACCAAAAAGCAATTCAACAGCTTTGAAGAAATGCTATCTGGTTCTGATGTTCCTGTCTTAGTGGATTTTTACGCTGATTGGTGCGGACCTTGTCACATGATGAGTCCCATTCTAGAGCAAGTCAACGCCCAACTCCAGGGACGTATCAGGGTAGTTAAAATTGATACTGAAAAGTATCCTCAGTTGGCAACAATGTATCGGATTGAAGCTTTACCAACGCTTATGCTGTTTAAACAAGGTCAGCCTGTAGATCGGATTGAAGGTGTCCTACAAGCACCACAGTTGCTACAACATTTGAATACGTTGATTTAAAGACTTCACCCCACTTGCAATACTTGTCGGTTAAGCCTAAAAAGGCGAAAACACGTTTGTTGGGTTGAGGAACGAAACCCAACATTTACAGACATTTGTTGGGTTTCACTATCGTTTAACCCAACCTACAATTTCCGAGATCTCTTGCAGTATTGCACCCACTTGGGTGACGTCGTACTACTTAACTAAGTACAAATAGAATGGGAGGTAAAAAAGTTGTCACAAATTGTATTTAACCGCCTCCCATTTTTCCGTATTTATTACAAAATTCCTTGTAGGTAGGGCTAAAGCCCACTAAATAAAGCTTTCTATATGAGGTTGGCTTAAAATGCCTTCACATAGGAAATATGGGGCTACACAAACAAAGCCCGCAAGGCAAGGGCTAATGAGATACATCTTCATACAGAAACGATATCAAATCAGTTCGGGTGACTTTTCAGCATTTAACCCCAACCTGTCGTAATCAGTAACCTTTGCTGTTGACTTTGCCACTATTAAGTAGAGTCGTTGAGCAAGTCAGGTGTGTTAGAGCAAAGCGATCCAGAATTAATTTTTTTAGCACGACAGGGAGATAAAGCTGCATTTGGTCGGCTGGTGTTGCGTTATCAGCCGATGCTTCAACGCATTGCGGAGCGAATGCTCGGCGATGAGGATTTGGCTGGCGATCTTGTGCAAGATGCCATGCTGCAAGCTTATCTTTCATTGGAGAAACTTCATCAGCCAAAGCGCTTTAAAAGTTGGCTGTATGGCATTATGCTTAATATTTGCCGCAGCGAATTGCGCCGTCGAAAGGTGCTCGTGTTTTCCCTAGAAGCAATGGTGGGAGATTTAGCTGATGCGCCATTCTTGATTGATGAGAATTCACCTGCTCCCGAACAAGTAGCGGAACATAAAGAACTCCGCACTGCGTTACTAGAAGCGATCGATACTCTGTCTCAAAGTAATCGTCAAGCGACTTTGCTGTTCTATCACGAACAACTTAGTTTACAAGAAGTAGCAGTTCGCCTAAATATTTCAGTTAGTGCAGTTAAGGGACGTTTGCACAAAGCTCGCCATCAACTCAGAGAACAATTGCTACCTCTTCAAACTCAAATTCAATCTATTTCATTTAAGGAGTCTAAGACAATGACCACTAATACCAATATCCAAATCAAGCCAGAACTTTGCTGTTCATTTTGTAACAAAAGCAGGGAACAGGTTAATGTTCTGATTGCAGGTCCACTACTGCTCAATGTCCCGATCTATATTTGCAATGAGTGTGTGGATGTATGTAATCAAATTATTAGCAAAGAAATCCCTCCGTTGATATAGAAAGAACTTGAGTTATTGAATAACTCAGACGAAATGAGTAGCTAAAACTTTTGAAATCGAGTTTTAATCTTAGTTGTCACCTGGACGAGAATTTGTCCGAGTGACAATATTATTAATTCCCGCTCGGCACATCTAAAATAATCAGTTCAAGCGAGTCCATCATCTTCATCTGGTTCAGGTGCTAATTCAAATTTTTCAAAATACAAGTCCTCAGGTTTTTCTGCTCCTGTGTTTCCATAAGCAAATAAACGCATATCTGGTTTTAATGCAACTCTAATATTCTCTGGGAACTGTATAAAGAAATTCGCTCCACAGTTGCTGTTAATTTCAGAACTACAGCAACCATATTGGAAAATTTAGCTAAAGATAAAGCGCATATTGTTCGTTTGAAAGTTGCTGAAAATAGGAACACTCCAAATCAGGCTTTGGATTATTTAGCTGAAGATAAGTGCGAAAAAGTCCGTTTTTTGTTGCAGCTAATACTCAAACTTCTGAAAGCACTTTACGGAAGTTAGCACGAGATATGATGGATAACGTTCGATTGATAACCGCTCAAAACAAAAATACTCCCACTGATGCTTTAGAGACATTAGCGAAAGATAGAAATGAAAAAGTGCGTGTTGCTGTAGCAAATAATTCCTGTACTCCCATCGCTACTCTTAAGAACTTAGCCAATGATAATAATCCTTCTATTAGTACTGCTGCTAAAAATAGTTTGATTAAAGAATATTTATAGAAAATTTATAATTTTCAACTCTTGTCTTGTAAGTTTTCGTGGTAAGTCAGTCGGCAAAAATAACCATTGCTAGTTTGTAGTTGCGATGCATTCGCTAAAGCGCTACTACAAACGGAATAAAAATATTTTACCCGATTGTTACAGAGCCATGTTTTTTCTTGCCAACTTATATTTTGCAAGGAAGCTCACAACCTTTTCTTGCGATTGCTCAACGATTAGCTACCCGGATGCTTTGGGATTAAATCTCTCCAAGTATTATCTGGTTGATGATTTAAGTTAGAATTAGTCATAATAAGTCAGTGAACATAGTTAAATTCTTCTATAGAGAAATGTCAACCCAATTCAACTACTCTTCCCTTCTCCCCTTTGCCTCCTGCCTTTGTCCAGTTATAAAAATTTGAGTCTACCTACTTAGGAACGCCTTAAATCAATTTTGCACTTACATTTTACAGGAAAACTTAAATATGCTGAGAGAAAAAATTAAGGAAGAAATAGATAAGCTCAACGAGGAGCAACTCCAGAAGATTTTTGATTTTATCGCCTTTCTTGAATTTCAATCTAAACAAGTTGAATCCTCTGTTCCATTGTGGCAAAAGTTAACACCAGCAGAACGGGCTAAGGATTTCCGAGAATGGGTTTCGCAACTACCCAAAAGCGGTGTAAGCTTACCTGATGAAGCCTTTAGCCGCGACAGTATTTACGAAGAATGACAAAATATTTACTTGATACTAATGTTGTTTTGCGCTTTTGCAATCCTTCGGATGTACAGCATCGCCTTACAAGAGACGCAGTGTCTTTTTTACTAGAACGAGGAGATGAATGTTTCCTAACAGCCCAAGTTATTGTTGAATTCTGGGTTGTTGCTACTCGTCCTACTGAAGTCAATGGTTTAGGGTGGACTGTAGAACAAACGCGAAACACAGTAGACAGATTGTGTGCTCGCTTCCCCATGCTAGAAGAATCCTCACAGATTTTCTCTCACTGGTTGGATTTAGTTACAACTAGCTTAGTCATGGGTAAGCAGACTCATGATGCTCGTATCGTAGCAGTTATGCTCGTATGTGAAATTACACATCTTTTGACTTTTAATCCCAAGGATTTTGCAATTACATCGAGCATTACCACTGTACGTCCACAAGAATTAATATAGTCATTAAAATAAATTGGTGAGTTAAGATCGCCGCACGTTTAAGCAACACCATTCTTTGCGCTTCCAAAGAGTAGCCACAACCCAACCCTGTTTCTCTAAAGCATCAGCAACAGCTTTAGATTGCTCGAGTAAAATTCCACTGAAAACACCCCAAGTACTCGGTTTGACGATCGCATTAAACTCTGGTGCCAAACTAATAATTACGTCTGCCAAAATATTGCAAACAATACCATCTACTGGTTGCGGAACTAGTTTTGTTAAAACGTCTACACTCCCTTCTGCTACGATTAACCTTTCTGGGCTAACACCATTCATAGCACGATTTTCTATAGTCGATCTCACTGCTAGGGGATCGTTATCCACTGCGTAGGCTTTCTTTGCTCCCAGTAACAGTGCTCCTATAGAAAGGATACCAGAACCACAACCAATATCCGCAATTACCACATCTTCGTTTACCCGCTCTTGACTTGTAAAAGACTCTGGTAGATTGCTCAACCGCATTTCTAAAGATTCCAAACACAACTGAGTTGTCGCATGAGTTCCCGTACCAAATGCTACACCAGGATCTAAAAGAATCATCAGACGCTCGGTATTTTCCGGTACTGGTAACCATGCAGGATTAATCAAAATGCGATCGCCAATTTCCTGTGGTTGCCAATATTGCTTCCAGCTACTTGCCCAATCCTGCTCATCAATCAACTCCCACCGCACCACAGGTATGGGAAGTTCCATACACAGAGCATCTTGCCGCAACCACAGTGACAGCGCTGCCAAATCCAAAAGATGTGCTTGAAACTGGGGCAAATAACTGCGTACTAAAAAATTGCTCCCTTTCTGTTCGCTAGCGGTTCCGCGACAGCCAAAATTTTCCAGACGCCAAAAGATAGACTCTTCCAGCGCAGGTTCACATTGAATTTGTACTTCCCACCACGTGTTTGCCATACAATTTTAGATTTTAGATTTTGGATTTTAGATTGGGAGGATTAAGTTTGTGCTATTGACTATATAACTGTAAACTGTTGACTCTTGATTCAATCTAGAATCCACAATCCACAATCCACAATCCAAAATCTAAAATCCAAAATCCAAAATCCAAAATTAATTACAGTGTTACCGTATACGCATCGCGAATTCCAGGGACTTTGGTAATTTCAGACAAAATCCCATCGGGTAGGGGATCGTCAAGGCTGAGAACCATAACGGCATCACCGCGAACGATTTTGCGACCTACCTGCATACTGGCAATATTGACATTAAAACTGCCCAATAGAGAACCCAATTTGCCAATAATCCCTGGCATATCTCGGTGCAGGGTGAATAACATGTGCTGACTGGGGGGGACGTTAATTGGAAAACCATCCAAGTTAGTGAGTCTGATTTCTCCATCACCCAACAAAGCACCAGTTACAGCATGAGTACCCAGAGAACCAGTCGCTTCTAAATGCAAAGAGCCAGCGTAGTCTTGAATTGCCGCATCTCGCGTTTCAATCACGCGGATTCCCCGCTCTTTTGCCTCAATACTGGCATTTACGTAATTTACCCGTTCCCGCAGTGCTTTGTAAAGCAATCCTTTTAAGGATGCCACAACCAAAGGCTGACTCCTGTTTGTTGCCAGTTCTCCTTGGAGTCGGATATTGAGCAATTCCACCCGTCCACCAGCTAACTGTCCCACCAAGTTGCCCAAGGTTTCTGCTAGCTGCATATAGGGTTTGAGTTCTTCTATCACATCAGGACTGAGTCCGGGGATATTCACTGCTGAACGTGCAGGTAGCCCTAACAACACATCCCGAATTTGTTCCGCAACGTCTATCGCTACATTCACTTGTGCTTCTGTCGTGGAAGCGCCCAAATGGGGGGTGAGAACAACTTCTTTCCCCAACGCTTTTAAAGATGATTCACCCAAGGGTTCCTTCTCAAATACATCCAATGCGGCACCGGAGATTTTACCCTCTTTAATGGCAACAGCTAAAGCCTCTTCATCAATGATCCCGCCACGAGCGCAGTTAATAATCCGGGCGCTGGGTTTCATCTTTGACAATCTTTCAGTGTTGATTAAATGCGTGGTTTCCGGTGTTTTAGGTATGTGCAAGGTGATGTAATCTGCTTGCTGCAATAACAAATCTAGCTCCACCAATTGACAGCCGATTTGTTCTGCCCTTTCTGTAGAGATGAAGGGGTCATAAGCTAGCAGTTTCATTCCCATTGCTCTGGCAACAGCCGCAACATGGGAGCCAATTTTGCCTAAGCCTACAATACCTAAAGTTTTCTTGTAAACTTCAGCACCAACAAAAGTTTTGCGATCCCACTCCCCGCGTTTCACGGATACATTGGCATCAGGAATGTGGCGGGACAAGGACAACATCATCGCCAGTGCGTGTTCTGCAGCAGCGATCGTATTGCCCTCAGGAGAATTGACAACCACAATTCCTTTGCGTGTAGCTGCAGGAACATCAACATTGTCAACACCAACGCCAGCGCGACCAATAATTTTTAACTGGGTGCCAGCTTCAATAATTTCTTGGGTGACACGGGTTCCAGAGCGAATCATGAGTGCATCGTACTCACCAATGATTTCTATGAGTTCCTCAGGTTTTAACCCTGTTTTAACATCTACTGTAGCAACTTGGGATAAGATATCAACCCCAACTTGATCGATTGGATCGGAGACAAGAACCTTAGACATGATTGCTTATTGTAAAGCTGTGGGTATTCCTTAAAGACGGACTTTCAGTTTAAACTGAAATGCTAGTACTTTTGCAGAAACGATTGCTGTAACAAACACAGGAGGCAGAGGGCAGCCTTTCCATCATGGAAGAGGGCTTGACTGAAAGCATTATGATAGTACTAGAAAGTCAGTTGCCTCATAACTATCGAGCAGTTCCTCCCGCATTGAAACGTGACTGACTTTTTTGCCACTCACTCGGTACTATAAACCATCAATCGTGCGAAAACCTATATCCAAAACCTATATATTTATGAAAATTTCTTAGCTTGGACTTTTGAGTGCCGACAAATGACTCATAATGAAATTCGTACCATTTTTGACCGTATTGCTCCTGTTTACGATCGCTTCAATGACTGGTTGAGTTTGGGACAGCATCACATTTGGAAAGACATGACGGTGAAATGGAGCGGAGTTAAACCCGGTGATACAAGTCTTGATTTGTGCTGTGGAAGTGGAGATTTATCTTTTATGCTAGCAAGGCGAGTGAGAAGCACAGGGCAGGTATTTGGAGTAGACTTTTCTTATGAGTTGCTGGAGGT
Source organism: Scytonema sp. UIC 10036 (assembly GCF_009725235.1). The sequence goes on from NZ_WJFC01000052.1 coordinate 47,826, forward strand.
GGCAAGATCTCGCGCTCAAAGTCAGTATCCCCGATCTCCCATAACTTGGATAGAAGCTGATGTGTTAAATTTACCTTTTGACGACGACTGCTTTGATGCCGTAACAATGGGTTATGGATTAAGAAATGTAACAAACATTCCTCAAAGCTTAAAAGAAATACATCGTGTTTTGAAAAAAGGTGCTAAAGCGGCGATTTTAGACTTTCACCGTCCCAGCGATCCTCAAATGCGTGCTTTTCAACAATGGTATTTGGACAATCTCGTAGTTCCCATAGCAAACTACATGGGAGTAAAGGACGAATACGCTTATATTAGTCCCAGTCTAGACCGATTTCCCACAGGAGCGGAACAAATGGAGATTGGTCGTCAAGTTGGTTTTACGACTGTCACACACTACCCTCTTGCGAACGGTATGATGGGAGTGCTAGTGCTTATGAAAGGTTAGTGGTTAGTGGTTAGTGGTTAGTGGTTAGTAGTTAGTAGCTACCAACAACTAACTACTAACTACTAACCACTAACTAAGAACTAATAACTCAATGGATTGGTCTCATCTTTGGCTTTATGTTTCTCCCCCTGTAGCGGGTGGAATTATTGGCTATTTTACTAACGACATAGCCATCAAAATGTTGTTTCGTCCCTACCGAGCAATTTATATCGGTGGGCGAAGACTTCCATTTACCCCTGGATTAATTCCTCGCAATCAAGAAAGGCTTGCTAAAAATATCTCCAACACAATCATGGGGTCACTGCTGACTCCAGAAGAGTTGCAAAATCTGGCGCGACGATTGTTGCAAACCGAACGCGTACAAGGAGCAATTCTTTGGATACTGCGCTTAGGAATTGACCAAATCAAATCGGATCGCGAGCAGAAAACCGCTAAGATTTTGTCAGGAATATTGCGGGATTTGTTAGGAGAGTCTTTACCACGCCTACTTAGGGTACTCGCACGGCGAGAAGACTTTTTGGAAACGCAGGTTAATCAAATTTTTGACCAGATATTACTGGAATTTCAATTAACTGATGAACAAGCAACTCGTCTCGCAGATTGGCTGCTACAAGTCGTTATTCCTCCAGATATAATGCGACAGGCGGTCATTGACTTTTTGACAGATCGCACCATCCAAGCTATTGATGAAAGCTTTCGGGAAAAAACTAGCGGTACCTATTGGGTGGTAGCAAATCTATTTGGTTTGCGGAATACTCTCAGCCGTTTGCGGACTTACTGCTTGGATGAAAAAGATGCTACCAATGCTCGTTTGCAGGAATTGATGCGAGAACTACAGGTGCGCGATCGCCTGAAGAAATTTTTACAAAACTTATCATTACAAAATCTACCAGTAGGTACGGTGCGACAATTGCGAAAAACGACACGCGATAGTGTGCGCCAGTACTTACAAACGAGAGGTAGCGATTTACTCCAAGGATTAAGTGGCTCTGTAGACTGGGAGCATATAGCTATGTTATTAGTTAACCGCCTGAGCACTTCACCTGTTGTGAATGCTTCCTTAGAAGTTGTCAGTAAAGAACTCGCTCTGATTTTAGAGAGGTATTTGGAACGAGATTTAGAAGCTATAGTGGCTCAGGTAATTCCTATTTTGTCAATTGACCAAGTGATTGTTGACCGAGTAAAATCTACGTCACCTGCTGATTTAGAAGCAGCAATTGAAGGAATTGTCAAAAACGAATTGCAAGCAATTGTTAATTTAGGTGGGATTTTAGGTTTTGTTGTGGGGTTATTTCAAACAGCACTTTTATTATTTAGTCAATGAACGCGATTGGGGATTGGGGATTGGAGACTAGGAAAGAGTTATTTTTTTCTTATCTGTTTATTATACGGAAAACTCCTTGTAAGCTGGTTGTGCTCCTCTTCTAGAAGCACAAAATACACAGATGTATTTCATTTTTAGATTTCCCTCTTTTAAATGAAAAATTTTTATAAAACCGCAGCCTGTAGCAGACGAACGCTGATAAATCTATAAATTTATTCTCCTTTCAGGTGGTAAACGCTATATTTTGTCAAAATTCAATGCATCTGTTAGGTGAAGTTTTATAAAAAAGTGATATAGCAGTCCTAAATGATTTACAAACACTTCTTCCTTGTCTTCCTTGTCTTCCTTGTCCTCCTTGTCTTCCTTGTTTGCATCTCAAATAGGATTGCTATAGCATATTTGGTGGGCAACGTTATTTCAATCCAAAATCCAAAATCCAAAATCCAAAATTGGCTTATTTCGACTTAGGATAAGCAATGCGCTTGTGGTGAAATTGTTGCCAAACTTGTACAAAAATTTCTGCAATTTGAGACATTTCTTCTCGTGTTAATCCCGATGCTTCTAATTGTTTGTCTTGCCACTTAGCTCGGAGTATATTATTGAGCATGACTAAAGCTTGTTCTGGGGAAACTTCTTTGAGCGATCGCAAAGCGGCTTCGCAGGAATCTGCTAACATAACGATACCTGTTTCTCTCGATTGAGGAATGGGACCTTCGTAACGAAAATCAGCTTCATCGACTGTTAAACTGGGATCTGCTTGCACCATTTGTTGCGCTTGGTGATAGAAGTAAGCAATTTGCGTTGTTCCTTGATGTTCTGGAATAAATGCTTGAATTAGGGAAGGTAAACTGTGTTTTCTTGCCATCACCAGCCCTTCACTCACGTGCTTTTTAATAACTTCTGCACTTTTCCAAGGGTCTTTAATTTCTGTATCGTGTTTGTTGGGTTCCCCCATTTGATTTTCAATAAATGCCATAGGGTCGTGCATTTTACCAATATCGTGATATAATGCCCCCGCTCGTACAAGTTCAACATTACATTTCAAAGACTTGGCAGCGGCCTCGGCAAGGGTAGCAACAAGTAGCGTGTGTTGAAAAGTCCCTGGAGTTTCAGTCGCAAGTTTTTTTAACAAAGGACGGTTGGGGTTTGCTAATTCTGATAAACGGATTGAAGTCACCAAATCGAAGAGTTTTTCTAAATACGGGCTTAACCCCAATGCCACAATACTCCAAGCTAAACTGGACAATGCAAACAACACAGCATTTTGAATAACTGTATAGTACGGAAAAACACCTAAAGCTGCGCTCAGTAGCAGTCTGAGAACTAGATAAACACCTCCCTGAGTTAATGCGATCGCAACACTTAAAAGCGCTAGTTCCTCACGGGAATGGAGTTTTTGCGCCATGCAACTGCCTAAAATTCCTGCTGCTGTCCCTGCTAAAAGACTTGCTTTGCTAATATCTAAACTTATTGGTAGCAATATCGACAGTAGCCCTATGACTGCGATTCCCAAACGGGGCCCGTAAAAACTACCCAATAATAAACCCACTGCACTCCAAGTTGTGTGTGGCGTACCCAGAACGATCGCTAATGGTGTACTAAGAGTTAGCAATAATATAAGCAGGCGATCGCTTTGTCGTAATTTACACCGACTTCGCCGTTCCAAAAGAGCAAAAAAGCTAACTGCCGCAGTCACCGCTATTCCCACTTGTATCAATCTTTGCCAGTTAATCTCCCGACGTATAAGGTGGTAATGCTCCAAAACTTCAAAATCAAATGCCGTAATTTTTTCTCCCCTGCGAACAATCAACTCACCTTTTCGCACAGTCACCATCACGGGTTTGACACCCGCCGCCGCTCTTGCTGCTATCAGTTGCGTTCGTAATTTATCAGTTTGAAGATTGGGTTTCAGTACCGCTAACAAAAGTCCGATCGCCAAAGGTTCGGTTTCCTTGGGTACTATAGTCTGTACGTGTAAAGTAACTGCATCTTTAATAATGTAAGGAGGAAGCCCTGAGGGTATACCTTGGGTGAGAATTTTGCGTGCAGTTTGTTGGATTCCCGCTTGTGTCTTTGCCCAATCATCATCTGAGATGTCAAGAAGGGAAACTGCTTCATAAACTGTTTCGGGTTTAGCCCCTATCAAGTCAGAAAGTTTCGTATTTGCTTGGGCATAGCCTTGACGGACTTTAATAATTTGAGCGATGAGAGAAGATAAGTTTTGATCTGATGTTGATAAATGATATGTTTCTAATTCCTGCACGGCTTGGGCAAAGTCAGGGTTTTGGAACAAATTGTTGGCTTTTAAATCCTCTGTTCCCAGGTTACGATGTTCTTTATGTGATAGCCCTTGCTTGTGTTTTTTATTGTTGTTGACAGCAATTAACAGCGCTTGCCATTCCCAATGAGAACACGAGCGCAGGTAACGCTGGGTTGATACAGATAAAATAAAAGTATCAAAAAACGGAAAAGCTCCCAGAGATGAGCGAATGCTGTTGCCTTCACTCAAAATTTGTTGTAAATTTTGATAAATTTCTTCATTAATTTGTGGATTTACCATTAAGACGGGTGCGGAGCTTGTGCTGGCTGCTTTTCGCTGTTCTTCTGTTTTTTTCTTGTCCTCAATTCTGGCTTCTTCGGGTGCTCTAATGGTTTGTGGCGCAATAGCCCCAATTTGCAACTGCGGTTGATTATATAATTTTTGTCCTAAAACTCCTGTCAGTGATAGGACTGCGATCGCAAAAATAACAGGGGAACGTTTTCCGTTCAGACAACTCAGAACAACTGTATAAACCCTATGTTCCCTTTTAACCGTCTTTTTAGTTGATCTTGCCAAGCTTAATGTTTGATGTTTGTCTGTCTCATTTTTGTCGAACACATAGAACTGATGGCGTAACTCTTTGTAATGTTGCCGCCATTCAATCAATTTCTGGGTCACGGACAAAAAAAATTGCTGCGTTTTCATTTCCTATGACCGCAGTTCCTTACGTTATCAAATTAAAACAACACCATCCGGATCGGAAACACACTTCAAGCAGATTTGTCACAATGGCTCCAAGAGAATTACGATTTTGGTTTTTGGATTGAGACTTGAGTAAAGCCTTGTTTAGGGTTACTTACACCTCACTATGTATTGCGTTCTTTTTTTATATAAGTAAAAGCACTCTTGTACTAGTATTCAAATATACTGTATTTTGGTAAAATTTGTTTGCTTGTGTTGGAATATACGTCACAGTATAAAAGTATGGGAATAGAACTAGCGCAGCCGAATGACGCGAGGGGCTGCTATTGCTTGTAAGGACGACTTGAAGCTCGGCCCCACTAAACTCTTTTCTTCCCCAAACTCATTTGAATCACGACCAATATCATACACTCCTGACCACACTGCCATTAGTGTGTTTGTTAATCTTAACATATTATCAGAGTTAGCCATTTGCCACTTTTGAGCTAAATTTGAACGCTCAAGAGAGATTTGCCAAGTCACGGGAATACCTGAATTGCTGTTATACGCTCCTGATAAAGCACCCGTTACTGTACCAATGGTTTTTGAGTAACGACTCAACCTATCTGCTCGTAAAACTGAGAGACGAAAGTCTTCTAAAGTACTGAGAAAACAGTAAAATGCCATGGCTATGACGTTTCCTGGCTTTTCTTCTCTGGTTAACTCAGCTTGGGCGCTGTCTAACCCCGCTCCACTCTCTAATAAATTCTTAACTTTTAATAATTGTTGTGGCAACCTTGTTGGTGTTTCTCCCAGAAAGGAAATGGTTTGGGGGATAAGGGTAGCCCGAGTCTGTTTTTCCGTCAGAGATTGAGCGATCGCGTAACCCACCGCTAGCATGCCATCTCTGATAATTGGCTCTGTCTGCCAAAATTCTGCAAGTGCTATCAAATTTTGGCGTAACTTTATTGAATTTTCATGAAAAAACAGCACCACTGGTAGAACGGCGGGAATAACTGACAAACTATCTTCTAACTGTATTCCTTGCTCTTGCTTGCACAAGCGATCGCTAGTTTCAAGACGCGAAAACGCAATCAAAGTTTCGGTGTAAGAAGTTGCTACTTCACTCCAATGTGAAACCTCTTTCGAGCACACTTGTACATTTTCAGAAAAATCTTTATTCCTGAAAGCTATGTTTTCCCCAATAATTGCCCCTAGTAAAACCCCATAGCAGCGATTTAAAAGTGAATAACGCATAAAAAATGATGAATTATGAATTATGAATGATGAATTATGAATCATTTAGCATTCATCATTCATCATTTATCATTCATAATTTTCTTATGTGGTACACTAACGCTTGTAAGCCCAACGTATAGCTTCTCACACCAAATCCGCTAATTTGCCCAATAACTACTGGAGCTATGTACGAGTGATGGCGAAACTCTTCCCTGCGGTAGATGTTACTCAAATGCACTTCTACTGTCGGTAAATTAACAGCAGCGAGCGCATCTCGTAACGCCACACTTGTATGGGTGTACGCGCCAGCATTAATCAAAATCCCATGATGTTGCCCCAGTGCTTCATGAATAGCGTCTACTAAAGCACCTTCATGGTTTGATTGTATTGGATAAATTTTTGCTTGCACTTTTTCACCTTCATCTTCCAAAATCTGATTGATTTCGGCTAGTGTCAGCGCACCATAAATTCCTGGCTCTCGCTGTCCGAGAAGATTAAGGTTAGGTCCGTGCAATACTAGAATACTCAGGTAGGTTGATGACAAGCCTTGCACCTTGTGTTGTTGTTATCTACGGCGCGAACGGTCCTCTACCGGAATTGGAATCAATTCCGGTTCTGGCTCTGCGGCTGGTCCCAGAAGAGCTTCTATCAACTTTTGTGCCAGTTCCCTAAGTTTTTCTAGCAGGTTTTCTATATAGTCCATTGAACTGAACGCTCCTAAGCTACTCATTCAATATGTTTATTATTACACGGAGAAACTGGAGTATCTTTGCACTTTTGGCTGATAGATATGTTTCTCCCATACCCTTCTAATTGGGTATGCGCCATCTTAGGATGTAACCTGTATTTTATGTACTCGACGCCCCGATTTTTGGCTGTGTTGCTATTTTATCAGAAAAATTGGTTGGTGGTTAGTGGTTAGTGGTTAGTGGTTAGTGGTTGTTGGTTGGCCCTTATAATAAATAGCAAGGGCACAAGGTCAAGCGCCCCAACTAACAACTAACGACTAACAACTAACAACCAACAACCAACCACTAACTAACTCGCCTTCTTCGTTTTTTTGCCAGTGGTGGTTGAGGACTTGGTAGAAGATTTAGAACTGGAGGTTGTTGATTTACTCGTTGTTTTGCGAGTAGATTTTCCAGCTTTTCCAGTTGAGGCTTTAGATGCCAATAGCTCTAAGGCAGAGGTTAGGGACATATCCTCTACCGTTTGACCTTCTGGAATTCGCACATTGGTTTTACCATGCTTAATATATGGTCCATAGGGACCTTTGTAGATGTTAACTGGTTCACCATCTTCTGGGTGAGGACCTAATTCCTTTTCAGCTGCTTTAGATTTGCTACTGGAAGAACTACGCCCCTTTTTTGGTTCCGACAACAATTCCAAAGCACGTTCTAGCGTTATTGTCAACACATTATCGCCAGCTTTTAGGGAGCGATATTCTTTTTCGCCACTTTGGTTGTGAACAACGTAAGGACCGAAGCGTCCCAGGTTCGCTTGGATTTCAGCACCCGTGGCTGGATGAAGTCCTAATTTCCGAGGTAGAGCCAATAAACCAATTGCGACTTCAAGGGTAATATTTTCGGATGTAACTCCTTTGGGTAGGGATGCTTGTTTTGGTTTGGGGTTTTCTTCCGATTTGTCACCCAACTGAACGTAAGGTCCGTAAGGTCCAATTTTCAGGTAAATCGGTTCGCCTGTTTCTGGATGAGTTCCAATTTCGTCGGGACCGACGATTTTTTGTCGCAGGATTGTTTCTACTTTTTGCGGATCGAGGTCGGCTGGTGTCAGATCTTTAGGAATTGAGGCGGTAACAACCTCATCTCCATTTTCTTTTTCTATATAAGCACCGTACTTTCCAATCCGAACTTTGACATCTAAATTTTCCAGTTCTACTGTCCGGGCTGAATTGGCATCAATTTGGTTTTCTTTTTCCTTAACTTGGGTTTCTAGACCTTTGTCTCCAGAATAGAACGATCTCAAGTAAGGTAGCCATTGTGCTTCACCAGTAGCGATGTCATCCAATGTTTGCTCCATCTTGGAAGTAAAGCTTGGATCGACGACATCGGGGAAGTACTTTTCTAACAACTCTGTGACAGCAAAAGCGGTGAAAGTTGGGACAAGCGCATTACTCACCAACTGAGCGTATCCTTTATCAATAATTGTGCCAATGATGCTGGCATAAGTACTCGGACGCCCGATCCCTTCGCTTTCTAAAGTTTTTACCAAGGTTGCTTCAGTATATCTAGCTGGTGGTTGAGTTTCGTGACCTACAGCTTCTAATTCTTGGCAGTTGGGGCTATATCCTACTTTCAAATTAGGTAGAATAACTTCCTGGTCTTCAAGAGCTGCTTCTGGATCGTCAGAACCTTCAACGTAAGCACGGAGGTAACCGGGAAAATCAATGCGTTTGCCAGAAGAACGGAAACCCGCATCTTCAACTTGTAACTGCACGACGATTTGGGTTTGACGGGAATCTGCCATTTGAGAAGCAACAGTCCGCTTCCAAATCAAATCATACAACTGCAGTTCCCGACCGCTCAAACCGGTTTCTTGGGGTGTGCGGAAGTTGCTACCCGCAGGACGAATGGCTTCGTGTGCTTCTTGCGCTCCTTTGGATTTGGTCGTGTACTGTCGGGGTTGGGGGCTGAGGTATTCCGAACCGTAACGGTTTTCTACACACTGACGAGCAGCAGCAATGGCTTGATCTGACAAATGAACTGAGTCTGTACGCATATAGGTGATGTAACCTTGCTCGTACAAACTTTGAGCAGTCCGCATGGTGTCCCGTGCTGAAATACGGTATTTGCGGTTGGCTTCTTGCTGGAGGGTAGAAGTGGTAAATGGTGGTGAAGGTTTGCGCGTTACGGGGCGTTCTTCAACCTCTGTGACTTTCCAGGTTTTGCCTAAAAGTTGTTCTCTAAGGGCTTCGGCTTGTTCTTGATTGAGCAAAACGACATTGCGATCGCGACCGATCGTTCCTGTCGCCGCATCAAAGTCGCTGCCATTAGCTACCCTCACCCCTTGTAATGTAATCAGTTGAGAGGCAAATGCCGCTCCTTTGGTTGAAGAGGGGGGGGTCAGCGTTGCTTTCAAATCCCAGTACGAACCTTGACGGAAAGCTCGGCGCTGACGTTCTTTTTTCACCAAAAGCCGCACGGCTACAGATTGTACGCGTCCTGCTGAGAGTCCCCAAGCAATTTTTTTCCACAGCAAAGGAGATAGGGTATAACCCACTAGCCTGTCCAAAATCCGCCGCGTTTCTTGGGCGCGAACTAGCTGTTCATCAATATTACGGCAGTTTTTTAAAGCTTTTTTAATGGCGTCTTGAGTAATCTCGTGAAACACCATCCGCTTTGTGGGAACCTTTGGCTTGAGCAACTGGTATAAGTGCCAACTAATGCTTTCACCTTCCCGATCTTCGTCTGTAGCCAGAATCAGTTCATCGACTTCTTTGAGAGCGTCTTTAAGTTGAGTAACAACTTTTTTCTTATCTTTAGGGATAATATAGAGCGGCTCAAAGTCGGCGTCTACATTTACCCCAAGTTGCGCCCATGCTTCTCCCTTGACGTTAGCAGGAATATCACTAGCTGATTGGGGTAAGTCACGCACGTGTCCCATCGACGCTTCCACCCGGTAATCGGCTGGAAGGTAGTTGCGAATGGTACGAGCTTTGGTCGGAGATTCGACGATGACGAGAGTTGACATGGAAATTACAAAAAAAGAATAGCTGTTCGGCTAAATAATCAATTGAAAGAAATTATGAAGAGCGTATCAGTCTAACTCGACCTTACGCTCTGGGATTATGCATCTAATCCTTACACAAACTGTCTGCTGGGTTTGAAATTTCAGACCTGCTTGTTGGCAAAGCCGATCCCAACGGGAGGGGCGGGTTTAGCAGGGGTTAGAATTTCCAGTTATTTTAATCTTTAACTTATAATTGGCATTTTTGACGAGTGCGTTTTCACAATCCCCCCAAGGTTCTATATTAAGCCTATTGCCAGCCCAGAGCGCAAGGTAGAAGCCCTTCTGCCTTGTTCAGAAGGAACAAGCACAAATTGTACGAGAACGATAGCACATTTTATCTGCCCGGTTAAACTTAAGCATAATTTAACTTAATGGTAGAGATAGATTAACGAACCTAACAACTGTTGGTGCAACGATAGCAATCTTAAATAGAATGAACACAGTAGGATCTGAATGCCTAATAACCAAAACCTGCATAGCTCATGGATTTTGCTAATCTTGCCTCCCAGTTAAACGCTGGAACTATATTGCCAGAGGGAATTGTCATTCTTACCCTTTTGGGGGTTTTGATTGTTGACTTAATTCTAGGGCGGACATCCTCGCGCTCGATTGGATATCTAGCGATCGCGGGTTTGTTGACTTCTATCGTCGCCCTGTATTTCCAATGGGATAACACAAATCCCAGTTCCTTTCTTGGTGCCTTTAATAGTGATGACCTCAGCATCGTCTTTCGCGGTATCATTGCTTTGTCTGCTGCGGTGACGATTTTGATGTCAATTCGCTATGTCGAACAAAGCGGAACTGCAATAGCCGAGTTCATAGCGATTTTGCTAAGCGCTACCCTTGGAGGAATGTTTTTATCAGGGGCTAGCGAGCTAGTGATGATCTTCATCTCCCTAGAAACCCTAAGTATTTCCTCTTATTTGCTCACAGGCTATACAAAGCGAGACCCCCGTTCTAATGAAGCAGCACTAAAATATCTGTTGATTGGCGCTTCAAGCACAGCAGTATTTTTGTATGGGGTTTCGTTACTGTACGGCTTATCCGGCGGACAAACACAATTGAGTGCGATCGCCAATGGAATTGCCACCTACGGATTCGGTCAATCTCTGGGCTTAGTCATTTCCTTAGTGTTTGTTATTGCAGGAGTTGGTTTCAAAATTTCTGCCGCACCCTTCCACCAGTGGACGCCCGACGTTTACGAAGGCGCACCCACGCCAGTGATTGCTTTCCTATCTGTTGGTTCTAAAGCTGCTGGATTTGCTCTAGCTATCCGCCTGCTGACGAGTGCCTTCCCCCTAGTAACTGAAGAGTGGAAGTTTGTCTTCACAGCCCTCGCCGTTTTAAGTATGATTTTGGGTAACGTAGTCGCCCTAGCCCAAACCAGCATGAAACGGATGTTGGCTTATTCTTCCATTGCTCAAGCCGGATTTGTCATGATTGGCTTGGTAGCAGGTACTGAGGCTGGATATTCCAGTATGATTTTTTACCTGTTTGTCTACCTGTTCATGAATTTGTGCGGTTTCATCTGCGTGATTCTCTTCTCTTTACGGACAGGAACAGACCAAATTGTAGAGTACTCTGGTTTGTATCAAAAAGACCCACTCCTTACTTTAGGATTGAGTATTGCTCTGCTGTCACTTGGTGGTATTCCACCACTAGCCGGATTTTTCGGTAAAATCTACTTATTCTGGGCTGGTTGGCAAGCCGGACTGTACGGTTTAGTCTTACTTGGCTTAATCACTACTGTAGTTTCCATCTACTATTATATCCGTGTCGTTAGGATGATGGTAGTTAAGGAACCTCATGAGATGTCTGACGCAGTTAAGAACTATCCAGACGTGCGTTGGAATCTACCCGGTTACAGACCCATGCAAGTCGGATTAATTGCGACATTAATTGCCACTTCCGTAATTGGAATTTTATCAAATCCTATCTTCACACTGGCTAATAATTCGGTTGCTAACACTCCCATTTTGCGATCGATTACACATCCAACTGTGAAAGCGGAAATTACTCCTACCTTAGTAGAAGAAAATTCCATCAGTCTCAACCCGTAATTTGGTTGACACCGATCCCTCACCTCGATCCGGTGGCTCCACCTCACCCCGTCACCTCGTTCCCAGCCTCAGGCTGGGAATGCCTATTAGGAGGCTCCGCCTCCCGTACTCAACAGGTGCAAGGCAAAAAAGTAGTTGCCAAAGGCTGAGTATCCCACAATGGCTCCATTCCAATCTCTAGCTATCTCATGATTGCAATTAGGACAAACAAACTTTTTGTTTCCTCCCAACTTTTCATGAACGTGTCCGCACTGTGTATTCTTCTGTGACATCATGCACAACGCAACCTCGCTTTAATGCGTGGAATTTGAGAGTCTGTTTGAATCTATAGTGCGACCATGTAAGCATATTTCTTGCTGTTTTAGAAGTTAGCTTACGTTTTTTCTTCACCACCATTTGAGAGGTTTCAAATGTTGGTAAGAAGATGTGTTGGTAGTTTTTTGTTAAGGTTGTTTCTAGTTCATTGAAATCTTTGAACGAGTGCGGCAATTGCAGTGACCAATTTAGAAGGATCGACTGGTTTAGCCATATACAGTTGAAATCCAGCTGTTAAAACTTGTTGTTGTGTCGCCTCGCCAGCGTAAGCAGTTAGAGCGATCGCGGGGATTTGCCCTCCTCGATCTGGGCTAAGCGATCGCAGTTTCTGGATTAAAGTGTAACCATCAACTTCTGGCATACCTAGATCGCTCAACAGCAAATCCGGCTTTGACTGTGCTATTGCAACGAGTGCTTCATTGGCTGATGTTGCGGTTGTGACAATTGCTCCCTGGTGTTCCAGTAGAAAGGCTAAAAACTCACGTGTATCAGCCTCATCATCCACAACTAACACTCGTATCCCTTCTAGCGGAGTGCAGAGCATAGAATATGGATAAGAATTGTTAAGTACCTTGCTATCTTCCCTTGCTAACTCATAACTCTGTTGCAGCACTGGCAAACAAACTGTAAATGTTGCGCCTTGTCCTTCTCCAAAGCTCTCTGCCCAAACTCTACCACCATGTAACTCAACAAGTCGGCGTACAATCGCCAAACCCAGCCCCAGTCCACCTGACCTGCGGGTAATGCTACTATCTGCTTGACGGAAATACTCAAATACGTATGGCAAAAAGTCAGAAATAATACCTTGACCCGTATCCCTGACTCGAATTTGTACCTCAGATTCAATTTGTTCTAAGTAGACTTCCACCTCTCCACCAGATGGTGTAAATTTGACTGCGTTAGAAAGCAGATTCCAAATAACTTGTTGAAGACGATTGCTATCACCCTTTACCCATCCAATTTTTGGATTCAGATTCAGATGAATTTGAATTGATTTTGCTTCTGCTGCCAATCGCACTGTCTCTAAGGCGGCTTCAATAATAGAAACAAGATTAACGATTTCTAAATTAAGCGCTAGTTTACCCCGAAGAATGCGGGAAATATCCAACAGATCGTCAATCAATTGCACCTGTAATTCAGCATTGCGTTCGATGGTTTCAATGGCACGCAAGCTAGTAACCTCGTTCAATGAACGTTTTTTTAATAGCTTTGCCCAACCCAAAATTGGATTCAGAGGAGAACGAAGTTCATGAGAAACTATTGCGAGAAATTCATCTTTGATGCGGTTCGCTGTTTCAGCCGCTTCTTTTGCTCGTTGGTATTCTTTCGCTACAGCCAACGCCCGATCTCGCAAGTTCCTATATTCCTGAACTCGGAACGTTAGATCGGTGACATCTTGAATTGAGAAAAGGGCATAAAACCCATCTCCATCCAATGCAGGTACAGCAGTTACTGTGGTATGCTGAATGCGGTATTTATCTTGTGCTACGGGTACGGGAATGACATATTTATGCAATTGAGAAGAAAAGATTGTGGGGGGTCCACCCTCAAAAATTTGGTGCAGGCGGCTAGCGTAACGGGGTTGATTCAGATGAGGAAAATAGTCATAAATAGAATTTCCTAAAATCTTACTTCTCGGGATTTTTGTCCATTCCTCTAAACAGCAGTTCCAGAATAAAACAGTGCGGTCTGAATGCAATACAAAATTTCCCAAAGGAATTCGATCTAAAAGGCTAAACTTTTCCTGTGCTTGCTCAACTTCGTTTTTCATTTCCTTAGACCGATTTTAATATTTCTCGCACCTAAATTTCAGAAATTTTATTTTTTACACTACTCCAAGTTCTTCGTTAATCACATTGATTAACGTCTCAAATGTACTGAGTTCAAAAACTAAAATAATATCTCCAATAATTTCTAATTGTTTAATTGTGAAGCGTGCTTGTGCAAGTATAATTTGTGAATTACTCACATTTGTAGACAACAATAAATTATCAATTGTATCTTCTAAGTAAACGGGCAATGTGTAATTCAGGTGCTGCTTGAGCACATTGCCGATCGAACCCATCACCCCATTAATCACAATATTGCCAATTTCGCTCAGTGTGCCAATTTTGACGGCATCTAAGTCAGCCGAGCCTGGCTCTTCATTGGTTAGGACTGCAACCAATGTTGATGCGCTTTCAGTTGGGAAAATCAAGCCAGCAGTACCATAAAACGAGCCTGTAAAGCCCAGTCTTACAGACGCCAAACTATCATGCTCGAATCGTGTTGCTAATTCTTGATAGGCTTGTGAAGCAGTCAAGACTTTCACAAACGGAATTTCCAAACAAATGTGAGAGTCTATCATCTCATTGAGTAGACTTGCAGCCCGACCAACACCAATATTAATCAATTCTTGCAAGGCATCTAGTTGATCTGCTGTCACATTCATAAAAGCTTCATTCCTTCAGACTAATAACTTGCTGAACCGCCTCTCTCAATTCATTTGCTTTCGGCGGTTTATTAATAAAGTTGACTGCCCCTAAATTATAACTTTGATTGCGCGACCCTTCCTGAATATCGGCTGAAATGATAATTGTGGGAATTTTTAATCCTTCTTCTTGTAAAGCCTCAAGAAATTCAAATCCATTCATGTCTGGCATTAAAAGATCTGCTAGCACACAATTGGGCTTGTGGTTGTGAACCATTTCTAATCCTTCACGCCCATTAGTGGCTTCTATGATTTCATATCCATCGCCTTGCAGAAACTTGCGGATCATCCTGCGAGAAAATGCTGCATCGTCAATAATCAGAACTAATGCCATTAACTGTGCCCTTTTGATTTTTGAAATCCTTATTATCAATTATAGAACTTACGCATTGTCTAAAAAAGGTTTATGTGCATTGAGCCTAATTTTCAATTTCAACTATTTTTCAGATGCATGACTTCGTGTCAAGGAGAATTTCAAGCTAAGTGTACATATAATAATGTGAGAGTCTGGTGAGAATTTTGTAAATTTTTTTAACAAAAACCTGTTAAGGTTATAATTTAGTTTAAGTACATAATCTTTTCTGCGTACAGTGCGTAAGTCATAGATTAGTGTAAGTCATAGATTAGTGTGTTAGCTAGACCGTTAAAAGACTTACGCCAACTTTGCGCGGTACTATGCCTTTGAGGTTAGGGCGGTGTGTAAAACTGTCACTTATTCTGCCTTAAGTATTATGTAATCGGTAACAGATGCTCTTATCAAATTGAACTCGCTCGAATGATTCATCCAAGTTAATGGTCGTTTCGCCACTACCGAGAAATAGGAAGCCATCTGGTCTTAATTGTTGCCTTACCTTTTTCAGTAAAGCTTTCTTGGTCGGTATATCAAAGTAGATTAAAATATTGCGTAAAAATATAACGTCTATTTCAGGGAGGGATGACCAAGACTGCACGAGATTCATCTGACGAAAATCTACCATCTGGGAGATTTCTTCCTTAATTTGCCAGTTATTATTAAGCTTATGAAAATACTTCTCACGAAGAAGTTGGGGCAGCCCACGCTTGATTTCCATCTGGTTATAACACCCTTTGCGTGCTCGTGCTAATACCTTAGTGGAAAAATCGCTAGCAATCAGCCGTACAGACCAAGTGGCAAGCATGGGAAAATGTTCGCGAATGAGCATAGCGATGCTATAAGGTTCCTGTCCGTTGGAACAAGCAGCACACCAAATATTTAGCGATCGCTGCATGGCTCGTTTTTCGATCAATTCTGGCAACACAACACATTTCAGTGCTTCAAAGGGGTAAACATCACGAAAGAATGACGTTTCATTAGTGACTAGCGCCTCTATGACTTGGATGTGAAGGTTGCCGAAGGTCTGATTTCGCAGGTAGGAGACCAAATCCCCAATTGAAGCGAATCCTCGCGATTCTGCAATTGGCTGCAGATGTAGCTCTGCCAGATAGGTTTTATCAGCGTATAATACAACACAAGAGTAATCATACACTAATTGACGAAGATAGTCAAATTCAGTGGTACTTACAGCCATAACCGACTTCATTACGACGTACCTAAAATAGGAACTTGATAAGGACGAATTCGGCGCATGATTTCGGCTGCCATTGTCTCGAGAGGAACAACTCGATCGGCAAGCCCTGCATTTACAACCAATCCGGGCATCCCCCACACCACACTACTCTCTTTGTCTTGTGCAAGCACCTGTCCTCCTGCTTCGCGGATACATTGGCAGCCATGTAACCCATCTTGTCCCATCCCCGTTAGTATAACTGCAAGTGCCCCAGCACCATAGACTTGTGCAACCGAACGCAAGAGGACATCCACTGAAGGGCGACAGGAATTTTCAGGAGGTTTCTGATGGGTAGCCAGTCGAACCACAGTTTTGTCGCGTTGCACAACCATGTGAAAATTTCCTGGTGCGATCCAAGCTTGTCCGGGTTCTAGTACTGCTCCAGGAATCGCTTCATCGACTTTGATTTGACACTTAGAAGATAATCGTTCCGCTAATAGTTTTGTAAACATTGGAGGCATATGTTGCACGATCAAGATGGGAACCGGAAAATCGGATGGAAGCTCTCTCAGCAATGTAGCGAGAGCATTGGGTCCTCCAGTAGAAACTCCAATTGCGACAACATTGACTTGCTCTACCCGAGTGCGTACAGGAGAAACAGTTTGATGCATTGTAATTGGCGTTAGCAAAGGCGTCGCTCTGGCACCAAATACCTTAATTTTGGGGATTAAGTTCTCGCGGATATGTTGGTTTATTGCCTCCACACTCCCTAAATTACTCGGTTTTGTTGCGTAATCCGATGCACCTAAAGAGAGAGCTTCGAGTGTCGCGATCGCTCCGGTACGCGTGGAAGCGCTGAACATAATCACCGCCAAGTGTGGATAAATTTGTCGGATTGCCGCAAGGGTTTCTAAACCATTCATCTCTGGCATCTCGACATCCAATAGCACAACATCAGGATTGACATGGGGAATCTTAGCCAGGGCAATGCGACCATTGGCTGCAACCCCTACGACTTCTAGTTCTGGATCGCCCGACAAAATCTTACTGACTCGCGAGCGAACTACAACCGCGTCATCCACAACCAGCACCCGAATCTTGGGCATAATTATAAAAATTAACTAATATTTAAATTTATTGACAACTTTCTGTAAATCTGCTGCCATGCGAGCTAGCTCTATAGCTGCTTGTGACATATGACTGGCTCCATCCGTCGTGCTTTGAGCATTGAGCGCCACAATTCCAATATTTTTTGCAATATCCGATGTTCCTTTGGCAGCTTCAGCGATATTCCGAGCAATTTCATTAGTGGTGACTGTTTGTTCCTCAACAGCGCTAGCGATCGTGCTTTGCAAGTCGTTAATCTGGTTGATAATGTCAGTAATCTGAGCGATCGCATCAACAGCACTTTTTGTATCCGTCTGAATTGCTTCAATTCGCTGACTAATATCTTCGGTGGCATTTGCCGTTTGTTTGGCTAGTTCCTTCACCTCGTTGGCGACTACAGCAAATCCCCTACCCGCATCCCCAGCTCTTGCAGCTTCAATCGTGGCATTGAGTGCTAGTAACTTTGTTTGTTGAGCGATCGAGGTAATTACCCTAATGACTTTGCCAATTTCAATACTACTTTGACCGAGTTTGTCAATTGTCTGATTTGTGCGCTCGGCGGTTTTAACAGCCTGAGCCGCCACCTTTGCTCCTTCAACGACAGTTTTAGCAATTTCTCGAATGCTGGCATTCATCTCTTCCACCGCAGTCACAATTGTACTGGTATTCTGATTTACCTGTTCTGCTGAGGCAGAGGCGGAAGTTGCCTGTTCTGATGTTTGTTTGGCGTTCTCAGTCATTTCCTGACTGACTGCGGTTAGTTCTTCTGAGGAAGATGCAACTGCGGTTGCAACCTCTGCCATTTGTCTAATGGACGATTTCAAGCTACCAATCATTTGATTGGTATTATCAGTAAGTTGCTTAAACCCTCCAGCATTGTGTTCTTCAATTTGCTGGGACAAATTTCCTTTGGCAACGGCAAGCGTGACTTCATTTATACTTTGGATCTGCTCTGTTAGATTTGATGACATGCGGTTCAAGTTGTCAAGTGATTCTTTCCAAGAACCTTTAGTTCCTTTGACAATGACTTGAGAACCAAACTTCCCTTGTGTACCAATATCGGATGCCAAGCGATCGACTTGGCTGACAAAACTTTGATTCAAACTCACCCACTCATTAAAAACCGAGGCAATCTCAGCCAAGCCATTATTCTCCACTGGTAAACGGACGCTAAAATCACCGTCTCGGGCTGCTTTCATTGCTTCTAGTAACGGTTGCAGTTGCACATCTGTTGCACTGTGTTCGGTGTCTACCGAGTCCTTACTATTTACCGAGGGAGATTTAGAGTTGGCTGTTTTGCCAGCCCGATTTGTAGTCATTCCCAAACGCTCCTCTATTCTTATCTAAAATTAGCATCTAAAATTTTTTCGATATTTAGAACTAGCACAAACCCTTCTTGGAGTGGGTAAGCTCCTGCTAGCATTTGACGCATTTTACCTTTTAGCGTTGCGGGTGGAGGTTGAAAGGTTTTTGTTGTAAACTCCAACACATCTTCAACTTCATCAACTAGCAAGCTAACTGCTTCATCGTCAGAACAGACAACGATATGAAATCCTTGGGTTTCATCTACAAATTTAGCGGTCGATCGCAGGACTGACTCACCCATTTCTAATCGCTGCTGCAAATCGATCGCCGTTAGAATTTGTCCCCGCAGGTTAATGAGTCCACATATATCAGGTGGTGCTAAAGGTACACGAGTCATCTCTTGGGAGCGAATCACTTCTTGAACATACTTTATGTCAATCCCAAAGTAAATTTGATTGACAAAAAAAGTGCAAAGTTTTTGTTCAGCCACGATTGGTTGTTTGCAGTAAATAGGGGTTGGAAATCCGAATCACAGTCTCAATGTCAAGAATTTCCGT
The DNA here is from genome assembly GCF_009725235.1 of Scytonema sp. UIC 10036. The sequence continues at coordinate 66,865 of NZ_WJFC01000052.1, forward strand.
AATTCTACCTTGAATGACAGCACTCATCAGAACGCCCGGTCTACTAGGGATACCTTCGATTGTCAGTGGTTCTTCGACTATATCGAGAATGCGATCGACCACTAGCCCAACACTCAGTTCTGGGTAGGGAGAAACAATTACCATCTCGAGCGTCTCTGCTTCACTGACAAAAGCTCCTTCGCCATCGCCAAATACCGCATGCAGATCGATCAGTGGCAAAATTCTACCGTAAGATTGCACCACATAGTGATTTCCTACTTTCTCCACAGCAGAAAGAGGAATTTCTTCCAGCCGAAACGCTACTGTGAGGGGAATACCCATGGGTGTACTCTGGGGACTCTGAAATAGCAAAATCTGTTGGCGATTGACTTGGTCTTGGATGTTTGCTGCTGTGTCACTCGACAACAGCTGCTTTTGTTTCGTAATTATACCAGCCCGGTTTGCCAAACCCACGACATCTATAATTAATGCGACTCTACCATCTCCGAGAATAGTAGCTCCTGCAAATAGGGATAGCACCTGCAACTGCTTTCCCAAAGGTTTAACGACGATATCCAAAATATCTTCTATTGTGTCTACGATCAGCCCAAATCGATAGTTCTCAGCTTGGACAATTACGAGGCTCAGTGTTTCCAAACTGGTAACCTTGTCTTCAATTTGCAAGACTTGATTGAGGTAAACTAGTGGCACCAAATCGCCCCGCAAGCGATACACGGGTACGTCGTAAAGCATCTCAATACTATTAACTGCCTGTTCTGCTTCCAAGCGAACTAACTCTTGTAGGCTTGTTTGGGGAAGGGCATAGCGATCGCCTCCACAGGTTACAATTAATGCCGGGATAATGGTCAGCGTCAGCGGAATCTTCAGTTTGAATGTCGTTCCTTGTCCCAGTTGACTGTGAATTTCAATGCTGCCGTTAATTTTCTCAATATTGCTCTTGACAATATCCATCCCAACCCCTCGTCCAGAAAGGGTGGTTACTTGTTCGCTAGTGGAGAAGCCCGGTAAAAAAATTAAGTTCATAGCCTCCGACTCGCTCATTGTCGCAGCCTGCACAGCACTCACTAAACCAAGCTGCTGCGATCGCACTTTAAGTTGCTCTGGGTCGAGACCTCGACCATCATCGCCAATCTCAATATTCACTTTACCGCTTTCATAAAAAGCTCTCAAAAATATGTGTCCTACGGTTGGTTTACCACAAGCAGCCCGCTCGGCTGGTAACTCAATGCCATGATCGATGCAGTTACGGACTAAGTGAGTCAAGGGGTCTTTGATAGCTTCTACAATACTTTTATCCAGTTCTGTATCTGCTCCTTCCATTTCTACCTGGACTTGTTTCCCGGAGGTGAGTGCCAAATCGCGAATCACGCGAGGAAATTTTTGCCAAATGGTACTCATTGGCTGTAGCCGAGTTTTCATCACCCCTTCCTGCAACTGGGCTGTAATTAGGTTAAGGCGCTGGCAAGCCGCAACAAAGGCAGTATCCTGAAACCGATCTGAAAATCCGAGTACTTGGTTGCGGACTAAAACGAGTTCACCAACCAAGTTCATCACCCGATCCAATAAAGAAACATTGACTCGGATATGAGAAGATTCTGATGCAGTTAGGACTGAAACTTCTGCAAGTTCGCCACCGCTCGACTCGACAAACTCACCTTGCTGTGGTGTCGGAGGATTAACATCAGAAAGAGGTAAGCCAGAGACTGCGATCGCTGGTTCGGTTTCTTGCAATTGCGTCAAAGCTTTGATGAGTGCTGAGTAATCGTTATCGCCCTCATGCTTGGTAGTCTTTATCTGGTATAAAATCTGCCGAATGCTGTCAACTGTTTGCAGTAAAATACTGACGATTTGAGGGGTTACCGCTAGCTTGCGATCGCCCTTGGGGCGGCTCCCTCTGGAAGCATCGCCGTCAGGTGAGTGCAAAGCATCATCGCGCAGAGAACTTAACAAACTCTCCCCTGCATGGGCAAGTGATTCTAATTTTGGAAACGGTAGAAAGCCGCAATTTCCTTTCAAGGTGTGGAGTGAGCGATAAATGCGAACTAGCGCTTCTCCATTAGAAGATGCTGTTTCTAAATCAATAATATCTCGTTCAATTCGATCCAGATTCTCGTAGCTCTCAAGTAGAAATGCTTCTATATCATCATTTTCTGCTAACTCCATTGCGTTAATAGGCTATCAATTTAACTCTTTTGGTTCATCCTAACCTAATTTTACGCTCTGGTGGGTCTGGAATGGCTCGTAAGGTGCTTCACTTCTGCCTTCAAATCAAGACCTGCAACAGACCCATGTAGCGATCGCACAATTTCCCTATTGGTAAATGTTTGTACCTCAATACTACGCTTCAAAGCCATGTGCCTATTTTGTCAACCTCCTGCTGAACTTTTAAAAGTATCTAGATTAATAAAGTTATTTCTCTTGATTTACGAAAAAGCAAATATATTTTGCAGCCTGAGAAAATTAGTATTTCCTGACAATTCACTAAATATACTTAAGTATAAATCATTTAAATAACTAATAAATTTCCGTATATACTGAATTCAATATGTGTTTTTAGGCTTGACAACAAAAATGTTACGTATTTTCCACAGTTCATTAGCTTTTTCTTTATAATTTCTTTATATTTTCTTTATAAAAGCTCAGTGAAAACACGTTGTTCTACTG
>NZ_WJFC01000053.1 GCF_009725235.1 Scytonema sp. UIC 10036
CACATATTTTAGTTTTATTGTATAATTCTTTATTGTACATTGCTAATTGCTAATTGCTAGTGGCTAATGGCTAATGGCTAATGGCTAATGGCTAATGGCTAATGGCTAATATCCGCATTCTCCACGTTAACTTAATAACATTGTTTGCTAGATAATTATAAGTACAATAAAAGTTATCGGTGGAGCAAGTACTGAATGCGTACCGTCAATTGGATACAAAAGTTACCTCTAGCTGTAGCTGGAGCTACATTGATGTCTTTGGTAAATCCTGGTATTGGTCAAGCCGCCATTTTAGTAACCAATAATGTGATGAAGCCTCCTGTAGATAAGGAGATTCCTGATGTGGGAATTTGTCCTCCTTGGTGCGGAAATGGCGTAACAATCGATTTGTTTACAGATTCTTCTCCTGTAACAGCTATTAACAACACACCATTTAACATAGTGGGTGTTATCGATATTATTCCCGATGATGAGGATGCTATATGGGATAGCGCAATTTCTGATATTTTCAGTAGCCTTGTGATATCCAGCGATCGCAAAAAGTTGTTCCAAAGTGGAGGCGTAATTCGTCCTGGTGAAACAGTTTATCCATTTAGGACAACTAATCCACCTGGTAGTCGGGTTAGGTTTACGGCACAACTCATATTTGCCAGTGTTCCTGAATCAAGTTCCATCTTCGGGTTATTGGTTTTTGCTTTACTGGGGGGTGCGGCAATTTTCAAGTGTAGAAAAAATTGATTCCTGCCACAACGTAAAAAAATTTACAAACTCAGTTAATTTTACCACGCAAATGGGAAAAATAAGTTTGTAAGAGCAAAAAACAATTGACTTTGCTAGAGGCAGCTGTGGTGAACTTGACTGGTTATCTCATTTCTCAACAAATATACTTGGGTCATAAAACTGTAGTCTATCAAGGTATAAGGGAACTAGACCGACAGCCCGTCATGATAAAAATGATGCGGAATGAGTATCCTAGCTTTAAAGAACTGATACAATTCCGCAATCAGTTCACCATCGCCAAAAATCTGCAGTTACAAGGTGTCATTAAAACGTATAGTTTGGAACTCTATGAGAACAGGTATGTTTTGGTGATGGAGGATTTTGGGGGAATATCCTTAAAGGATTATGTTTCTAACAACGTACAGACGAACTGTGCTAACAATGTAAAGACGTGCCATGGCGAGTCTCTACGTGAATTTCTGCAAATTGCTATTCAAATTGTTACTGCTTTAGAAGGCTTGTATCGCTATCGAATCATTCACAAAGATATCAAACCTGCCAACATCCTGATTAACCCTACTACCAAGCAAGTCAAACTTATTGATTTCAGTATCGCCTCTTTACTTCTCAGAGAAACTCAAACCCTGATGTGTCCCGATGTTTTAGAAGGCACTTTAGCATACTTATCTCCCGAACAAACCGGACGCATGAATCGAGGGATTGATTACCGCAGTGATTTTTACTCCTTGGGTGTTACTTTCTTTGAACTCCTGACAGGGCAATTACCTTTCACAAGCAACGATCCCATGGAGTTAATCCACTATCATATTGCTCAACAACCGCCACTTGTTCATTATATCGCTCCGGAAATTCCCCCGACTCTATCTGCTATCGTTAATAAATTGATGGCAAAAAACGCAGAAGATCGATATCAAAGTGCTTTTGGTCTTAGACATGATTTGGAAATATGTCTCCATAGCCTGGAACAAACAGGATATATCCATCCATTTGAATTAGCAAAACGGGATATTTGCGATCGCTTTCTCATTCCCGAAAAACTCTACGGACGGGTAAAGGAAGTCAACACATTGCTTGAGGCATTTGTGCGCGTAGCGTGTCCGGAGAGCCTACAAGTAGCAACAGACAAGCAAACAGATATCTCATCTATAATATCCGCTACCCATTCAATAGCAAAAATCATGATGGTAGCAGGTTTTTCTGGGATTGGGAAAACTGCTGTCGTTAATGAAATCCACAAACCAATTGCCAAACAGCAAGGCTACTTTATCAAAGGTAAATACGATCGGTACAAGCGCGACGTTCCTTTATTAGGATTTGTGCAAGCATTACAGGATTTAATGGCGCAACTCCTCGCAGAAAGTGATGCTCAATTACACCTTTGGAAACACGAAATCAATACAGTATTAGGTGAAAACGGGCAAGTTATTATTGATGTTATTCCAGAACTCGAACAGATTATTGGTAAGCAACCTCCCATATTAGAATTATCAGCAACTGCTGCACAAAACCGCTTTAACTTGCTGTTCCAACAATTTATCCAGGTTTTCGCAACCGTTGAACATCCTTTAGTCATATTTCTTGATGACTTGCAGTGGGCAGACTTAGCATCACTGAAGTTGATAAAGCTATTAATGACAGATACACGTTATCTGTTGATGATTGGAACATATCGAGATAATGAAATTTCTTCAGCACATCCATTGATGCTGACATTACAAGATGTTAATACTATTGTTAATACTATAACCTTAACACCCCTCAGTATAACCGACATCAACGATCTGATTGCCGATACGCTTAGGTGTTCTACTCAACTGGCTCAACCTTTAACAGAACTGGTTTACCAGAAAACTAAAGGCAACCCATTCTTTACCAATCAATTTCTTAAATCCCTATATGATGAAGGTTTAATTAGTTTTGATTTTCAAATAGGTTCTTGGCAATGCGACATTGCTAGGGTAAAGATGTTAGCACTGACTGAGGATATTGTAGAGTTTATGGCACGGCAATTGCAGAAATTGCCAATTACCACTCAATCGGTGTTGAAACTAGCAGCATGTATTGGTAACTCTTTTGATTTAGCAACTCTAGCGATTGTATACGAAAAATTGCAAGTTGAGACTGCAGCCGATTTGTGGAAAGCTTTACAGGAAGGATTGGTTATTCCCACAAGTGAAGTTTATAAGTTCTATCAAAATGGTGCTAATAGTCAATTGCTAATAGCTAATTGCTCTGAACAATTAGCCATGAGCCATGAGCCATTAGCTATTAACTACAAATTCCTTCACGATCGCGTACAGCAAGCAGCATATTCTTTAATTCCTGAGGGCAAAAAACAAGCCACTCACCTGAAAATTGGGCAACTGCTGTTAAGCAATACACCAAAATCTCAACAAGAAGAGAAAATTTTTGAAATTGTCAACCAATTAAATTCTGGTTTAGAATTAATTACTTTGCAATCCGAGCGAGACAATGTAGCGTCATTAAATTTAATAGCTGGGCGGAAAGCGAAAACTGCTACTGCTTACACAACCGCTTTAAAATACTTGACGACTGCAATACAACTTCTAGCAAGCGATCGTTGGGAGAAGAATTACGATCTAACCCTCGTCTTGTATCAAGAAGCAGCAGAGGCAGCATATTTAGCTGGCGACTTTGAACAAATGGCACAATTAGCATATGTTGTGTTTAACAAAGCTTCTTTACTGCTAGATAAAGTCAAAGTATATGAAGTAAAAATACTGGCTTTGGGAGCGCAAAATGAAGCTAGGGAAGCGGTTAACACCGCATTAATTGTTCTCAAAATGTTGGGACAAGAATTGCCATTAAATCCCAAGCAGTCTGACATTCAGCAAGCAATGTCAGAAACAACATTAAATCTTAAGGGAAGGTGTATTGAAGATGTAATTGCTCTACCAGAAATGACAGATGCCAATCTCTTAGCAGCTATGCGAATTTTGTCTCTTGTCATCACATTTTCCTATCAAGCTGCACCTGAACTGTTTCCACTTATTTTGTTTAAACAAGTCAATTTATCACTTCAATATGGCAATGCTCCTTTATCAGCTTTTGCATATGTTGCTTACGGATTAACACTTTGCGGTGTTATGGGAGATATTGAGCAAGGATATCAATTTGGCAAACTTGCTTTAAATTTATTAGTGAAGTTTAATGCAAAAGAGGTAAAAGCCAAGGTTATTCAAACATTTAATGCTCTCGTCAGACATTGGAAAGAGCATACTAAGGAAATAGTATCATCTTTATTAGAAGCCTATTCTGCTGCATTAGAAACAGGTGATTTAGAATTTGCAGCTCTTTCTCTTAAAGTTTATTCTTACGCTTCATACTTCATTGGCAAAGAACTCAGCCTACTAGAAACAGAAATGGCAACGTACAGTCATGCCATTAGTCAACTTAAACAAGAAATGCCATTGGCTTGGACTTCAATCTTTCGACAGATTGTCCTGAATTTACTTGGTAAGGTTGACAATCCATGTGAATTGATTGGTGAATCTTGTGATGAGGAAAAAATGCTGCCGCTTCTCCAAAAAGCTAACGATCGCGTTGGACTTTTATTTTTATTTTTCAGCAAACTTCATCTGTGTTATTTATTTGGAGAGTTCCAGCAAGCCGTAGAATATGCAACGTTAGCAGAAAATTATTTAGATGGCGGCATAGGACAAATAGTCACTGTACTCTTCTATTTTTATGCTTCATTGTCTCGGCTTGCAGTATATCCGCAATCCTCGCAACCAGAACAACAGAGTATTCTCGTAATGGTGCATAGCGATCGGGAAAAATTACAGAAATGGGCTAATCATGCTCCCATGAATTATCTACATAAATTCTATCTGGTTGAAGCAGAACTGCATCGAGTACTCAATCAAAAATCTGAAGCTATAGAAATGTACGATCGCGCTATCTCTTTAGCTAAAGAGAATGAGTACCTCAATGAAGAAGCACTAGCTCGGGAATTAGCTGCTAAGTTTTACCTAGAATGGGGCAAACAAAGAATTGCCCAAGACTATTTTACCAATGCCTACTACTGCTATGCTCGCTGGAGTGCAAAGGCAAAAGTTTATGATTTAGAAAAACGCTATCCTCATTTACTTAACCCCATTCTACAACAGGAAAAAATTCTTCTCAGTCCGGGCGATACAGTAACAGCTTCCGGTGGGGCTACATCACCTAGCACCAGTGTTTCAGAAATACTAGATTTGACAAGTGTTATCAAAGCGTCACAAACTCTTTCTAGCGAAATTGAACTGGACAAGTTACTTGATAAATTAATGCAAGTAGTGATGGAAAATGCAGGGGCAAAAAAATGTGTTCTGTTGTTACCTCAAGGGAACAAGTTGGTAGTAGAGGCGATCGCGACTATCTCAGAAACTCCTGCTATTCTACAATCGATTCCTGTAGAGTCTTCTTTAGAAGTTCCTCTTAACCTCATTTACTATGTCAAAAACACTTTAAAAACTTTAGTCATTGATGATGCTTTAGCTGAAACTTACTATGTTAATGATACCTACCTAAATCAATACAAACCAAAGAGTGTATTGTGTACGCCTATCCTCAATCAAGGGAAGTTAATTGGTATTTTATACTTAGAAAATTCTCTAACCACTGGAGCATTTACCAGTCATAGACTACAGGTGCTTAACCTTCTCATTTCTCAAGTAGCCATATCCTTAGAAAACGCTCGTCTCTATCAAAAATCGCAAGAACTCTACCAACAAACGCAAAGTTATGCCCAACAACTAGAACATTCTCTTACCAACCTCAAGCAGATGCAACTTCAACTTATACAAAACGAAAAAATGTCTGCTTTAGGTAATTTAGTCGCAGGTGTAGCCCATGAAATTAACAACCCTGTAGGATTTATTGTTAATAATTTACAACCAATACAAGAATACATCCGCGATTTATTTCACATAATCGACCTTTATCAGCAAAAATTTACCGAACCAGGTGCTGAGATTTTAGAAGAAATTGAAGCTATTGATTTGGAATATCTGCGAGATGATTTTCCCAAACTCATCAACTCTTTAAAACTAGGGACTGACCGAATTCGCCATATGAGTACTAGCTTGAGAATCTTCTCCCGTGCCGACACGGATGCAAAAGTACTCTTCAATATTCATGAAGGAATTGATTGTACCCTTCTGATTCTCAAGCATCGTTTAAAAGCTAATGAAAATCGCCCTGAAATTAATATAATCAAAGATTATGGTGACCTACCATTAGTCAAATGTTTTCCCGGACAACTCAATCAAGTCTTCATGAATATATTAGCAAATGCTATTGATGCGCTCGAAGAGTCCTTGGTAGGAAAAACAGGATTTATTTGGCTTCATACTAAACACAGTTCTGATAATAAGAGTATTATCATTCGTATTAAAGATAATGGTGTGGGAATACCGGATGACGTGAAATCCAAAATTTTCGACCATTTATTTACTACAAAAGCTGTAGGCAAAGGAACGGGATTGGGATTATCAATTGCCCATCAAATTGTTGTCGAGAAGCACCAGGGAGTTTTGGAAGTCAATTCAGTCCCACGACAAGGTTCGGAATTTATCATTACTCTTCCTAACTAATGTCAAATTCGCTTAATTATTCATCAAAAAATTGTGCGTCTTCCTTTGCGCCTTAGCGCCTTTGCGTGAGGCTCTAATAATAATTTAACCGGACATGACACACCATTATTTGGTATAATATATCGAATCATATTGTAATTTGTGTAAAAATGAAGGATAGGGATCGAGCAGGTCTCTTCCCAGGACCTGGTGAAATGAGAGCACTGATGCGTGCATTTGATTGGGCAAGTACACCTGTCGGTCCCATAGAAACATGGTCGCAGAGCCTAAAAAGTAATGTTAAGACCCTTCTGGCATCACGATATCCAATGGTGCTTATTTGGGGTTCCCATCTTATTCAATTCTACAATGACGCTTATTCCAAACTCATTGGCGACAAGCACCCATCTGCTTTAGGTACTGATATTAGAATTACACTAGCAGAAGCATGGGACACTCTCGGTCCGATGATTGACGAGGTAATGGCAACTGGCGTAGCAAACTGGGTGTCAGCACAAATGCTTGTTCTTGAACGGTCTGGTTACCGTGAAGAATCTTATTTTAGTCTATCTCACGCTCCTGCTGAGGACGATACCGAACAAATCGTTGGGATGTTCTGCGTTTGCAGTGAAGTCACTCAGCAGGTATTGGGTGAGCGGAGGTTACGGTTGCTGCGCGATCTTGCATCCAAAGCAGGGGAGACGCGAAGTGTGGAGACGACTTGTCGAGATGTGGCAGCAGCAATAGCCGAACACCCCCTTGATATACCGTTTGCAGCGATCTACCTTTGTGAAGGAGACGGGAAAACTCTCACTCGCTATGGGGAAGTGCAGTTACCTGAAGAAGGAATTCTTTTCCCAAGCTCTGTATATTTGACAGTATCGGAAGATAATAACACACAAGCTCTCAAAAAAGCAGCAGCTGGTGAAACAGTTCCGATCGAGGGAATAGACAGTTATAGCTTCATACCGGGGGGACCATGGAACGAACCAACCCGTACTGCGCTTGTTATGCCCATCGCTTCCTCAAGTCAAGCAGCACCTCTTGGCGTTTTGGTTGCTGGAGTCAGCCCCAACCGAGCACTTGACGAAGGCTACAGTTCATTCTACGAACTTCTAGCAGCACAGGTATCTATTGCCGTGCGTAACGCGCAGGCATATGAAGAAGAACGGCGCAGGGCTGAAATGCTTGCGGAACTTGACCGGGCAAAGACGACTTTCTTCTCAAATGTGAGTCATGAATTCCGCACTCCTCTCACCCTTATGCTGGGTCCTTTGGAAGATGTCTTGCAAGACCCCCAGCTTTCTACAAGCCAACGAGAAAGGATAACTGTCGCTCAGCGCAACAGTCTTAGGTTGCTGAAACTTGTCAACACGCTTCTTGACTTCTCACGGATTGAAGCGGGACGCATACAAGCGGTTTATGAACGTACAGATTTAGCAACACTTACGGCTAATCTTGCAAGCGTGTTTCGGTCAGCTATTGAGAAGGCAGGGTTACTGTTTGTCGTTGATTGCCCGCCTTTACCTGAGGATATCTATGTAGATCGGGATATGTGGGAGAAGATTGTCCTGAATTTACTCTCAAACGCTTTTAAATTCACGCAACACGGTCAAATCGCTGTTCGTCAGTATGCTCGCGCACAAAATATAGAGCTTTGTATTGAAGACACGGGCATTGGTATTCCTGAGTCCGAACTCTTAAATGTGTTTAAGCGGTTTCATCGGATTGAGGGAACCCAAGGACGAACTTATGAGGGAACTGGAATTGGTCTTGCACTGGTGCAGGAGTTGGTGAAACTTCACGGTGGTAGCGTTCGGGTACACAGTCTTTACGGATCGGGGAGTACTTTCACTGTCTCAATTCCACTTGGCAAGCAACATCTTCCGGCAGATAGGATTGGTAGCGATCGCAACATTACCCCTACAACCATTCAATATGATGCATTTGTTGAAGAAGCACTGAGGTGGTTGCCGGATGAAGAGAAAGGAGACAAAGAAGCTCTGGGGCATAATCTCACCATAACTTCTCCTCCTGCCCGTATTCTTCTGGCAGATGACAACGCTGATATGCGGGAGTATGTGCGAAAGCTTCTCAGTACAAAATACGAAGTGGTTGCTGTGGCTGACGGCGAAGCTGCGCTTGCTGCGGCTCAAGAGCAATTACCAGACTTGGTGCTAAGTGATGTCATGATGCCGAAACTCGATGGGTTCGGTCTTCTGAGGCGGCTGCGTGAAGATGAGCGTACTCGTTCTGTGCCAATTGTGCTTCTTTCAGCAAGAGCAGGTGAGGAATCACGCATTGAGGGACTTGATGCGGGGGCAGACAATTATTTGATAAAACCGTTTAGTGCCAGAGAACTCTTAGCACGGGTCAAGGCAACGTTAGAAATGTCTCGGTTGCGCCAGGAAGTAGCTCGTTCCAGGATTGAGGTGGAAGCAGCGAAGGAAAGAGCGATCGTTATCGAACGAGTCACAGATGCTTTTTATGGTCTCGATCGCCAGTGGCGCTTTACCTACGTGAATCGGCAATGTGAGAAGTACCTCAAGAAAACACGTGAAGAGTTGCTAGGGAAAGTTGTTTGGGATGTTTTTCCTGTAGCAAAAGGTACAGCTTTTGAGGAGCAATACTACAAAGCCATGCGCGAGCAGGTGGCAGTGCATTTTGAAGTCTTTTCCCCCTTTTCCGATTTGTGGGTGGAAGTACATGTTTATCCTTCTAAAGATGGTATTTCAGTAAACTTCCGTGATATTACTGAGCGAAAGGAGTTAGAGAAACGACAAGAAGCACTTTTAGAGAGCGAACGGGTTGCCCGTGCAGAAGCCGAGCGCATTGGACGCCTCAAGGATGAATTTTTGGCAACCCTTTCCCACGAGCTTAGGACACCGCTCAACGCAATTCTTGGTTGGTCACAGCTTTTGCGTAAAAACAATATCGGCTCTGCGGACTTGAAAAAAGGGCTTGAGACTATAGAGAGAAATGCGCGATCGCAAGCACAGATTATCGAAGATCTTCTTGATATGAGCCGAATCATTTCGGGCAAAGTTCGACTTGACATTCAGGAAATGAATCTTACCTCAGTGATTCAATCTGCCATTGAATCTCTCCTTCCCACCGTGCAAGCAAAGGAGATTCGACTGCAAACACTTTTTGATGTCCTTCCCCATCCCATGGCTGGAGATCCAAACAGGTTGCAACAAGTTGTCTGGAATCTCCTCTCCAATGCCATTAAATTTACTCCCAAAGGAGGAAGAGTACGCGTATCACTCGAGCAGGTAAACTCTCATGTCGAGCTAACTATCAGCGATACAGGTCAAGGCATAAAACCCGAGTTTCTACCATACGTTTTTGACCGCTTTCGGCAAGCAGATGGTTCTACCACACGGCAGTTTGGCGGTTTGGGTTTGGGGCTGTCCATTGTCAAGCAACTTGTGGAACTTCATGGAGGAACAGTACAAGCAGCAAGCCCTGGAGAAGGGCAAGGTGCTCAATTTACTGTGGTGCTTCCGCTTCCTCAGCGGAAAAGCGATGTGGATGTATGTATAGAACGATACCAAAGCACATCTCTAGATGATACCGATTTACAAAGTTTCACGACAATAGCAAATCAGCAAACCCATCTTAATAGTACAAGAGTTCTTGTAGTTGATGATGAAGTTGATGCTCAAGAATTGGTCAAAAGAATTTTGGAGGAGTGCGGGGCTGATGTCCTAACTGCATCATCAGCAGATGAAGCGCTTGAGTTTGTACAAACCCATAAACCTCACGTAGTTCTTAGCGATATTAGTATGCCAGGAAAAGATGGGTATGAACTTATACGCCAACTACGAGGGCTACCCTCAGAAATGGGAGGTGATATTCCAGCAGCAGCAGTCACTGCTTTTGCTCGTTTTGAAGATCGAATTCGTGCCCTACGCTTGGGATACCAAACGCACATTGCTAAGCCGATTGAGGCAGCAGAACTGATTGCGGTAGTGGTGTCTCTTGCAGGACGATGCGATCGCGCTTAACTTAAAATATAAAATTAGGAGTTTTGCAGTCTGGTTTGCAAACAACAGAACATCAAGCTTTTGTAGAACGATTGAGTCAATAATTAGTTTGTAGTTGCGATGTATGCGCTGAAGCGCAACTACAAGCCAAATCAGGAAATTCTACCTTTTTTCCCTGGTTAATCTTTCCTTTTTTAAAGCAGCTAGAGGTTCGCTCACAGAAGTTACTGCTTCCGGGCGAAATTGTAGTGCCGGATCTTGTACCACTTTCAAAGCTTTTTCCAAGTTTGAGATAATTGTGTCTAAGTCTTTTGTCGGTAACTGCTCGATATCTTGTTGCCATTTTGAAGTGATGGTACCCAAAGCATAAGCTGCACTATGACGGACTGTGATATCTGTATCTTGCAAGCGAGTTACCAAGATCGGTATTGCAGGTGTAGAAGCTGTGCCAATGCTACCCAAAGTAGAAGCTGCACTGACTCGCATCCAATGATCTTCTTCGTCCTGTAACTTTCTGATTAAGGCAGGTACAGCTGGTGCAGCGTCTTTCCCCATAGCGCGTAAACCATGAGATGCATTGTAGCGTTCCCATGACTTTGTGCTATCTAAACCAGCAATTAAGTGAGGAACATAGGCTTGTTTGCCAATTTTTTGTATGGCTTGAACTGCAGATGAACGAACAGCTGGATCTTTATCGCCTATTGCTTGCAATATGGCAGGTGCGGCTTCACCAGCATTTGGTCCCATTTGACCGAGAATTATGGCTGCACTGGCACGTACTTGAGGATCTCTGTCCTGTAATGCTGTTATTAAAGCGGGAATAGCAGGTTTGCCAACAGTGACTAAATCATCTATTGCCGCAGAACGTTGTTGGGGATTTTTTAACTGTTCGATATAAGAGCTAATTTGTGTATCATTTTGTGACTGTGCCCAAATGATATTAATATTTAATAAAGGTGCTACCAAACAAACTATTGCGATCGCACAGTCTCTAATTGTCAATTGACTCAACATTTGTGGAAAAAGCATATATCACTAGGTCTGCTATTTTTTTAATCTTCTGCTGAATAAGAGAATCTACTAATTTGCTCATGTATCAGAGTTCCACAAACATTTTGTCTTATCAGCCATAAAAGAAATAACTAAATTTATGACTTCCTCTACAGACTTGAACTCTAGCTTACTATATTTTTTCTTCACAAATTTTGAAGTCGCTGCAATAATCCAAGTTGGAATATAAACAGAACATAATCCCTCCGATTCTTCTTCCAAAGCAGTTAGTTTTTGCATATAATCATAAGCTGGAAAGCTATAAATAGATTCTTGCCGAGTTAATTCTGTTAATGCGAGACTATTGAAAGCATTTTCTACAACACGTTGAGTACTTGAAGTCCCAAAAACAAGTTTGAGAACTTCAAGAATTTTAGTATCAAGCTTTTTTTCATCAAAAGAAATTCGGATTTTTTTGCCTAAATCTTTTTGGATATTTTGATTGAATCCATAAATTAATTTTCTAGTTTCCATTAAATTACTTTATACCTATTTCAAATATAGTAGTCCTAAATGATTTACAAACACCTCTCCCTTGTCTCCCTTGTCTCCCTTGTCTTCCTTGTCTTCCTTGTCTCCCTTGTCTTCCTTGTCCTCCTTGTCTCCTCTGTCTTCCTTGTCTCCCTTGTTTGGATCTTAAATAGGATTGCTATAGTACATTAGAAAGTAGCTAAACAAGAAGCGGTGGCTCTAGCCTAATTCCATGCTACGTTAAAACCAAATTATCCCGATGCACTACAGTTTCCGCTCCGACATAACCTAAAATAGTAGGAATTTCACTAGAACGACGCCCGCAAATCTTTTGCAGTTCCCCACTAGTATAGTTAACAAGCCCTCTAGCAATTTCATGACCGTTTTTATCGCATAACAGCACTGCTTCTTGAGCGTCAAACTCTCCTTCTACTGCCAAAATTCCTGCGGCTAATAATGACTTTCCAGAAGCAGAAATTGCGATCGCAGCGCCTTCATCTAGGTACAATTTTCCTACAGGAACCAAACCATATGCTATCCAGCGTTTGCGAGCAGAAGTTGGTTCGGGGTGTGCTTCAAAGTGAGTTCCAAAAGGTTCACCTTGTAAAATTTTTTCTATATTCCGAGGTTGTCGCCCTTCTGTAATCACGGTACGAACACCAGCTGCGGTGGCAATTCTTGCTGCTGATATTTTTGTCACCATACCACCTGTTCCCCATTGAGAACCTTGTCCACCTGTTTGCACTTGTAATTCTGCTAATTCCTTTATATTACTCACTAAAGATATCGGCTGTGCATCTGGTACAGAACGGGGGTCTGCCGAATAAAGCCTATCTACATCAGTCAGCAAAAAGAGCCAATCAGCTTTTACCAAGCTTGCAACTAAAGCGGAAAGCGTATCATTATCACCAAATTTTAGCTCTTCGACTGCGACGGTGTCATTTTCATTAACCACTGGAATGACACCCAGTTCTAGTAATTCTTTAAATGTATTGTAAACGTTAAGATACCGACTGCGCTGCACCAAATCACTCCGGGTAAGCAAAACTTGAGCAATTGGTTGCTGCAAGGTTGTAAATAAATCGTCGTACACCCGTATTAACCTACCTTGTCCTACAGCTGCTACTGCTTGTTTTAGAGCAATTGCTTTGGGACGTTCAGTTAAACCCAACCGCGCACAACCCACTCCTACAGCACCAGAAGATACTAAAATCACGCGATGGTTTTGCCTTCGCAGGTGTGAGAGGGTTTCTGCTAGGGTGGCTATTGTGGAAAGTGCTAGTTGTCCGGTTTCTGGTTGCGTCAGGCTAGAAGTGCCTATTTTAACAACAATTGTTTGGGGCATTGAATTTTGGATTTTGGATTTTGGATTTTGGATTGGTTACTCATCTTTAATTACAAATGACAAATGACAACGGACAAATAACAAATGACAAATGACTAAATTATAAAGCGCCAGTCCTTCTATATGTGAAGGCTGACGCTCTATACTTTATACGTAGGTTATTATACTTGAGGTCTTTGTTTTGCTGACCCCATTGTTATATATACTTATATTCTCCGATCTCTAAATAAAACCAAGAGTTGTTAACTATTTCTTTAGATTTAGTTTCCTGTCTATTTGTCACGATTTTTAAACCTTCTTTTCTTAGGAGTAATTGAGGCTCCTAATATTTCTGATACCCAAACTTCAAAGTTTCGTACCGGATGCGATCGCAAAGCAGCATCTGAATGTATTATGGGATCGACTAATATGGTAAACATTCCCAATCGATTACCTGCTATTACGTCAGTGAATAAGCGATCGCCTACCATTCCTACTTGATTGACTGGTAAGTCCATTGCCTTGAGTGCTTCTCTAATCTTGCGGCGTGAAGGTTTAGCAGCACTTGTAAAGTAAGGTAAATCCAGAGAGCGGGCAATTCCACCTATACGAGCATCACTAATGTTGTTGCTCACCAACCATAATTTTGCACAAGCACGAATTTCCTCTACCCACTGTTGCAATTCTGGGGAAGCTGACGCCACTCTTATCGGTACTAACGTTTCATCTACATCTAACACCAGCCCTTTGAGATCGTATTTCCTAATGATATCTGGTGTGAGGTTTAACACTGACCCCTCTACAATCAAATCGGGCTGCAAGAAATTGTTCCACCGCATAATTTTCCCAAGTCAGCGATTACCCACTCTACCATCTTCTACCTTGCAAAACGCAAAGCCATAGCTTTAAAGGCAGCTGAGTCAAAACAGGTAACCGCTGCCTATCTTTCTATCAATGTTTTCTACGTACCATGATAGTCTAAAATCCTTATTAAAAATTAAAATTTCTTTTAATTTCTAATTTTGGCTTTTTAGATTTCATTCAACTTCATTGAACAAGTGTTCTTCCAACAGGGGCTGGACTTTGCGGAACTCTTCTGGAGACAATAGCTCGGGATTGCCATTTTTGGCTATGCGTGCAAAAAACAGCAAGGGATCTAAGGGAGTATAAATTGCGTACTCTTGCTCTTCATGATAGAAATTAGCAAGAAGTTGTAACTGCTCTGGCTCTAGATCTGTTCCTTCATCTTCAATTTCCAGAGTAAAGAGTTCTGACTCCTCAACGGGTGGCAACTCACCGGAAACTGTTAAAGCATACGCAGTATTTTTCAATGCTAGGTTCTGTTCTGCGAGAACAACTTGGGCAGTTTCAAAAATTTCGTCAATTCTTGCTTCATCTTCAACTAGAACCGCTTCTTCTTCCTCATCGTCACCTTCCCAAGAAAAAATTTCTACTGGTGAGTCAACAGGAAGAAGCAAGACGTATTCTTGCCCATCTACTTCTAAGGAGTGCTCGATATAACAATCGAGGGTTCGTCCTTTTTCGTCGGTTAGAGTGATGGAACCGGCATGAACATTATCTTCTTCAGAAAATGGCGAGGAAAACATAGCCTGATAGGTGATTTATATTGTAAACGGACTTTCTTATCTTTATTCTTTTAACTGATATTATCAATCAAATAATTATTGGGATAAATAATCAGTCTTGTAAAGATGAGCTTACATAATTGTATCAATCAACGGAAACCCCCCGCTCTTTGGAGCTAGATCGCCTTGCATCAAGCCATTGCTGCAGGATAATAGCTGCTGCTTTGCGATCGATGGAGCTTTTATTCCGAGAAGGCGAGCGATTTTCTGAAATCAGCATCTGTTCTGCTTGAAAGGATGTCAGCCTTTCATCTATATATTCCACAGGAAGGTTGAGAGCTTTGGCAAGTCTTTTCGCAAATTTTTGTACTTGACGTGCCTGAAACCCCAAAGATCCATCCATGGAATAAGGCAATCCTACAACCAAAACTTGTACTTCGCGATCGCTTGTAATTTGGCGGAGCTTTTCTACGTCTTTCTCAAAGGAGGTACGCTCAACTGTGACTAACCCAGTGGCAATCAATCCCGTGCGATCGCATCCTGCTACGCCAATTCTCTTACTGCCTACATCTAATCCTAGTGCATATACGTACTTTTGGGGAGCGGGAGAATTGGGGAGACTTCCCTGTGTCCCCAATTCTTCCGCTCCCGGTGTGTGTCGATCCCCAAGTTCTTCCAAACTCACTCCTCTACTCCTGCTGTGAAGAATCTGTAGTTTCTGGCTGACAAGAAGCTTCCACGCTGTTGTTGCATGAAAAAGCGACATTGTCTTGGGGGGGATTGGGTTGTACTCTTTCTGGTGCTGGTTGCCTTTTTTGCTTTGGTGGTGTCCACGACATACCACCCGGTATTGGTTTGTGTGCTGGTTGCAAACCCTGTAGCATTTCCGGTAATTGAATTCCCTCTAAGGACACAAACTTCGATTCTCGTTGCTTGTGCCATACCGAACGAGACATCATGAGGGTATGCTCTGTACGAGTTGCCCCAATTCGTTCGAGATATTCTTCCCTTTCAGGATGGTAGTCTGCCGATGTCAACTGTAAAGATTGGGGGGGAAAATCTTGAGCGATTCGTGCTAATTGAGACAGTAGTTCTGGGTACAACCAGGTGTATGCTGGGTTTACGGTTAAAGTACCTACGTGGGGCTGTTGCCCTTTGCGATCGAGTCTTACTTGAAAGTAACCTATAGCCGCTTTGCGTTGGGGTTCAAATACATACCCACTCACCACTTCTGTTTTTGTCAACCATTGCTTCACTGCTTCTGTCAAAGCACCTGATAGACTGGTTTTAAAATCATCAGCATTGCGATCGAATACCTGCCGGACAATAGGTGGCATAGATGCCGTATCCAATTGATACAGCAGTTGTGCGTCGGCATTGCTTACAGGTAAGAGGTTAGGTAAGTCTGGTTCTGCTTGTGCCAATTCTTGAAGCAATTCCGGTTCAATTTCCCAGTAAGTCATTTCTGCTAACCGTTGAAATCCGTTGCGCCGATAAAGCGCCAAAGCATCTTTGTCATTGACGTTGACTTCTAAAATCCAAGTGCGAGCCTCTAATATTGACTCAAAGCAATGGCGCAGAAGTTGTGAGCCTATTCCTAGCTTGTCGGTAGCACGCTCTAAAACCACGCGTTCGACCCGCCACGTACTGTGTGTACGGTTAAAAGGTGATACTTGGATCATACCCAACAGCGTCCGTCCCTGTTCTGCGACATAAGCACAAAGACCATACTGTAGGGGGTTTGGGAACCAACTCAAGAACTTCAATAACCCATACCAACGGCGAAGCGATTGCATTTGCCGCATAGCATCACAAGATCCTTTAGGAGTTTGAGCGGCAAATGACTCTTGAGTTAGGCGAGCTATACCCTCCAGATCCCGATGCTGGACAGGTCGGATAATAACGCTGAGATTTCGAGGAAGCAATGAAGTCATTTTCATTCGAGCCGCCATTCAGCTTTTAGTCACTGAAGAAAAGGAACTGCTGCAATAATCTTAGCGGCTTTCCACTTATTTCGAGTGAACCAAAAGTGTGATTTTACTACAAAAATACTTAAAAACCAGACTTTGCTCGGAACGATCTAGCTTCACTCCAAGAAAATCTGCTTCTATCTTATTTTATTTTTACTCTCATTTGGTAACCTCTCGTTCCCAGGCTCTGCCTGGGAATGCAAACTGAGAGGCTCTGCCTCGCTTTACAGATTGCTATAGGAGGCAGAGCCTCCCTTCAGGCATTCCCAGCCAGAGCCTGGGAACGAGGTGAGCTTCTGGCTGGGAACGAGGTGAGCTTCTGGCTGGGAACGAGGTGAGGCAGCATCCGCAGGAGTTGTCGGGAATCTAAACCAAATAGTTGAAACTTCGGCTGGTTGTACTAGCTTTGCCGAGAAACAAGCTTTTCAAAATTTGCTTGAGTTTGATGGAGGAATTGCTCCCGGCTATCTTCCATAGTCTGCTTCAGAGATGGAACCAGATTGCGAGCTTGCAGAGTCATATGAAGCTGTAGGTGGGCAACGTATTCACTAAAATCTTCACGTGTACGTGCTGCCTTCGCGCCCTCAAGAAAATTTGATTCCATTGCCACTCTGTTCTCCTTACATTGTTATGTAATCGGTGTGTTTACATTACTAATACCTATCACGTTGCTTTGCCTTAACTTCGTACTTCGCAATGAACTTTAATGAATGACACATTAATTGTGAAGAAATATGAAGATTGAGAAAAGTTTGGCAGCCCTGTATACAAAAGAGCGGAAGATTTCCGAAATGTTCCTGATTTGATAAAAATAATTCGGAAATCCGTGAGTAAGCTCTGATAAAACTCGACTTTTGGCTTTTTGTTAGTTTTGTCTTATGCCTACAGAACTGCCTTCTGTTTTATCAAAAATCGCAGACAAACAGGGTGTGTAAAGTTTTTACAGTATAATTAACTACACTTAAGCTATAACATAGACAAGCAACAGACATTAAGGGGAAAGCCACTTACTCTCTTCCCGTCAAAAATTACTTATGGCATGGGGTGGGCATTGCCTCGCCTACAAAAATCAGTAATTTTAGAGCGGAAAGAAAGTAAAAATTGCCACAAGCAAGTTTTGTGTCGGAAACCAAAGAAAATGTAACAAATGTTGCTGATTTATCTTTAAAAAAATGTCAACTCACAACTTCTCTAAAGAAACCATCAGCCGACAAGTTAAATCAGAAATTGCGGTGCGAGGCGTGAAGTTGCAAGCTAGCTATTCCAAACTAGCTTTAAGCCAGAGAATCGTTATGCCATTTCTTCTGGTATTCTTCAGCATCATGGTGCTCGCGATGATTAACTTTGCTTACTGGTTCAGCAGTAGTCTGGAGCAGCAAATAACCAGCCATCTTGAGACCACTAGTTTAGCAGTTTTGCAATCAATACACAAAGAAAAACAATTTTTACATTCTTGGACAAGGCTGATAGCTGAACGAGAAGATGTACGTACCGCGATTCAGCAAGCGGATACGCAAGCACTTCTGAAGATATTAGTGTCACAAAAAACAACTTTAAAATTAGATTTACTGAAAGTCGTTAACCAAAATGGTGTAGCTCTGTTAAATTTGAAACAGCCTGCATTGGATGAGTCATTCTTGGAAGATCGAAAAAGTATTTCCCTCGCACTGAGCGGCTTATCTCCTTCCGATGTTGTTCGTGTTTCTCAGCAAGAAGGTCAAATAAAATTGGTATTAGTTGGGTTAGCGCCCATTATAGACGGAGAAGAAATTATTGGTGCTATTGAACTCGGTACTGTTATCAAGCCAGAATTATTTCAATATGCCGATCCCATTCAAGGAGAACACGTAGTTGCTTTTAATGCAACAAAATCATCAGTAACCGACAAAGCATCTACGGCGTGTGTCTATGTTTCTACAATACCAGCTGCTTGCAAAACGCTTTGGCAACCACCTCCCGTTACTGATGCACCCCATCGTTCTGCAATCGCAGGAGAACATTACTTAGCAAAAAGTTTTGCGATCGCGGACTTGAGCAATACTTCTTTAACAGTCACAGTATTAAAATCCCTGACTCCCTTAAACAAAACTCTACAGTTTTTATGGTTGAGGCTATGGGGTTTTTTTGTATTGGGTGCATTAATAACAATTTTTGTAGGTAAAAGCATTGCAAGAAAAATTGCCGATCCCTTAGTCGTTGTCACTCAAGTGGCGCAAAAAGTCACAAAAGAATCCAACTTTGAGCTACAAGCCCCCGTTACCAGTCAAGATGAAGTCGGGATACTAGCAGTTTCTCTGAACAGCCTGATTCGTAAAGTAGCAGAATATACTCAACAACTAGAACAAGCAAGATTAACTTTAGAAAGACGAGTGCAAGAACGGACGCAACAACTTTTACACAAAAATCAGGAATTAAATTTAGCTTACGATCAACTGAGTGAAGCGTTAAATGAACTTCAGCAAACTCAAGCACAATTAATTCAAACAGAAAAAATGTCTTCTCTCGGCAATATGGTAGCGGGAGTTGCCCATGAAATCAACAATCCCATCAACTTTATCTATGGCAATATAGCCTATGCTAAAGACTATACAGAAGAATTACTGAGATTACTCTTGCTGTATCAACAAGAATATCCTCAACCAACTCCAGCAATTCAAAATCTTCTAGAAGAAATTGATTTTCATTTTATCACTGAGGATTTAACCAAATTAATGTCCTCAATGAAAATAGGTGCTCAGCGCATTCGCGACATTGTTTTATCCTTGAGAAATTTCTCGCGTTTAGATGAAGCAGAAATGAAAATTGTGGACATTCATGAAGGAATTGAAAGCACTTTATTATTGGTCAATCATCAAGTGAAGGACGAAATTGAAGTTATTAAAAACTATGGAGATCTCCCATCCATTGAATGCTACCCCGCACAACTTAATCAAGTTTTTATAAACATCTTAAGCAATGCCATTGATGCTTTAAAGGAATTATTTGTTATTAAAAATTCATACCTTTTAAAGCAAGAACAGAGGAGAAGCCGTCAAATAGAAATATGCACTGAAAATGTGAGTATTAATAACTCTGTTGAAGGGATTTGTATCAAAATCAAAGATAATGGTTCGGGTATAGAACCAAAGTTACAAGATAAAATTTTCGAGCCTTTTTTTACAACAAAAGAAGTAGGGAAAGGAAGTGGATTGGGATTGTGGATTTCCTATCAAATTATTCAGAAGCACAAAGGGAAAATCGAAGTGAATTCTGCTTGTGGTGAAGGAACAACATTTATTATTACTTTACCGCTTGTACAATCTAAAAATAGGTTAGTGGTTAGTGGTTAGTGGTTGGTGGTTAGTGGTTAGTGGTTGGTGGTTGGTGGTTGGTTGCTCATCTATCGTTGGTATATTTTTAGTAAATAGTTGGTAATCCACTGTTCCACTAACAACTAACAACTAACAACTAACAACTAACAACTAACAACTAACCACTAACAACTCTTGGAAATCTTCGTTAACGTAGGCGCATATCACCCTTGAAACCCTTATGCTAATGGTGGTCGAGTCACTGGACTGTTAGCCGTTAGTCATTGACCTTTTGACAAATGACAAATGACAAATGACAAATGACCAATGACAAATGACAAATGACAAAGGATCGAGAACAAATGTTTGACACTGCCATTGATGCTATATTTGCTCGCGAAATTCTTGATTCTCGCGGCAGACCAACGGTTGAAGCACAGGTGTTTTTGGTAAATGGTGCTACAGGATTGGCGCAGGTTCCGAGTGGTGCGTCTACTGGCACTTTTGAAGCACACGAACTGCGGGATAACGACAAAAGCCGTTATGGGGGTAAAGGTGTACTTAAGGCGGTGCAAAATGTGAATGAGGTGCTGGCTCCCAAGCTAGTAGAAATGAATGTCCTCAACCAGGAACTGATTGACCGCACCATGCTTGAACTGGATGGTTCCCCCAACAAATCCCATCTGGGTGCTAATGCGATTCTAGCGGTTTCTCTGGCAGCAGCTAAGGCGGGTGCTGAATCTTCGGGCATGCCTCTCTATCGATATTTAGGTGGTCCTTTAGCAAATCTGTTACCCGTACCGTTAATGAACGTGATTAACGGTGGTGCTCATGCAGCTAACAACGTGGATTTTCAAGAGTTTATGATTGTTCCCGTTGGCGCACCTTCTTTCCGAGAAGCGCTGCGTTGGGGTGCAGAAGTGTTTGCGACTCTCAGCAAAGTGTTAGATGACAAAGGTTTGCTGACTGGTGTGGGCGATGAAGGTGGTTTTGCCCCCAACTTGGAGTCAAACCAAGTGGCGTTGGAATTGCTTGTTGCAGCTATTGAGAAAGCTGGCTACAAACCAGGAGAACAAGTGGCGTTAGCACTGGATGTTGCTGCTAGTGAGTTTTACAAAAACGGGCAGTATGTCTATGATGGCAAACCTCATTCTGGTGCTGAGTTTATTGATTACCTCGGCAAACTTGTTGACCAATATCCGATCGTGTCCATTGAGGATGGCTTGCACGAGGAAGATTGGCAAAATTGGCAGTTACTGACTCAAAAGTTAGGTTCTCGCGTGCAGTTGGTGGGTGATGATTTGTTTGTCACCAACACCCAGCGCTTGCAAAAAGGTATTGAACTCAAAGCAGGGAATGCCATTTTGATTAAACTCAATCAAATTGGTTCCCTCACAGAAACTTTGGAAACAATTGACTTGGCAACCCGTAATGGTTTCCGATCCGTTATCAGCCATCGTTCTGGAGAAACCGAAGACACCACCATTGCTGATTTAGCCGTTGCAACCCGTGCCGGTCAAATTAAAACTGGTTCTTTATGTCGTAGCGAACGAGTTGCAAAATATAACCGCTTGCTGCGAATCGAAGATGAACTGAGCGATCGCGCCGTGTATGCTGGTGCTGTTGGATTAGGACCAAAATAGAAAATTGTTAGTTGTTAGTAGTTAGTTGTTAGTTGTTAGTTGGAAAAGTAACCACTAACCATCAACCACTAACTACTAACTACTAACCACTAACTACTAACCACTAACAATTATGGATAAAACCCCAACTTTGGTAACCCCAGTGTTTCATCCCAGTCCATCATGATATTGAGACACTGAATTGCTTGCCCTGCTTGTCCTTTGATTAAATTATCAATGACTGACATGACAATAGCGCGACCAGTTCGCGTGTCAACTTCTATACCAATATAGCAAAGATTGCTACCGCAAGCCCACTTAGTTTGCGGATAAATGCCCGGATCGCAAATTTTTATCCAAGGGGAGTTACGGTAAAAAGCTCGATATATTGTAATGAGATCGTCTCGCACTAAACCGGGGTCGCGGAGTGTGGCGTAAACTGTTGCCAGGATGCCGCGTACCATGGGAATTAAGTGTGGTGTAAATTGAATTGTGACTTCATGCCCTGCTAAATCGCTGCAAATTTGCTCAATTTCTGGGGTGTGATGGTGACGGGAAACACTATAGGCGGCTAAGGAATTGTCTGCTTCTGCCAACAACATATTGATTTTTGCTTGACGCCCACCACCAGATGTACCTGACTTGGCATCGATAATAGCAGTTTCAGGGACGATTAACCCTTGCTTGAGGAGTGGGGAAAGTGCGAGCAAACTGGCTGTGGGATAGCAACCGGGACAACCAACAATCTGTGCTTCAGAGATGCGATCGCGATAAAGTTCTGGTAAGCCGTATACAGCAACAGCAGCAGTCGAGCGATCGGTTCGCTCCTTACTATACCAAGCGGTGTAAGTTGCTAAATGACTAAATCGATAATCTGCACTTAAATCGAGTATTCTACACCCTTTCTCTAAAAGTTGCGGTGCAATTTCGCAAGCCTGACCGTTGGGTAGACAGAGAAACACTGCTTCACATCGCTGAGCAATAACTTCAGGATCGACAGCCTCGATTTTTTGGTTAACAATGTGAGCCAATTGAGGATAAAGATCTGCAAATGGTTTTCCGACACTGCTCTGGTTGCCTAAATAAACGAGTTCGACTTGTGGATGATCCATTAAGAGCCGCACTAACTGCACTCCGCCGTAGTCTGACGCGCCAACAACTCCCACCGGAACGCGCCCAAAATTGCCCATAGAGGTTAAATCCTTATCTGCTCTTAGTTAATTTGCCATTCAACTATCGGCAACACAGCCTGAGTTGACTGCCAATAGCTAACGGTTTATTGCTACTTTGCTTATTGCTGCACTGAAGCACCATCAAGAACCAATTTTAAGGCAGTCCTTGATATGTTAACTAATCTTACTGGCAGTACTTCCGAAGTAATCCAAAAGAGCTACAATCAAAGACAAGCATTTGTTAAAAAAATTTACGTTTGCTAGCTGGGGATCGCCTGTGTCGCAGCATATCACCTCTTCAACTCAAAGTTTTAAATTTGATTCGATTGATACCGCCCTGGCAGATTTAAAAGCCGGTCGCCCAATCGTCGTAGTAGATGACGAGAACAGAGAAAATGAGGGCGACTTGATTTGCGCTGCTCAATTTGCCACCCCGGATATCATTAATTTTATGGCAGTGGAAGCACGGGGTCTTATTTGTTTGGCAATGATGGGCGATCGCTTGGACGAGCTCGACCTCCCATTGATGGTAACAAATATTACAGATACCAACCAAACTGCCTTCACCGTCAGTATTGATGCCGGACCGGAGTTAGGAGTTTCTACTGGTATTTCAGCAGAAGATCGTGCTCGTACCATCCAAGTGGCTATCAATCCAGCCACAAAACCCACAGATTTACGCCGTCCCGGTCATATTTTCCCCATTCGTGCAAGAGTTGGAGGTGTGCTCAAACGGGCAGGGCATACGGAAGCAGCGGTTGACCTATCCCGATTAGCTGGATTATATCCTGCAGGGGTTATTTGTGAAATTCAAAACCCCGATGGTTCCATGGCACGTTTGCCTGAGTTATTTGAGTATGCCACTCAGCACCGTCTAAAAATCATTAGCATAGCCGATTTAATCAGTTACCGCCTCGAACACGATCGCTTAATCAAGCGGGAAACCGTTGCCGATTTACCAACCCAATTCGGTCACTTCAAAATTTACGCATACCGACACACTTTAGACAATACAGAACACGTTGCTATTGTCAAGGGTAATCCTGCGGAATTTGATGACAATCCAGTCATGGTGCGGATGCACTCAGAATGTTTGACTGGAGATGCTTTGGGTTCCTTACGCTGTGACTGTAGGATGCAATTGCAAGCAGCCCTAAAAATGCTGGAAAATGCAGGTCAAGGCGTTGTCGTTTACCTGCGACAAGAAGGGCGGGGAATAGGATTGGTTAACAAATTAAAAGCATACTCCTTGCAGGACATGGGATTAGATACCGTAGAAGCAAATCAACGGTTGGGATTCGCCGCCGATTTGCGAGACTACGGAATGGGAGCACAAATGCTCATGGACTTAGGCGTACATAAGATACGCTTAATTACAAACAATCCCCGTAAAATAGCAGGGTTAAAAGGCTATGGTTTAGAAGTTGTCGATCGCGTGCCTCTGTTAATTGAAGCAAACGACTACAATACCTACTACTTAACTACAAAAGCGAAAAAGCTAGGTCATATGCTGTTACAAACTTATTTAGTAACAGTAGCGATTCACTGGCAAGACGATCCAAAAGCCATCACGGAACGTTACGAACGCTTAGAAAAATTGCGGCATCTGGCAAAAAGTTACGACTTATTGTTACAAGAAGAAGCACGTCCCGTAGCCCTAGCGCTGTTTGACGAACCATCCCTAATTGTACATTTAGGTTTTGACCAAGCCAACATTGCAACCAGCGATTGGTACAAGCAGAAAGGACATCCTTACGCACAAGCAATTTCTCAAATTTTAGACAATTTGGTAAATTTACCTTACATCCAAAAGCTAGAATTTCTGATTTCTCCGGGCATTGACCCCATGAGTAATTTGCAAGTGCAATTGGATCGGCAAACATTCCCCATCGGTACACTGCCTTCCTCAATTTGTTGCGAACAGCTAGGAACTCAGAAGATTTACAGTTTTAGTCTGTGTTGAAGTTCAAAATTCCCGACTTTTTTAAAAAGTCGGGAATTTGACTAAATATGTAAAAATACTTAATGTGAAAACATGGAAATTATAGCGATTATTATGTATTAATCAATCTTTCATGTATTCTAATATCCATGCACGTTATTTCTCGAAAAAAACTGCTGGAATTTTCTCAGATTCATGCAGATGCTTCTGTTCCTCTTGATAACTGGTATAGAATTACTAAGGCAGCAAAATGGAAAAATTTAGACGAAGTTAGACAAGATTTTTCCAGTGCTGAAGCCGTTGGTAATTTTACAGTTTTTAATATTAAAGGTAATAATTATAGATTAATTGTTGATATTTCCTATTCCACTCAAAGAATTTATGTCAAATACGTTCTGACTCACGCTGAATATGACAAGGACAGATGGAAAAATGACCCGTATTATTGATAGAACCACTTATGGCGCTCTACTAGCAGAATATCAGCCTAAGGTAATTGAAACTGAAGAAGAAAACGAGGCAGCGATCGTGCTAGCTGAAGCCTTAGAACATCGGGAACGAACACCAGAAGAGGACTTGTTTTTACAACTACTGATAATGTTGATTGAAAAATTCGAGGATGAACACTATCAGATTGGAGAGGCAACTCCTCAATCTATTCTCTTACACTTAATGGAAGCAAGGGGTATCAAACAGGAAGATTTAGTTGGGATAATTGGTTCTCTAGAAGTTGTTTCGGAAGTGGTAAATGGCAAGAGGAATATTAGTAAATCTCAAGCTAAAGCCCTAGCAGAGTTTTTTCATGTTTCGTTAGAATTGTTTCTGTAAAGGTAGCGAGATCGTCTTCAAACCATCTTTGTTTTAAGAAAATAATTCCAAGGTGAGGTTTGATGATTATTGTAGCCTTTTTTCCAACGTAGCAGCAAGTACAAAAGACAGATCGTAGGTTGGGTTGAGGAACGAAACCCAACCTACATCTTTGTTCTAAATATAGTAAGTTTTATCCGAAGGAAGAGAGAAGAGGGAAGAAGATCGATGTGAATTCCCTCAAACCTCTGACAATAGGGGTTCAAAACCCCAACGCCTATGCGGGGCTTCTGTTTTCAGGTGGGTTGCTACTCCGATCTGAAAACCAAACTTCAACATCTCTTTCTTCTTCCTTCATTAAATTCCAGTATTATTACCAATTTACTTGTAATAAAAAAACTTGATAATCTTTAAATCATTTACAATTGTTGATTGAGTATTTCCATAAGCATAAAAAAATAGTGCTGGCTCAAGATAACAATACGACTTGGATTAAAGTCAGGGGAAATTTACCATTCATATCAAGTTCGGGTGATGACTGATAATAAAATTTATCAACGCTCGTTGGGTTGAGGCGATAGCGTTACCCAATCTATTGGGCAAAAATGTTGGGTTGAGGAACGAAACCCAACCTACAAATATGATAAGCGATCGCTCATTGTAGGAATCGATCCGATTACTGGAAAAATGTTGGGTTGAGGAACGAAACCCAACCTACAAATATGATAAGCGATCGCACTCATTGCAGGAATCGATCCGATTACTGGAAAAATGAATAGCGGGCATCATAGAACTCGTACATGAAAACCCAACACTCATGACAACATCAAAATTAAAACACAACTCCAACACAAAAAATGCAATACTGTAGAGTCAAAGTAGACGGAGGGACATACTTTTTTACTGTAGTGACTAACAACCGACGCCAGTTTTTATGTGAACCAAATAATCTCTCCCTGTTAAGAAATGCTTTTCGATACGTGCTACAGCAACATCCTTTTAAAATTGAAGCGATCGTTGTATTACCCGAGCACATACACTCTATTTGGACACTACCTGAAGGAGATTGTAACTTTTCTACACGTTGGCGTTTAATCAAAAGTTATTTTAGTCATCGCTGTGAAAGTATTGATCGCGGTGAAATATCCACATCTAGAAAAAAGAAACGGGAGCAGGCGATTTGGCAACGTCGCTTTTGGGAACATCAAATACGTGATGAAAAAGACTTTATTTATCACCTAGAGTACATTCATTATAATCCTGTGAAGCATGGATTAGTGGTAGCACCCAAGGATTGGGAATATTCTAGTTTTCACCGTTATGTTCAGCAGGGAATTTATACTATGGACTGGGGAGCAAACAGAAGTGGAGGCGATGAGCGCTTGTACTCCCAATACGACTCGGATAAGCCATAAATTCCAAACCATGTATGTTGGGTTCCGTTCCTCAACCCAACTTTTCTAAGGCTGTGTTGGGTTTCGTTCCTCAACCCAACCTACATGCAATTTGTTTATCAATTTTTATACCTCGCAATCGGTTGTGGTGCTTCCTGCCCTTTAAGCAAAGGCTCATTCACTAACTCTGGATCTAAACCGACACCCTCTGCTGTTAACAATGTTTCCCAATCGGCTTTTAATTGTGCATCGTGGGGACGGGAGAAACGCAACTGAGCCAAAGTCGCAAGGCTATCTTGCCAAATTCCAGCTTGTGCATAAAGAGCTACACGCTCTTGCGAAGTTGCATTCTTTATCTTTGCCATCAATTGAGGTTCGGGTTGAATGCGTTTGATTGCTCCTCTGACAACCTTATCAGAAGAACGTTTTTCGCGATCGCAAATGACTGATAAGAACCAACGATATTCCTTGCCTACCTCTAGAGAGGTTGCAGTCAGGGGAAGATCTACGAATCCTGCTTTGCCACTTGGTTTGTAAGTTTGCTTGAAGAATCTTTTATTTTCATCCTGCACCACTAGCTCTAATGTGGCATTAGAAGTTTGAGGTGGAATATAGAAAAAGAATACAGGTTTCGCTACTGTTGTCAACCCTATGTTGGATTGGGGAACTATAGCTGTCAATTTCTTGTTTCCTGATAAACAACTGTTATTCTCTCGCGAGCCGGCTGGTACGCGTCTGCCGGGTACTCCTATATTAGTCGGTGCATTGAATCTTATCCGAGCTTCTGCAGCTGTAAAAGGAATCAGGAATGACAAGCCGAAAACAGCAGCCAAGGATTTTGTTAGAAGTCTGCGTTGTAAAAACGTATTCATGATAACACCCATATGGCAAAAATCCGGTTCAATCAATACTGGTTGAAAGAAAGCTTACCCAGCATATTTTGCTAACTATATTCATTCACTTTATATTATATGGGAAAAATCTTGGACTGTGTGTGCAAATTTTTTACTTTTATGCACCTTGGGTTTACACTACCATTACCCTCTTGGTCTGTATATTACAGTCTTTAACAAAAATTCACAATATTTTTCAGTAACTATGAGGAAAATCTATATTTAAACGTGAATCATAACTAGATACTTGAGATCCATTTCAGTTTTGACTAGTAATATCAACTTTTTATACCTTCCGGTCTGATAAATTTGGAGTGCTCTACCAAAACAATGATTAGTCAAGTTTCCGAAAAAAAAATGCATTTGGTCAGGTGGCTACTGGCAGTCGGCTGGCTAACGTTAATCTTCTCCTTATTTTACGATCCAATTTCACCTTGGTTTACAGACCCCAGTAATTCCATCAGCCCTTTTCGTCTCGCTCGTTTGGAGTCCCTTGACTCAATAAATTGCGTCAAGCTACAAGGAGTGTGTCTCACGCAACAGCCATATAGTCTTGGCAATCGCATTTTTTGGGCAATGTTTGTCCCCATCGCGATCGCAATTTTACTGGTGTTCGGTCATGAATTTTGGCGGCGGATTTGTCCATTGTATTTCTTCTCCCAAATCCCTCGGGCTTTGGGAATCCAACGCAAACGCAAAATAGTTAACCCAGATACAAATAGCATTCGTTACGAATTGACAGGTGTAGAGAAAGAGTCTTGGCTGGGACGCAATTATCTATTTCTGCAATTTGGTTTGTTTTACTTGGGCTTGAATATCCGCATTTTGTTTGTTAATAGCGATCGCACCGCATTAGGGTTGTTCCTGCTATTAACTATCGCCTCAGCCATTACTGTAGGTTTTCTTTTCAATGGAAGAAGTTGGTGTCAGTACTTTTGCCCAATGGCACCCGTCCAAATGTTTTACACAGGTCCACGGGGCTTGCTAGGGAGTGATGCTCACCTCAAGCCGCCACAAAGTATCACCCAATCTACCTGTAGAACGGTTGATAGTTCTGGTCAAGAAAAAAGTGCTTGTGTGAGTTGTCAATCTCCTTGTATCGACATCGACGCGGAACGTTCTTACTGGGAGGGAATTACCAGATCCGACCAAAAGCTAGTCTTCTATGGTTATTTTGGTTTGATGCTGGGGTTCTATGTCTTCTACTTCTTGTACTCTGGCAACTGGGAATACTATTATTCTGGAGTGTGGACTCATGAAGAAGGGCAGTTACGCACACTCTTAGCCCCAGGATTTTACATCTTCGATCGCCCAATTGCCATCCCCAAGCTCATTGCAGCTCCGCTCACTCTCGCTGTTTTTTGCGCGGCTAGCTATTTTACCTGTCTATCTTTAGAAAAAGCCTATAAAGCTTATCTGAAACGGAAAAACAAATACCATAATGAGGAACAATTACTGCACGTCTGTTTTGTCTTGTGTACCTTTGTTTCCTTCAACGTCTTCTTTATATTCGGCGGTCGCCCCAATTTGAACTTACTACCAGATTGGGCAATTATAGCATTCAACATGTTTATCGTGCTAGTCAGCAGTCTATGGCTGCAGCGCAGCTTGGGGCGTAGCAAAGAGCGTTATTCCCGTGAAAGTTTAGCTAATAGATTGCGCCGACAGTTGGACAAGCTAGCTGTGGACTGGTCAAAGTTGCTGGAAGGACGTTCATTGCAAGACCTGATTCCAGAAGAAGTCTATGTTCTTGCCAAGGTGCTGCCCAGTTTCAATCGTGCAGAACGAGGGCGAGTTTATAAAGAAGTTTTGCGTGAAGCTTTAGAAGATGGAAACGTTAGTTCGGCGGAAAGTTCGGCAGCCCTTAAAGAGCTACGCAAACAATTGAATGTAACTGATGAAGAGCACTATAATACTATAGCAGAACTTGGGGTAGAAAATCCAAGCTTACTCGATCCTCAAAAGCGACTCAGTCGCGAAAACAAATTGCGGATCGAAAGCTATAGGTATGCATTAGATTTGCTGATTCAGGATCTGATGGCAAGCGGCACACCATTGCAAGAGGCGATCGAGCGCCAGCAAAAGCAAATCCTTGCCTTGAGACAAGAGTATGCTATCACGGCAGATGAACAGGAACAAGTCTTGGCTGAGATGTTTAATCAAGATGGTTTACTTCTGGGAACAGCCGAAACCCTGTTGGCTGGGCTGCAAGAACTGGCTGTACGCGATCAAATACTGTGCAACTCAGTCCCAAATCCGCAAGCGTCTGTTTATGTTTTGTTGCGAAAAGCCGTGCAGGAGAGGAAAAAACTGATGACAACTCAGTTACTCTGCATTTTAGAATTGTTGGGAGACTCTCCTGAAGCTTTCAACATTGCTCGTTCAACAGGCATATTGGCGGCTAATGTCATAGCAGAAATTCTGCAGTCTAACGATGAGCAGTTAAGCTGGCAAAAGCGTTTAACCCCAAGGGTTATGAGTTCATTAAAACAACAAGACAAGCTCAGTCAGCCTCTCCCATTATCAACACAACTCGGCATTGCTGCCACCAACACTCAAAAACTGCAAACAAAACCTTATCTGTTAGAAGTTACCACGCCATTCACCAAGCAGCAAACATTTCGTCCAGAAGCAATTCATAATGTCTTGCTCGAACTCTTACAAGACTTAGACCCCCTAGTGCAAGCAGCCAGTCTTTATGCCGTTACATAAGACTTACCCAAAGTTACCCAAGGCTAGACATTCTTCGTCAGGTTGTCGTAGCTGAACTTTGATGCTCACTTCCTGCTTCACTCTGGCGGTGTCGGCACCAACCAGTCCACAGGCTCACTCCACCTAACTGGCGGTGATGGACGAATAGTTTTTCAGGTTGATGGCAGCATTCAGGTCTCGGTTAACGCTGAGACCACACTCACAATTAAAAGTTCTTTCTTTCAATGAAAGTTCTTTCTTAAGTGTTCCGCAATTGGAACAAGTTTTAGAACTAGGAAACCACCTATCAGCAATGACAAGTTTAGTACCATAGAACTCGCACTTGTAGGTTAATTGTCTCCGGAATTCAAAGAATCCCATGTCAGCAATAGAAGCGGCTAGTTTGTGATTAGCCATCATGCCAGATACATTTAAGTCTTCTATAGCTACTACGCCGTGGTTTTTGGCTAATAGTGTAGTCAACTTGTGCAATGTATCTTTTCGGATGTTGGCAATCTTTTTGTGCAACTTAGCTATCTGCATCTGGGCTGAGTTCCAATTAGCTGAACCTATGACTTTATGACGATTCAACCATTGCATTCTCGAAAGCTTATCCTTGAACTTTTTGTAGGATTTAGCACCTTCTATTATTTCTCCGGTAGACAATGTTGCCAGATTTAAAATACCTAAATCAACACCTACAGTCGGAAAAAACCAAGTTTCTTCTAATTTCAAATCTTCTGGAGATTGGTCAAATCTAAAACTAATAAACCATCTATCAGCCTCCCGACTAATTGTGCAAGTTTTGATTTCATCTTCTTGGGGGAGTTTTTCATAAGTTTTCAATACACCGATAACAGGAACTTGAATTTTTTTAACTCCTTTGATTTTGATTGAGCCTTCTAAAGTGAAAGAATCCTGTCTTCCTTTTTTCTGAAATTTGGGGACTCCTTTTTTCTTTTCAAAAAAATCTTTCCAAGCTACTCGTAATGCTCTTAATGCCATTTGAGGAGTAGATTTAGAACACTCGTAATACCATGGACATTCAGGCTTTACCAATGCTACCAACCATTTATGCAAATCAATTGCTGTCGGGAACTTTATCTTTTCAGTGGGGTTTGCTTTGTTCCAATCTAGAATCTGTTTGGTAAGTCCCAATCCCCAATTCCAAGCATGACGTGCTACACCACAATGTTTCGCTAGGTTGGTACGTTGCTGATTATTTAGTTTTAGTTCTGTTTTAAATCCGAGTAGCATGGTAATCCTTTAATCCATTCTCTAAATGCTTGAGACATATTCCAACCTTGGTGTTCAGCATAAGCTTGTAATTTATCCAACTCTTGTTGAGTTAGTAAAACTTTGAACCATCTATCTCGTTGCGGCATAAACTTTATTGGACTGTATGGTCTAAATATAACCAAAATAAGACCAATCACTAAGTAGAGAAAACCGTACATAAACCGAACAAATATATAATAGTTACCCAAAAATGACTATTAATGGGTAACTATGTCCAACAATTAAGTTACAGTTACAATCCCTACATCAGATTCATCCTGCGGTTGGTATCCAGCAGGCTCATCAAATACTGAATGCCAAGCAAAATAAAGATTGGCTTCTACAGGAAACAGCCCAAAGCATTCTCTCTCACGAGCAGTCCCAGAATGAACCTGCCAATGTAGCGACTCTCATTGCTCAGGTTAGAGCAATGGGACGCACAGAAACCCGGATTTTCCAACAGCCGACGATTCGAGTCGGACGGGGACACGAGAACGATATCGTTATTTTAGATAAACGTGTTTCCCGACAGCACGCTATATTTTATCTAAGTGACAAAGGAGTCAGTGTTAAAGATTTGGGAAGCGGCAATGGTCTACGCATTGGAAAGGAACATATTTACAACCAGCAAAAGCAACTGAACCAGGGAGATTTTGTTCGCTTTAGCAGCACAGATGAGTTAGTCCTCCTTCTACAATGGGAAATGCGAGCTCCCCAAGAAGATCCCATCGCTCAATCAAAAGGAACCTTAGAAAAGCTGTTATGGCTTTATGACAGTAGTTTCTTCCAAGGGCTGAAGGCAAATACTTTGATTGAATTGGCTCGCAATGCAAGCGTGCGAGTTTACCATCCGCAACAAGAAATCTGCAAAATAGGAGCACCTGCTGTTGAACTTATAGTCCTGATTGATGGCGAAGCAATGGTACTTGCAAACGATACACAGAGCAATCTAACTATCTTGCCGGGGCAAACTATTGGTGAACTAGAAGTATTAACCCACAGCTATTACACGGCAACAGTAGTGACAGAAGGAGTACAGTGTCGGGCTTTAGCTGTCAAGGCAAAAGACTTTGAGGCAGCGCTTTCACATAATCCAGTATTGGCAATGAATGTCTTAGAGATGGTAAGTGCTCGCCTCCAACAAAGTTTAGGGCAGGTAGCAGCTATGACTCAAGTATAGACAGCATTATATCATGAAAGGGGTATGATTAAAATCAAAGTCATCGATCCAAAGAAGCCAGACCAGCTGCAATTGGTAGACTTAAAACCAGAAACAAAGCCCAATCAGGAGTGCTTTATTGGTCGCTTTTTGAACTGCGATTTATTTCTAGACAGTGCTGAAGTCAGCAGGTTGCACGGTAAAGTTTTTCAGAAACATGGAAACTATTATTTTGCTGACTTGGGTAGCAGGGGTGGTTCCCGGATTAATGGCGAAAGTACTTTAATCAATCAGGATTATCTTCTGCATCCTGGTGACACCATTCAAATCGGTAGATTTATTCTGATGATTTCACAAATTAGGTCAGAGGAAGACAAAACGCTTATAGAATCACAAAAAAACTTACAAGAAATCGTCGTTACTCAGCCCAACGAGCGCGTAATATCAACAGTCCCCCCTGTCTCTCCTCTTGAAGATATGCCAGTGGCGATGGTAGAATCGTCTGGGTTGCAACGCTCGGTGAAGGAATTAACGGTTCGCTGCATAGGTGTTATTGATGAAACACATGATGTGAAAACCTTTCGCTTTGTGGCAGATCCTCCAGTGTTGTTCGCTTATAAACCAGGTCAGTCTGTTGTGCTCGAACTGGAAATTAATAACGAACTGATTTGGCATTCTTACTCCATTTCATCAAGTCCCTCGCGTCCCCATACCTTAGAAATCACCGTCAAACGTTTCCCCTCTGTCCCTGGTTCTGAAGTTGAGGAACAGCAGGCATTGGTTTCTAACTGGTTGCACAAAAATGTGACAACTGGAAGTATACTTAAGCTGAATGAACCGTCGGGGAATTTTACCTGCTTCGCCAACCCCAAGCAAAAACTGTTGCTGATATCGGCAGGCAGTGGTATCACGCCTATGATGTCTATGTCTCGTTGGCTGTGTGACACTGGCGCTAGTTGCGATATAGTTTTATTCCACTGCGCCCGCACTCCTCGTGACATCATTTTTCGTCAGGAACTAGAGATGATGTCAGCGCGGTATCCGAATTTTCATCTGGCAATTTCTACCACTCGCAGAGAACCCGGACAGAGTTGGTTTGGTCTTACAGGCAGGCTTGATGCAGCCATGCTACAAGTTATTGCACCTGATTTTCGCGATCGCACTGTATACGTTTGTGGACCTCATGACTTCATGGAATGCGTCAACCAGATGCTAAAAAGCCTTGACTTCCCCATGCAGAACTACTATGAAGAAAGGTTTGAAACCCCACGGAAAAAGTCTACGGCGGTGTCCGAACAACAAGCTGTTGCTGGCAGCCCAGCTTTGGGATTAAAACAGACGGTTGTGACTGTGCCCACAGAAACTTTTTGGGAGTCAAGAGGGGGTAACAATACTGGTAAGGGGACACCAACTGTCATACAGACTTCTACCTTGCCAGAGACAACGTCCTCCAGTCAAAATGCTGTAGTTTTCTTGAAATCGGGGAAAGAAGTCAAGAGTGATGGCGAACAACCTATCCTTAACTTAGCTGAACAGGAAGGGGTAAAAATTCTTAGTAGTTGTCGTTCTGGAATTTGCGGTAGATGCAAGAAGCGGAAGTTACAAGGAGAAGTCTGGACTGAAGGCGAACCAAAAGCTTTGGACGAAAGCCAATGTCAGGAGGGCTACATTCTGACCTGCATCTCTTACCCGATTGGGCTGGTTTTGATCGATGCATAAAATATATATACCGTACTTATTAGCTATTTATATTAAAATTATGTTAAGATAGCCGGGGTTTTATGTTTAATAAGTTACAAAATATACTAACCCAGCCTGTGGTTGTTGCTAGTGTCATGGCGGGTCTGTTGGTGGTTGGATTTCAACGGTTGGGAGTGCTAGAGTCTATAGAACTCAAGGCTTTTGACTACATGATGCAAAGGCGTGCTGCTCAGAGTCCAGACCCCCGACTCTTAATTGTGGCATTTACCGAAAATGACATTCAAAAATTAAAACAGTCTTCACCCAATGGTAATGTTTTAGACACAGTTTTGAGCAAACTAGAGCGCTATCAAGCAAAAGTCATTGGTTTAGACTTCTTTCGCGATCAGCCAGTGGAACCCGGTCATCAAAAGCTACTGGCAAGCCTAAAACAAAGTTCGCGCATTGTTCCGATCTGCAAACTAGGAGATGTTCGGGAGCCTGCAGTACCACCACCATCAGGTATAGAATCTGAAATCGCAGGATTTGCGGATGTCGTGGAAGACAGAGATGGGGTGATTCGGCGAAATTTAGTAGTCGCCGCCCCTGACCCCAAGTCAAGTTGTGCAGCCCAAGCTTCCTTAGGATTGCAACTGGCGCTCCAATATCTAAATATTCAACCACAATTTACGCCAAAAGGAATGGAACTGGGTAATACCGTTTTTAAACCCATAGAAGCTGATTCGGGAGGTTATCAGAATATTGATGCTCAAGGTTTTCAAATACTGCTGAACTACCGTTCTGAAAGTAAAGTTGCTCAACAAGTCAGTTTTACGGATGTACTGGGCGATCGCTTCAATCCAAGTTGGGTGAAAAACCGCATTGTCTTGATTGGCTCAACGGCACCCAGTTCTCAGGACATTCGCGATACACCCTATAGCGATGGCAAACAGGACAATTCTGGCAAAATGCCTGGAATTGTGATTCACGCTCATATAGTGAGTCAGATTCTGGATGCAGTTTCCAACGAACGATCTTTGTTTTGGTTTTGGTCCGAGTCGGAAGAAATTCTTTGGACATGGGGCTGGACTTTGGTAGGTGGAGTTTTGGCGTGGCGCATTCAGCACCCACTTCGTTTGGGGCTTTTAACCTGCACCGCCTTAGGAATACTACTTCTAAGCTGTTTTGTCATCTTTATTCATGCTGGGTGGGTACCGCTAGCACCTCCAGCTTTAGGGTTTCTTATAGCAGAAGCAGGTGTTGTCACGTATACAGCATTCCAGAACAAGCAACATAAAGAAAAGATAGCACTCCAGATTCAAGAGCAAAAAGAAACCATTTCGCTATTACAAGCGCTGTTAAGAGAAAGTGGAAGTCAGGCAACACAGGCACCTACGGGAATTTACTATAACCCAATACACACCAAACTACTCAACAACCGCTACAAAATCACTCAAGTGCTTGGTTCTGGAGGATTTAGTTATACTTATGTAGCAGAAGATACTCATCGTCCTGGAAACCCTGTGTGTGTAGTTAAGCACTTACAACCAGCTCGAAAAGATGATGTCTTTTTAGAAGTTTCCAGACGTTTATTTAAAAGTGAAGCAGAATTTTTAGAGGTTTTGGGTAAGCACGATCGCATCCCGCAATTGATGGCTTATTTTGAAGACAATCAGCAATTTTACCTCGTGCAAGAGTATATCGAAGGGCATTCTCTACACGAAGAACTGACCCCAGGGAAGCGCTTTCATGATGCTCAAGTGGTCAATTTTCTTAAAGATACTTTGTCGGTACTGACATTTGTTCACGCTCACGGTGTCATTCATCGAGATATAAAACCCAGCAACTTAATGCGGCGGCGAAAAGATGAACGAATCGTTTTAATTGACTTTGGCGCTGTTAAACAAATTCAGCCCCACCAGGAACAGGAGAACCACACAGTAGCCGTGGGTACCGTGGGTTATGCACCTCCAGAACAGTTCATGGGACAGCCAAGGCTAAACAGCGATATTTACGCTCTGGGAATGATTGCTATCCAAGCCTTAACCGGGACACCAGCCAAACACCTCGAACGGGATTCAACAACAGCACTGGTTTGGCGACATCTTGCACAAACCACAGAAGAATTGGCTGCAATCTTAGACAAAATGGTGTCCTTTGACTTCCACAAGCGACAACAGTCTACTGAGGAAGTTTTATACAGTCTGCAAAAGTTGTAAGCATCATGAGTAGGTTGGGTTGAGGCTTTGCGAAACCCAACACTTATTGTCCTTGTGTAACCACTTTGGGTGTGAAGTTGGAGATTTGTTTGTAATGAGGGAAGGAGTGCGATAAGCTTCAAGCCCTCGGCTCTGAACTGTTACGAAGACGCTCAAGAAACTCAGGATAATTTTCCAAATCCTCTAGGGATTGCAAAGGTGGCATCTCAACCCAGTGAGCTTCAGCGTGTAGCTTATCAATGTAGGCATAAAACGCTTCTTGATCATCTCGGTGAGTCAGGAAGTAGGCTTGTAGCTCTTTCCGGCTCATTGCCTCAAAGTTAGGTTGGCTCATTCCACATACCTCCATCTACCATTAGGATATATCTCAATAATATTCTCCTCACCTGCCAAGAAGAATACATTTCCCGTGCGCTTATCTATGCGAACTACATTTATGGGCAAGTAGAGTTTAGTAAACCAATAGCACAAATTGAAGCATTGCGTCTTCTGTTCTGATGTAGGAATAGACTTTACTCCTCAGTGTAGTTAGTTGAAGAAAGTATAAAATTAGTCACACCAATTCTATAATCTCCTCTCCTAATGCGATAATAGTGAGACTTCCACCTCGTCTTGACACCCAAGAGCTTCTAATTTTTGAGCTACCTCAAGATACTTCATCGGGCTATTACCACAGTTGCGCGATCGGTGTCATCTACTGTCATATTTGCTGGTAAAGCTCGTCCCAAATCCTCATAAATCTCAATTAGAGCAGCTAGAGCATCTCGAACATTTGCTAAAGCCTGCTCAACCGTATTTCCTTCAGTGACTAGTTCTGGTAGTAGCGGTGATGTCACAGTAAATCCGCCTTCAGGTTG
Organism: Scytonema sp. UIC 10036; assembly: GCF_009725235.1. The sequence continues at coordinate 37,712 of NZ_WJFC01000053.1, forward strand.
TGGTGAGAGTAGTAATGGAACTTTATAGAGCATTACGTGCTTGTCCTTTGTTCACACTTAGAGTTCTTCCAAGATAACTAATAAATTTGCGCTTATTTCCTTGCATTACCAATACAATAAATACTTATCCTCAAACAGACATTGGGTCTGGTCTACCAATTCCTAGTTCTTGGAGCTTGACTTTGACATCCTCCCACTCTCGTCCACAGTAGTAGTATTTTTGGTCTTTGATATCCGCAATGTAAAAACCTTGTTTGCCACCATTAATTCGTCTAAGCTCATTAGCAGCTTGTTTCATAGATATGCCAAAAGCAGCAAATAAATCTTCTTGAGAAAGCCAAGGTGCGTTAAACAAGTTGACAAAAGGCTCTCCTTTTGTAAAATACCAAGTGTTGTCGCGACGTTCAATGATTCGATAATAAACTGGGTAAACAATTGTGTCTAACTTTGACATAATGTTTTATCCTATATTTAGGGCGAAAAGCCCCTAGGGCGATTCTAGGGGCTATAGGGTTAGTTAGTTACGGTCATGTTCGGGTTGTTCCAAGTCCTCATCACTCATGTCATCCAAGTTGTCTTTGACAGCATCGGAGTTTATGAGGTACGTTTCATCTTTGACCAGATCGCGTTTTTCCCACTGCTCTAGCAACAGACGGAGAAAAACTCTCACAGGGTTGAAGAACCTTCGATGACCGTTACCATTTTTACTCAGTTAGTTCACCTCCTTGAATTATCTGAGTTCAACATGGGGGTTTTACATCCCCCATCTTTTACATTATCACTTCCGCTATTAGTATTAATAATACGGCTAATAAATACTTTACTTCCGCTTTAGCCTTGCAAATGGTGCAAGCGGTAGTGCAATTGTGATACGCATCAGCGTAAAATGAAATGTCGGTTAGCATCATTAATTGATGAATGGAATTTAAAGCTCAGTTTAATTACCGCTTTACAATAAATTAACTAGCAATAATAAATTAACAACTATAGCAATCCTATCTGATTTGTGAAAAAATCTCAGTACTGTAGGTAGGGCTAAAGCCCGCCAGTACTATCATGTGTACGGCATAGCCCTACCTATATGTATTTCAAAAATCAAATAGGAGTCCTATATATATCGGTATTGATAACGTAGAAGTTAATATCGATCGCGTAGCTCAAAGAGTATTAGAAGGCGGACATAACGTTCCAATTGAAGATATCAAACGCAGGTACGAACGCAGTCTAGAAAATCTACCAATAGCATTGCGACTAGCAGATAATACTTCAATCTATGACAATTCAAGCCCCGAAGGTCCTCAAAATCTACTAACAATTGAAAATGGAAGAATCAACCAACAAGTGTCAGAACTTCCTCAATGGTTAACAAAAGTACTACCTCAGAATTTATGACATTTTAGAATGCTCAAGGAATGCGTGAGGAGAGTTTACTGATTAAGATGCGATCGCGGAGCGTGCGCCGAAGCGCAATTGCATAATTTGACGCACAACACAAGATAGGAGAATGGGACAACAAGTAAAAGATGACAAAGCTAACAACTGTAAGTTAGCAAACATCTAGGCTGTAATGCCTATTGTGAGCGTTGATATTCTTAGATAGATGCGCCTCAGTGACAACGATAATTTGTCTACAAGTACCAATGACAACCATAAGTTGTTCACATTCACCAGCTAAAAATTACTGTGGTACATAACAGATACATGACAATCATATGTTGACAATCAGCACTCAATACTGCAAGGGCTGAGAATTTCAGCTTTGTTGGGTTGAGCACGAGCGTTACCCAACAAATGCTTCTAGATGTTGGGTTTCGTTCCTCAACCCAACCTACGTGTTTTCGTACTTTTTAGGCTTAACCGACAAGTATTGAATCAGCACTGACAACGATAAGTTGACAATTTTGCCAACTTATCGTTGTTGTCCCAGAAGCGGTTAGAGCCAGTTACCTACTAGAATAAAAGGTGCCCAGTAGTACGGATGCTCGTAGAAACGATCCCGATTCTTTAACAACTTCAATTGAGCATTCTTAAAGGCTTCTGCTTTAGAAATATTCGGTTGGTTTAACTGCTGGTAAAACTCACCCATAATGAGAGCAGTCGCCTCATCTTCTACAACCCAAAGCGATGCTAATGTACTGCGTGCTCCAGCTTGGACAGCGACTCCAGCAATTCCTAATGCTGCTCGTTTGTCTCCTGCCGCTGTTGAGCAAGCACTAAGGACAAGTAGCTCGATCGCACCCTGTTGGTTGGTTTCTCTGGTTTTGAGTAAGTTACTCAGCTCGTTGATATTGACTTTACCATCATAAGTTAAAAAGAAGGTATCTTCTGCCCTAGAACTAAACTGACCGTGAGTTGCTAGGTGAACCACAGGTGCATCCAAGGACTTAACAGCGTTTTCAATAGCATTTCTAGTAAATTCCTCATTCAGCAGGACTTGACTTTGGCGAACTGTTGACTTGATTTCATCCAGTTCGTCTTTGACAGCAGGTAATGGCGGAAAGTCTCCACTACCTTCAGAAAGTCCACCAGCAATAGTTCGTAGTTGGGTGCGTGCTAAAGGTTGAGGGTTCAATAATTGTAAACCCGGTGTAGTAGCAACGTTATATTTCTCAATAAGATACTTCTGTTTGTCGTGCAGAGCCGCCATTGGGATACTTCGCAGTACACCATCTAAAACAAAGACTAAGTTTTTGACTTGGCGTTTTTCCAATTCAGGCGCGAGCGGTTGAATTATCCATTCATACACTTGTTGAGATAGAGGCTTAAACTCTTCAGTTGTACGGATTTCTAATGTTTGCCGCAATTGATCGATAGTGTCTTCAATTTGCGCTTGGCGTAGAGGAACTGTGTAACGGCGTAGAATTTGCTGCGATTTCTGGTTGGTTGAGGAGGAAGGAAGGGAAAGGATAACTTCTAAGCGATCGCTCAAAATGACTGGATAAATTACTGCCGCTGTCCGATCTACTTCGTCAATTTGAACGGGTTTTGCATCTATACAGGCCCTGCGGAAGAAGTTGTCCAATTCTGCAAGTTGTAATGACTCTAGCACATTTCTAGCCGTGGCGAGAGCGTCTTGACTGGGGTTATTGTCTTGTGACTGCAATAGCAAACTGACGAGTTCGCGAAAGACTGGCTCGACTTGCTCTTGAAATGAAAATTGCACATCGCGATTCATGGCAGCTAAATCGCTGCGTAAAGACTTGAGGTTAGCAACAGCTTTGGTATATGCTGCGATCGCACCTTTCTCATTTTTTCTAGCTTTCAGTATACGACCCAACTGCCATTGCCAACGATAACCAATATCCTGTGCTGAAATACCTTCAGCTAGCACCACAGCTTGCTGAGTCAGAGTTTGTGCGTTGCTCCACTGCTGAGTTTGCTCGTATAACCCTCCTAGAGTACCTAAAGCATAAGCTTCGGCACGAGTATCTTTCAAACTCCTGGCTTGCTCAACAGCCGTTACCAATATCTGAGCGATCGCAGCCCATTCCGGAGTTCCGTTAGTTGTTGTAGCTTGTACCTTTGTTTGTTGCTGGGGGCAAAACAAATTGACTGCCGTTCCTCTAGCCTCAGTTCCTTGTTTGAGACAAGCCAAACTTTGGGCAAGATGAATTTTAGCATAAACCGTCTTCCGACTGGGCGGTAATGTGTCAAGCTGAGATTGAATTTCAGGTAATATTTGTGCTATTTTAGTATACTGAGCTTCTTGTACAGACAGACGTAGTTGATTCATTTGCGCGCTCAGCCGAGTCATGGGCGAGACAGAAGATGCAGCAGCTTGTTGGTAATACTGCATTGCTTCATCCGTTTTTTGCAATGCTTGAGCCGTGTTTCCCAAACTCAGGTAGATTTCAGCAACCAGTTCCGGAGAATTGAGTTGAGAAGCCACTGCCAAACTTTGCTGTAGTGCCTGCAGGGAACCAAGGTTTTCTATGGAATTGGCTTGTGAGTTTTTTTGGTCTAAAACTCCCACGACTCGTAGAGCATTACCCAAGCTTAACAATCCATTCGCCTTCAGCAGAGAGTTAGGTTGCTGTTGCAGCAGTTGATTTACGTCTTTTAAGGTTATAAGAGCGCGACGGTAAAGCCCCAATACTTGTAGTGCTTGAGCTTGGTTAAGCTGACTACCAATCTCGCCCTCCGAGTCCCGGTTTTTTACGTAGAGGGCTGTCGCCTCTTCCCAACTCGCAAGAGCTCCTTCAGGTTTTCCTTGGGCTATTTGTATTTGACCTTGAGTGTTAAGAGCCTGGGCGCGAACTGATATGTATTCTTTGGAATTTATACCATTTTTTAGTAGTAGATTTAAACTATTTGTGATGGTTGTGCTTGCTTGGGGTAACTGTCCGAGCTTTTGATATGCCAATGCGACATAATTTAATGCTAAAGCTTGATTCAGAATATCACCTTGAGATTGAAATTGAAGAGCAGCTTGTTCTAAAACCTGCACAGCTTGAGAGAACTGTTCTTGTTGGTAGAGTTGCAAACCTTGCTGCAATTGTCCCGTATTCCCCTGCACAACCTGAGTCCGCTGACTTTGTTCGGTTTTTGGATAATTTGCTGCATCAGCTACGACAGCAAATGAGCTTGTGACGGTGGCAACGGCTACACCTAGAAGATAGAATTTTAACATATTATAATCTACTAATTAACTAACGACTACTCCCTTCGCGCTGTCAGATTACCTATATTCTCTGCGTTTCTCTACTCTGCGTCCTCTGCGCCTCTGCGGTTTTTTAATTAAAAATACTTAAAACGGTTGGGTATAAACGATAGAAAAATACAGACCCTTTTCTTGTAAACTGTCTTCATCAAGTGAATCCACAGAAACTAAAGGAATACCATAGTCAAACCTGGCACTTAACCTATTGCTTTGCCACAGCAACCCCAATCCTATAGAGGCAAGATTGCTAGGATCGGGATCGGCATTACCAGAGCTATTCCAAACAGTCCCATAGTCAACAAACGGAGTTATTTGTAACACACCTCCTACCTGAGGTACGCGCAAAATTGGATACCTCAACTCAGCAGAAGCCGAAAAGGCATTATCAGTTAACAGTAAGTCTTGGCGGTAACCCCGTACTGTACGTTGTCCCCCTAAACCAAACTGCTCTAATGGTACCAACGCCCTGTCAGCTAATTGAGCATCTGCACTGATTAACAGTAGGGTATCTGGAGCGAGACGCCGCACCCACTGCGCCTGTCCTCGCCAGGAAAAAAAGCGAGCATCCGGTGCATCCTCGTTAGTGGTAGCATTGAACACATCTAAACCAAAACTAAACTGCGATCGCACGGCAAATACTTGTCGGCTACTACGCTTGGTCCAATCTTGAAAAAACCGCAGTATGGATAGGCGAGTATTTCCGTCATCAGACCCTGGTACGGGAAATCCCACCCGTCTCGCAGTCAAAGGGGGACCCAAAAAGTCAACTTCACTTTCCCGACGTGATGCTGTGAGTCCCAGAGCAAATTCTTCGTTGGGGGTTTGCACGATTGGTTGACGGAGTGTCAAAGAAAAGTCTTGTGAGGTTCCCTCAATATCAAATCTGTCAAAAGGGTCTTCAATAACATTACTATTTGTGTAACTATAGCCAAATTCCAGCGTCCCATTATAGGGATTGATGGGTAAGGTATAGCGAGCATCGACATCGTTACTACCTTCGGTGTTGGTGTAGGAGACACTTAAACCATCTCCCAATCCCAGTAAGTTAGCTTGGTTGAGTTGGATTCGCCTTTGAAAGCTACCAACACTAGGGGAACGATTGTTGTCTAAGGAAATTTGGGCTGAGAGTGTCTTTGCTTCTGTCACCCTGACATCTAGGACGTTAGTACCAGAGGTTGACCCCGCTGCAAGTTCCGCAGAAATATTTCTAATGAGCGGATTCAGTTGGAGCAGTTGCAGTGCTCTGAGCAATCGATTGACGTTGAGGGGTTTGTCAGTGGCGATTTGTATCCGACTGCGGATATAGTTGGGGTTTAACCGCCTCAAACCTCGCACTTGTATATTTTCTAACTGACCTTCCAAAACCTGAATTGTGACAACACCTCCTTTCTTTTTGAAAGTTTGATTGGCTGGGATGACAGCTCCGGAAGTAATGTAACCTTCATCGCGGTAGAGTTGGCTAATTGCTTCAGCAGCTAGTTGTAGTTCAGCAACGGAGGTAATCGGTCTATTAGTAAATTCTTTAACTGTAGCAGCTAAGCGATCGCTACTGAATACAGTACTGCCAATCACCTCAAAGCGTTCTACTATGATGGTTTCGGGAAAGACGTTGGGAACTGTTTCAGGAGTGTCTGGTGTTGGGCTGGGAGTTGGAAATAACTTTTCTGGGGGTGGGATGACAGGGGGTGTTTCCGGTGCGATGGGAGGATTTTCTTCTTCAGGACGGCGGAATATATCTGCAGGAGGTTGGGTTTGGGTAATTCTGTTCTCTGGCTGGAGGAGTTGAGGTGTCTGTGCAAACAACGGCTTTTGGTGCAAGCTACTGAATAGCAGGAGGGTGGGTGTGAGTAAGCTGGGTAAACCTCTTTGGTAATAGAAACTCAAAAACCTTTTATACAGCATAATCAGTAGATGCAGCAGAGTTGGGATAAGGATGCCTAACCAATCTCTCTGGGAACCGAGAATAATAACACTTAGAGTATACTATGAACTTTATTTGTAGAAATTGAAAAAACCTTATGTAAGGATTTTTCTCTGTGTAGAGACGCGATCGCCCTTACAAATGTTCTTTTTTATACAGAAGCGAATTTTCGTCTTTCTACAAAGTCTGTATTCTCAAGGTCATTTTTCATATATAAACCTTATCACTCTTTCAATAAATCTTAAAAAATTATAATCATTATTGCATTTTATGAGTTTTTATTGTAAACAATACAGTATAATTTATTACTTGTTGTGCAGAAATATAGTTAAGTATGTAAAAAACATACAAAAAAATATAATTTTTTCATGAAGTGAATCAGCTCGTTGTTGGAATCTCCGTAGTAAACCACGTAGTATTTTTCGGAGAAGTAAGTGTGTAGGTATTAACCTCACATAAGCAAAATGTCTACCGCAAAAATTGTTACAGCAACAGGCTTGTACCAAGCTGTCGCTCAAGAATGCAATGTAAGGAAAACTTCAATGAGTTTAAATAAATTGAGAAACAACCTCACAAAGACTACAGCCGTTGCTGCAGTTATCGGGATTGCAACTTGTCTATTTCCTGCGATCGCTCAAGCTCAACTAGGATCGCGGCTCCCCCAAACACCGCCAACCCCAGTTTCTGCGAATCCGAATGAAGAGGCAAATGTTCGTCTTATTCAGTTTTCTTTGGATACGTCTGTCGAGGATATCAACTTAGCTCCAGACTTAGGAGAGTTCCCTGGAGCTATTCAAAACTTTAGAGTTGATAGTGAAGTGGACGACGTTCCCGACCTGTTTATTCCGTCTGGAACTTTGAGGACATTTAGATTGACGTTTAATGCTAATAATGAAGTAGATCCCATAATAGTAGACTACTCGAACCCGGACAACATTGACAACATTACGCTTTTCGACCTCTCCCGAGATGGTACTTCTAATGAGTGGTTGAGGTACGATGTTACATTTCCCGACAGCCCTGCAACATTAACTTTGTTCCTTCCATCCAATGATCCTGATGATACTAATCTGATTGATTCGCTATCCGGTTTCAATAATTTTTCAAGCTCAAATCCAATACAAGCAGTGGTAAGTCGTCCCGATGTTGGTAGAGTACAAAGTAGAACAGCAAAAATTGTGGAAAGCAACCCTGACCTTGAGAGACAAAGCTTAACCTTTGCCACTGTCCCCGAACCTACTGCTACAGCTAGTCTGCTTGGCGTAGGAGCTTTGGGTGCAGTAACACTGCTGAAGCGCAATAAGCGTTTGCAGAAGCCTCTTTAACTAGGTATGAGTTGATAGCAAAAGCGGGAAACCTGAAAAGCTTTACCCAAACCTCATCCCCCAGCTTCTAGCTAGAGGATGAGGTTTTGCAAAAGAATTAATATTAATAAAACTCAATAAAAAATGATTTCAAAACCTGATAAATTTTGGGATATGTTTCAAATATTAAATTTTAATTACTCATCGTACATTGGTTTCCCAAAGTTGTTAAAGAGATAACGTCTAAAGCGCCCACCCAAAAATGATTATTTTATCTTGCCGTTGGTGATGGCAGGTATAAAAAATTACGCAAGAACACCAAGAAATTCTTCGCGCCTTTGAGTCTTTGCGCGAGATAGAAAATGGCAAGCGACTGACTCAAAATGCTCTGCCCAAAGATTGCAAGTTTTGCGCTTACAATTCAAAGGAGAGTGACTCTTGTTAAAACAAGTTGAGTCGTGTTTCCTCCACCAAATAGGATTTGGTGGAGGAAACACTCCCAGGAGATTTTAGATGAGGAATTTGTTCAAGTAACTGAACAATATTAGGTTTTGAGAATGGTGAAAATCCAACTTATGAGAATCTGCCCATCCCGGTTCTGGACGTTTAGTGGAAATGTCTTGTTTTGGCTGTTAGCCTCATACCCCGTAACAGCACAAATTACCCCAGATACAACGCTTCCTGTCAATTCCACCGTTACACCTGAGGGGAACATTAGAGTCATTGAGGGAGGTACTCAACGGGGTGGCAATTTGTTCCATAGTTTTCGGGAGTTTTCGTTTTCCGTTCAAACTAGTGGTACTACTGGAGACACTGCCTTTTTCAATAATGACTCGGCAGTGACAAATATCATTACGCGGGTAACAGGTGAGTCAACTTCTAACATAGATGGCATTATCCGAGCTAACGGCAGCACTACCAATTTGTTTTTTATCAACCCCAATGGCATCATTTTTGGACCAAATGCCCGTTTAGATATTAGGGGTTCGTTTGTAGCTAGTACAGCCGATAGTCTGAGGTTTGCTGATGGCACGGAATTTAGCGCGACCAATCCTCAAGCTACCCCGGTGTTAACAGTCAGTGTTCCTCTAGGGCTGCAATTTGGTTCAAATAGTGGAGAGATTGTTAATCGATCAACTCCTCCTGGTCTGGAAGTTGCTAGCGGAAAAACCTTGGCGCTGGTAGGTGGTAATGTGTCTTTACAGGGCGGCAATTTAACAGCAAGTGGAAGAATTGAGTTAGGTAGCGTTGGGACGGGTTTGGTTAATCTGACTGAGGTTCCACAAGGTTACGATTTGGGATATTCGGGCGAGCAGAACTTTCTGGATATCGATCTCTCTGGTGGCGCACAGGTTAATGCTAACGGTGCGAGCGGCGGCAGTATTCAAGTACGGGGTAGGAACATTAATCTTACGGGAGGTTCCGCAATTTTTTCTGGCACCTTAGGTGCAGGCACAGGAGGAACTCTGACAGTAAACGCGGCTGAGTTTGTCAACTTGAGAGATGGCACTGAATTATCTACTTACACTGAAGGTACTGGGTCTGCTGGCAACTTAACACTCACAACTGAGAAGCTAACAGTTGAAAGTGGTGCTAGAATTGCTTCTGCCACCTTAGGTGCAGGCACAGGAGGAACTCTGACAGTAAACGCGGCTGCTGAGTCTGTCAACTTGAGTGGAGACGGCACTCTATTAACTACTTACACTGAAGGTACTGGGTCTGCTGGCGACTTGACAATCAAAACTCGGACGCTAACAGTTAAAGATGGTGCATCTATACAAACTTTTACTCAGGGTTTGGGTCAAGCAGGAGATTTGCTGGTAACAGCAACCGATGCTGTAGAACTGTCAGGAACAACAACCGATGGTAGACCCAGCGGCTTGTTTGCTCAGGTCAGACCACAAGCAACAGGCAATGGTGGAAACCTAACGGTTGAAACTGGACGACTAACAATCCGAGATGGAGCAAATATAAATGCTTCAACTTTTGGGGCGGGTCGAGCCGGGGATGTACTAGTGAAAGCAAGTGATATAGAACTACAGGAGGTGGGGACAACACCTTCTAACGGACGATTTTCTAGTAGTGGCATTTATACTCAAGTCGAACCGCAAGCCACAGGCAATGCAGGCACAGGAAATCTAACCATTGAAACCCAACGGCTAACTGTCGAGGGCGGAGCAAAGATATCCACGGCTACCTTTTCAAGGGGAAATGGCGGGGAATTGACCATAAACGCCACAGCTTCGATTATATTAAGCGGCGCTTCAGAACGTGCTACAGCCTCCCCTTTGGATACTAATCGCAGTGGCATTTTTGTTTCTGCTGAAGAAGGCGCTACGGGTAATGTGGGAAAATTGACTATAAACACTGGACAGTTGACTGTTGAAAATGGAGCCAAAATATCAGCGGATAATATAGGTTCAAGTCAAGAAACTACCCAGTCCGCTATAAATGTTAGGCAGTTATTTATTCGCGACGGAGGGCAGATCAGGTCAGGCTCATTTGCTTCTGGTGCAGGCGGAACGTTAAGTGTAAACGCTACCGAGTCTGTTTCTGTTATCGGTACAACAACCATTGATTCCACACAAGTTCCTAGTACCTTGTCTGCCGCAGCTACAGCTTCTGGAAAAGCTGGCAACTTAAATATTACAACCAGAAGATTGAATGTCCAAAATAGAGCAGAAGTGAGTGTGAGCGGCACAGGAACGGGATCGTCGGCTGGCAACTTGACTATTACGGCTAACGACATTCGCCTTAACGGAGGAAGACTCAGTGCGACAACCAACACCGGAGAAGAGGCGGCAAATATCAGGCTACAAAACGTAGATCTATTGTTGTTGCAAAATGGAAGTCTGATTTCTGCTACAGCTTCTGATGATGCCAACGGGGGGAACATCAATATTAATGCTGCCAACGGTGTTGTTGTTGCCGTTCCTGGGGAAAACAATGATATCATTGCTCGTGCCTCTCAAGGTCGGGGTGGCGAAATTAACATCACCGCCTCTGGTATCTTCGGCATTGAGGAGCGAGAGCCAACATCACCCCGTACCAATGACATTAATGCTAGCTCAGATTTTGGCTTACCAGGTACAGTGATTATCAACAGACCGGAGGTGGAACCAAACGAAGGGTTGCTGGAACTGCCCACAACCGTAGTAGATGCCTCCGGGCTAGTAGACACTGGCTGTGCTGCCTTGGCTGGTGCAGAGGGTAGTACCTTTTTCGTCACCGGACGCGGTGGATTGCCACCCAGCCCTGACGAACCCCTAAGTACTGATGTTCTGTGGTCAGATACTCGCATGGACAAGACTACAGCACAGCGATCGCAAACTGTCACCACTGCGCCTGCTGCTAAGACTAATACACGTGCGATCGTACCTGCGACTGGTTGGGTATTTAACGGTAAAGGAGAAGTTACTCTCATTTCCCATGCCTCAGGTACCACTAGTTCGGCGTCTACTTCTGCTACCTGTTATCAACAGTAAAAAACAAGCTTACGGACAGTGTTTATGCAAATCATTCGAGCGATCGTTGTTTCGCGCAACTAACAGAAGCCATTCCTACACTATTAGATGCATCAGAAATGAGAGTGACATTTCCTTGATTATCAAATACCCAACCCGTCGCGGGATTGATTTTGATAACATCTGATTGAGGCTGTAGTTGAGTCACTGGTTTTTTCAGACTCTGCTGTTGTGATGTCACGGCAGCTAAGCGAGTATCAGACCAGACAACATCAGTACTGAGGGGTTCGTCAGGACTCATTGGTAAACCACCGCGTCCGGTAATAGTAAACTCACTCACGTTTTCATTAGCAAAGGCAGCACAGCCAGTGTCTACTAGCCCTGAGACATCAACTACAGCTGTAGGCAGTTCCAGCAAGCCTTGGGCTGGTTCAACCTCTGGTCTGTTGATAATTACTGTACCAGGGAAGCCAAATTCTGAACTGGCATTGATTTCACTGATATATTGATATTGATTTCTCCAGCATTCCCTGTATTACTTGTACCACTAATTATGCCCGCGCCTTCAATCTGAAAAGAATTTGCGGAAATATTGATTGTGCCAGCGTTCCCCATGCCAAATGTTTGAAAATTTAGCAAAGCTCCATTTTGGAATTTAAAAGAGTCTGAAACATTGATATTAATTGTGCCAGCATTCCCTGTATTAGTCGTGAAGCTATTGACTTGAGAACTATCAATCAGCAAAGAGTTTGCACGAATGCTGATGTTTCCACCATTGCTGGCTCCAAATGTATTAGTGTTTATACCTGATTCATTTAAAAGTTCCAAAGAACCTTCAACGTTAATTTTGATTTCCCCTGGTGAATTGTCGTTAAAAATACGACTCAGTATACCACCTTTGCTTTCCATCCTTAGAGAATTTGCACGAATGTCTATTGTCCCGGCCTTCCCTTTTTCACTCTTTGCGTCAGTTTGTATACCAAAAGACTTCATTATCATTGGGCCTGCAACGTTAATATCGATCTCTCCAGCATCTCCTGTGCTTCCAAAGTCTGCTTGACTACCCATCCCTCCATTTTCTAACTGCAAAGAATTTGCTACTATGTTGATTCTACCTGCGTTCCCTTGACTATAAGTATTCGTATTCAGACCCGCTCTGAATGTCAAAGAGTCTGCATTAATTTGGATAACTCCTGCATTCCCCGTGCTCTGTTCGTTTGCAGTGCTTACCCCACTGTTATTCTCAACCGTCATATTTTTGGCGTTTAGTCTAATGATTCCGCCATTCCCTGCACCATAGGTATTAGAGCTGATATTAGATTGATTGATAACTAAAGAGTCGCCTTTTATACTGATTCCTCCCCCATCTCTGTTGCCCTGGTTATCAGCTAGCACAAGCGATCGCTCAGCCAGACTGATGTTCCTACCTGCGATCGCAATCTCCCCACCACCATCTCCTGTCGTACTTACAAACGATTTTCCTGAAACCTGAATGTCGCCAAAACTAGTGATATTTTCATCACTCAACTTCCAAGGTTGTTGAAAGTTTACAGACCGATCGCTGCTAAACTTTGCCCGGATTTGACAAACAATCCCTCTCTGAGGGTGTCAACTCTGCCACGGGGTAGCTTAGTAATCTCTTCAATATCATGTCCCACTCCCTTGAGTGTAATGGTTCCTGGATTGGAACCAAATTGCAACCCGGTTGGAACGCTGACTGTTAACAGGGGAGTTGCAACAGAAGACGTTGCACTAAATACCGTGCCATCTTCAAATCTGAGACTGTTAGCAGTGCTTGCAATAACCGAACCACCTATATTTAATCGGGCATTATTACCAAAAACAATTCCATTGGGATTGATTAAAAATAAGTTCGCTGTGCCGTTGGCTCGAATCAATCCATCTATATTAGAGAGCGATCCACCTGTGACCCTGCTAATAATGTTTTGAATGTCAACAGTATTATTAAATCTTGCTTCGTTACCAATAGGAACGGAAAACTCTTGGAAACTGTGGAAGAGATTATTGCCTGCTTGTGTTCCGCCTGTAATATTGATAGTGCTCCCATCTGGTGTGACGATAGAATTATTAGGCAAAGTACTATCAGGAGTGATTTGAGCAACAGCGCTCGTTGCCCATAAAGCACCGCTTACCACCATCCTCAATACACAACCAAAACGCACGCTCGCCATAGCAACCCCCAACGCCTGCTCGCAGTACAGCCACTATTCAGTAAACCATAACTGACGGCGGTTGCTTATGTCCTATGTGTTTCTTAGTTTTGGTTGACACTCAGCGTCTTCCCGATGTTGCCTGCGATTGAAAAGAGTGATACATAGTATCTTCTGGAGCAAGACGAATAGCTGTGTTATAATCTGCCATTGCTTTTAATCTCTCCCCGACTTCGTAGTAAAGTTGACTGCGCCAAAGGTAGAAAAGGGCGTTGTCAGGAAGGAGATTAATCGCTTGGGTATAATCCTCAAGCGCTCCATATTTATCTCCTAAATGGCTGCGACGAAAGTTAGCCCGTTTAGTGTAAAGGTAAGCATCTTGGGGATGAATGCGAATAGCATTATTCAATTGAGCCAGCGTTTGGTCATCTTTTTGTTTAATTTCAAGGTATGTAGCAGAACCAATCTGTGCATTACCCGATATGGTGGAGTCTTCCCTAGCCTTGGGCAAATCTTCTTTTCTATACTGAGAACCTGTAGTGCTTGAAGAAGGTTTGCCTGAGTTGAGAGCTTTACACACTACACAAACAGTTGAGCTAAGGGCGAAGATAACTCCAGCGGCAACAAGTATTCCCGCGAGATCGTACCCGATACTTTTATCAGAGTGGTAAAAGTAATTTGCACCTTTACCGAGAGAATTTTCTACAACTTGAGTGGATTGTGCAGACTGGAGAGCACTTGTAGCTGCTAGCCCTGGTACATTCAGCACTAGTCCTGTAGCAAGGATTGTTTTCTTCATGATTTGGTTGACTCCACTCCAATGCACAGATTTTTCTTATGGTAAATTATTGGTAACATAAATAAAAGTAATAATTTTGATGGAAAAATTGTTTAACTATACTACCTAAGTATACTGACTTCTCCTTGGCGGCGAAGCACTTTGTGTACTTTTAGATTGCGTTCATATTTCCTTATACATTCCCACCTTGGAGAATTACAGAATCGGGCATTTCCTGCGTCTGACGCTGCTGATAACCCCATTTCATCCAGTCAGTAAAAGCTTTGATTGCAGCAGCTAAAGCATCTCGAACGTTTGCTAGAGCCTAATAAACCGTATTTCCCTCAATAACTAGTTCTGGTAGTAGGGGATCGCCGCAGGCGGGAGCATTGCAAGACTTGGGTGGAAAAATGTTATCCGAGCAGTATTTTCACGAGACTCATAACATTCTGCTATATTATACAGAAAGTATAAATTTAGTATATTATCTATATAATGTCAATCTACTTCGAGTTTGACATTTTAGCTAATAGGTGAATATTGGAATAAATCGGAATAATCGCTATATAATAGATAAAGAACGATTATTCGGAAATTATGCCATATATTACACCTCAAGAGGCATCAAGAATTACTGGGTTTCATACAAAAACTTTAGCTAATTGGGCAGAAGAAGGTAAGATAACTTATATTAAATCTGCATCTGGACATAGACGTTACGATCTAACTACTCTCAAGAAAATGATTGGGGAAGATGAGAGAGCAGTTGTCCTGTATGCTAGAGTCTCTACTCATTCTCAAAAAGCTGATTTACAGACTCAAATTGACTTTCTCAGAATGAATTGCGGCGAGAGCGAAGTCATTTCAGAAATTGGTTCAGGATGAAATTTTAAACGACGTAAATTACTCTCCATCCTAGAGCGAGTAATCAAAGGGGAAGTTAAGGAAATAGTAGTAGCTTATCATGACAGACTTAGCCGTTTTGGATTTGATTTGATTGTTTGGCTATGCGCTCAATTTGATTGTAAAGTTACCGTACTGAATGAGTCTAAATTATCTCCACAGCAGGAATTAGTCCAAGATATCTTGACAATCCTACACTCATTCAGTGCTAAGCTGTATTTTCTCCGTAAATACGAGAAAAGCATTCGTAAGACTGCTGTCAAGGAGTCTACTCAAGATGAAGATTCTGTAAAGCTGGCTGATATTTCTGAAAAGGACAACTAGAGATGGTATACTATTGATAGTTGCTAATAAAAGGAGGTGATGACGAGAATGGCAAATAAGAAAACTCGGAGAAAAAAGGGACATATTGAGTCTCAAAAAACAATTAAGCTATGGGTAGTAGATGATGTGTCATACAAAGACAATATTGCCAATTACATTATCTCTACTCACAAGAAGTACGCAGAAGTTACTAATTTTTATGCAGACATTCTGCTCGCCGATCTCTCCTTACTCGAAACCAGATCCGATGACTTATATGTCGTTCTAGAAGGACTAACAATTAGAAACAAGAATCGAGCAGAAGTTCAATTTCCCATGCTTGATGATGTTCCATCTGATATGCGTCGGGCTTGCATAAAGAAAGCATTTGGAGTTGTTAAGTCTTGGTATTCTAATTACAAAAAGTGGGAAATTAAGAAAGAGAAGAAACTAGCGCTAGGCAAGAAGTTTACCGATAGACCCCCAGTTCCGCCTAGAGATTATAGTCAAATGCATCCTGTCCTTTATTCTGGGATGTACAAAGACTTCGATGGCACATCCATTGTTCTAAAGTTATGGACTGGTACATCGTGGGCATGGATTAAGCAACCTATTAACTTGAGCGGACAATCTTTACCTAATGGTTGGAATTGGGGTTCACCAACTTTAGTTTTAAAAGATAAACTTCACTTGCACTTTCCCATTATCAAACAAATACCAAGTCCAGGAAAGATTAAAGAGCAAGCACAAAACCCAGATGGAATCACTATTTGTTCAGTTGATTTAAATCTTGATGGTACTGTAGCAGTAGCAAGCATTCTAAGTTCCGACGGTACGGGCAACGTTGAAGAGTTAGCCACTCTGTTTGTGAATGGAAACGACGCCATCCAACATCGTAGGAAGCGCGAACTCGGACGTATTGCTAAAGCTTACTCACGTACTAACAAAGGTTTTGGTAGTACTAAAGAAGGTGATTGTTCTCAACGGTTCAAAAAAATAAAGAATCGAGATAATTACGAATCACATCGTATTAGTAAACGGTTAGTGCAGTTTGCACATAAGCATGGAGCGACAGTTATAGTATTTGAATGCTTGACAAATTTAAAACCAAGCAAAGCAAAATATAGCCGTCGTAGCAACCAAAAACGTGCTTATTGGCTCAAGTCAAAAATCGTTAGCAGAACTAAATACAAAGCTTTCCAAATGTATGGAATTCTTACCTCTTTAGTTAGTCCTAAAAATACCAGTAGAGAGTGTGCATACTGTCAGAGTAAAGTTTCTAGGCATCAGTTGCAGTTAACTAACTCCTCTGCCTTTCTGCTTAATCAAGTCATACTTCAAGTAAATCTTGGGGAAGTTATTTATTTGAATGGTGCGCCGCATTACCTATGTCTTAAAAATGCCAATCATCAAGGGAATGCCGACTTGAATGCATCCAGAAATGTTGGGTTAAAGTTCCTACGCAGGTACTTGAAAAACCCAAAGATAATGACGAAAAGCCCCGTGAATGGTGCATTCCATAAGGGAACCATTCCATTGGTCGTCTGAAAAGGCGGGGTTAGGTTAAAATCCATCGTTGCTCGGCGGCTCCTTGCTTTGATTTTAACTTAGGGTCAGTGGCGCTACCCATCTGGTTCTAAAGACTTGAAACTTTTATAAGGGCTGAGAGCAAGCCTCTCAAATGCTGAGTTTAAGCGGATTCAAAGAGCCAGAGAAAGAGTTGGAAATTTTGATTTAAGCCGTTATTTCGGAATTATCCCAATTTCCCGTGTCACGATAGCAAAAGTCAGTCAAACAAAGAAAAGCACGGCATTGATTTCATTGAAGCGCAGGTGTTATGGAACGATACGAACAGAATCGAGATTCCTGCCAGAACGCAAGACGAACCAAGGTTCTTGGTCATAGGCATAATCGAAGAAAAGACATGGTCAGCGGTGATTACCTACCGTGAAGAACGAATACGAATCATTTCGGTAAGGCGTGCTCGAAAAGAAGAGGCGGAGATTTATGAAGGCAGAAGAATTTGATGAGAAGTTCGATAGGAATGAAGACGTGACCGAGTTTCTAAATCTGTCCGAAGCAAGGCGTCCGGGACACGAGCAGAAACGGGTTAATGTCGATTTTCCGCTATGGATGATCGAGGCATTGGATCGCGAAGCCAGCAGACTCGGCGTTACTCGTCAATCCATCATAAAGGTGTGGCTCGCAGAGCGGCTTGAGCGTAGTGTACACTACCTTTCTTAATTTATTGCAAATAGTTGGGAACGCAGAAAATTTATAGTTTTAGTCGGTCATGAAGTTCAAGATTCCCGTCTTTCTAAAAAGACGGGAATCTGACCAAAGAAGTAAAAAAAAGTTAATGTAAAAGCCTCCAAACCATAGTACTTATTATGTATTAATCAATATTTTATGTATTTTAATATCCATGCATGTTATTAGGACTTACGCACTGTACAAATTGACCATCATATGCGTCTATGAATAATGGTCGTTTCAGACTTGTAGGGGCGCAAGGCATTGCGCCCCTACGCTAGGTGATGATGGTTCGCGTTCGTTTTACGATTTGTACCATCCTGGGCGTGTTTGGCCACAACAAACTCTCTTAGAGTGGTTAACGCAAACTGGGTTTACGAGTATTCGCACACACAAGGATGGTTGAACAGTGTTTGTATCCGCTCAAAAACTGTAATTTAATATGAATAAATTCAATTATTACGATCGCATTGCACAAATTTACGACCAAACACGTTGGTTAACAGAATCAGTGGCGGAAGAAGTAGCAGACTTTATTCTCGATCTGACTTGTGCAACACTTGAGGCATCTTTTCTAGAACCGGGAGTTGGTACAGGTTTAAATGTTCTTCCTCTTGTCAAACGTGGTTATTCAGTAACAGGAATAGATATCTCTGAAGAAATGCTGGAGCAGTTCCGTCAAAAAATCAATGGCACTCCTTCCAATTTAAAATTGCTCCAGAAAGATGCCTCACAATTACCTTTTCCAGACAACAGTTTTGATGTTATATTAACTGTTCACATGATTCATACTGTCTCCGATTCGAGAGCATTTTTAGATGATATCGATCGCGTGCTGAAACGTGAAGGCTTTTATCTCAACTGTCAATGGATAACTCCACCAAAGCGGAAAGAGTTTGAAGGTTATTTTCGAGCAATATTGTCCAAGTATGAAGGTGACAAGCAAGAATCAAAATATGTAAATCCAATCATCCAAGAAATAGACGTGGATAACTATCTCAACAGCAAAGGATATATATCAAATTATTTTATTGCAAAGCAATGGGCTGTTAATAACACTGTTGAGGAGCTATTAAATTTCTTCAAATTACGGGCATATGGCTTTTGTTGGCAAGTATCAGATGAGATATTTCACCGGAGTCTAAATGAGTTTGAAGAGTTTTGTGTTGAACATTATGGTTCTCTGGAAACGGTTCTCTCTTCTGATGCTAAATTTGAAATCTGGGCTTATAAAATGAGGTGAAATTAGCAAAAAGACAAGGGACTTTGTATCACCTCGTTCCTGGGCTGCTGCCTGGGAATGCCTCACCAGGAGGCGGAGCCTCCTTCGTGTATGGCGAGGCAGTTGAGGCGCAAGCGAAAGCCAACAAAGCGGACAAAATGTTGGGTTTCGTTCCTCAACCCAACCTACACATTACAGAAGTCGAATTTACCCCCCTTAATCCCCCCTTAGAAAGGGGGGAAGCCAGATTTCCTGTTCCCTCCCCTTTCCAAGGGGAGGGCTAGGGTGGGGTAAAACATCAGCTCAAACCTTCATACTTTATATTTCATCATTTACACTTGTATCTAATCAGGAATGGGTAGGAAAGGCGACATGGCAGTAGAACAATTACGCCGATACAAAGAATATGGGGAATCTGTACTTCAGAGTTTAGATTTAGTATCGCAAAACCCACCTCCCAGGGATAACTGGGTACCAACAACCATTCACGAGAGCATTCAGCGCCTTCAGCAATCGGCTAAGAGGGTAGTAGAACTTGCTTCTTCTCCCGTTAAAATCGGTATTATGGGAGAATTCAGCAGTGGAAAAACATTGCTTTTGGGCAGTCTCATTGGTTATGCTGATGCTTTACCCGTAAGTGAAACCCCCACAACGGGGAATGTCACTGCAATCCACCTCGTTCAACAACCAGACTTACAAACTACGAAAATCAGTCAGTTTGCAGTTGAATATCTTTCTCACGAAGGTGTGAGAGAGTGCCTGTGTTATATGCTAGAAGAAGCAGAACAACGGTCAAAAGCTGCCAATTTACCAGCATCAGAACTTGCTCTTTTAAAAGGTTTGTACCCCACATCTCAGGTTGACAGTCACGGGATTTTAAGATGGTGCGAGCAAGCGTGGAGAATTCAAAGTTTGGAATTAAGATCTCTCTTACGAGAACTCGTGCTTTTCGCTCGTACCTATAGCGTACTTGGAGAAGATATTTGCGGAAAAACCTACCAGATTGATAGTACTACCGCTCATAAAGGGTTAAGGTTGGCTGAGCCACCTATGAATATTTTAGAACTCAGTTTTGACCAATTACCTCCACCTCCGAAACGTTGGGAAACTTTAGCACAGCCATCAGCCAAAGATTTACGAAGTAGCTTTTCCCTAATCCGTCGCGTTGATGTGACGGTTGAAGTGTCAAAACAAATTTGGGATTTATCATCCCTTCAGGGGACAAATGAATTTATTCTGTTGGACTTTCCAGGATTGGGTGCGGCTGATTCCGGTGTCAGAGACGCCTTTTTGTCTCTGCGGGAATTGAGAGACGTACAAACTATTCTGCTGCTCCTCAATGGACGATACCCTGGTGGCGTCACTGCTACAAAAATCCGCAGTATGTTGGAACGGGATAAAGGACAAGACCTGAGAGATCGAATTATAGTTGGTGTGGGACGCTTTAATCAAATTCCTCTGAGTGGGAGTGATGAGCGATCGCTCGACGATCTTTTAGATGAACCACTCCTGTCAGAAGAAACCGTCCTCGAACAGCTTAACATTCTCAAACTGATCGTTGCTAGCGCCGGTAATTTGACGACTGAGAAAAAGAATATTGTCTTACTGTCACAACTGTACGGACTCACCAAACTAGCAGAACAGTCCTCTTTACTACAAGTTTCTTCCAGAGAGTTTTTATCCGAACTGGATAAACCAAACAAACCAGATGAACTTCAACTGCGAGAGAAATGGCGACAGCTTGCAGAAATGCTACCACCTTCAAGTTACTTACACAAACAACTCAGCAATTATGCTGAAGATGGCGGTATTAATAAGTTGCGTTCTTTACTAAAAGAACACGTAGCTTTACATGGAATGAAACAACTTGTCGAAGATACAAAAAAAGCATCTGAGGCTTTGAGAAAAGAACAAAACAACTTCAAAAACCTATTAGAAGATATTCCCGCTTACATACCAGTCGTTGAAAGCCCCATTTTTCTCACCTTACGAGAAGCCATAGAAAACTTAGTCACCACCTACAGACAATTCCAAGAAGACTTAGACAAACAACCCATTTTAATTAATCGCAATCACGTAGCCGTTAGCGATATTGTCAAAGATGAGCTAACAAATAAAATCTTTTTTGAATGGAGCGAGTGGACATTACTTTTTGACAGAACGAAAAATGGAACTATTGTTCTGACAGAAAGTGAAAGCTTTTTTGAAGAAGATGAAGTTGATGATTCAATCCCTACAAAAAGTGATGATTTCTACCCAGCATTTGTACAAACCATTCAAGATATGCAAGCCTTTGCTCACGATCGCACCACAGAAGCCGTGACAGACTTGTTTGGCAAACTATCCACAGATGTACAACAAGAAAGAGAAAAACTCAGCCCAATTTTGTTACAAGACAAAGAATCATCCATTGAGCAAAAATTTGGGAGAAGCCAAGTTCGCTTATTCAGAAACCTGCTGCGTGCGATCGAACCCGCTCAAAGATGGCAAAACCTAATCATTCAACATAGCGGGCTAGCAGGAGATGCAGTTCCCGTTCATGCAGATGCTTTATTCCCCCTAGCACGTAAAGACGAGCGCCATCAAAATGGTCAAATTTTTGATTGGAGTCCAGATAAAAAATTCATGGTTTCTCCAAGACCATTTAACCACCAAGTTGCAGTTTTAAGACTGCGAGATGAAATAACTGCGAGTGCGGGATTGCATTTAGTACAATACGTCAGTCAACTCACCAAGCAAGTCAAAGTGTCTTTCTCCAAAGCTTTAAAAGAAATTGTAGACAATCTGCAAGAACTTTTAAAATCCAAGCACGAACCCCTGCTACGACATATCGCCTCTGCAGAAACACAAACCTCAGCCTCCATTCCACCTTGGTTGGATACTCTATCCCAAATCCCAACAATTTCTTATCCAGAGGAAATTTAGATGGAACCAACAGTGGAACAGTTAAAAACATACTGGCGTATGTCAGTAAATGCAAGCAATCTACTTTAGCCCATTAACTTAGTTAGACTAGATGGAAGAAACAATCGCATTGTCATGCTTGTTGCGGACACAATACAAATAGAAATTTATCCCAACGGAAAGGTAACTGTTCAATGACTAAACTTAATTACAATGCTATGTCCGATAACGACTTGCTAAACTACGTTAAACAACATCCCGAAGATAATGAAGCTTTTTACACATATATTGATAGAAAACGTGCTGCTAACCCCAATCCAAAACCCATGTCAATAGAAGAAGCCGAAGCTGAATTGCAACGGCGAGTTAGTCAGCATCAGGCTAGCTAGTACGTAGGGTATTGCTAACCAAAAGCTTGATATAGTGCATGAAAGCTTCAGGAAATCAATAGCTCTCTCACTTCTTACCTCTGCGTACTCTGCGCCTCTGCGGTTCAAAAGTAATTTATTTAACCGCAGAGGCGCTCCAGAGCACAGAGAGAGGGTGAGCAATGCTTATCAAAAATTTGATATGGTGGGCAATGCTCACTCAATTCCCATTCAAAATCTAAAATCTAAAATTCAAAATCTAAAATCCAAAATCCACGCATCACAAAAATGTCAGTCAAAATCGAACTATTAAATCGTTACCAACTACGCCTAAAAGACGACGATCTTTTACTACTACCCGTTGTTGAAATTAAACCAACTGACAACTTTAACTTACCTCACATTTCCAAAATTGATATCTCTGTCACTGGAACACCAGAGGATTTGGCACAACAGATACAATCGGCTTATAAAAGTGTCAAGTTTAGTACAAATAAACTACTTAAACTGGCAACTCCACAACGATTAAAGCAAATAGATTGCAGGTGGGATCGAGCTTTATCAATGGGTGTCAACTGTATTCTATTGGTTAGTGTGGAATATTTCGATTCAGATGAAATTGGTAATCCAAAACTGTCTGCTACAAAAATTGCTGTATCTGAATGCAAGATATGGACTAGCGCACCTGTCGAAGAGACAGAAACTAAAATTTCAACCCCACTGATAACACCACCACCTCCAGGACCTTTTTTTAAATCCGAACCAATACCAGAAATGCAAAAGCCAGAAATTTCCTATCCAGGTTGGTTTGCCATAGATTTTGGTACGTCTAATTCTACAATTACACTGTACGATCCTAAAGTGATTGTAACTCCAGATAGTTTTCCCAACGAGCAAGAAGCAAGGTTGCGGGAACGGATGGCATCATGGTTGAATCACCGCCCTGTAGATAATATACCGGGTATTAGTCGGGATGCATGGGAACAAGAATGGCAAAAGTTTCTGACTGAACTGAGCAAAGATTTGAAAGAAATGAATTCTGTCACGCGCCACAATTTGGGGGATCGACTTTTTCGGGGTGTGAATAATCTTGATTTGTTAGAAACTATCCGGCAAATTGAAATTGGTTTGAGCAAACGTCTGAGTTGGTTTCGTCGGGCTGCAAGCAAACGTTTGAATCAAATTTATCACGAAGTTTTCCGCGTACCTCCCTTAGAATGGCAAAGTTTAATACCAGTAGAATTAGATAAGGATCGCCGTCTGAATGAAATTTCTAGCGAGCTAGAAGTTTCTCATTTGGAACCATCTCTACCGCAAAATAACCGGGTAAAGGTGAAGGTGGTTTTGGGAGAACAAGCAAAGCAGCACAGACTGGATGCTATTAGGAATGGCGAAGAAATTGAAGGGAGGTTCCTACATTCTCCCAAACGTTACTTTGGACAAGAACGTTCTTTCCAAATTACACTGAATGGCAACTCTGAAAGCATTGAAGTTAACAAACTCCTTCAAGCTGCTTATGCTCAACTTATAGAGTTAACTGAGAAGTACCGCCAACGTTATCCCGGTAGGTGTTCTGAAGGAAAATTCTACCGTGCTGTCGTGACTTATCCAACAATTGCTTCACCGTTTGTACGTCGTGAAATTGAAAAGTTGGTGGGACAATTGGATATCGAAGATGTGCAGATGGCTTACGATGAAGCTGTATCAGTTGCTCTCTTTTTTCTTTGGCGGGAATTTGGTGGCGATCTCAATGTCGGGATTGAGTCTTTTAAAACCCGTTGCCGTTATAATGGGGACAAATGGTGGCAAAATGTCCTGGTTTTGGATATTGGTGGCGGAACGACGGATCTGGCGCTGATTCGCTTAACTTTAGAAGAAATTAACCCCTTTGAGCCAGGAGAAGATCGGGGTGATGGAGGACGATATTACAAACTAACTCCTAAATTACTGGGTTCTTCCGGTCATTTGCAATTGGGTGGAGAGTTAATTACTCTGCGGTTGTTTTTGTTGTTGAAAGCAGCGATCGCAGACTGTTTGCTGACGGCTGTTGTCCGCGAAAGTCTGGACAAGGATGTTTTAAAAGTACAACCGGAAGAATTAAGCGATTACTTCTTAGATAATGGCAAATACCTACCTGGTAGTTTATTAGCTTATGTCGATCGAGAAATTCGAGAAGGTGATGCTTACAAAGACGCATTAAATGCTGCGGAAAAAGTGATTCCCACTCGTTGGAAAAATGCTTCATCCCGCGCCCAAACTTTTTACACTCTTTGGGAACACGCAGAAAATGCCAAAATTATACTCGGTCAAAAACGACAAAAAGAGACTCCCGAACCAGTGTTTGTGCTCAACGGGCAAAAAATCTTTGAGTTGCTGCAACAAAATGATATTCAGTTACCAAGTGAGGCGATCGATACCCTCAGCGTAACCCTGACAGTGAAGCAATTTGAAAGAGCAGTCTCTCCTGTCATTCGAGAAGCGATCGGTATTGCTCAAGGTTTAATCGAGAACGCCTTTGGAAGCAAATCACCCGAACCTCAAAATTCCCAAAACCACAAAGAGCAAGTCGATTGGTTTATTTTATCAGGAAAAACCTGCAATCTTGAATTAGTCAGTCGAGAACTTTATCAAGTTTTTAGTAAGTCAGATTATTTTGTTTGGAATGACGAGCGAGTCACCTTTGAACCAGAATATACAAAGTTGGCAACTTCCGCAGGAGCTTGTTTTGCTGAGAAAATTAGACAACTTGGGTTCTCTCCTAAAGATTCAAAAGAATTGTTGCGTAGAGGAGCAAACCAGCTTTATATAGATGTTAAGAATTTATTTTACTTCCTACCGTGCTCCTTTAAAAGAGAAGTCATTGGAGGAAATTTAGATCCCATTTTCCAAGCAGGACAAGAACTTTATCAACTCCAAGCTAATGACTCTCTCGCCAGATTTCGTAGTAGTTGGCAAGGGATGCAATTAACAAACAATATTATCCGTCAGGATTTTGAAAATATCAAACCTCAACTTTGGGGAAGCTACAATGGGGAAGCGCTCAGAAGAAAACTAGAGATGAGTGAGGAAGATTTTAAAAACCTCATCAAAGTTCAGTTTGAAATCAATCAAAAGCTTGATATTGACTTGCTCCTTTGCCAGGGCGATCCACACTACTTAATTCCGATTAATATTCCTTGCTTAGATGCAGCAAAAGCGATTTCAACATCAACAGTCATTTCCGATGATTGTCAAGTCATTTGTGATATTGCTGTTAACGTTGCTGAATCGGCAAATGCTTTAAAAACAGATGCCCACACTGTAATTTTTCAAGCTCAGAAAGACTACAGCAACGATTTAAGAATCTTTCATTATAATGAGGGAGAAGTACAACCGCAAGGAAAGGGATTAATTACTGAATTACCTGCATTTCCTGCCAGTGGAAAACACACTTTTTACTTTCAATTCCACAATCCACAATCCAATAAATGGGAACTCATCGGTCAATTACCAGAACCAGAAGTAAAAACCGAATATCCCTGCCGATATTACGTTTCTTTAAATGAGAAAGGTATTCTGAGAGTGCATGCATTTGAAGTGCCTTACCTAACCTCATCAGATTCAAATTGTCTCAAACAAGAAGGATACGTTTTTCGGGATACCCTCCAAGCCCAACCTAATGATGTGAGAGCAGAACGCGATCCCTTCTCTGGAGAACATTAGATGCGTGGATTTTAGATGCGTGGATTTTGGATTGATTGATTTTGGGTTTAAATGGAGGAATTATGCAGCACCTCAGCAAGTTATTGGAAATTGAAAACTCAAATTTAGCTTGGGTACTGCGATTGGGATTGCACGGACTGCGGACTCAATTACAGGAAGCATTAAAGATGGTGCAGAGCGATCCGGGAAACACGGTATGTGAGGAGTTGCTGAGGGAATTGGATATCCTTTTGGAACTGGCAAATACACAGCAATTAACTTATGAAAAAACTACTGCACCTGAAAAAGAGGATGCCTCCTGGGAAGATGTGTTGGAACCAGTGGCAACTGACTCGAAACTCAGACCAATTTATGAACCTCTGTTGCTTGACCGAGAATTCATAAATTATATCGGTCAGTATAAATTTTACAGTACGAGTGATACCGATTTATGGCATGAGGTACAAAATCTGCTACTGCGAGTTCCAGAGAAATTAGCTCATACTTGGCGAGAGTATCTTGTAAAAGCACTGAGTCAAATTGGGGCTATCGAGGACAAGGAACTCTACTCATCTTTACCCTTCACTCGTCATGAATGTATTTATCCCGGTTTGAGTGGAAAAGTCAAAGCTCCTGGATTGTGGTTTTCAAATCGAGTTGGTTTTGATTCAAGACTTATGGTGGAAAGGAGTGGAGGGGAACTCGATTTTCTTGCAGGAGTTGTTTCTACTTGTCTCAAATTTATTGAAACCGATCCGTGTGTCAATCATGCGCTGAAAAGTGTAGATAGATTTGGGATTCGATCTTTGAGTTTAGAATCAGAAAAATCTAAGTACATCACTGCACTCGTCGATCGTTTTCGACGCGTCCAAGCAACTGCTGAAAATAGCGATCCGGCGGTAGCATTGCGTGCGAGACTGGATTTAGATGAAGCAATCCACTCATTAGTTTACTTGCCCTGTAGCGATCGCTTCTCTTGGTGGGGTAAACTGCAACAAGAAACACGGCGCACTCTTGACCAAGTGGTGGAAAAAGCACGCCAAGCCGGACATCAGGTACAGATTCGCCCGTTGTGGGGAACCTACGCCGATGTTTTCAACTGGTCTAAAGATGATTTGCAACTCGATATTGGCGGTGTACCGGGGGAAGTCTCTGCTTGTTTGCGAGTTTACGCCAAGATTGATGATGAAGTGCTTCCAGGGCGAGTGCTTTTCCGGTCATCTTAGTGGAAAAATACACCTCGTTTCTCGTTCCCAGACTCTGGCTGGGAATGCAGTACAGCAGGCTCCGCCTCGCGTGTGGACTAAATCAGGAGGCGGAGCCTCCCTCAAGGCATTCCCAGGCTCCGCCTGGGAACGAGGTGATATGCTCCGCCTGGGAACGAGGTGATATGCGGAGCCTGAGTTACAATAACTCATTAACCTTTTCTAATTGCCGCTTCAACTGAAAAACTAAGAATCCCACAATCCCCCACTGACACAGAATAGCTATCAAAATTTCCATTGAAGACAGTGAGTGGTTTCCGGGATATAAAATAATAAGTGGTGCAGCCACTGAGAACAAGAATGGAAAGAAGTTGTTTGGCGTGTTCGCACCATACATGAACCCGATGATGACTGGTACTACGATCGCTGTAGTCAGTATACCTATCGTCCAAAAAATCCTGTATCGATTTTTCATGAACAGCATAAATTGTGCTAAGGCTGCATAAACCATAGCTAAACTACCAGCTATAGAAAGAGCAAAAAGAGGGTCAATTCTGTGAGGATTTTTTTCAGGATGTAGTGAAAGTAAAAGAATTAAAGGAGTTATCAGAATAACTGCATTTAATGCGATCGCAACCAATGCCGGACTTTTTTCTCCATAAATCAAATCGCGAACTGACGAACGTTTCCAGGAACTATTATCAATAAAGCTTTTTTTGTAGCGCATCCAATCTTGTAGTAATTGGCGATGGGGTACAAGGAAAGCTATCAGAAATAAAAATAACCATAAATTTAAGAACAAAATGTACACAATACTATCGCGCAATCCCGACCAATGGTAGTATGGACTGGCAACAACGTCTTGCCAATTAGCAAGCCCTAAAGTGCAAACGGCAAAGTATACAGTAAGCCAATAACTTTGTTGCTTGCTAAGTATAGTGGAATTTGGATCGCGGAAAAAGCGCGATAAACCTTGCCAAATAAAATAAGCAAGAACACTGTAATTAAATGCAAGACAGATAACAACAGTGACAAAATTAGCTCCTAATGGAAATTTAAACCAAGAAAACTTTTCCCATAAATCAATGCTTGTGAAAAAAGAGCTTTTCTCTAGATGAGGAATTAAATAAAATGGGTTAAGACCTTTTATATAAGCAATAGGAGAATCAGTCGGAGCATTGGCAAACCAGAGTCTAGTTATAATGAGAAAGCCAAGAACTATACCACTTGCCAACCAAGCTTGAAAACTGCCTAACCAAGATCCAACTAAACCAAAGAGTAAGGCTCCACTGTAATAAAAAATACAGGCAGCTAATACAAGAGCGTAAAAGCTCAGAATTGACAAAAAGGGGATTTTTGCTTCTAATCCCGACCATAAGTGTAATGGAACTGTCAGGGCTACTGCAATATAGAGCAAAATAGGAACACCTAACAGTTTGCCCCACAATACATTTTTTGGTGATTGAGGGCTGAGTCGAATAAAGTTGAGAGTTTGTCGCTTTTGTTCTGTTGCTAAATCGCTTGTTAGCAAATAGGTTCCTACTATCAAGAGGGCAGCAATAACAATAATACTCAGCCATGTGAATATGTCCTGCCAGAAAAGCTCCCAATTGATAAGATAATAACGACTCAAGCCATCGTGCAAACACCTATAGTCTGTGGTATTTTGAGTTCCCGTGCAGTATGGAGAATAGTTGGAAGAGATAGTCACGCGATTCGCTGGTAGCTTGACTGCAAAAAATGTATACAGGACAAGTTGGCTGAGTAAAGAGGTTGAAATTGCAAGTAGGACATTTTGTATTTTCAACCGTCCTTTAATCTCTCTTAAAAGTTGAGGATTCCAGTCACCTATTTGGCTCAAGAAGATTTTGAATCATATAAATTTTTAGTTCTTGAATTTTACTAGATCCCCAATTTCTTAGAGGATGTTTGAAAAGTTACGATTGATGTATTAAATATTTTTTACCCCCCCTAGCCCTCCCCTTTCCAAGGGGAGGAACTAAATTTTTCTTGTTTCCCCCCTTTATAAAGGGGGATTAAGGGGGTAATTCATGTGATTAAAATCACAGCTATCCACTTTTCAAACATCTTCTAAGTCACATTTTTGCAAAATTAACTAATCTTTGACTAACAATGCTTTAGTAGCAGATTCTCCCAAAATCTTGACTTCCTCGAATAAATGCCAAATTAACAACCCTAAAATTGCTAATTCTCCCAACCAAGCTACAAAAATTACAGGTGTCGAACTAAATTCCAAACCAGCCCATGGGAAAGTAGACAATAACCAAAGAGTAGGATGAATAGAAGGGGTAATCTGTAAGATGGTTAGAGTAAATTGAGGTAAGAAAAATAGAGCAACCACAAAACCAAACGCCCATAAAAAGCGTTTTTTCGTTTTCATAAATAACGCTCTTTGTACGATCGCAGCACAAATCATCATCAAAGTGACGAACATAGCTACCCCTAAAATTAGGTTTAATCTATTAACTTGATTAATCCACAAATTTAAATTAGAAGTCTGGGGAGTATTTAAAATAGGAACTAGGAAAAGCCAAATGACAACTGGAGTCGATGCGATCGCAAGACAAATCAATGCTGCAACGAGTATCGGGCTTTTCTCACCCCAAATAAGATCGGTTAGCCAGAAATTATTTCTCACACTTTGCTCGCCAGAAACATTTTGGTGTCGATATCTTGCCCAATCTTGTACGGTTTGGCGATGAGGTGAGAGGATTGCAAGGAAACCAAAAAATAGAATTAGGTTCAAGACTAGAATTAAGCCAAAATTCTGAGTCATTTGATAATTTACATCGTAAAAGCTAACGCAAGCACCTTTTGGAGGACAATAGTGGGAATAATTTTTGGTATACTGTAAGGTAAATCCCCAAAGAAGAACTTGAGTACACGCGACTAAGAAATAACTTTGACCTTTACTGAAGAGACTTGTATTTGAGTTACGGAAACAGCGTGTCAATCCTTGCCACAAACAGTAAGTTCCCAAACCATAATTTAATAAATGCAAACTCACTAAGCCTAGGAGATTTTTTCCTATAGGTAGATAGAAAAACTGCACTTCTTGCAGCATCTCCCACTTATATCGATAGAGGATAAAGTTTGGAAAAAGGTATGCTGTTATGTCAAATGGGCTAAAGAATTTAATCCAAATACCTGCAGAAGTCACATATGGACTAGACCATAGCGACTGCATTGTAATTATCAGGAATAGTAAAACTGCACCGCTACCTAACCAAGGTTGAAAGCCACTAAACCAACGGAAATATAAACCAAAAAGTAGTGCAGCGCTGTAGAAGAAAATACAGCACGCGATCGCGACTATCCAAAAAATCAAAATATGACTGGTCGCTATATTAGCACTTCGTCCTGCAATGAAATGAAAGGGCAATGCACTTAAGATGACCAGATAGACTAATATTGGCACTCCTAACATTTTGCCAATCAAAACACTTGTTGCTGGCTGAGGGCTGAGACGAATAAAATTGAGAGTCCCTCGTCGTTCTTCTGTAGCTAAGTTGTCGATGAGTAAATAAGTGCCTGCGACTAACAACGCAAAGATAAAAACTACAGTAAGTGTAGAGAAAATATACTGCCAGTGGTCGCGCCACCACATTGGCATATTTAATTGCTCTATGGGACAATACTGATTGGATAGCTCGGAGACTTTCTGTTGCAATTGGTCAATTTGCAATTGTAATTCAGTAATTTTGCTTTTTCCAGAAGGATGAATTTTGCTATGTTGACTGATTTGCTGATAAAGGTTTTCTATTTGCCGATTAAAAAGCTGCCTTTTTTCTAAAACTTCTGGACGTAAAAAACAGTATTCCCCTTCTGTTGAATAGAATTCAGTCGGGATTTCCCGTAATTGGTAGAGAAACAATGTGAGTTGACCAAAAAGGGATACGGCAATTGCGATCGCAATATTAAAACCCTTTAAGCGTCCTTTAATTTCTCTAAAAAACTGTGGGTTCCAATCACCCAACTTACTGATTAAATCATTCATATTTTGGATTTTGGATTTTGGATTTTGGATTTTGGATTTTGGATTTTGGATTTTGGATTTTGTATTTTGGATTTTGG
>NZ_WJFC01000054.1 GCF_009725235.1 Scytonema sp. UIC 10036
GAGTAGGGGGACAAGGGGGACAAGGTAGACAAGGGGGACAAAGTAGAATGACTCATGCCCGATGCCCAATACCTAATGCCCGATGCCCTTTTACTACTTAAGTGTCAAAAACTTTTCCAACGCGGCAACTAAACTAGGAGGCCAACGACGGATATGGGCTACCCAATTAATATCTTTGTAGCGGGGATCGAGCCCGTATGCTGATACCCAGTTGCTTTCTGCTTCTCCTTTTTGCCCGTTTACCCAGTACGCAGCTGTCAGCGCAGCACGCATATCAGCAAACTTGGGATATTTACGAGTAATATTTCTCATTTCGCGGATTGCTTCGTCTACTTTGCCAGTTTCATATAAAGCTAGGGCATAGTTGGCACGAGCAAAGGCAAAATTGGGGGCAATTTCAGTACATTTTCTATAGTCTGCGATCGCAGAATCCCATTTTCCCAAACCTGACAAAGCATTTCCCCGATTGTTATATGCCATTGCGTCTTTAGGGTCAAGCTCTAGAACATGGTTGTAATCGGCGATCGCATCATTCCACCTTCCCAAGCCTTCCAATGCCGTACCACGATTTAAGTAGGGGTCAGTCACATTTGGTGCGAGTTCCACAGCCTTATTATAGTCAGCCAGTGCCTCTTGCAATTTATTCTGGCTCACTCTGGAATTTCCCCGATTGCTCCAAGCCGCTGCATTATCGGGAAATTGCTCTATAATCTTCGTCCAGTATACTTCGGCTGTAGCAAAATCACCTTTATCCGTAGCGGCAAAAGCTTGGTTTGCCAACTCATTTTGCTGTTGTAACTGTTCTGGAGTGAGATTCAGTGGTTGAGTTGCAGCAAAAGTTGGCTCAACCCAACCAAATATTAGCAATACACTTAGCAAAATCCCAATAAGTCTTAGCATTGGTGTTTAACTCTTGGCGTTTTCAAATAAATACCTCACGCAAAGACGCGAAGGCGCTAAGAAATCCTTTGTGGCTTTGCGTCTTTGCGTGAGGCTCCAAAAATAATTATCTAACGCCTTTAAACAAATTACGGCAAAAGAGATAACTGTTGATTGGGAGGCTTGTAACCCAGATGCTTGTACGCTGAGGCTGTCGCCATTCTTCCACGGGGAGTCCGTTGCAAATAACCTATTTGCATAAGATAGGGTTCGTACACTTCCTCAATGGTTTGGGTATCTTCTCCCGTTGCTGCAGCAATTGTTTCCAATCCTACAGGTCCCCCATTAAATTGTTCTATGATGACGGTTAACATCCGGCGGTCTGTCCAGTCGAGTCCACAAGGATCTACTTGAAACAGTTCTAATGCTTCTGCTGCTACTAGTTCGTTAATTTCTCCTGAGGATTTGACTTGTGCGTAGTCGCGCACTCGCTTCAGTAACCTGTTGGCGATACGAGGCGTTCCGCGAGAACGACGGGCAATTTCTGCTGCTCCATCTTCTGCGATCGCTGTTTGTAGGAATTGGGCGCTTCGCAGTACAATTTTGCTGAGTTCATCCACTTCGTAAAACCGCAATTTTTGAATTAAGCCAAAGCGATCGCGCAGTGGTGAAGTTAGTGCCCCTGCGCGAGTTGTGGCTCCTACTAGGGTAAACTTTGATAGCGGTAAACTCCGTGTCCGGGCGCTAGAACCTTTACCAATTGTAATGTCTAAGCGATAATCTTCCATAGCAGGGTATAAAATTTCTTCTGTCATTCTTGAGAGTCGATGAATTTCATCGATAAACAGAACATCCCCTGCTTTTAAATTTACCAACAACCCAACAATATCTCTTGGACGTTCTAGGGCTGGAGCACTGGTGATTTTGCAATTTACCCCCATTTCCGATGCTAAAATCATCGCCATTGTTGTTTTGCCCAAACCCGGAGGACCGTACAGTAGGAGGTGATCTAGCACTTCACCTCTCGACTGAGCTGCCTTGATGGCGATTTCCAATACCTCTTTTAAATCCTTTTGCCCAATGTAGTCTGCAAATCTTTGTGGTCGTATACCTTCTTCTTGCTTGCCTTCTTCAATAGCTGCTTCGGGTTGCAACAAATTGTCTTTAGGGGGTGATGAGCCTGACTCATGACGCTTTTTTGGGTTTTCATTTGGATCTTGAGGTTGTTTTTTGGAGGAGATAATCGCCATACTTCGAGCTATCAACGTTTACAAAGAATGGGCAAGGGGCAATGGGCAATAGGAAAACTCAATGCCTTTACCTTTAGCCTTACCCTTCTTCTATTTTCTACCCATAGCTCTCCATCTTAGCGTTCTAAGAAAATTTTCATTTTGTAATAGTCTCGCCTTAAAATTTAAGTTCCGGATAATCACAACAGGAGTGCAAAAGTACTGATGCTGTCTAAGAGAATCTTACCTTGCCTGGATGTGAAGGCGGGACGTGTTGTCAAGGGAGTGAACTTTGTTAATTTGAAGGATGCTGGCGATCCGGTGGAGATGGCTAAGGTTTACAACGATGCCGGTGCTGATGAGTTAGTATTTCTTGATATTACAGCCACTCATGAAGACCGGGATACTATTATTGACGTTGTTTACCGCACTGCAGAACAAGTTTTCATTCCTTTGACTGTCGGTGGTGGTATTCAAACCTTAGAAAATGTTAAAAATCTTTTACGAGCTGGGGCAGACAAGGTTAGTATTAATTCGTCGGCGGTACGAGATCCAGATTTTATTAATCGGGCTAGCGATCGCTTTGGCAATCAGTGCATAGTTGTTGCAATTGATGCCAGAAAAAGACAAGATCCAAATAACCCAGGTTGGGACGTGTACGTGCGAGGGGGACGCGAAAATACTGGCATAGATGCCTTATTTTGGGCAAAAGAAGCTGAAAAGCGTGGAGCAGGAGAACTCCTAGTTACCAGTATGGATGCTGATGGTACTCAAGCAGGGTATGATATAAAATTAACACGTGCTATTGCTGAAGCTGTACAAATTCCAGTTGTAGCATCTGGCGGTGCTGGCAACTGCGAGCATATCTATGCTGCTGTAACAGAAGGTAAAGCAGAAGCAGCTTTACTAGCATCGCTTTTACATTACGGACAATTAAGCGTAACTCAGATAAAGTCTTATTTAAGCGATCGCAAGATTCCCGTCAGAATGTAAACCCAAGCAGCAAGCCCTTTTGTATCCACAGCTAGAGTAGTTCAACACAGTTCTTGGAAACGATGTTAATATAAGTTAACAAGAATTAATATAGTATAGATATGTTGATACCTATTTTAGTATTCGATGTAGCACTGGTAGCCTGGTCGCTACACTTAATGGAAAAAGCGTATGAGAATAAAGAGTTTTCTTTAATGCTGGCAGGGACGCTAGTAGCGCTTGCCGCCGCCGCCATGTTAGTTGTTTACTTTCTTATGGGACACTGCATGAGTTACTTGCTGCAAGCATCATACGGATAGCCGTTGACGGAAGATAGCTAAATGGCAGAATTTATCAATTAGCTATTAGCCCGATGTGAAGCAAGATAGTAAATAAAATCAATTTAGAGATAAATTTATGAAAGACTATGTTGCTTTATTAAAGGATATTCTCAAGAATGTGGAAGGAGAACCGGGCTGGAAAGTCATGGGTATAGGTGCTGAACAAGACAGCCCTGGATTTGCCTACACCATAGGTTTGTATCACAACTACGAGCATCCAGAAATTATTTTGTTTGGACTCCCTATCGAGATTGCTTTAACCTTACTTAATGATGTGGGCGATCGGGTAAAAGGAGGGGAGGTCATTCAGCCCAACGTTACTTACACGGATTTAGTACAAAAGTATCCCGTTATCTTCAAACCAATCCCAAATAATGACAGCGATACTAGAGAGGAGCTTCTTGGTATAGCTGTAAGGTTCTACGGTCATGTGAATTTCCCAGTCCTTCAATTTATTTGGACTGACTCTAAAGGTAAATTCCCTTGGGAAGAAGATTGTGAAATGAAAACCAAACTCTGTCAACCTTTAGCTTGGTAGCATTCCTTTGCTACTGACCTTCTCAGTGGACTGCTGTCAAAGCATTTCTCGCGGTTTGCTTGAAGAGCGTTTCGGGAAGGTCACTGTTCGACTTCGCTGATACTGTAAAGAAGTTTTGAAAATTTAATTTTTTTAACACGTCACAAAAATATCTTGTGCTGCTGTATAATATGAAAAATTCCCCAAAAGAGTTAACGCCTCTTCAGGGGACAAGTAGTAAATAAATATCTTTTGTTGAGTACTATGATAGCAACCTCAGCCGTTTTTAGCCAGATCTCTCTACAGAAAAATATATCTTCTTGCCTATCCCAGCTACAAGAAGCGACCTTAACACTCCTAGAAGCCTCATCACAACTGGCTCTCATCCAAAACAGTATTGGGAAACTAGAGTTTTCCAGAGAACTCAAGAAGTACCAGCAGAATCCTAAAGATGTTAAGGAATACTTGGATTTGGTACACAAATACTCGGAATGCGACCCAGAAGAAATATCGGCTTTAAGGGAATCGTAACTGCTGATGCTGATATTAAGTTACTTCATATGTACTATAGCAATTCCCACTTTCGTAAGGTTCAGGATATTGAATTAATCGCAGCCTGTAGCGGATGGACGCAGATAAATTTGTACCTGACCAGACTAGGAGACGCTATAAGTCTTACAAGAAAAGTAGAGCTATGTTGACTTCCTTGTGAAATCGCATGATTTATCAATTTGCTGTGAGTCGTTGACAAACAGATAAATTGTTATATATACTAAGAAAGGCTTTGATGGGGTTATAGCTCAGTTGGTAGAGCACTTCAATGGCATTGAAGGGGTCAGCGGTTCGAATCCGCTTAGCTCCATTTGGATATTAAATAATTATTCCCAGTTTTTGAGAATTCTTGTCCAATTTGACAAATACAAAGGGTATATCTTACCTATTTTCTTGCCTTGTCAAAAGAAATAAAGATTTAAAACCGCAGGGGCAGCTTTTTGTCTGTACGCTACCGTACCCACTCCACTCCCCATCCCTGACTAATCACGATCGCCCTGCTGCCGCCCCATCCCTAAATCCTCTTCTAAAAAGTAAATTTACTAACTACAAAATTTGCACCAACTTGGCGCGATCGCACCTGTGGTCAAGTGACTTTTTCCTCTCCCCAGGGCACATTAACTGCTTCTTTAGAGCAGTGTTTTAGGAAAAAAACATGGTTATTCTCTTAGAGAAATATTCCCCAAAAATTATGTTCTCAAAATTTTAACACAGTAACTCTATAAGTAGCTACGATCAAATCACGCACTTATGTGAAATATCTAAAGTTGAGAAATGGATAAATCGGCTATTGACGCTTATAGGCGCTACGAAATCAAACCAGGCATTTAACCAAGCTTTTAGAATATCTATACAAACCCTCTTAGTTGCATATATTCAGAGGGTTTGTATAGAGATATAAAAGCAGCGATTCAGCTTTAATTAATTGGCAGAAACCGTAGAGTTGTGAAAGGTTCTGCATTTCAAAAACTACCTTTTTATGAATGTGTAGCCTTTTCTAAGACTGCCCAAGTTTGAGAATCGATAACTCCATTTACAGGCAGTCCATGCTTCTGCTGAAATGAAATGACTGCTGAAAGAGTTGCTGAGTCGAAATTACCATCTGTAGGTAGTGTAGAACCCTGAGCATTCAATAACTTCTTCAATTGAGTTACAGCAGCACCAGAATCTCCCTTTTGCAAGGTTGTTTTAGTTTGATAGGAAGTACAATCAAAACCATTCTGCATAACTCTCTCCTTTTTCTAAAATTTGTTTGAGTCTTGATGGATTTTAGTTAAATACTTCAAAAAATGTTAATTCCAAGTGTGATGATTTCTACATTTACCTACCTCCAACTTTTGGTAGATAAAGCTAATGTGATTTGCAAAGAAATTTTAAAAAATAGCTTCCTCTCAAAACTTAGGAGGCTAACAGCTTAACATGATACGAAACATTAAGTTTAAGTATTACAGTCAGTACAACTATTAACTTTTACTTTTTAGAGAGAAATTCGTCACTTTGTTTGTAGCTTAAGAATGCAGTAGGTTTTCTACACACTATCTTCAATTTTTACTCTTTAAAGTAATTAGAACTGCTTGCGATCTCTACAGTTGCCAGTAGCCCAGGGAAACGAGCATTTATATCTTTTCGGCGCAGCGAGAGTAGGGAGAGCGCCCCTTCTTGTCGCACCTGGATTAAACCCGCTTCACGTAAAACACGAACGTGATGCGAGAACGTAGACTTGCTGACGGAAATTACAAACGCTCCACACGCCTTTTCAGCCCCTTCAGGTAGGCTCAGTAGATCTCGAATGACATTTAGGCGCACACTATCACCTAGAGCATTAAACACGCCTTCTAACGTCATTGCCTCGCGCTCTGGGTGGTACAGGGGTTTCACGTTGTTT
Organism: Scytonema sp. UIC 10036; assembly: GCF_009725235.1. The sequence goes on from NZ_WJFC01000054.1 coordinate 6,376, forward strand.
TTTCTCCTCAAACATTTGTTCGATTATTTGCGAACATTCATTGACATTATGGCACAAGAGCGATAAGGTTTAACTGTTCGACGCTTTACGAATAATTAAACAATTAGCCTGCGAGAACAAACCAAGTTTTGTCAATCCTCACAACACACAATATGATTCAGTTCTATTTCCACCATACTCCCAACCCTATAAAGGTTGCACTCTTTCTAGAAGAGTCGGGCTTGCCTTATGAAGTCCTTCCTGTAGATGTCTTCAAAGGTGAACAACATACTGCTGAGTATCGAGCCATTAACCCCAATGCAAAAGTACCCGCGATTGTTGATGGTTCAAATGTAGTCTTCGATTCCAATGCCATTCTCCTTTACTTGGGAGAAAAAACGGGCCAATTTATGGGTAATCCCAACGCTCGCGCACAGCTTTACTCCTGGTTAATGTTTGTTGCTACTGGGGTTGGTCCTTATTCTGGGCAAGCCGTGCATTTTCAGCATATGGCACCGGAGCAACTGTCTTACGCTATCAATCGTTACCGCCGCGAGGTAGAGCGGCACTACGGTATTCTCAACGATCGACTTCAAAACCAACAATACATTGTGAGCGATGAGTATACGATCGTCGATATTGCTGCCTGGGGTTGGATCGATCGGTTCCCACGAGTGTTAGGGGAAAATGCCCTGGATGAGTTTCCTCATCTAAAAGCCTGGTACGAGCGAGTGAATGCACGTCCGGCGGTTGCAAAAGCCAGAGCTATTGGCAAAGAACTTAATTTCAAGACGAATGTCGATGAAGAAACCCGACGCGCTCTCTTTCCTCAAAACTACTCCAAAGCTGGCGTGCATGTGAGTTAGGTACTGGAGCAAGATTTTCCCAATTAGTTTTTGTTTGGCTAGATTCGTCCGCTCATTGACCGTCATAGCCCTAGAGAAAAAGCGTTTAGCGGTTTATCATCATGGCATGAACGAGTTGAGACTGAAATCATGACTTCTCAGCATTCCACTTCCGGCACGGTCAAACAGCGTGTCATCTTCCTCATACTGGAGGGTGTCGAACTGTTGGATCTGGCTGGACCAGCACAGGTATTCAGTATAGCTGTCTCATTAGGTGCGCCCTATTCCCTACACTTCTGTGCTAACACTTCAGGAGTGCGATCGGCACAGGGGCTGTTTTTAGGACAGCTCGACCCACTACCATCTGTGTCTGTCCATGATGTGGTAATGGTCGCTGGAGTGGCATTGGAGCGGCTCAACCAACCCCTGCTGGATGCTGATACTCGTTGCTGGCTGATGAATGCTCATACAAACGGCACGCGCATTGCCTCCATTTGCACGGGAGCAGCAGTCTTGGGGGAGGCTGGACTGCTAGACAGTCGGCGTTGCACCACTCACTGGTTTGTTATGCAAGATCTCCAACAGCGTTATCCAATGGCTCATGTTGTGGACGGTGTTTTGTATGTTAGCGATGGCGGCATTGTTACCAGTGCAGGCATTGCGTCTGGAATTGATATGGCGCTGTCGCTGATTGAGCAACAGCATGGACCGCGCCTCGCGGCTGAGGTGGCTCGCTACCTGGTTATCTATTTACGGCGTAACGGCACTCAACCTCAACGGAGTGTTTATCTGGAATACCGCAATCATTTGCATCCAGGTGTACATCGCGTTCAGAATTGGTTGGCAGAACACGCGATGAAATCGGTTTCCTTAACCGAGCTTGCCCAAATTGCTAACATGAGCGTGCGAAGTTTCAGCCGTGCCTTTAAGGAGGTGACTGGATTAACGCCCGTGCAATATCAGCAACGCTTGCGTTTGGAAGTCGCCTCCACGCTGTTGCAGAACTCAGACTTGTCGATTGAGGCGATCGCTACCCGTTGTGGCTTCGACGATAGCCGTCATTTTCGCCGTCTATGGCAACGGTACTTTGGGGTTTCTCCTTCAACCACGCGCAAAAAACAGACGAAAATTTCTGTTGCTTAAGTACGTTGCTGCAATCAACTTCTTCAAAACTTTGAACTTACACAATTGGAAAAATATATGATTCCAGACAGCGAAATTTGTAAAAAAGCAACGCAACTAGTTGCAGAAATTTCACCAACTTTTTTGTGCAATCACTGCATTCGGACATTTTTGTTTGGTGACTTGTTAGGGAAACGGGATGGACTCAAATACGATCGCGAGTTGCTGTATCTAGGTGCAATCATGCACGATTTAGGATTGACGGAACGATTTGATGGTGAACAACGATTTGAAGTCGATGGTGCGGATGCTGCACGAGCCTTTGTTTTGGCGAATGGATTGCCAAACGAAAAAGCAGAAGTCGTTTGGGATGCGATCGCACTCCACACTTCTTTAGGCATAGCCTCACGAAAACAGCCAGAAATTGCGCTGGTGCATTTAGGAGCGAGTGCAGATGTATTGGGAATGCGAATTTCCGATATTCCTTCAGAAACCGTAGAGCAAGCGATCGAAGCTTATCCTCGACTTGGCTTCAATAGGGCGATGACCGAATTATTAGTCTCACAAGTCAAACGAAAACCTCAAACAGTTGCATTCACTTGGCTAGCCGAAGTTGGTCGGGGTTGCATTCACGGATTTGCCTCACCCAATTGGAGCGATATGCTTAAGAGCAGCCCATTTGCTGAATGATTGTGAACCTTGCTGGGAAGGTTACCTAAAACCGATGGGTTCATGTTTTTCTGAATACTTGACAAAACTAATATAATTAGTTTTTGCTAATTATATTAGTTTTTTGAGCTTCGATATGCCTCGCCCCTGGGTGTTCAACTTGTAGGGCGTCCTGGCGAGGAAACAACCGTCATTGCATTAGCAACCCAGTTTGAGGCAGTCACCTCTTGGAGTCAACATCGTCCATTATTTGCTGCTGAGAAGGGGAATATCCTATCTCACTTATAAACCATCATGCTGGGCTGCCTTTGTTCTAGCAAATGGATTGCAAAAACCTGAACGAGTTTTATTGGTTCAGATTTTCCATACTATCTGATACTTTTAAAACTCTTTCCACCTCACTGAGAAACACTACAGAAAAGTTTTTGTTTGTAAATGGTAATGACTCTGAAATCGCTGCATAGTCATTTGGCAATAAACCAGTAAATATACTAATAACGAAAATATTGTCTTACTTTATACTGTTATATATGAATTTTGAGCATCGTTTTTTTTGGTGAAACTACCCTTTGTCGTTGTTTTAATTTAAGAACTTTGGTAACATCACAAACAAAATTAGATAGGAGTAATGTGGGCTAAGCAGAGAATCTGATGACGAAGAAACCCACCTAACAGATCAACTGATTAAATCTTATCAGTAAACAAGCGTTTGTAGTAATTGGCAAACTCAGAGAATATGGGGGATTGAGCAAGGATTACGCTCATACTACCTGACACCTCGGAGTTATCTATGCCTTGCCATTTAGATGACGTTAAGTGTGGAGCATACCATTCATCCAGGCGAGAAGCATGACGTACCTTGTGTGCTTCACCATTTTCATGTTTACGTATCGTTGCCGAAGGAGTATCACAACATTACCTACTGGAGTTTAGACTAGTCTAAACTCCAGTATTAAAGGGCTGTGCTACCATTTACCCTATAGGTTTTAGTAAAAACTACTGAGAAGTTGGGAACCATTCCAAACATACTAAAGTTCTCCAAAGACCTCTGACAACGAGACAATTTCCATTTTGGCACAACTGGATTGGTGATCTGGTCGATATACTCCTCAAACTTTTCATTAATGAGGTTTAACAAGAGATTTCGTCTCTGACCGAAGGGCATCCGCATTTTTAATTTTATCAAAGTTTAGCTACTAAAGTTACTAAAATTAAAAATTTAACCCAAAACTTTAACCTGTCACCTCAAGTAGGCTGAGAAAAGCGCTTATGGATATTTCTAATGCAGTACAAATAGCTTCTAATACCTCTATAGAAACGCTTTCAGACTCTCCATACTCTAATTTTTTCAAGTTTTGATGGGAGCATTCACCACCTCTGGCAACAATGTCATCGACTAATTTCTGACGTGATTTTTTCCCACGCAATCGCTTTAAAAGCATTCCCCTGTCTTTATTCCAAGCAACAGACACAACATCCTTAACATAAATATAAATTCTGGTTTCTTTTTCACCCTTATTGGTCATATAATAGCTACAGCAGTAAACAAAATGCAAATTTCTGAGCTACTACAGTTTACAAATTATGAGGAGAAAAGCGATGTGGGAAGCATTACCTTTAGTGCCTTGGTCTGATTCTTAGGTTTGGAGGATAGCTCAACTGTGAGAACCAGGAAAAATCTAAATGGAGTAGATCGTGTCTTTGTGGCTAATTGCAATACCAAACACTTGTGAGTAGCCTTTCTGATACGACAATTTGTTCGTAGTTTAGGTGAGTATATGGTTAAAATTGCTCAACGTATATTGCGATAGAAAAGCAGGCTAACCTCGCGGCGGTGGTTATGTAAAGATGTTAAGTTATAGAAGCCTTATTGATATGTGGAGTTGAAAAAGGTTCTTGGGTAAAGTACGTGCAGATTAAATCTTTGGAAAATACAGTAACATTCGCAACAGAAAAAGACTTACCTTTTGTGAAGGCTCTCGCAGATGCCCACCGTTATGAAATAGGTTTTGTTAATAGAACTACCTTGGCTGAGGCGATAGCTCATAAGGAAATTTTATATAGCTCTCATGGCTTCTTGCATTTTCATCACAGGCGTGATAATATATCGACTTTATATCATCTTTGTGTTTCTCCATCTCATCGTCGGCAAGGGGTAGGTCTTCAATTAATTAGAGCGTGGGAAGAATATAGTAGAAAGTGCGGTATCAAAACTTTACGCCTCAAATGTCCATTAGATTTGGAAGCTAATGGCTTTTATTACCAAATGGGCTTTAGTCGAGTCAATATTGAACCAGGAGTAAAACGCGATTTAGTAGTGTGGCACAAAAACTTAGTGTCTGCAACACCATTGAGTTCTCAATTTGTTGCGTCTTTTAGTGCTAGCGGTTCTGAATTGAAGCGCCTTTTTGAGTTATGGAGATTAGGTGGTGATTTAGAACGAAATCCTTTTGCTTACGTCATTTATTCACCTATCGCTTGTCCCCCATCTACTACTAAATTTTTGCAGCGAGAAAAAGCTATAGAAAACATCAAAAGTGTTTGGTTGGATTGTGGTGCTTATCAAGTGCAGCAAGGTAAACGAGATTACTACAACGATCTTCTTGTCTTTTTAGATAAATTTTATAAAGAAAATCAATGGGCAGATGGGTATGTATTGCCTGACGTTGTACCTTTAACTACAGATTCCGATGAGATTGTAGAGTACAAAGTCCGTGAAACTCTTTACCATTGTGAGGCGTTTTATAACAAAATGCCTAATTATGTGCAAGAGCGTGCGATCGCTCCCGTACAAGGACGCACTATTAACCAAGTGAATCGTTGTCTTGAAACCTATGCAAAACTTGGCATACGCAGAATTGGTTTTGGTTCTTGGGGAACATCAGGTCCTAATGGAAGTGTCAATATGCTCTCTCAAGAGAGCTTGGCATTATTTAAAACAGTCTGCGATATTGCTAGAGAGAATGGAATGCTCGTTCACTGTTTTGGTATTGGCGGACCAAACAGCTATAATCGCCTCCGCAGACACAACTTAATTCCCGATACTTTGGATAGCACAACTTGGTGGAAAGCAGGAGGTTTTGGCAGCATCTTTTTCCCCAATAAAGCTCAAATTCAAATTACAGTTAGACGCAATTTGGAAACTACAAAAACAGGTATAGAAAACCTTAAAAGAGATACTAAACACTCCTGTTATTTTTGTCAAAGTGTTGAACAATTGAGAACTAGCCGAAATCATCGAATTATGCACAACCTAGCGGCTTGGTTGGATACATTGGAGCGTGATTTATGACTAAAAGATTAACTCTTCACCTACAGCAAAACACCACTTTGGAAAGAGTGGCAGTTATTCTTGACAATTTTTCCAGCCGACAAACAGATATTGACCAGTTAGCGGCTCTCTGTCAACTTGGAGCTACTGTTTTACAAAAAAATGTTTTTCCCTTTCTGCGTAACCTTTCTATTCTCGACAAAAAGAATCCATCCAGTTTAACTCCTCTGGGGAAAGTAGCAGCTGACATTCAACAATCTAATCCCGATCTACTAGGCGATTTCTTACACCTAGTAATTTATCAGCTACATTTATTCGAGCATGATAAAAGGTTCTCATGGGCTTATGCAACTGTCGTAAGACAACTTTGGTTACGAAAAGAAGTGGTTTTATCATCTGCTGAAAAAAAGTCTATAGTGGGAGAGGTGATTGAAAAAGCAGCTGTAAACTTTGAAATTCCTGCGAGTGAAATAGCATTCAGTGATAGCAGTATCACTGGTGTTTTGAACTGGTTGCGATCTCTGTCACCCCGCATAATTAGATCGGAAGGAAAATCCGAATACTTCACCCGTCGCTATTTCTGTGCTGCTCCTATTTTTTTAAAGGCGGTAGATGCTATCTACAAGCAACGGCAACGAACCTATGGGACTAAGATTTTTTTGCGCGAAGACATTAAAGACGCTATCTGTCAAATGCTTTTGCTAGATCCAAGTGGATTAGATGGCACTCTAAATAATGCAAAATGCACTTATGATTATGAACAAGGAGGATTCTTTGACTGGGGGTATGAAGGGGGTTATGGACAGTGGATAATGTTAACTAAGTCCCCAGAGTGGAGCCAATTAATTTAAGAATTTAAATTTTTTAAAAACTCGTACATAAAACAAATATTTATGAAAAAATTATTAAGGCAACTAGAATCAATTCAAGCAATTGTAGATACTGTCAGTCCATCTCAGATTGAAAGCGAACTTGAAAGCGTAGCCCGTGATTATGGATTATATGCTACTAGCTATAAGCCCTTAGAACAAGTTAAAACACTTCGAGACCGATTAATTGATGAAATTGGTAAGGGAAAACCTGTTAATGGCTACCTAAGTGCCGATTATGGTTATGGTAAAACAGCAACCCTGATTTATTTTTGGGCTGAGTGCAGGCAGAATAAAATTGTAGCCGTGCCGCCGTTCAAATTTAAAGAATTGGGCAACTTAATGATTGCCACTTATGGCTGGATTAAAGGAAGTTTAGAAAAATCCTCCCCCGCTCTTGTTCCTGAAATTGAGGTACTGTATTCTAAGTACGTCCTAAAGTCCCAGCAAGAGCAAGCTGCAGAAATAGCACGCAAATTTAAATTATCTGAAGACAAAGTGCTTAAAATTGTTCGAGAATTAAAAACTGACACTACCAATACTGATAGTGTTCTGAATTTTTGGCAGGAGAGCGTTTCTATTCTGCGGAAAGCTGGTTTTAAGGGTTTAGCTATATTTGCTGACGAATGCCAAGAATTCCTACGAACTGAGGAGGGATCGAGCGTTCGCATTCAGATTTTGAGCGATTTAGTTAAAGGAATGCGGGCTTTAAGTTCTACACCTGTCGCACTCATTCTGGGAATGCCTACTACTCCTACTGAATCAGCAATTGAAGAACAGGCTGGTGATATTATCCATCGGATGCGGGAGCAGAATGTATCGCTTCGATTAACTGACGCTTATAAATCTGATTTTCCGGGTAAGCTTTGGGATTTTTTATGTGAGAAGTTTTTGCCAGAAGATTTGTCACAGGGAAAACAGTTAGTAGATTCAGCAACGCTTGAAAGTTTGGGACAGTTGTGTGAGCGTAGAGATCTGGGTAACGGTCCTCGTACAATCATCGAAGTCTTTAAACGCATAGTTATTGTTGCTCAAGAACAACAGAAGCCATATACTCCTCTCAATTTAATTCAGGATTATCTTGAGGGAAGCTTGCAGCTATACGGTACGCAACAGCATAAACTTAGCGATGCTATTAACAAAGCTGAATCACTGATTTCCTTTCACAAACATACAAAAGGACGCGAAGCTATTAAGCTTCTTGCGAGTTTTCCATCAGGTGTGACCACAACTATAGCTGAGAAATTCGGACTGTTGAAGAGTTTAAAGAAGCTGGTGGAAGATGATAATTTGTACGGTTCGTACATTATACAACCAACCGAACATAGCTTTGCTTTAGCTGCTCTTTTTCAAAGGACTTCTCAAACAGTCATTGATAAAATTCTTGGGTCATTTCGTCGAAGCTGGCTTGGAGAGTGGAATGATGCTCAAAAAGAAGGAACAGCAACAACAATTTTTCAACAGGAAATTCTCCCCTTACTGTTTCCAGTTTCCCAGTCTGGTCAGAAAGCTAATTGGACTTGGCGATATAAAGATGAGTGGAAACAAGATAGATTTGGATTTTATAATTTTTTGAATGGCTCTTTTGAAAGATATAATTTAGAGTTTCCTAACCGTTCTGTCGTCATCAGTGTTGGTGGTGAAAACTCTGGGCTGATGAGATTCACTCCACCAGAAGAAACTCACTTAGATTGGCGATTTTACTTGAGTTATGATCAAAATGCAGCTAAGGTTCCACAAAGATTAACTGCGATCGCGGGGACTGGTCAAGTAGACTTCCATCTTCAATTAGGTAGAAGTTTTGAAAGAGAATATCCCACAGCCTTCGGCTTGCTCCGCAAAGTCATGCCTGCTGAACAGTGTTCAGCTTGTACGCTATTGAATTTATCTCAATACATTCAAAACTGGCTCTCAAAAAATCCTGAGGTTAGCAAAGCCGATCGAGATCGATTGGAGCATCACCGTCAGGAGTGCCACACCTTAGCTCTTCGGCTCCTGTTTCCATCAATTGCACCAGAGACCTGGAAAATTATTGGTCTAGAAGTAGTCAAGGGTGCGGAAACAAAACTGATAGAATCTGTATTCTATCAAAAATGTAAAACTCTATTTTCCAGCTATCAATCTTTCTACACCAATTTGCGTCCAGCACTTTTTAAGTATAAGTTAGCGCTTGAGAAGGTCACCTTATCTGTTCGCCGAGGTCGTCAGTTGTATCAAGCCTCAAAGGAAGAATTTGAAAATTTATTTGACACGGCAGGTTCTGGTCTGCCCAGCCTTTTAGCAATTTTCAAACAGCACGGTTTGATTAATGAATCCAAAGTTGCTGGCAAGAGAACAGAAAATTCTCAAGTTCAATTTGTTGCTCATCCTCTCGAATCCTTTATTCAAAATCAACTGAAATCAAAAGAGGCTGTTGAGATCGTGCATGGTCAGGAAACTCTCAATAAATTAAATTATTCAGAGATATGGAAAGAGGTCAAAAAACTTGGCTATCTTCAAGAAGAGTTTGACGAAGCACTTGAATGGTTGGAACGCCGTCGATATGTCGAATGGAATCGACAAAGGGGAGTTATTCGGACTTGTGTGGCAGAATTAGACCATAGTGACTTAAAAGGTCAGTTAAATGAACTTCGCACTCGGGTTTCTTCTTTACTAGAAAATTTTGATGAGAAGCTTTTACAGGAGGTTGTTTGTCACCTAAATGAAGCAGAAACAACTCTTTCTTCAGTAACCAGGTCACCAAGAGATTTTAAGACAACTGAAGGTATACAACTAACGTTAGGACAAGACTTTGATGATGTAAAGACTTCGCACGAGTTTGCGAACTACAATGATGAAGTAGTTCTTGATGGAATTCAAAGAAAGTTACAAGATCTAAGCGCTCGTCTTGAAAGATTTTGCCGTGAAAAACACTATACCCTGCAAAAAGAATTTACTGAAATTAAACTAAAGTTAGAAAACTTACCGCTTAGATTAAAAACTTCTAAAGTCAGTCAGGAAATTTTTGGTACGAGTGGTTTAGAAGATTGTCTCAATGACCACCGAAAGACTTTAGAAAAACAAGTTTTGCAACTAGATAAAGATTGCCAAAAATTAGCCAATATAGTTGTATTAGACGAACAAAACATTGTGAAATTGCATCATCAACTCAATGAGTGTAGCAAATTTTTGCAAACTAATGAAAGCATTAAAGCAAGATTACAGGATTTAGTAACTGGTCTGGAACAGTGGCGAATTATTCTGACAAGCGCCGAGAATTTACGAAAAAGTCTAAGTAACGATTCAGAACATTTAGTGCGCTATGATGATGAGTTTATTGACCGAGTAGTAGAGCATTTTAGCCGTCATGGTGTGGAAAGTTTTAGAGAATACGAGTTGCTGCAAAAACCCTTGGTTGAAATTGAAGAACAGATTAGGGGTGAACGGCGATCGCGTCGAGAGGCTTTTGAGGAAAGACTCACTCGATACGAAGAGTTGTTGTGTCTAATTTCTCCTAATAAAGATTATTTAAGAGAAAGATGTAAATTTGATGATGAAGACCGTGAAAGCTCTTATGAAGCCCTAAAACAAATTTTTTTGGAAAAGCTGCTTCATGAGTGTGATAATCGAATTTCAAATTGGAAGCAACTAGAAAGGGATTTATACTTTATTGCTCGAAATCGGGAAAAAAAGGTAACTAAGCTTTTAAATCAAGTTTGCAATTTAAAAACACAGTTATTATCAAAAAGGGACTTGTTGCTATCAGCGACCTTAGACTTTAAAAATCTTGAAATCCAAGTTAACGAACTTAAATCTATTTTTGACAAAGGTTTAGAGTTCCGTGAGGAATCAATAAAAATTGAGAGTCAAAAGGATGAACATCTTTTAGAAGAAGAAAGACAGCTTCTAAGTGCCATTAGCATGGTCGGCAGTGGTCTTACAATCAGCCAAGTTTATCAAAGCTTGCCAGATAACCAGGATATCTGGAAACTTTTAAAGACTCTGTACAAAAAGGGGTACTTAGAGATTACGCTCCACCAGCGAGATTAATGTTTATTTTGAAAGAGAGGGTTAGTTTGAATAAAAGTAGATAGACTAGCGTAGCACTCCTACTAACTGAGAAGTACTAAAATAGAATAAACCTTCTGCTTATATGCTTAAAGGTACTATGTCCAAGATAATTCCAATTTTTCATTTACCCAAGGAGTATCCAGAGGATATGAGGATACTGGCAAAGGGTCTTGCAGCGAATGACGGTCAGACATTAAAGGTTGCTTTGTCCTGGCTTGAAGGCAAGCTAGTGACTCATAAGGCAAATAAAGGGAAGCCAGCAGGAACGCCCATGTCTGCTACAACCATAAAAAATTATTTAGCTGGTTTTTACGCTCTCGATCTGTATAAAGCGGATGGTCAGTTATATTCAGAAAGCAAGCCAGAAAAAACCAGAGTCTCAATTTCTGTTCAGTCTAAAATAGAAGTCATTAAACCTTTAAAGACTTTAGCTCAAACTTCATCTTCTCTTGAAGTCTTTAATGAAAATTTAACTCAACTTTGTTCTCAGTATTCTCAAATGGTCAAAACTTACAGTAACGCTCGATTTCTCCTTTATAAAAATCATCAATTATCAGAAAATCCCCCACTGGATCGACTTCAAAAATTATTAATACAACACTGTGACTACAGCTATGTTGGTAATCCGGGAGTGGGTTATCTCGATCTGTTTTACAGAGACAAAGTACAAATTGACAATTACTTAAACCTTTTAGATTTTATTTTAAATAATTACCGCGCTCTTGCTCAGAAAAGTTTAGGTCTAGTTCCAGTTGCCCAGATTCGTGATAGAATTTTAGAACAAGTATCCAATTATACTGATGAAGATTTTAAAAAACATTTGATTCAGTTGCAGTTGACTCATCGCATCGAATTAAGAACAACTAAATCTCAGCTTGCTCGTAATATGGGAATTGAGTTAATTGACATTCGAGGAGTTAAGTATGGATTTATTAAGATCTTAGAACCTGCTATTGCTGTTTGACTATGCCCTACCAAGACGTTAATGGAAATTCCATAGCACCGGCTCAAAATCCTTATGTTATTTCTGGATCTGCTGCATCAGTAGTATCTCAGGAGTACACTTCAAGACTAGTTCATACAAAGTTTATTAATAACCTTCTGGATGAAGTTAAACAATCGATTAAAATCAGAAGACCTATCAAGTTGTTTCTTGTAGGAGAGTATGGATATGGAAAAACAACATTGCTCAATTTGATAGCACAAGAATTTAATAATAACGATGGAGTGTGTATTCCCATTAAATTTCAAGAAATCATCACACCAGTTGCAGCATCAAGCCAGCCGAGTAAACATTTTGAAAGCCTTTTAGGAGCTATTCTGCTTAAAATGTACAATGTCTTGCTTCGCGAAGGTCTTTTAACAAAATCAGATCGACTATTATTTGAAGAAACAGAGTTGATTAATTTTTTTGACATTTTTTTTGAACTACTTAAGCGGACTCAAAAATATTATATACTAGTTGCTTTTGATGAAGTGGAGGCGCTGTTTTCCAACCTTAGCATAGAAATCTCATATTTTCTAAGTTTTTTGCACAGTTTGTCTGAGAAATTTTTACTAAGACCAGGTTGGGCATTATGTGTCAGTGTGACTGAAGAATACTATAGTCAAATTATTTCAGAAGCTCGCCAGCTACAAGAAGCACGATTTAATTTTAAAATCCTCAAACCTTTAAGTCCTCAAGAAGTAAAAGAGTATATAGAAACCAAAAATAGTTCTGTAACTTTGAGAACTGATAATAGGGTTTATCCTTTTGATGAAGAAGTCATTGACTTTGTTGCAGTAGTTTCTGGAGGCGTTCCTCGATTTGTCGAAACTATCTGCCAATTGCTTTGGGCTGAGGCAGAACCATCCCAGACATCAGTTAGTCTTGAAACATCTCGAAGAATTTTTAGTAATAGTTATCGAGCGTATGCTGAGGCATATTTTTCAGAATTACGAATTAGTAACTCTCTATCTAACGAAGCAGAAGCGTTTTTAAATCTTCTATTTTTTAGTGGCGGAAGAAAACAGACAATTCAAAACCTTTTGACTTTGAAAGACTCGTGTCCAATTGCGTATTTTTATGGACTAGACGAACAACAAGTTAAGTATAGGTTAAATAAAGCGAGTTCAGAACTCAGAGTTAAGGAAGATTTTGAGCAATATATTGAGATTTTTGGTCAAAAGCCTTATATGTACACTTTTACAAACTTGGTATTTAAGGATATCTTCACATTTCGGGAAAGACTTTAAAATAAACACTTTATGTCAGCAGACAACCTGGAGCGTAATTCTCCATATATTAAGCCTCAGATTATTGCTGAGGAAATCAAGCAATTACAAAGGAAATTGGGGGAAATCGTGTCACCATACCAAAGACCAATTTCTTCGATCTTACCAAAAGAAAGGCAGGTAGAAATTGATTTGTTATTTGACGATATAGAGATTGAGGCTTGCTATGACAGGTTTTCTAGCTGGGAAGGTTCTTTGTCGAAGAAAAAGATTCGAGAGTGGCTAAATCAGTTTGAAACTACTATGGATAAAAACATAGCATATTTACTTTTGAGTAAGTTTCAGTTTTTCTCAAAAACTATTATTGAAGATGCGACTCGCAGCTTACAACAAAAATTACTGAATTTACTTCTGCAAAAAGAAAGCCTTCGACAAGCCTTTTACTCAGACCCTAAAGCCTCCGTAAAAAATGAGGCCGAACTGCAAAAATGGCTGCGGAATAAAAGCATTAGATATGCTGAATTACCTCCTCCACCAAACACATCTGTCGAGAGTCAATACCGACTTTGGGCAATTTATGAAAGGTCGGCTCTTACTGCTACTAGCTCTCCTGATAGTAAAAAGCTTAGACCTTTGAAAGAGTATTTTGAAGCTAGTTCAGGGAACCCAGAAAATTCGGTTTTCGTATTTATGGATTATACAAATGGTTCGGGAACCCAGTTGACAAAATGTATTAAGGAAATTAATAAATTAATTGTAAAATATCCGGTCTGGAAAAATTCCTTTTTTATTTTTATGTACGTTGTTCAGTTTCAGGGATTCAGTGTAGATGCTACGGTGTGCGTTCCTTCCAAAAGTGAAACCCTTTTTTATGAAGAAATACTTCACTATAAAAATCCAGAGATTTTGGAAATTCTTGATATTCACAAAATTCTTGAAGTCGAATATGATGCTTTTATAGAGAAGTATTGTTTGCGTGCTTCTGGAAAACCATTTCCAGGATATCGTCAGTCTGGAGCATTAACCTGCCATCATTATAGTTGTCCAAATAACACGTTACCTTTTTTTCATAAATCTAGTCAAACCTGGCAGCCACTATTTAAAACTAGCCAGACTCCCACCGCAACCCGCTACAGGCAGAGCTAAATCCGATGGAATGAGGTGATTAAGTTACAGCGGCGCAAAATTGAGGAAAAGAAAGTTTTAGGTTAAAGGAGCATAGCAACATGAGGAACAATAGAAATTTTAGTAAAGATGATATATTTGACGCCGAAACAATCAAAGTAAAGGAAAGCATCATCAAAATAATGATATGCTCTCCCAGTTAGAGGCAGAAATTAAGTATATGCCAATACAGTATTGGAGTATTTCCAAAGCAAGGTCATGCCAAAACACTTTAGTGCTAGGCATAGTCAGCAGGGCGGCGCAAAACCTTAAACGGATTGGCAGATATTACCTCATAACCTGCGTACTGTTTTCCTGCCATTTCCACAGCCGCTATCCACTCAGGATGCTCGTCAGTCCACAATGGATGCCGCAATATCAATACTTTTGCTAAACGCCCACGGCGAATGTAACCGCGCAAACTACCAAACTGCTTCTGTGAATTATATCCCAAGCGTTCCAACGTAACAGGGATTGGTGCTTTTTCCCCTAGAATTAAATTCTTCCACGGATTGGGACAACCATTCCAAGATGATTCCAGGTCGATCGCACTCGTACTTGATGACGCTATCCGCGCCATATCTAACGCTAAGCGCCAGTCCAAAAGACCATGATAGGACAAATTGTAAAAATCTCGCAGGCACAAATTGCAAGAGGTATCGCACTCGCTTTCATGTCCCGAAGACATCCACTTTGCGGCGATACTATTGGGATGCGTTGGTTCTGCGATCGCCATCAATCTGCTAAACTCAGCAGCATCAGTAAAAAACTTGCAATATCCCGCCCCATTCTCTAGCTTGTCACATAAAAATGCTTGACCGATAGGTTTTCTCGTTACTTTATCTGGCAACACACGCAACCCTGCTTCCAACTCCAAGGCATCCACATCCAACAGCGCACCCGCCGCGATTCTCAGCCAAAACGCGAAAGAATACCAACCGGCGCGTCCCTCAACCGTGGTAGGGTCGGCAAATACTCCAGAAGGCCATCTTTCAATATTCACAAGCAAAATATCTGTTACCCGCCGTGAAATTAAAGCTACACGGTAAGCCGCACCAGAGACGGAAACATAACCCTCCTCGCCCACAGCATAAGCCCCATTCTTCAATTCCCCGTAAATTTTTGCAGCTTGGAAATCAAATCCTCCCTTGCCTTCATCATCATTTACTGAGAGAATTTGGTCAGTCAATGCCATAACCGAACAGTTTCCTACACTGGCTGCAGCAACTCCTTCGGCCTCGACACTCAAAGAAGGACGAGTCGAGCGCGGTTGCCACTCGAACTGTCCGTCAAAATCTTGCGGTTCGAGATCGCTAAAAAAGCCCTTGGGTTCGCGGACATCCAACGGTATGAGAGATGGTTCGGGATACTGACAAACTGGACAGGTTTGCTTTTCAGGTTCTCGTTTTCCCAATGCGGGTTGTGGCATGGCTGGCAGGGGTACAACCGCCTGACAATGTCCGCAGACTCCGATGGGGTTCGCATTTCCTTGAGGTAAAGGAGGGTAAAAACCATTTTCTGAATTGACCACCTTCCCTGCTGGTCTGAGTGTCACCACACCAACGGCTTTGTGAACGGCTTTATCCTTTACTGTTTCTGAACCAGGTGCAAATTGACTCAGGGCAATATCCAAATCGCGGTCAACAAGACCCTCTTCTGGAGGCCAGGGGAAAGACTGGCGGGGCCATCGCGTGTAAAGTACTCGCGTGCGTGTCGGAAAACCAAACATTGGTAGCAAACCGGCATTGGCAAGGCGTTCGCTCAAAGCATCTTGGGTGTAAGATTTATTGTCAGTAATCTGAGTAATTTCATCAACCAAGCGATCGCGCAAATAGTTTCGCATTTCTTCTCGAAATGCCTCACCACCCACACCCGCCCAAGGAGTTTCAATACTCAGAGATTCCATGATGGAATTGATAGCTTCATCATTCCTAGCATCTTGCAGCCACTCTCTAATTTCCGGCTCATAAGTGGTTGCCCATTCTTCAGCCGTACCGAATTCCCCATGTACATTATCTGTTGTACCGCTTTGACTCAAAACTGGCTTATCGGCAAAAGCTTGGCGCAATACCTCTTTAATTAACACCCGTTTGTAGATTGTTTGACTTCTCGTATCCACATAGGGAGGTGGAGGCGGATCGCCCGTCATGCTTTCAGGACGTTGGTAATAAAAATCATCGTGGCTTCTCCCTCGGCAAAATGTCACCGCCAGAGAAACTCCGCTAGCACGACGACCTGCTCGACCGACTCGCTGTTGGTAATTAAAGCGTCGCGGCGGCATATTTGCCATCATTACCGCATTGAGAGCACCAATGTCAACCCCTGCTTCCATTGTGGTTGTCACGCTTAACAAATCAACCCCGTAAATCTTAGCTTGGGCAAGTTCATTAGCAATGAAAACTTCCTGAAACCAGCGCTGTCTTTTCGGTCGTTCTGCTTTATCAGTTTGTCCTGTAAGTTCTTCACAATTCATGCGAAACAGCTTGGCATCTGGTCTATCTGTTAATTCCGTGTAGTAGTCGAAATCCGAAGTTAACTGTGCAAATGCAACAGGTTGCAAAGATTCGGGATCGATACCAACAGCATGTAAATAAAACGCATTGGTTTGCAAACACCTGTAGACTCCCTGACTCAGTTCTGGAGGGACTAAGGTTAATTTATCCGGGTTTAAAATCAGTCCATTAGACGAGGAAATTCCCGCCCCTGACTGTAACAATTGCTGTTGCACTTCATCGTCAGTTACACCCCAATGTTTTATTCCTGCTAGATAATCGCGAGAGTAACGCCGAAAGTCGTTTTCTGTACCTCTATAAATCCAAGGGCAATATTTGTGCAAACTCCTAACGCCTAATTGACGGATAACAGCTTCTGTTGCATTAATCAAAGCTGGTGAAGCGTTTTTGTCAGTTTGGTAACTTACCCAACCTTGACCCAAGGCTTCCAGCGTTCTGGCGATATGTGGGAACAAGGCATACATTAACTCTGCCATTAACAAAGCATTCAAGCGAGCAATATGCTCCCCTTGTTCTGCATTGGCATTGGCTAAAGGCAAGGGAACGGCATTATTCCAGTCATAGCAATTAAACCAAAAATCCCAGAATTTATCGACTGTTTTATATCGCTTTGCTTTAAATTCAGAGCCACCGTGACAGATGCCCACTTCTAGTAAGCGATCGCGAATTGTCCCCCGTAAATTTACTAAGGGAATTCGCCCTGGATAACTTTCTAATAACTTTTTCCAATCTGCATGAGTTTGTTGATTAATAGGTGGCGCTCCCATGAACCACATTGGTGCTTCACTCATCAGATGAATGTTAGCCGCAGCAAATCTTTTCTGTGCGATTGCATCTTCAAGTTGCAGGGGTTTTGTCACTTCAGCATAAAGAAGCGGATTTAACGTTTGCAACTGAGGAAGATTAGCTGGATTAAAGGTAAACATCATCCGTAGGTAGCTTACCAAATTACCCCAGTATTGTCGAAACGCTTGAATCATTGCCAGACGTACCATATCTCGGTAATGATCGCGCTCCATTCCAGCTGCTAGCTTTGCTGCATCTTGGCGACTGTCAGAAAAAATAACAAGTTTTCGGGATGAAGATCCTCTTATCCCTTCATCGCTCATTTCTCGGAACAAAGCTCCAGCCAACACTTGACAGGCTTTTTGGAAGCCCGTCCTATGACTTCGTAACGGTGTCTTGAACTTTTTGCGTGTTCCATAGTCGGCATCGCATCGAGGGCATTTGCTCGGCATGGAAGGCTCTGTTGCTGCTTTTTGTCCGACAATATGATAAAGCCATCCCGGAACTTCATTCAAGTTGGGTGGTGAAACATTTTGTGTGAGTAAACCAGTTGTTTTATCTAATTTTACCTTCACCCATTTCCGTGTAATTTTGTCAAGATCCCATTCCAAATCTTGTGGTTTAACTGACCAAGCGGGATAATCGTAGGGCAGAGGCCAAAATATAGCATATTGCCCGTGTTCTTGTTTAAGATTAACGCGATCGGGCATATTTTCGAGATCTGGTCTGTCGGATGTGAGAATGAAACTACCTTGACCTACAAACCGTTTGTAACCACCGAGAAAAACATCCCCGCACACTTCGCAAACAATTAAATCTAAAACGCGAGATCCGCAAGAGCAGGCAATTCGATGAGTAGTATGAATAGCGCCAACGGTAGGACGTTCTGAAGTAGCGTTGGCGCGAGCCTGACGATCGACCGCCTTGTCAGTGCAGTCCGAGTTGCAACACGCCCAAAGATTTTGCAAGTTGTGGAAGAACAAATGTCCGCGCATTGGTTGTGGAGAACGCCCTGTTTTTGTCAGTTTTGACATTCCCAATGCCAATAACAAACCCCTCATGGCATCAGAGGCGATCGCATTTGGGGAAACGGTTGCGCCAGGAAATAATACCCGATCTAAATTTTCCACTCGTGCCGGACGCACTGTATTATCAACGGCAACGGTTTGACAAGCATCTCGCAGTGCATCAGGGGCTTTAATGTTTTCCAGCGCCAATCCTAACGCTTCCGCTCCCTTTCCATCTTTACGCGGGTATGCCAAACGCTCGGTTAATTGGTTTAATTCCCTATCAAACTTCCCGATTTCGGGAACACCAGCTAAAGGATTGCCTTGAATGTTTTGAGCAAATTCTGCAAAAGCACTTTGATAAGGTAATAAAAATGTTCGCGCTCCTTGCTCTGGTTGTATCTGCTGGCTTTTAATAAATTCAAATCTATCTCTGCCAAAAAATTCCCTTAAAAACTTCCGTCCCGAACTATCATCGGTCAAACTAGCTGTAGTTGTTAGAATGCGAAGTTGAGGAGAATCTGGGGTTAAACCGAGCCGATATAAAAGCAAGCGGATAATATAAGCTACCTCCGTACCAGGAGTACCCCGGTAGGAGTGAAGTTCGTCAACGATCAGAAAAAATTCTCGCTCTGGGTGTCCGGGTGCGGCTAACCATTCCTTTGTCTGCTCAAAAATATCATTCTCGATACTCCGCATCATCATAATGTTGAGCATTGAGTAGTTAGTGATTAAGATATCCGGTGGCGTTTCTTGCATATCCCATCGCGACCACATTTCACCGCCATCTAGCCGGGGAAAGTAGTATTGCAGATTGCGATCGCAGTTGGGATCGTTACTCAGTGCATCCAAGACTTCTTGGCGTTCTTCCTGCATCTTTTGCAAAATTTTGCGAAGGCGATCGCGGCTTTGTTTTGTTTCTCTGCCGGAAACTGGAGTTAAGCCCGTGTAGCGACCAAAAGTGATATAATTTCCATTGCGTTGTTTTTCTAACCACCTGTGAACATCATTGTCATCCAAGGCTGTTCGCAGTCGTCGTAGTTGGTCTTCTACTAAAGCGTTCAGTGGATAAAGAATAATAGCTCTTAGGGCGTGGGGACGAGTTGTATGCTCCCACTGCGAAACTCGGAGATCTTCATCGTCTTTAGAATTATTCCACCATTGTCGGTTAGCGGTAGGTGAACCTGAAGGTGTCCAAGTTAAGGACTCTCTTGCAAGTTGAGCAAAAAGTGGTAGTAAGAAACACTCAGTCTTCCCCGAACCCGTACCAGTAGTAACAACAATATCTTTACGGTTGACTAAAACTTCATCTAGACTTTGCCTTTGGTGTCGATACAGTTCAATATTGGAGGGAAAGAGTTTTTGCGCTAATGATGACAAACCACTGTATTCTGATGGTAGCCGCTTTGTTACAGCCGCTAGATTCAGGCCAGAAGAGGGGTAAATCGGTACTGTTTCGATTAAGGGAGGTTGACTTAAAACTCCAGTTTGATTGAGAACCTGGAAGCGTTCTTCACCTAAAACTAGCGATCGCAAAGGAAAGGCACTTTTGATGTAAAGTC
The DNA here is from genome assembly GCF_009725235.1 of Scytonema sp. UIC 10036. The sequence continues at coordinate 26,427 of NZ_WJFC01000054.1, forward strand.
GATACAGGCGATCGAGCCTTTGATAAGCTCCTAGTAGGTCATGCACAACTAATACCCTCCTCGCAATTTACATAAAGTTTTTTTGTCAAGTTTTCTGCTAAATTCGGAGCAATATTTTCATAAATAAGCCATATTTTGTTTTCGGTCTCGTAATAAACTGGTAGCAATCCAGAAGCTAAAACTAAAGTGCGTTCGTATAATTCTGGCCATCGCTGAGAAAACGGAATTGCTAAACGTGCCTTTGTAGAATCGTAACGGGCAATTAACAAGCGATTAGTGTAGTGTAGAGCTAGAAATCTTAATCCGTACCAATCTCCTTGTAGCCAAGTGTTAGTTTGTGCTTCATAAAAAAGAGACATACGAGGAAAATCGCCGCCTTCTCTATCCCACATTTGGTACATTCCAGTTTCGTTCTGAAATGTACGCTCAACAAAATCATTGCCATCAAATCGTTTCCATTCGTAAAGAGATGACACTACACCCGGTATGCTTCTGAGACAATATTGCCAACCTACCAGATCCGGTAAGATATCAGCCAGTTGACTCGATACATCACCCGTGTAAATAATAGGAAACTTTTCTGCAATTCTATTGCATTCGTTTACTTTCAGACGAATACAAGGCGGTGCATTTCCTCTAGGTTGGTCAAGGGATATTATATTTGTATATTCTTTCAACTGAGTCAGCCAACTGATACAACGCTGACCGCATAAAATAAATTCATGTGAATTTAATTGAGAGTTAATTTTAACAAGAGATGGAGGAGTAGCAGACCATCGTTTACCATCTAGTGAAGATTCAATATGACCAAGCAACCTAAGTCGGCGTAAGATGCGTTTAGGCTCTTGAAGTTGCAATACCTCACATCCTTTCTTAAAAGATTCCCAAGTTCCACTACCAAGAGCAGATAGCCAGAAAAGAAGTTCCTCGGAGCGACGAGACATAGCATCAATATCAATGAATGAGTTATTGATAACTACTGTTTCTCTCAAGTCAAACGGGCGATCGCAGGTTAACTCCCCTACTAGCTGATAGGGAATATTGTTAGTATACTCATAAACATCATGAGCTACCCCAACCATAGATTTTATTTGTTCATAACTAAAGCTGGGACTGCCTTTAATCGGATATTTAAAAAAAGGTAGTTTCAGGAGAGTTGATTGAACTTCAGTTGGTATATTACCTTTTTGTAAACTTTCAACCGCCAGAAAAAAGTAAAACTGTTTGCGTGATTTTGCCCCTTTTTCAACTCGTAGGAGTGGAACGCACTCTCCAAGATTGTGACGTTGAACTTGCTCGGAAATTTGCTTGACAAGTTCTTGTGGATTTCCACTATAAGAAAAACCTTGATACCATCGCTGAATTTGTGGCATTATACACCTGATTTGTTTTCACCCTTTTGCTGAAACTGTCTGAATAACACTGCCACATATATAGTACCCAGAACTAACAGGTGTTATTTCATAACGTTGTGGTTTTTCTGCACCAAGCCAACTCCAATCCACTATTTTCACCAAACGTTCCGTAGATTCTCCTCCACAAGTTGCCTTTACAAGATAGTCTCCTGAACTTGGAAAATTTACCAAAATTGGGGTATTTGTACTTTGCGCTCGCTCAAATATTGATGAATTATCCAATAATCGAGTTATTTGTAACTTGACAGTCGGATAAAAACCAAAGATGGTCACTTGAGGGCTATGGTCTTCTAACCATGCATTCTGTTGGGGAACACGTAATCCCCCTGAAAAGCTAATAGATAAACGGACGCTCGGCTGTAAAGCATCCTTAAGTTCCTGATTGCTAATAAATACTCCATCCCAAGCTAGGGAAATAACCATGCACTGATGAAGCTCTACCCAATTTGAATCATTAAATACAGTCTGAGGTTCACCACTCCACTGTATTAGTCGCTCATCTCGCAAACGATTGATATCTGGAAGTAGCTCTTTTTTACTTAGCAGAGTAAATTTAGTACCAAGTGATGGTTGACCCCAAGTAGCATAGGTTCCTATCTCTGGATCATCTGGATCGGGAATTAGTATCCAAAAGTCACGAGAAGGTAAAACTAGGAAGTCAAGGTTACACTGTATAGTAACTGGATATTTAGCACCGCGTTCAAGTTCACTTATACTTAGAGGCAATTCTAAGGGAAAATACCAGCCTGGGCGTTCATACCTTAGCTCTTTTTCCCTCTCACCATACTGAATTTTTATAGAGCTTACGTCCCATCCCCGCACTTGTTTTGGGTAAGGATAGTAATTAATATCACCAAAAAACGGATCTTCCGTGCGATATAACCCAGCGAATATGTTACGTCTCCAATTACGTATTTCTGTTCTTACTACTGCTGGTCGTCCTTCTGCTTGCCAATATTGGTAAACTTCGTGAATAGATTCGGCTACTGCTTCATAGCGTTCCCTGTTATCAGTTAGTAATTGTTTAAGATGTGTAGGTAGTCGCTGAGCCTCTCGTCTCACGTCAGCAAACAGAGTCATTGCATCCCACTGCGCTGTCCATTGTTTCTCATTAAACAGTTGTACAAGTCGGTTTTTATCTGTGCGACGAAGTAGAGCTTGAGAAATTGGATAATTAATATAAGTAGTTCTCCCTCCGCGACCTCGATGTGCTGAAGGCATAAATCCATTCGCCATCAACCAACGATTCCAGTCTTCCCATAAGGGTTCTTCTCCTTGCTTGCCAAACTTCATACCAGTCGGACGACCATGTTCTGACGTTCGCAAACCTAATACAGATCGGAACCGCTGAAAATAGTTATCTTCTGAGATTTCCTCTTCATCTGCCATGTCATTGGCAGCTAAAACCATTGCACCCAAAAAAGCAACTCCTTTGGGGATACCGTCTGCATTTCGTCCTTGCAATTGACTCAAATTAACTCGTCCTTCTACAATGACTTTTTCTCTGACCGCTCTACGGAAATCATCAGCCTTACTGCTATTTTCGATTTTTTGGTTGAATTTCTGACCAATTCGCTCTAAAATGTCATTGTCAACGCTCAAATAAACCCTTTTATCCCGTGCCAAGCCACTGGTAAAGTACGACACAAGCGCTTGATTCCATTCTCTGTAATTTGCCATTGTGATTGTAAGCGGTTTGCCCTCAAAGTATATATCGTAGTTTTTTGGACGAGCTATTGGACAAACTCATGTTTTGCTCAATACAGTCCTTTATATCCGTACAAACAAAATAGTTTATATAATTCTTATACTTAAGCTTAACTTGATGCTAAACTAGAACCCATAAGGATTTACTTGTCAAAGTAATAATCGTTTTAATACTATTAAAAATCTAACTAGCTGTAGTTACCAGCGTCGTTAGTGAAAATACTTAAGTTTTAAAATAAAAACATTACATAGATAAGCTACGTGATATAAAAACTAGGCAAATTTCGTTTTTTTACACTGCTCCAAATCATCGGAGCTAAATTCTAAATTATCAGAACTTTGCTGTAAGATATATATGACACAAGTTGAGAGTCAACTGCTGTGGTTGCAAGGGCGAAACACCGCACCATAATCTCTGATAAGGAACTGCGAACAATTGGTAGTGGGTTGAAGCCCCTACCATATTGCAAACATAGCTGCCATCTGCCATTTGCCATCTGCCTTCTTCACATTTTTCTGAGTTGATCGAACCTCTGACAATTATTTAGCAAGCCACAGTTGATGTTGGCGTTCCACGTATTTTTTTAGGTAAATTGAATCGCTTTTTGCTGAAGCGATCGCGTGCGCTCCCCAGTGGTGCCTGGGTGTTCAACTTGTCGGTCGTCCTGGCGAGGAAACAACCGTCATTGCGTTAGCAGCCCAGCTTGAGGCAGTCACCTCTTGGAGTCAACATCGTCCATTATTTGCTGCTTAGAAAGGGAATCTCTCATCTCACTTAACGATACGGTGGAGTTTGAGCCTTAAACAAGGTATTCTATAATATGCAAAAATACTAGTACTCGACCAAAGGAACTTTGCTGGGTTAAGAATTTATGGAATGGTTACCATTCAATAGTTTCACAAACAACTTACCCAGCAGGCGTTGGCTTAGCGGACTACTAGCTTGCTCCGATACTACTCACCTAACTACTTGATTAATAATTTAAAATATAGCCGATAAAAATGATATCCTCCCAACTCCAGTGGCAACCTCAAAAAATTAACGAAAACGTGTTGACACGTGTAGCGGTACTAACGACAACGCTAGTTTGGTATCAGGCACCCTTTACCGGAATCTGGTTTGCTTGCTTTGAGTCCGATTGTGAAGTTCAAGATCATCCAGTGACGATGTTGACTCGATTTGATCCGGGTGGCTTTTTCCCGCTACACGGACACCCTGGAGGAGAAGAAATTTTAGTAATCCAAGGAAACTTTGCTGATGAAACAGGTATTTATCCACCAGGATCTTATATGCTTAATCCTGAAGGGTTTATCCATCACCCCTACAGCGATGAGGGCTGTCTAACCTTTGTGAAATTACGGCAACATGGTGGACAAACTCGTCAGCAAGTAAAAACGAATATTTACGAATTATCCTGGCAGTCCGGTATTATTCCCCAAATTCAGGTAAAAACCCTCTATCAGCAAATGGATTTCCCTGAAAAAGTCTGGATTGAGCGATGGCAACCAGGCACCGCATTGTCGAACATAGTCGAGTCTGAGGTGAAAGAAATCTTTGTCATAGAAGGAACTTGGAGTGATGAGCTCGGAAATTACCCCTCAGGCAGTTGGCTGCGGTATCCACCCAATTGTTCCTATAGTCCCTCGTCAACAACCGGTTGTATGGTCTATGTTAAGACCTATGCTAAAGATGCAACGAGATTTCTTGTTGGAGAAGAGTTTCAACATCCATTTGAAACAAGCGCATAAGGCTCACTCTTCAAACCCAAAACACTTGGAACTTTGTTAAGTACCATTCCTCAACCCAACCTATCAATTGGTCACTTATAAAGTAAATCTTAAATCGCCAAATGTATTGTGTGGGTTGGGTAGAACGAAACGTTCCCAATAATTTGATTATAATGTTGGGTTTCGTTCCTCAACCCAACCTACGCTCTGGTCACGGGTTAAATCGCTTGCACGATTTGTTGGGATATGAAGGGTAAAATTTCTCGACTCTTTGCGTTGGCTTTTCCTTCTGTAAAGACAACTAATAGATAAGGACGCCGATCTGGTACTTCTATATACGCTGCATCATGACGAACTTGACTCGTCCAACCGGCTTTTGACCAAATTTGCGCGTTTTGAGGAAGACCACCGCCTAAAAACCCTGTGACTTGGTCTTCTTCTACATTTTTTGGCAAATCTTCCGGATTGAGGCTGCGTTTCAACAAAGCCATCATGGCTTGCGATCGCGTACTGGACACTGCCACTCCCCCTACAATACTATGTAACAACCTAGCAGTGGCATTTGTAGTGAGCATATTTCGGTTTTCCAGTAACTCACCCACAAATGCTCGTTCTCGCCCGTAAGGACCATCACACCAAGTTTTTTGGCAAACATTGATTGTTTCCATATCTGACCAACCAAAAGATTGGAAATACCGATTCACAATGTTTCGCTGCTGCTTCCATGTGTCAAAGGGTCCCACAGGTAATTCCGGTCCCGAAGTCGTGCCACTTAATATATCTACAACTAAACTGGTAGCATCATTGCTAGAATCAACAATCATATCACGCATAGCTCTTTCCAACTCCTGAGAGGTGGAAGTCATGCCTTTTTCCAACCATTCATTGACTGCTACCAGGTAAAACAGTTTTACCACACTCGCGGGGTAAATACGTTCGACACCACGATATGTAAAACCGCGAACAGGATGACTCCAAAAAGCGTCTGGAGTTAAAGCACCACCAGTGTTAACCAGTACGGGAGGATCGTAGACAATCCAAGTCACAGCAATTTGGTTGCGAGCTAAACTCGGAAATGCAGCCCAAGTTGCCTCTAAAATCCCATTTCCAAGGTTTTCCAGTTGTTCGTCCTTATTGAAAAAATTCATTGTAGTTTAAGAATGTCCTCTAATATAGAATCCAAAATCCAAAATTTAGCAGTCAGCGAGTATCAATGTTTAGCCAATCTAAACATATATGATTCTCCTAATTGCGATCGCTTAGCAACCCAAGCTGCGGCGGGACGGCATTTATACTTAACGTCAGACAATCAAAATGCCTCTGTAGAACACCCAACATCCTTACAAGTGCGTCTTTGCGAAGATGATTATCCAGGATGGCTGTTACTTTTAGATTTAGAATTGTTACAACCATGCACTGTACCCTATAGCGCGACATCCTTGGACGAAACCGAGATTAAAAATCTTTTACCAGATGTCATTACCTTTACTTACAAAGCCATGGAACAGCCGAACTATTATCTTTGGGGAGGTACGGTAGGACCAAATTATGATTGTTCGGGATTGATGCAAGCAGCATTTGCGTCTGTAGGAATTCGCATACCCAGAGATGCTTACCAACAGGAGGCTTTCACCCAACCCGTTTCCTTAACAGAATTACAACCAGGTGACCTCATATTCTTCGGAACTTCCCAAAAAGCAACTCATGTGGGACTCTATTTAGGAGACAAAAATTATATCCATAGCTCTGGAAAAAATCAAGGGCGTAATGGAATTGCAATTGACCGTCTCTCGGAACAAGGTGATGAGGTTAGTCGGTCATATTACCAGCAACTGCGCGGTGCAGGAAGAGTGGTAAAGAGTTACGAACCACAGAAACACTAGAAATACGGGAAATTATGAGGAGTGGACTGGTTAATGGATTTGCTGGGTACAATGAAGCAACGGCGTCAATTGTTCCAGATGTTTCGATTGTGGTGCCGGTGCATGATGAAGTAGAAAGTTTGCCATATTTGCTAGAGGCGATCGCATCTACTTTAACTGCCACTGAATTAAGTTATGAAATTATCTGCGTAGACGATGGTTCAACTGATGGTTCGGCGCAATATCTTAAAGAACAAGCGCAAATCCGTACCGATCTTAAAGCAGTTATTTTACGTCGCAATTACGGTCAAACAGCCGCAATGTCGGCAGGCTTTAATTACGCACTGGGAAAAGCAATTGTTACCTTAGATGCCGATTTGCAGAATGACCCTGCGGATATACCCATGTTACTAGCAAAGTTAGAGGAAGGCTACGATTTGGTCAGTGGTTGGCGGAAAAATCGGCAAGATGCAGCCCTGAAACGCTTACTTCCTTCCAAAATTGCTAACTGGATCATTCGACGAGTCACAAGTGTCAACGTTCATGATTATGGTTGCTCGCTCAAAGCTTATCGTGCAGAACTCGTGGCGGATATGAACCTTTATGGGGAATTACACAGATTTCTTCCGGCTTTGGCTTACATTGAAGGCGCAAGAATTACAGAATTACCAGTTCGCCATCATGCCCGTCGCTTTGGTCGCAGCAAGTACGGATTATCGCGAACTTTCCGAGTGTTGATGGACTTGTTAACCATCTATTTTATGAAAAAGTTCCTGACACGCCCAATGCACGTTTTTGGTCTGTTAGGGCTGATTTCAATGATTTTAGGCGTGGCTATAGGAATTTACTTGACTTTTATCAAAATAGCCCTTCACGTAGATATTGGGAACCGCCCTCTGTTAATTCTGGCAGTGCTGTTGCTTGTCACGGGGGTACAGTTATTTTGTTTTGGTCTTTTGGCAGAGTTACTGATGCGTACTTACCACGAATCTCAAGGACGCCCTATCTATCGTGTACGTGAGGTGGTGGCAAAAAGTATCAAATAATTTTAAATACGTAATTTCACTCACGACCTCAAAAAAAAATTAAGTTACAACAGAAGCCATCTAAAACAGGCAAAAAACAAATTACTGCCTGCCTTAGGTGGCTTTTAAATATGAGCCAAGAAATGCGTTTCTTGGTGTGAGGATGATTTAGTTCATTAGTATAAACGCGCATCTACCTTGAAAAACTTATACATGACTGACGCCCAAATGCGGCGAAACCTGCTGTTTTCATTTGCGGCAGGTTTATTCTTCTGGTCTGGCTCTGCTTCTTTACTGCCAACCTTACCATTTTACCTGGCACAATATGGAGCGACTAACCAAGAAATAGGGATTGTTATGGGCAGTTTTGCTCTGGGATTATTGCTTTTCCGTTCTCGGTTCGGACAGTTGGCAGATGAGCGAGGTCGTAAAATCGTGTTGCTTATCGGTACTTTTGTGGGCGCGATCGCACCTCTTGGCTATTTATTCATCCAATCATTTCCTTTATTGATGGCGCTGCGTGTCTTTCACGGTTTAAGCGTTGCAGCGTTTGCTCCTGGCTTTAATGCATTCATTGCGGACATTGCGCCTCCCCAAAAGCGTGGTGAAATCATGGGTTACATGAGTTTGGTCAATCCTATTGGTGTTGCTCTAGGACCTGCTTTAGGAGGCTATGTACAGGCCTCTAGTGGTAATACCTATATATTTTTGTTAGCAGGGGGATTGGCTTTAGGATCGTTCTTGTGCGTCATGCAAATTGCTAACCCACAGATAGAACAACAGCCGGGAGAGATTCAAAACACTAAATTTTGGCAAGTGTTACTTAGCCCAAGGGTGAGAGTTCCCGCAGAAATTCTGTTGTTAGTTGGTTTGGCTGTCGGGACATTAAATACTTTTGTGCCATTATTTATCAAATCAAGCAAAGTAGATCTAAACACCGGATTGTTTTATACAGCAGCAGCTTTTGCTAGCTTTAGCGTCAGGTTGTTAACAAGTAAAGCCAGCGATCGTTGTGGTCGTGGTTTATTTATTACCCTCAGTCTCCTGTGTTACTGTGCGGCAATGTTTATTTTGTGGGAAGCTCACAGCGCTCAAGCTTTTCTAGTAGCTGCAAGCTTTGAAGGCGCAGGTGGAGGTATGTTATTCGCTATACTTGCAACTCTCATGGCAGACCGTTCGCTACCACAGGAAAGAGGACGAGTTTTTGCCCTATGTATTGTGGGATGGGATGTTGGGCTAGTCACAGCAGGTCCGGTTTTTGGTTTGATCTGCGAACACATTGGTTACCGGAATATGTTTGGTTTCGATGCCTTTTTAACTGTCCTGGCACTTGTTCTTTTCCTCACTAAATCTAGCAAAGACTTACCCAATTCCCTTCGCTTTGCCCTGGGGCGCGGTACAGATATTTATGCTTTGAAAAAAGTTTAAGGTTTAGTTAGAAACTTTTAATAAAAAATATCCCAAAATCTCTTGTGGTGCGGGCAGAAAAGCCCGCCAGTCAAAAAACTTTGCCCCATACTTTCAGTATGAGGGGTAGAGTGCAACAAAATTTGTTACAAGTCACCATAACTCAGATTGGCATGACTCAAATTAGTATCATGAATATGAGCAAGGTTCAAATTGCTACAACTTAAGTCAGCATGGCTGAGATTAGCTTCATTAAGGTCAGCATCACTGAAGTTAGCACTGAAAAGGCAGGCATTGCTTAAGTTAGCTTTATTAAAGTTAGCGTGAGTTAAGTCAGCACAACTAAGATTAGCGTAGCTCAGATCGGTATGACTGAGATCGGCATAGCTGAGGTCTGTATAGTTGAGTAAAGCACCCGAAAGTTTAGCACCTTTGAGCTTCGCATAGCTAAGATTCGCACCCCGCAGATCGGCATCTTGTAGGTTTGCACCTTGAAGATCGGCATGGCTGAGATCGGTACCGTTAAAGTAAGCTCCCATCAAGTTGGCATCACTTAAGTCAATCCTACTCAAGTTAGCACCACTATAGTTAGGAACACCTGTGTCAACATCACTTAAAGGTCTATTGGTAGAGTTTGGAATAAGATTTAAATCAGCATTTCTCTCTTTGAGTGAAAAGTTTTTTACGTCTTTCTCTACGAATACTTGGTTTTGGTCTTGAAATTCCTGTTCAAATTCTGATTTAGACATCATTCTATATCTCGATTAAACTGAAATTCTAGTTGTACTTAAATACAGCGATGACAATCGTTATTACGTGAAGGTGTGTATATTGAATCTATGACAGTTAGCTAAAAGTTCAACCTCCGTCAATTTCTGTAAATTTTTAATAAATTTTTAATAAATTTGCAACGCTCAACGAGTGATTTTTACATTTTTTGACTGGCGGGGATTGATAGACATCTCTAAACCTAATGTCAATTAGCCCTGAGTGCTCAGTCAGCAGGCAGAGATAAAAATATCAATGTAATAAAATGTAAAAATCACTAAAATCCTTAAAAATGGCAAAACCTCAGTTATGTAAAGTAGCAAATTTTACACTTAGTGAAGAGTGATAAAACTGAGATAAACAGTAGTGCAGAGCGATTTGAAAAACAAATTATCAGACTGGCGAAGTTTAATGATACATTGCGTACAACCCCTGTAAAGATACGCTGTTTGAAGCGGCTCTATATTGAGATAACCCCAAGATTAGCTGATTACTCTAATATTCTTGATACTCATCTTCAATCAGGACTTAATTTTCACAATTAAGATTTGTTTTGTAAATTTCTTTTTTCTCAACCTTATACTTGATAACAATACCTTTGCCAATTTACGAGGGTTCAACTTCTGTAGAAAGCGGATGAATACGACCATTAGAAGTAACAATAGCGATCGCGCCCCTGTTGTTTAGCAACATACAGTGCTTTATCGGCTGAAGCGATGAGTGCATCTGGCTTGATATCCAAAGTGGGTACGCCAGAGCTAATCCCCATACTAACGGTGACGATCTCCTTGACATCAGACTTTGCATGGGGAATGGCCAGAGCGTGAATTGCTTGCTGAATATTTTGTGCTACTTTGATGGCTCCCGCTAAGTCAGTATTGGGAAGGAGTACCGCAAATTCTTCTCCACCGTAACGCGCTACTAGATCGGCAGGACGACAAACTACCTGTTGCACTGTTTGCGCGATTGCGATTAGACAATCATCGCCTCTTAGATGACCATAGTAGTCGTTATAAGATTTGAATTTATCAACATCGAATAAAATCAGTGACAGGAATTGTTGTTCCCATGCAAGGCGTTGCCATTCTTCTTGCAGTCGTCCATTGAAGCAACGACGGTTAGCCACCTGAGTCAAACCATCTAGATTTACCAGTTGTTCTAGTTTCTGATTCGCATCTTCTGCTTTTTCTTTAGCAATTACTAACTCTGCTGTTCTCTGTTGTACCCGTTGTTCCAAAGTTTCAAAAGATGTTTGTAACTGAAGTGCCATGTCGTTAAATGATTTTGCCAGTTGACCTATTTCGTCTCGTGAAGTAATTTTGGCACGGATATCTAAGTTACCTGCGGTAAACTGGAAAACTATATTGGTAAGGTAAATTATTGGCTTTGTTAGCAGTTGCCCAATGACAAAAGCGATGATTGTCACTACTGAAGCGATAATTGCAAATAGAAACATTGTGTCACGAATTTGCTTTTCTACAGGTGCTAGGGCAACAGCAAGGGGCTGTGCGAACAATACAGACCAAGGTTTATATTTTAAACGAGCGATCGCAATCAGATTAAGCTGATTACCTGTTGCTGGCAAAGATGCAATTAAATACGACTGTTTATTATCCAATGCTTGCTTAAGTTTTGACTCATTAGTTGCCAATTCTTTGACAGGATAATTAAGCAACTGCCCTTGAATTTGTCGTCGATTTACAACATTCAAAGGCAGAGGCACAATTGATTGAAAAAGTAGTTTTGGTGCAGTACTATGTGCCAAATAAATATTATTTTCATCTAAAAGAATAGCAAATGATTTTGCCCCAGCCCTTTCAGTTTCTCGAGTGACTAACTGCTGGACAACAGTAGCATTGTATGAAATACGCAATACACCCAATATATCTCCCTTGGCATTGCGAACCGGACTGCTAAAAAAGAGGGTAACAAGGTCAGAAATTGTCGGCGATCGCTTCATACCAGAAACAAAAGATAACCCAGTTTGCAGCGGTTTTTTAAAATAATTTTCAACTGATTCATTTGAGCCAATGTTCGATGTACGTGTATCCAATACATTTTTGCCGTTTAAGTCGAGCAAAGCATAGGAGAGAATATTGAGCATATCTTTGCGGCTGAGACGAATTAATGTTTCTGTCGCCAATTGCATTTCAGGGCTGTCATCTCGCTGTTTTGGAGTTAGGCTGAGGTAGCGTGCCAAACCTGGTAAAATCGCCTCTACGCGCACGGCATTGAGATTTCCATCAATAAAGGCATCTATTCTATTAGCGGTTTCGTTAGCCGCCACAGATAAGGCTTGTCGGGCGTTGTCAGTTAGTGCTTTTTCAGTTGTCTGTTTGTTGATAAATCCCAATAATAGCAAAGGAATCAAAGCAACAATGAGAAACGAGGCGATCAACTTTCTACGGATGCCACACAAAAAACACTGCTGCATGGCTTTAAACTAGGAGGGAGGATTCAAGAACGAAGAATTGAACAAACTTTTTAGATCGGGAATGCGCGTCATGTTTCCAGAGCGAGTAAAAAAGTCTGTATATATCTTGGCAGTTTTATAGATGGAGTTAGGGTTGCTAGATTGAAATAATTTTTGATTTTCAGCTAAATCAGTTAGGTTTACTCCCTCCAGAGAAAGTGTATTGCTAGGAATTTTTAACGCTTTGCTGATGATGGCGTTTCCTTCAGTGACATTTGCTTTCCAGTAGGCTGCGGCTTGCAGCCATCCTCGGACAAATGCACGAATGTCTTCAGGGCGATCGCGGATTGTTTCACAGCGAAAGACAATCATATCTAAAATCAAGCCAAGGGTTTGTTTGCTGCTAAATAGGATATGTCCCCCTGATTTAATAGCTTCAGAAAGATGAGGTTCCCAAGTGTGTCCAGCTTGAATAACATTATTTTTCAGACGTTGAGGAATTTCTAAAGCTTCTAATTTAACCAAGTTCACATCATCGTTGGTTAAGTTCGCAGTTTTTAACATCTCAGTCACAAAAACTTCGCTAAAACTGCCTAGATTTGCACCCAGCTTTTTCCCTTTTAAGTCAGCAACGGTTTTAATTTCTGATTGGGCGACTACCACATCTGCTCCTATTGATTCATCTATAACCATCACGCTTTGTATATTGGGATTTGTGGCACTCAAGATGATAAAACTTCCTAAGGACGCTGAAATGCCATCATACTTACCCGCACTGAAATTTGCGCGTTCCAATTGGACGGATCGTTTATAAATTAGTTCTACATCTACCCCTTTGGCTTTGAAAAATCCTTTTTCTTGAGCAACGATCCCTAGACACTCACCAACAAAATATCCAAATACCACCCTCAAGGGAGGGCGTTTTAATTTGGTTGGTGCTGAAGCATGACAAGCAAATAGTAAATAGGTGGTAATGATAAAAATACTAAGGTATTTGAGTAGTTTTAACATAGAATCTTTGATATTTTCTAAATAGAATTTATGAAATTTCAACTAAATCAACTATCTGTTACAATTCCAATCGAGATGAATCAAACTTCCATACACCTGAACGGACGAAGCGCCAGCCAATAAACATAACTAAATAATGCCCACACCTTGCGATCGGTGATTAACTCAACAACCGTACCTTCATCCACCGTAATAGTTGCATATTACTTGAGGTATTCGTACCACTGGTCACAATCCACTGGTCGCAATGGTAAAGATAATGCCCGTTCGTACAGCGTCCTCTTTTGTTGCACTCTCGTTTCTTTGGCACAATCCCAAGTATCTAGAACCAGTTACAGTATAAATCCGGCAATTGCCTTGGTCAAGCCACAACTTCAGACCTAGCTTATCTTCATAGAACTCAGTAGAGGTGGCAAGGTCGTTAGTGTATAAAAAAGTAATTTGTTGGTTAATTGGTGGGGGAGACTTGGAATGTGTTACCCGAAATACATTCAACTCGATGAGTTGTTTGCTTGCTAGCCAAATACTGCTCGATCGATTCTCTAATCAAATCCGGTACCGTGCAATTTTCAAGGGAAGGCTAAATCCTCGATCTGGCGCGGGAAATGTTAAAAATGCTGACTGTTAAGCCTGAGCCTATTTTATTAACCCAGATTTTTGCCAAGCTTACTTCTAATGGTCGTATTCATCCGCTTTCTACAGAAGTTGAACCCTCGTAGATTGGCAAAGGTATTGAGAGGACAGGAGGCAGAAGGTTGAGTAGTTCATAAGACAAGGTAGAATAATTTGGCAGCAATATCACTCTTAGGTGCTGGTATTGACTGCCACACAGTTTAAATTAACTAGCGTTTGCCGTGACAGTACTTCGCACATCTGATACTCAATTGCGATACAACCTGCTGGTTCTCTTTGCAGCAGGTTTATTATTCTGGTCTAGCATAGCTTTTTTACTACCAACATTGCCGATTTATCTCAGGCAACTGGGTACAAACAGGCAGGAAATTGGAATTGTAATGGGCAGTTTTGCTATTGGATTGTTACTGTTTCGCCCGTGGTTGGGCCGTTTGGCAGATAGGCGGGGTCGTAAGATAGTATTGCTCATCGGTACTCTTGTGGCTGCGATCGCACCTCTGGGCTACTTAACAATCAAGTCTATTCCCCTGTTAATGCTAGTCCGTGCTTTTCATGGCATCAGCATTGCAGCTTTTGCCACTGGCTTTAATGCTTTGGTTGCGGATATAGCCCCTCCAGAAAAAAGGGGTGAAATTATAGGCTACATGAGTTTGGTCAATCCAATTGGGTTTGCCATCGGACCTGCTTTGGGTGGTTATTTACAGTCTGGGGCTAGTAACAAGGTTTTATTTCTCATAACTGCGGAATTAGCGCTCATCGCAGTACTGGGTATTTTCCCCATCGTTAACCCCCCTCTTCCAAAAGTCAAAAGAACAGATGCTAAGGACAATCAATTTTGGAAAACTTTATTGAGTCCCAGAGTGAGAACTCCGGCTGTCATCATGTTACTCATCGGTTTAGCTGGTAGTGCCATACACATTTTTATTCCATTGTTTATTAAAGAAGCCAAAATTGAACTAAATCCTGGTTTGTTTTTCACTGCTGCAGCCATATCGGGTTTTGGCATACGGTTATTTACAGGTAAAGCAAGCGATCGCATGGGGCGTGGCTTATTTATCACTATCAGCTTAGTTTTCTATACTGTGTCGATGTTAATTTTATGGCTGGCATATAGTCCTCCACTTGTCTTATTGGCAGCAGTTGTAGATGGTGCTGCGTCTGGAAGCTTAATTCCTACAATTACAGCTATGATGGCAGACCGAGCAAAACCCCAAGAACGAGGACAGATTTTTGCCCTGTGTCTGTTGGGATTGGATGTAGGGATTGCGATCGCGGGTTTGATGTTCGGGTTCTTTACCCATCATTTCGGTTATCGAAAAATGTTTCTTGTTTCCGCCTTTTTAACTTTTGTGGGAATGGTCTTCTTCTTGACCCAGTCCAGCAACACCTTAGGCAGTTCCCTGCGCTTTGCCCTTGGTCGTGAATCGGATAATTATGCCATCAAAAAAATCTAGAGATGCAGTATCATGCAAAAGACGCGCCATGGCGCGTCTCTACATTCATAATTAACGGGCGAGGAGGGATTCGAACCCCCGACACCGTGGTCCGTAGCCACGTGCTCTAGTCCACTGAGCTACACGCCCTTACAAGAATTTTATAGTAGCACACATTTTCCCAATGACACAAGAAAATTCTGAAAATTTATTTGCCGGACTCAGTCATCTAGACGATCGAGGGCAAGCCCAGATGGTAGACGTGTCTGGTAAAGCGCCTACCGTTCGGGAAGCGGTAGCCATCGCCAGAGTCAAGATGCTAGCAGAAACCTTCAGTGCCATTCAAGCAGGAAACGCTCCCAAAGGAGACGTGTTGGGTACAGCAAGGCTAGCAGGAATTATGGCAGCCAAACAGACAGCTTTATTGATCCCCCTATGCCACCCTCTGCCCTTGCATAAAATTGAAGTGCAGATCGCACCCGATCCCCAACTTCCCGGTTATCAACTTCAAGCGATCGTCAAAACCAAAGCAGAAACAGGCGTAGAAATGGAAGCTTTGACAGCCGTTTCTGTTGCTGCTCTTACCCTTTATGACATGGCAAAAGCCCTAGAAAAATCAATTCAAATTGAAGCCATTCAGCTAGTCAGTAAAACCGGAGGAAAATCAGGCAATTATCTGGGGACTGGGAAATAGGTGGCACTCATAGCACTCGTTCCCAGGCGGAGCCTGGGAATGCAGATCTAGAGGCTCCGCCTCACCATTCACGAGACGGAGTCACCGGAAGTGAATAAGTGGACATACGTACTCTAATTGGACATAAAGGTAGAACTTGGGCTGTGACGTTAATCAAACTTTAAAGGCGATAGCGATCGCTCAACATTAAGAGCTAAAAATTTATCAACAGGTGCGTACATCCACCAACAAGAGGAAAATTGAGAACTGTAGCTGTTTTTCTGGAACCCCAAGATTGAACCGAGTTGTTCATCTCTAGGAAGGACTGCGATCGTGTACAGATCGCAAAGATTGGGAAACTCTATTTGCATCGCAATTAAAGTTTTTTGTAAATCCTCCAATAACAGGCAAATATTCTCTCGCTGCTTGTAGGGAGAATCTACCAACCAGATTCTTATACATACAGATGTACAACTTGGATCTCCCGATAAAGCGATTTTGAAGGGGTCAGTTTCTTTAGAACTGTCTAGTAGGAAAAGACTGTTGCGAGGAGGGAGAAAGAAATTTTTCTCAGATTCCCGAGCGATCGGGTGCAAAGCATAAAATCCAACAGGATGTTGGTGATCGCGACGGCGCAGTACTCGCATACCAGTGGGATACTGCTCAGCCCAGACTCGCAGTATTCTAACTATTCTATGGGGGTCAACAGTTGTCTTTGTATTAAAAAAGTTAAAGTCGCGAGCCAAAAAACTGGCAACGGGAATGGTATCAGTTCGGGGATTATAACTATCTGTTACAAGTTGTGTAGATTTAACAGCGCGGGCAGCTTCTGGCAGATTGGACAGTAACGACTTAACCCGAATGCAGGTACTGTTGCCATCAAAGTCTTTTTCAATCAGCCCCAAAGCCACAAGTCGATCGATCATCATACCTGCGGCACGTTCGCTTCCCCGCCCGCTGTTTTGTTGACCGTAGAAAATTTCATAAGCTTCGCGGTGCGTACAGGAAACGAACCCATCTGGGATGTCTAATTGAGACAAAGGCGCTTGTATCCGCTTGCCAAGTTCTTGTTTTTGCTTAAGTAGGAGATACGCCCACAATTTAACGAAATACTCTGCTCGTCGGCGTGTTACACCCACTCTTCCTTTGAGAAGAGAAATGTACTTGTGCTGTTGCTCAACTGGAAACCACTGGTCAATGCTTGCTAAATTCATAGGTCATTTGTCCCTGGTCATTTGTCCCTGGTCATTTGTCATTGGTCGGGTAGTCAGGTGGTCACTGGTCAGGTGGTCACTGTAAAAAAAACTTCACCCTGCTTCAGTCCTTTTCAGGACGTTTCCTGCAGAAAACGTTGGCTTCAGAGCTATTGCTTGGTCTACAGGTTACGGTATGGACACTGCAGAACCAAAAAAATGACAATTGGTTTATGCAATCAATTGATTGCAATTGGTGTTTTGTTATTATGCGTGCTTACTCGTAGAGGAGATTTATCATGTACTTTGCAGAAGAACACAAATATATCACTTCTAACCAAAAAGAAAAATTTAATAAACAAAATTGTCATGGTAAACAATTGGAACTTGATTCAAGGGCTTACCTATTACAGGCTGTCATTGAAAGTTTTGTAGACGGTATTTTAATACTGACCACTCAGGGCGAATTACTTCAAGCTAATCAATGCGCCCGTCAAATCTGCCGACAAATAATGCTCGGTAGAGGCTCTGTTGGTACAATTCCAGGAGAGATTTGGCGAGTTTGTGAGTCTTTGATAGATAGCCGCGAACTTTTTCCGGAAGAACGCATTGCGATCGAATCTGAGATAGAAACTGATAAAGGTGTAAAACTGAGGATTCGAGCTAGATGGTTGGCATTAGATGCAAGTGAACGAAACGTTATGTTGGTGATTTTGGAAGATCGCAACCAAACCCATCAAAGTATGGCTTTCTTTGATGCTAAAAAATACGGTTTGACTGACCGAGAAGCGGAGGTTTGGTTACTGCGTCAAGCAAATCTTTCCTATCGGGAGATTGCAGACAGGCTTTATATCACCATTAACACGGTTAAGAAGCATCTAAAAAATATTTATGCCAAGCAACAGGAGACTTTGTGCATGCAATAAAGGACAATGAAGGGAAGAGGAGGATATTTATGCCAACTTCCCGAACTGTTACTTACAGTCCTGCTTATACAATTGTGCCGACGTATGAGTGTTTTAATCGGTGTACGTATTGCAATTTTCGCACCGATCTAGGTAAAGGTTCCTGGATGACCATTTCGGATGCAGAAAGGCTTTTAAAACAACTCCAAAATCAAAATGTTTGTGAAATATTAATTTTGAGTGGGGAAGTGCATCCCCATTCTTCACAACGTCAAGCTTGGTTTCAAAGAATTTATGACTTATGCCAATTAGCGTTTTCTATGGGTTTTTTACCTCATACTAATGCAGGACCTTTGAGTTTTGAAGAAATGCAAAGGCTTAAGGAAGTTAATGTTTCTATGGGGTTGATGTTGGAGCAGTTAACCCCTATATTGTTGGAAACTGTTCACAAACATGCGCCAAGTAAATTACCAGAAGTGCGGTTACAACAATTACAGTGGGCGGGAGAATTAAGAATACCGTTTACAACTGGGCTACTTTTAGGTGTTGGCGAAACAGAAAAAGATTGGTGGGAAAGTTTAGACGCTATATCTGCTCTTCAACAAAGATATGGCAATATACAGGAAGTTATTTTGCAACCTCACAGCCCTGGCAGTCAACAGAGTTTGGATGCTCCACCTTTTAATCCATGTCAGCTTCCAGAAGTTATTTCTCAAGCACGTCTGATATTACCGGAAGATATTACTATTCAAATTCCACCAAATTTAGTTCAAGATTCACAATGGTTATTAGAATGTGTGGAAGCTGGTGCTAGGGATTTGGGTGGTATTGGACTAAAGGATGAGGTGAATCCTGATTATCCTCATATTCAGTACCAACGATTGCAAGAAATTTTGGCGTCTGGTGGTTGGGATTTGGTTCCGCGTTTGCCTATTTATCCGCAGTTTGATGCTTGGTTATCGGTGGAATTGCAAGTGGAGGTTAAGAGGTGGCGGGATATGATTGAAAATAAAAACCGCAGAGGCGCAGAGTACGCAGAGGAAGAGAGGAAAGAGAGAGGTTATGAGTTCTAAGAGGAGATGCGATCGCTCTCATCATTTACCTCTTCTTCAGTTTTTACCTATACCGAAGACTGGGATATTGAAAATGAATAATCCCAAACGAGGTAAAATTTGGATGGTGCAATTCGATCCAACCAGAGGGCAAGAAATTCAGAAAACTCCACCTGCTGTTGTGATTAGTTCTAATATGTTGAGTACTATTGCAATGCGGATAATTGTTCCTGTAACAACTTGGCAACCTAAATTCCCAGGGCAAACGCACCATGTCAATAAAAATAGCACATTCTCAATAACACCCTATTTTTTCGCATTAAACCATATTTATTGACAATCACTATCGTAATAATTTTTACATTGATTTTACGGTTTAAAAAATAAGATTAACGAAAAATCCTATTTATACGTCAAACACACAAACCTGATTTTTTGTCCATTTAGTTTTGTTAATTTTAAGTGCGTTTGCCCTACCTAAATTCCAACATCGCCCTTTTATGGTTCTTATTCAGCCAACTAATGACAATGGTTTAGGATCTGAGTCAGCAGGTAATGTTTTACAAGTTTGGAGCGTGACAACTGAGCGATTTGTCCGGCGTTTGGGAATAGTGTCTGAAGAGGTTATGCAGAAATTACTAGCAGTTTTAATCATCTGTATTGATTATTCTCCTGAAGCAACAACTGATTAATTGCTTTGATAAAGATAGTTGGCGTTAAGAAACTACCACTGGCGCTCGATTTTCCCAAAACTTTTCCCCCCTAGCTGCTATAAAGTTACTAAGAAACTCTTCTAGAGAACTCGCTGCCTTATACCATTCCTCACGCTCATCCAATGGCAAAGCAATCATTACTTCTCCGAAATCAGGTGTCTGTTCGTTGCATCTAAGTACTAACAGTTCAGAATCTCCTAAAAATTCCCCTAGAATTAAATCTGATACTTGAAAATCTTCTGGTCTTTGAGAAATCTTTTTCTCTTGCTCTTTAATTGTTTTATAGGGTGACCACACAATAAGACCCCACTGACCATGGGTAGTATCTTCAAACAAGCGTAGTCCTGACGTTTTATTCCAAAGTTGCTGTACTGATTCGGGTAACTTAATCTCTAAAATCTCCTCAAGTCTCTTTGGTTCCCAAGGTTCCGGTGGAAGAATTTGACAAGCTAAATTCAAAGGTATAGAAATATCCATTGTATTGACAGTCCCTAAAGACTGTATTTTCTCAATCAAAATTTCAATATTTTGTTTTTTCATTGCTTGAACTCCTACCAATTTCGCCAGAAGACATTAAACTCATCTTGATGCAATTGTCTTAAAACAGGAACAATATTATCAAAATCATTCATCCCACCATATTCTCTAGGTTTGATGTGATGTAGATCGTATTCCTTCCAACCGCCAGGTAGGTCAGGATAACCTCTGCGATACCATTCAGCGATATACTCCCCACGCTCTTTCAGTCCCCACGAAACCCTTTCCGCTTTCAAGACTTTAACCAAATCACCTTTAGGAAAGGGTATATATTGGTTAGTCCTAGGATCGGTAATTGAAGGATATTCTTTCCCAACCCGATTAGTTATTTGACTCACCTGATTGACTTTATTGTCTCTTTAGATTGTACTCTCTATATGTTCTACTAAGCTGCTGAGTATTACTACTTTTTCAGGAAGTTTATTTGTTTTGGAGTACCGCTACCGTATTTTGTGTCACCGATACAAAAGTAAATTTAAATGTCTTGTGGGATGGGCATCCAGCCCGTTCTTCATTATGTCGGGCGAGACGTCCGACCCATAAGAAAAGGTAGGACAGAAAATATAAGTAAAATAATAGACAAGAAAATTTGTTTCTCCCCATCCCCATCGGATACCCGCACCTGAACTCTTATTGCGAAGAGTTGGCATCCTCAAAGCATGATGTAAAATAGTAAGAGTAGGATTCGGGGGACCATTACTGGTCATAGGCGCTTATCGAGACTATTTTCGGTAATCTCCAAGGATTAAAATCGAGCCAGCTGAAACAACTACAGCGGCTGTATCACCAGCGCATACCAGGCGATCGCATCACAACGCCTGAGTTTTCCCAGCGACTGGCTGCTATTAGTACCGAGCTGAATCAGCCCGTGTGTACTTACCTCAACCGTCGCGGACAAGTGATCCGCGTAGGGGTCGGGACACCACGGCAAACGCAAATTCCACCTCTGGAATTGCCGCGTTACGGTGCTGAACGACTGAGCGGTATCCGTTGCATTGCGACTCATTTGAAGTCAGAACCGCCTAATGAAGCGGCGCTGACTTCTATGGCGTTGCAAAGATTGGATGCCCTTGTCATGCTTAATGTGACTGGAACGGGATTTCAACGCCGAGGTGGCGGTGCGACTGGGTACGTTAAGGAAGCTTATTTAGCTCACTTAGCACCCCAAGACGCTCGTGCCTTTATTACCAGTCCGGCGATGAGAACGGCTGCTCCCTATCTTTCTTCTTCTGAAGGAGGCAAGGAGGAACCTAAAGGACAACAGGGTAACCTCACACCGACTAATTGGAGTGCTAGCTGGAGCATATCACCTGCTTTAAGCTTGGATATGTTGACAAAACAGGACTTCATTGAGTTGGTGGAGGGTCTCGAAGAAGAGTTCCGGCGGGAATATGTCGCTCAAGATGTAGACACAGACCACGATCGCGTTCTAATTGTTGGGGTGATGACGGATGAGCTAACGTCTCAACAATTCCAAGATACCCTGGAAGAACTGGGGCGATTGGTAGATACCGCAGGCGGAGAAGTCCTGCAGAAAATGAGACAAAAGCGATCGCGCATCCATCCCCACACAGTAGTTGGCGAAGGTAAGGTACAAGAAATTGCCTTAACTGCCCAAACTCTGGGAGCAAATCTGATCGTATTCGATCGCGATCTCTCACCCGCTCAGATTCGCAATTTGGAATCCCAGATTGGGGTTCGAGTGGTGGATCGCACTGAAGTTATCTTAGATATTTTTGCTCAACGCGCTCAATCTCGTGCTGGTAAATTACAAGTTGAGCTAGCGCAGTTAGAGTATGTGCTGCCGCGTTTGACTGGTAGAGGTCAAGCGATGTCCCGGCAAGGGGGCGGTATCGGGACTCGCGGTCCTGGTGAAACTAAGCTGGAAACGGAACGCCGTGCTATTCAACGGCGCATTGCCCGATTGCAGCAAGAAGTGAACCAACTTCAAGCACACCGAGAACGATTGCGCCAAAGACGGCAACATCAAGAAGTTCCGTCAATCGCTATTGTTGGATATACCAACGCTGGTAAATCTACTTTATTAAATGCTTTAACTAACGCTGAAGTTTACACGGCTGACCAATTGTTTGCCACTCTCGATCCCACCACACGCCGCTTGGTTGTTCCTGATGGGATGGATGGTGACACTCAAGAGGTTCTGGTAACTGATACTGTAGGATTCATACACGAATTGCCCGCATCGCTGATGGATGCCTTCCGTGCCACTTTGGAGGAAGTTACCGAAGCGGATGCCTTATTGCATTTAGTGGATTTATCTCATCCTGCATGGTTAAGCCATATACGCTCGGTTCGAGATATTTTGGCGCAAATGCCAGTGACTCCTGGTCCAGCCCTGGTTGTTTTTAATAAGATTGACCAAGCAGATAGTGAAACCCTAGCACTTGCAAGGGAAGAATTTCCTCTAGCAGTATTTATTTCTGCAAGCAATCGCTTGGGATTGGAAACCTTGCGTCAGCGTCTGGGTCAGCTGGTACAATATGCTACCACCTGCTGAGTAGCTTCATCCAATTGACTCAGCATACTCGTTCCCAGGCTCCGCCTGGGAATGCCTTAGAAGAGGCTATGCCTCTCTTTGTGAGATAAGTCGAGGCAGAGCCTCAAACCATGCATTCCCAGCCAGAGTCTGGGAACGAGAGTAACCACTCAGCAACGAGAGTAACCACTCAGCAACGAGAGTAACCACTCAGCAACTAACAACTAACAACCAACAACTAACAACCAACAACCAACAACTAACAACTAACAACCAACAACCAACAACCAACAACCAACAACTAACAACCAACACGAAGTTGAGAAAATTATGGCTGCAAAAGTAGAAATTTACACTTGGAGAACTTGCCCGTTTTGTATCCGTGCTAAACAATTACTGACAAAAAAGGGAGTTCACTTCACTGAATACAGCATTGATGGAGATGAAGCAGCACGGAATAAAATGGCTCTACGGTCAAATGGAAGGCGATCGCTGCCACAAATTTTCATTAACGACCGTCATGTTGGTGGCTGTGATGATATCCATGCCCTAGACTTTCAAGGAAAGTTAGATGAGCTACTCGCCTCCTAAAAAATTGTCAGCACCCCGCACTAAAGTGACGGGGCTTCATGCCTCAGCATTTTAGTTAGTTGACCAGCCTAAGTACTTTGTGTACTACGTTTGAAGGAAAGTTAAAAACTCACCAGCAAATGCGTAGCCAGTTTGCTGCCCTGGGATCGAATAGTTAAATAGTTTTACGAGGGGGTGCGATTCGTTGTGGAAGAATCCCGGTATCCAGTCCGGAAATAACTCCACCAACCTGACGGCAGATTACCGTCATTAAGGCTGAACTCTCGGTCGGATGTGGGTGCAAGCCCCACTCATCAGACTCAGATGTAACTCCCGACCTGCCCACGGCGACCGTACTCGGAATTGCGGAGACCGAAGCTGGGAACAGGGCACAACCAGACATCCGTTGCGGGATGACACTGGTGCTAATGGGGGGTTCCTATGGTGAAACCGAGCCTACAAAAGCAACCCAAAAACAAGCGGGGCGCAACACAAAAAAACCTCGACTTCACTGGAGCTAATTCCCGCCTCAGTACCCTTCGGTAGAGGCAAGAGTCTAGGGGATTCAGTGGTTGAAATGGCTACACCTAACGGAACTATCAATCTGACTGAGGGAACGAAGAAAAACGGATTGAAGGTCAAGGGAAAGGTCGAACCCCTTGTAGGCAAGACGAGTTGCGGAACTCCTTCGATTCGGGTAGGACACAGCGTAATTGCTGTGAGGTGTTCAGAGTAAATGAATTGGAGTAGAGCATGATTAGACGCAGTAGCAATACTAGCGAATCCTGGAAGACGTTACCGTGGAAGAAATTCCGCCAAAACCTATTCCGCCTGCAAACAAGAATTTATAAAGCCGTTTGTGTTGGTGACTACCGGAAAGCGAAGTCCCTCCAAAAGCTGATTCTGAAATCCACCTCAGCACGGTTGCTTGCTGTACGCCAAGTATCGCAGTTAAACGCTGGTAAAAAGACCCCAGGAATCGACGGCATAGCCAAGCTCACCTTTTCGCAACGGTTTGACCTAGCGAATGAGCTACTACGTCACGGCAGAAACTGGCAACACCAGGGACTACGCGAAATCCCCATTCCTAAGAAGGATGGCAAGATGCGAATTCTCAAGGTTCCGACTATGGCAGACAGGGCGTGGCAATGCCTCGTCAAATACGCACTAGAACCAGCGCACGAAGCGACCTTTCACGCTAGAAGCTACGGATTCAGAACAGGACGTTCCACGCATGATGCACAGAAATTCCTGTTCAACAATCTCAATTCAAGAGTGAACGGAATATCCAAGCGAGTCATCGAATTGGATATCGAAAAGTGCGTGCGCCGCGACGATTAACGCGGTATTCCCAACCAAGTTGGGAGAGACTAAGAAGAATGTCTCTAAGTCAACCAACTTACCTGGAGTCGAAAGACAAAAGGGACAACAGCATGTTGGTAAAGCCGGAAATGGAGAGAAGGCGTTAAAACCATTGTTCGGCAAGACTTGTGTGACAAGGTGAAGATTAAACTATCTGAAGCCCAATTCTGACGGTATACTCGATTACCTATTCCTACAACGCCTAAAAGGAATAATCGTTTGTGTGTAGTTTTAAGCATTTGAACCACACAACTTCTTTAAACGAAGTCAGCCACCGATGAGATGGCTTAACGAATGAGTGGGACACCTAAATCACACTGATACGTACCGAGTTGATGAAGCGCGGGATGGTCTATGGGACGCGAGTCCTATGACTACAGAGTTCCCATAGTAGTCCGAGGGCGGGAAAGCCGTCCACATGGCAAAGGGGAACAGGTATTTCTTACATTGTTACCGAGAGGTACGCGAGATGCGAAACGCCGAAACGGTGTTAAATGTAATCCGAGACAGGGGGTACCGGGGTTTACCACTGGATGATGTCTACAGACAGTTGTTCAATCCCGACTTGTACCTTTTAGCGTATAGCCGCATTTATAAAAATGCTGGAGCAATGACGCCTGGGATAACTCAGGAAACTGCTGACGGAATGTCCATGAAAAAGATTGAAACTCTTATCGAAGAGATTCGATATGAACGCTTTCGATGGACACCAGTGAGGCGAATTAATATTCCCAAGAAAAATGGGAAAACTCGACCACTAGGTATTCCTACTTGGAAAGACAAATTGGTTCAAGAAGTAGTACGTTTAATATTAGAAGCGTATTATGAACCCCAATTTTCCGACAACAGTCATGGTTTCAGACCAAAACGCGGATGCCATACGGCGCTAACAGTAATAGACCGCACTTGGCAAGGAACCAAGTGGTTTATTGAAGGAGATATCAAAGGCTGTTTTGACAACATAGACCATAAAATCTTAATGTCAATTCTGTGCGAGAAAATCCAAGATAACCGCTTCCTGAGATTGATTGAAAACTTACTCAAGGCAGGTTATTGTGAGCAATGGAGATATCACTCCACCCTCAGCGGAACACCGCAAGGCGCGATAGTATCACCCATACTCGCCAATATCTATCTTGATAAATTCGATAAATTTATCGAACGGACACTTATCCCAGAGTATACAAGAGGTAAAGCAAGGGCAGAAAATCCGGAATACTCAAAACTCGTAAAACTTGCCTGGTATTACAGGAAGAAGGGACAAATTGAAAAAGCGCGTCAACTGGAAATTCAATACCAGCAAATGCCTTCCAAAGATGTTCGTGACCCTAAATACAGAAGGCTAAATTATGTGCGGTACGCTGATGATTTTCTACTTGGATTCATTGGTTCATTTCAAGAGGCAAAAGAAATCAAGGAAAAATTGAAGACATTTCTAGCGGAAAATCTTCAGCTAGAATTATCTAAAGAAAAGACCTTAATTACTCATGCTAGAAACGAAGCAGCGAACTTCTTAGGTTACGAAATTCTAGTTCAATATTCCGACACTAAGCATACCAATGGTAAGCGCTCAATTAATGGAATTACTGGACTAAGAATTCCCACAAGCTTTGTAGAAGAAAAATGTTCTCTCTATATGAGAAATGGGAAACCCATTCACCGCCCTGAATTAATAAATGATGATGATTTCACTATCATCAACATTTACCAATCAGAATATAGAGGGTACGTACAATTCTACAGCCTTGCTCAAAACATCGCGTGGCTCCAAAAACTCCAATGGGTTATGTGGAGTTCGTTGATGAAAACTCTTGCTTGTAAACACAAAACTAGCGTGGCTAAAATTTGCGCGAAGTATCACAAGACGGTAAAACTGCCACACGGTCTAAGAAAGTGTGTCGAAATCACCGTCCCAAGAGAAGGCAAGAAACCCTTAGTGGCTCGTTTCGGTGGTATACCACTAAAACGCAACCTAAAAACAATCATAGAAGACCTGCCACGAGCGCGAAAGCCCGCGTTCAGAAATGAACTGATTAAACGGCTTCAAGCTGATGAATGCGAGATTTGTGGGGCAAGAGGTGATATTGAAGTTCACCATATTCGCGCCCTCAAAGACCTCAAAACCAAAGGTAGAAAAGAAAAACCGCAATGGATGCAAATCATGTCCGCACGTAGGAGAAAAACTTTGATGGTCTGCCCTCAATGCCATGATGCTATACACGCAGGTAACCCCGCAGGTAAACAAGTCTCATGATAATGGAATACTGGAGAGCCGTGTACCTGGAAACTCGTAAGCACGGTTCGGCGGGGGCTAGTTGGAAAAGGAGCCAATAATTGGAAACCTCGCTAGCTAGCTACCCACTTTCGACAGGATAAGCCATTCGGCGATTATGGACAGACTCATTGCTACACGTAGCATCAGGCAAGGAATACTTCGTTGCCTCAAAGCCGGAGTCAATCCAGAATTCCCCGAACAAGGTACCCCCCAAGGGGGAGTGGTGAGTCCTCTACTCGCGAACATTGCGCTCAATGGGATTGAGGACGTTCACCAAACCAGAGGCATAGCAGACCGTAAACGCTGTATGGTGTCTCAATGCGTCAGATACGCTGACGATATGGTGATTATACTTAAACCAGAAGATAACGCGCAAGAAATACTGGACAAAATCAGCAAGTTTCTTGCCGACAGGGGGATGAACATCAGTGAAAAGAAGACCAAGCTAACCGCTACGACAGATGGTTTTGACTTTCTCGGTTGGCGCTTTAAGGTGCAAACCAACGGAAAGTTTCGATGCGTCCCTTCTGCGGATAACTTCAAAAAGTTCCGTCAGAAAGTCAAAGCCATCGTCAACAATTCAAACTATGGTGCTAGGGTAAAAGCCCAAAAGCTTGCGCCTATAGTGAGAGGTTGGAGGAATTACCACCGCTACTGCAAAATGGATGGCTCAAGATTCTCCTTGTACCACATTCAGCACAGAGCGCTTAGGAAGTTCAATAAAGAAACCAAACAGAGCTACCAATCTAGCAAGAAACTACTAGATAAGGCGTTCCCTACAGTTTCTTACTCCGAAAACAATCATATCCTTGTCAAGAGAAACAAATCTCCCTTTGACGGTGATATCACCTACTGGAGCCAACGTAACAGCAAACTCTACGACGGTGAAACCTCTATTGCCTTAAAACGGCAAAACCATACTTGTGCAGCCTGTGGATTAAAGTTCCTATCCGATGAGCGAGTACACCTCCATCACATTGACGGGAACCACGCCAACCGGAAAAAAGTAAACCTGATAGCAGTCCACGAAAGCTGTCATGATTACTTGCACATGAGCAAAAGCGTAAGCTAAGAACGTCGGAAGCTGGGTGCAGGGAAACCCGCACGCCCAGATTTAACAGAGAGGTGCGGGGCATCATAGCCCCCATCGACTCTACCTAAAACAGTGCTATTTGAACGTACTACTTTTAAACATTGGCGAGGCTAACATCACCCGAAAGGAGGGACTTATGTCCAAAGTATTTGTAATTGATACCAACAAAAAACCGTTAAATCCGATTCATTCAGCCCAAGCAAGACAACTTCTTAGAAATGGAAAAGCAGCAGTTTTTAAACGTTTCCCGTTCACGATTATCTTAAAAGAAGCTAGACCGGAAGCACCCGTTCAATCTTTGAGATTAAAGATCGATCCCGGTTCTAAAACAAGCGGAATCGCTATAGTCAACGACTCTACAGGAGAAGTTGTATTTGCAGCTGAACTCAAGCACCGAGGTTTTGCGATTCACGAATCTCTAACATCTAGAAAACAACTTCGTAGAAGTAGGAGAAATCGCAAAACCAGATATCGCCAACCGCCAAAACATGAATGGTTTAGAAAAGGTAACAAACAACCTTGTCCTAAACAACGTAGAAGCTGGATAGCCCCAAGTTTAATGAGCAGAGTTCATAACATCAAAACTTGGGTTGAAAGATTGCGAAAAGTTGCACCAATTAAAGCTATTAGTCAAGAACTAGTACGCTTTGATATGCAATTAATCCGCCATCCCAATATCCAAGGAAAAGAATATCAACAGGGTTTTCTTTTCGGCTATGAAACACGCGAGTACTTACTTGAAAAGTGGAAGAGAGAATGCGCTTACTGTGGTATTAAAAATGTTCCATTTCAAATAGAACACATTCACTGCCGAGCTAAGGGAGGTAGCGACTCAATTACAAATCTGACTCTGAGTTGTGAAAAATGTAATTTAAAAAAGGGAACTAAAGACATTAAGGATTTTCTTAAAAAAGCTCCGGCAAGATTAGAAAAAATATTGAAACAAGCCAAACAACCCTTGGCAGATGCAGCAGCAGTTAATTCAACAAGATTTAAACTCTTAGAAGTACTAAAAGAAACGGGTTTACCTGTAGAAACAGGAAGTGGTGGATTAACCAAATTTAATAGGACTCAACAAGGATTAGAAAAGACACATTGGATAGACAGTGCTTGTGTGGGTAAATCAACACCAGAAAAATTAAACGTTAAAGGAGTTAAACCATTACTAATTACAGCAAACGGTCATGGAACAAGACAAATATGCCGTACTGACAAATACGGCTTTCCAAATCGTCATTGTTCAAGAACCAAATTTCACTTTGGTTTTCAAACTGGTGATATAGTTAAAGCTATTGTCACAAATGGAACGGTAGGCGCTTCAAGTCGGGGAACCCGCCCAACGCGCTGCCTCAAAAAAGTTGGCGAATATGTTGGACGTATCGCAACTCGTGCAACTGGTAGTTTCAACATATCAACAAAAGATGGTTTAGTTCAAGGAATTTCTCAGAAATATTGTAAACAGATTCACAAAAAGGATGGATATTCGTATGTATTTTAAATTATTTAGACTGCCATTAAAATGGCACGAGTCGTGCTTCCTCCGTGGTCTAAAGACACACGGTTTCCGCACTCCCGGAAGCTTTTAGATGAATTCTCAACGCTCGAACCTTTAATAATTCATAATTTATAATTCATAATTCAGTTGAGGCAGAAAGCGTGAAACTGGCTTTTATTATCGACCCCATCTACCAGCTCGATCCTTGCCACGATACTAGTGTTGCTTTAATGGAAGCAGCACAAATTATGGGACATGAGGTTTGGATTACTCAAGCTAACTTACTTGCTGTGGTAGAAGGCAAAGCTTGGGCAGTTCTGGAACGGGTGGAACTTGTACCAGTGCAATTGGTGGAGGGACGTTATCAAAAAACCGACTCTTGGTACAAATTGACCGATACCTCTGGCACTGCCCTTTGCCTAGAAACAATGGATGCCGTGTTCATGCGAACCGATCCACCTGTCAATACCCCATACTTATATGCGACTTATATTCTAGATTACATCGACCAAAACAAAACTTTGGTGATTAACAATCCCAGAGGTATTCGGGCAGCAAACGAAAAAATGTATGCCCTTCAGTTTACTCAAGCAATTCCAGAAACTATTGTGACTGCTGACAAGCAGTTGATTCGTCAGTTTGTAGAAGCTAAAGGATCGGCTGTTCTCAAACCACTGGGAAACAAAGCAGGAGAGGGAATTTTATTCTTAGAACCAAGCGATCGCAATTTCAACTCCATAGTCGAACTGAGCACCCTCCAAGGTCGAGTTCCGGTCATGGTACAAACCTACTTAAGTGAGGCAAAAGATGGAGATAAGCGTATTATTTTGCTGAATGGCGATCCTATTGGTGCTGTTAACCGCCTTTCTGCCCGTGGTGAATTTCGGAATAATATGGCTGCTGGTGGTACCGTTGCAAAGGCGGAAATCACCCTTAGGGAACATGACATTTGTGTGCAACTAGCAGATACATTACGCCAAGACGGTTTAATTTTTGTTGGTATTGACGTTATTGGCGGTTATCTTACCGAAGTTAATGTCACCAGTCCTACTGGAGTCAGAGAGATAGACCGATTGGACGGAATTCGTCTTGGAGAACAGGTGATTCAGTGGGTCGAGCGGGTGGTAAGCAAAAATAAAAAATAGTTTACAAGCATTTTGGTACTAACTTCTCCTTCCATAAAACTGGTAGTGAGAAGTTTTTAACTATCTGGGCGTAATTTCCCAGGCACCCTGGCAAATCTATATGGTAGTAAAAAACTGGAAATTACAGTAAACAGTACCGGGTGCCAAAACAGTCTAGGTAAGCAAAGTGATTAGATGTAGAAAAACTCCCACAACCTCAAGAACTGCAATCGGCAAAACCTATAACTAATGAAATATAGTACCAATTTGAAACAAGAATGTGACAGATAGTTGGGTGAGATTGAATCCACACAAAGGCGTTCTCAATCCAAAATCAAAAATAATCCACTCTTGCTAAGGCTTGAGAACCTTAAAATTTCTTAATTGGATTGTATTCATCAATTGATACTTTATTTAGTTATTCCGAGGTGGACGTCGGCTGCGAAGGAAATCCGGTATATCCAAACCCGGTTTTTCTTTTGGTTCGGGAAGAGGTGATGGCGGATTGATAGGTGGTGGTGATTGTTGTGGCATTTGTCTCCTTCCTGGGGGTGGAGGAGCGACTACCCCTCTAGGTTGATTGACATTTTGAGGTGGTGCGGACTGGGCGTCACCTGTAAAACCGGTAGCAATGACGGTTAGCCTGACCTCCCCTTGCAGCCTATCATCAATCACGGCTCCAAAAATAATATTGGCGTTGGGATCGACGACCTCATATATCGTTTCAGCAGCAGCGTTCACTTCATGCAAGGTTAAGTCGCTACCGCCAGTTATGTTAAAAACAACACCTCTAGCCCCTTCTATGGAACTTTCTAGTAAAGGCGAAGAAATGGCTGCGATCGCAGCTTCTCTTGCTCGTGATTTTCCCGACCCAATACCGATCCCCATCAATGCCGAGCCTGCATCTGCCATGACAGCCCTGACATCAGCAAAGTCAACGTTTATCAAGCCGGGGATCGTAATTATATCAGATATACCTTGGACACCTTGACGCAGCACATCATCTGCATAGCGAAAAGCATCTTGCATGGGTGTTTGCTCGGGGATCACTTCTAGGAGCTTGTTATTGGGGATGATAATGAGCGTATCTACCCGACTTTTTAAACCCTCAATGCCTTGCTCTGCTTGCTGAATGCGCCGGCGTCCTTCAAAGATAAACGGACGAGTGACGACACCCACAGTAAGAGCGCCCATTTCCTTGGCAACTTCTGCAACAATTGGAGCCGCACCAGTACCTGTTCCGCCTCCCATGCCCGCAGTGATAAACACCAAGTCCGAACCTTCTAAAGCCCTAGCAATTTCGTCTCGCGATTCCTCAGCTGCCTTCTGACCGATTGCTGGATTGCCACCCGCACCCAAACCTCGCGTCAATTTCTGTCCAATTTGCAAGCGGCTTGGAGCTGCTGTTAGGGTGAGAGCCTGAGCATCGGTATTAATTGACCAAAACTCTACCCCTATCACATCGGATGCAATCATGCGATTAACAGCATTACTCCCACCACCACCAACACCAATGACTTTGATATTGGCAACTCGACCGGGAACAATGTCGCCCATACGGGTATCTTCGCGCTCGACTTTCTTACTGTCATGATTTTGACTAAAGTTTATAGTGGAATGGCTGAAGGGATTGGTTGAGTTAGTGGACAGTGAGTACCCCGATTGTCCGGGTAACTGTGAGTTTTTATAGGTAAGCCCTTGGTTATTATCAAGTGTCATTGGATTTGCGGTCTTGTAGATAAACGGCTTTTTCAGGTGTTATTCACCTAGTAGTCAACTATAAGTCTGACGCTGCCACAATGTATGGCATTGTTTGCTTTTTCTTTTTACTTCCAACCCAACGAGTGAATTGGAGGCACGAAAGCTAGCTATTGGGTGTACCATTATGGCATCTAGCTCACAGCTAATTAAAAGTGAAGTATACCTATGTTTACCTAAAATGGACTGAGATAGCTTCCACTCTTACATCGATAGCTTCACTGCTATGAAAGCTGATTTTGATTAGTATACCTTTGGTATCTCCAATAATTTCTCCGTATTTTTGCTAGTGATTGACACCAGAAACTAACTCTGTCGCAGGAGAACCATTATTTTCTTCTGCTCCTCGTTTCATACACTAGGTGTTTTTTAGGATAAATTTAAATTATTTAAAATCCTTCACTCCACTAGTGTTTCAAAACCTTTGTAGCTTCAAGATTCCCTCCTCGAAGTAATTTTAAGTTATTGCGTAACGCACAAGCCTGAAATAGCTGCATAATTTGTAAAGACCTGCCGTGGCAGGTCTCTTGATTTGTCATAAGAGTTTGCACTTGCTGATTTCCCATTATGGATTCTTGCAACTGAAGACGAATACTAAGTACGCTGTAGGCGTTTTCCAGATTCAACGCTACGATTGGAGTATCTAACATCATGCACCCCGTCTTAAGATGTTAGGGTAAAAACAACGTATCGTTTTCTCCCAAAATGAAAGATTATATGATTGTTTCTTCCATTTTAATGAGAAATTTACGCTGATTTTTACATAAGTGGCACGGAATAACAAAAATTCTATACTCATCAGCATAGAACTTCTCTAATAATTAATTGTGTTTTATACATCAAACACAGTAATTTTTTTAAGGTTTGGGTGCGTTTAGCAACCGTTTTTTTTGGTTCATTTGTACTAAAGGTTGTTCGGGATTTTTTAGATCGATGTACTCTATTTGGCTGAGATTCAGTTGTGCTGGTAGGTAACGCATCTGTGCCAATACCTTGATTTTTTCAAGGAGTTGAAAGTTGGGTGCTCCAAAATGTACGTTTCCCAATTCTGTTTTCAAAATTAAATTTGTTGGATCTTGAAAATCAATTTCCAAAACCTTCACAGAACTTTGGGTAATAGCTTGATAAAGTGGACTCCAATAGGGGCGGTATTGCTCTGGGGAACCAATAACCTTAAGGCTGGGTAACTGTACATTTGGATTTAGTGGTTTCTGCTTACCTAGAGGCATCCAAACACCATTGGCATCAAGTAACCCTACAGATACTTTTTTATTGATAGAACCTTTGTTTCCCTGCTCTTTACGAGTAGGGGCGATAGAGAATACCGCTTCCGATGGACAATCACTTGGGCGGCTCTCCCCCTGCGTTAAAGGCACGGGGCAATCCTGCATAGCAGTATTGGGGCGTATTACGCGCTCCGCAAGCGCTACAGGTTCTCGCTCGTTAATCTGGACAATTAACCCTGGTGGAAACAAACGACGACTCACTGTTGCTTGTGCAATAGTCGGTTCCTGTTTTAGCGATTCAGCAAGCCTGTAAGGTTCTATACGCCATAGAGACTGTGGGTAAGAGAGTACCAGCAATGACTGAACTGCTTCGTCAGGTAGTAGATGATTACCTAATATAACTATATCTTTAGAAGTCTTTAATACCCAAATTGGTTGGATGGCTACCCATAGCAATCCACTTGCTAGCGAACTCACGGCAAAAGTTCGCCAAGCAGCCCGAATAAATTTCATCTGTCGTTGTTGACGTAACTTTTTACGTCGTCCTTCCAAATCTGCACGGGAAACTGATACTATACCAGCCATTAAAACCCTTCCACCCTTTCATACCGAGTCATTGTTGCGCTCGTATCATTACGTAATTTTAATCAACACTGTTAACTTGGTAGACTTAATTTTCATCACCCTAAAATTTTATTACACCACTTAGATCGGGATTGTAGCTAAGCGTGAATTTTTTATCATTGAGGTTTATAACAAGGAATGCTTATGAATGTAGCCTTTCCATCTCGTAATGGCAACCATTTTTTCTGAAAAAGCTACAATCACGGTATTGACAAAATATTTGTTATTTGCATATTGATTTTAGCAACGAGTATTGAGCAAAAAGCCTTGGGCAACGGGCTTTGGGCATTGAGAATTCAGAATTAGGAAGCGGAATTAAATAACTTTTAACAATGCTCTCTTCCCATCCTCTATTTCTCATACTCAATTTTACCAAATTGCCATCTCTAACCGTCTCCAAAATATGTAGCCTCTTTTTCTACGTATCAGTAACATTTAGAACATTCATGTGATGTTTTTCTTTCCTAGCTCATGTCATAATTTACTAAAATACTATCTATCACAAGATAGTTGACAAGAATGAAAAAACATACATCAAGATATATGGTAAACTTTCTAAAGCTGCACATTGCAGTTTGTCAAAACTATAACACTAGCTGTAAAAAGGATTATTGGCTTAATGCATCAGGGGTAACTTAATCTCTACTATAGTATGGAGTGTGGGTGATTTTACAAGCCTGCTTTCAATACCTTATTGAGAGCTAATTTTCAAGAAATACATTTTGCTATCAAAACGGGATAACTGTTTTGAGTCAAATATAAATTGTATGTAATTTCACTCAGCATTACTTAAGTAAAGTTAATTGATTTGTATAATAAAATCAGCATCTACATGAAAACAACACTGAATTTATCACGCTTTTTCAAAGCCTGTAACCCCAGTAAGACGTTGGTTATGGGAGACGCATCGGACAGGCAATACTACATCGACTTCTCTGCTGTACGCGGCTGTAAAATAGTAGAGGAATTGCAGCGGACAATCACCCGTATTTCCCCAGAGGAACCGACTTGTCAGTTATTTACAGGTCATATTGGTTGCGGCAAGTCAACAGAGTTGCAAAGACTTAAAGCAGAACTAGAACTAGCTGGATTTCACGTGGTGTATTTTGAATCCAGTCAAGATTTAGACATGGCGGATATAGATGTTAGCGATATTTTGCTAAGTGTAGCCCGTCAGGTTAGTACCAGTTTAGAAACAATAAATATCAAAGTTAGACCCAGTTACTTTGCCAACTTGTTTAAAGAAATAGGGGATTTTTTGCAAACCCCTATAGATATATCAGCACAAGCGGAGTTATCATTAGGGATCGCTAAAATAAGTGCTAAAACAAAAGACAGCCCTCAGTTGCGAACTCAATTGAGGCACTACTTAGAACCACGTACTAACAGTATCTTGCAAGCAATTAACGAAGAAGTCTTGGATAAGGCTATTGAACAATTGAAGTTACGGGGTCAAAAAGGGCTAGTCGTAATTATCGACAATTTAGATAGAGTTGATATGCGTCCGGTAGCATCCGGGCGATCGCAACCAGAATATCTCTTTATCGATCGCGGCGAACAACTCCGACGACTCAAATGCCACGTTGTTTACACAATTCCCCTGTCATTAATATTTTCTAACGAGTACCAGACACTTAAAAACCGCCTTGGCGGTGGTGTTGCGCCCAAAGTTTTACCAATGGTACTTGTGCGCCAAAGAGATGGTAGTGATTACGAAGCAGGAATGTCTCTATTAAGACAGCTTGTGTTAGCAAGAGCTTTTCCCGAAATACCACCATTAGAAAGGCTGGAATTCACTACAGAGTTATTTGATAAACCCGAAACCCTCAATCGCCTGTGTCGAGTTAGTGGCGGTCACATTCGTAATTTACTGGGATTGCTTTATAGCTGCTTGCAAAGAGAAGATCCACCTTTTTCAGAGGATTGTTTGGAAGCTGTTATTAAAGACTATCGTGACGATCTCTTGCTAGCTATTGATGAAGAAGAATGGCAACTACTGTATGAAGTTATACAACAGCAAAGCTTAAGTGGCGAGTCAGATTATCAAAGATTGCTTCGAAGTATGTTTGTTTTTGAATACCGAGATCCCCAAGGGCGCTGGTTTGGTATTAGCCCTGCATTGGCAGAAACAGACAAAGTTTTGACTTGGCAGAAAAATCAATTTAAATAGTCATTTGTCATTGGTCATTTGTCAATAGTCATTTGTCATTTGGCATAAGTTATTTCTTCTTGTCCCGATCTCATAACTACCAACGATGACAAGCGTCTCGCCTGTCCTACATCACCATTGTACGGGCAATTGCGCTCCTAGTAACCACTAACTACTAACCACTAACCACTAACCTATGAAGGAGTGCTATTTTGAGCTAGAGAATCAAAGAGAAAATCAAGGTTCTCTACAAAGATTAATAAGAGCGATCGCACTTTCGCAAGGTCAATTTGCTCTGATTTTAGCTCGCTGCAATTACCGCCAACTTCAAGAGCAAATTATGACTGCTTTCCGTTCTCTTAATAGGGACAAGTACGTCCAAGAAGTTGTTCTTTCTCCAACAACAACAACTTTACATAGCACTTTATTCCAAGTGCTTTATCCAGAGAATTCTGACCTTGCTATCGATTCTTTTCCATCAGGTTTAATGGTTTTTGGGCTTGAGTCAGTTATTTTGATTGAAGATCTCCTCACTGGCTTTAACCAAGCACGGGATATTTACGCCCATAATTTTCCTTTTCCCTTGGTTTTATGGCTGACAGATGAAGTAGCCATGCTGCTGTCAAGATTAGCACCTGATTTTAAGAGTTGGGCGGCAACAACTATAAAATTTGAAATGGCAAAAAAAGATTTAATGGCTCTGGTACGCAAAGAAACAGAGTCATTATTTGCCAAAGTTGTAGAGGCTGGTGTCAAAAAATTTTTACCCAATACTGCCCTTGATTTAGACCCAAAATCACAGCACCGTAAAGAAATTGAATCAGCTCGTCAGGATTTACTTCGCGTTTACAATGTCACCCTAGAGACAGATTTGGAAGCAGGACTTGAATTTGTTTTAGGTCGCGATTATTATGCTAGAGACGAAATTGATAATGCTTTATCTCATTATCAACAAAGTTTAACTCTTTGGCAGCAGCAGTTAAGATTTGAAGAAATTTCATCTTCTTCTTCCTATTTTCTTAGATACGCAATAGTATTATTTCACTTTGGATTGTGCTATCTTCGTATGGCAGATTTACGCCCATCTGTCAGCAAAAGATACTGGCACGATGCTCTTGTCTGGTTTCAAAGATGTTTAGATATTTTGGAGACTATACAAAGACAAGATTTAATTGCCAAATTTATTTTGCTCGCTTGTGAAATTTTGAAAAACTTGCAAGCCTGGGAAGAGTTGGAAAAACTAGCTTGCAAATCTCTAGAATTACACGAAATCTATGGAAATCCAGCACAAATTGCTCAAGATTATGGCTTTTTATCAGCTGTAAATACTTCTAAATCTAATTGGCTGCAAGCTTATGAATTAGCAAGTCAAGCATTAAATATTGCGGAAGGTGCTTCTGATGTTTCACGGCAAGAGGAAAGCTGGTATCTTCTGTTGCTTGGACGTGCCCAAAGATATCTAGGTGAGTGTTCTGAAGCAATCAATAATTTGGAATGGGCAAAAATTGTTTGTGAGTTGCAGTACGATCCTTCACTTTATTTAGAGATAATCAAAGAATTACATTCTCTCTACTTTTTTGAAGATCGTGACTACCTGGAAGCTTTTAAGCTCAAGCAAGAAAAAATTCAAATAGAACATCAGTATGGTTTTCGTGCTTTTATAGGAGCGAGTCAATTACAGCCACAACGTTACAGAATTAATCCCATACATAGTTCTAAGGAAATTCCCTCTTTTCCCGAAGAAGTTGCTCGGGAAATAGCAACTTCTGGAAGGCAACAAGATGTGAATCGTTTAATTGAAAGGATGACTCGTGCTGATTGTAAACTCACAGTTATTCACGGCTCAAGCGGCGTTGGGAAAAGTTCAATCATTAAAGCTGGGTTATTACCAGCCTTAAAACGAAAAGTTATTGGCGATCGCCTGCCTATAACGGTTTGCTTATCTGTATATAATGATTGGAAGGCTACAATTTTCCGCAGTATTAATTTGACAATTTTTAGTAATGAATCACCAGAATATTCAGAAAGTTCAATATTAAGTATTATTCAAAAAATTAAATTTGCTACTCATCGAAATTATATAATAATTCTCATTTTCGATCAATTCGAAGAATTTTTCTTTGTAAATACAGAATCACAAGTGAGAAAAGAATTTTATGATTTTTTGTCCGAGTGTTTAAATATTCCCTTTGTGAAAGTTATTCTTTCTATGAGAGAAGATTATTTACATTATTTATTAGAATTAGAACGTTACAGCCAGTATCAAAAAAATGATTGCAATTTAGGAATTATTAATGGAGACATTCTTGATAAACATATCAGATACTATCTCAGTAAATTCTCCAGTCAAGATGCAATTAATATTATCAAAAGCTTGACTCAGCATTCTTATTATGAAGCTCAAGATAAATTGATTTCTAAGTTAGTACAAGATTTAGCAGGTGAAGTTGATGAAGTTCATCCAATTGAATTACAAATTGTAGGTGCTCAATTGCAAGCGGAAAACATCACAACTCTTGAAAACTATCTGATATGTGGAGGTTCAGAAAAACTGGTACAACGTTGGCTAGAAGAAGTTATCAAAGATTGTGGAGAAGAAAATGAATATACAAGTTGGCAATTACTTTTTGAGTTAACTCATGAAAAAGGTATCCGACCTCTTAAGACTAAAGCTGAGTTACTATCTGCCCTAGTTCAAGAGGAAGGGGGGCAGGGGAGAGGGGGGGCTAGGGGAAACTTCTCCCTCCCCTTCCTTTCTGCTAGTTTAGAACTCATTTTAGAAATTCTTGTGGCAGTGGATTAGTACTGAGAATGCGTGAAGAATCAGGCGAGCGCTATCAGTTAGTTCATGATTATTTAGTAGAACCTATTCGTCAAAAAAATAATTATGAAATTGCCGCTCAGTTAAAAAAAATTCGCTTTGAAAAAAACAGAGCAGAAGTTGCTCAAAAACTCTCTCAACAGCAACTAAACTCAGTTTTACAACGAAGACTGGGCGAAGCCCGTTTAGTAGGGTTTTTATTAACCATATTATTAACAGCAATAGGAGGATTGTGGTGGAACGCCCATTTACAAAAAAAAGCAGCAATACAGCAAACTTTACGCGCAGAACGTAGCGAAACTAATTTAAAAATTAGTGCTTTAACAGCAGCAAGTGAAACTTTATTTGCCTCTAATAAAGAGTTTGATGCTTTACTGGAAAGTTTACGAGCGTTTCGGAAAATGAAACAAGCACGGGGTATACTTCCAGATACACAAATGCGAGTTGTAACAGCCCTGCAACAGGCAGTGTATGGAGTCACAGAGGTAAACCGATTGGAAGGGCATCACGATATAGTTTGGTCTGTCAGTTTTAGCCCTGATGGTCAGTTGTTAGCATCAGGTAGTACAGATCGAACGATAAAACTGTGGCGTCGTGATGGATTTTTACTCCAAACCCTCAAAGGTCATAGTGATGCTATAACTTGCTTAACTTTTAGTCCGGATGGGCAAACTTTAGCCTCTGCCAGTCTTGATAAAACCGTAAAAATTTGGCGCAGAAACTCCATCACAGGAACTTTTGACCTATTATCATATAAAACTCTCCAAGGACATAAAGATTGGGTTTATAGCGTAAGTTTTAGCCCTGATGGTGAAATACTCGCTTCTACAAGTAAGGATGGAAGTATATATCTTTGGCATACTGATGGTAGCTTAGCAAAAATACTTTACGGGCACCAAGGTTGGGTGAATTGGGTATGCTTTAGCCCTAATGGTAAATTTATTGCTTCAGCTAGTGATGACAAAACCATAAAAATTTGGCGGCGAGATGGTCGTTTGATGAAAACTTTATTGGGACATCAAAAGGGGGTGACTTCTGTTGCTTTCAGTCCTAACGGTGAAATGCTAGCATCAGCAGGAAGGGACAAAACCGTTAAACTTTGGCGCTTGTCGAAGAATCAAGATGGCTTAGCCTTTAATCTTTACAAAAATTTACAACAACATAGTGCTACCATTTGGAGTGTTAGCTTCAGTCCTAACAGCCACCAATTAGCTTCAGCAGGTGATGATAATACTATCAGTCTCTGGAGTGCTACCGGTACATTCATTAAAAGTTTTAAGGGTCACAGCGATGCTGTTGCTAGTGTGGTTTTTAGCCCAGATAACAAGCTTTTGGTGTCAGGAAGTTATGACAAAACTATCAAACAGTGGAGTTTAGTCCCTCCAAGGCAACAGATTTTAAAAGGTCATACCGACAGAGTCTTGAGCGTTGCTTGGAGACCGGATGGCAAAATGTTAGCTTCAGGTAGTCGCGATTGCACGGTAAAGTTGTGGTTGCCTGACCGTTATGCTAGTGGCATGAAAACCCGTCTTTACAAAACTTTAACGGGACACAAAGACAGAGTGCCCAGCGTCAGTTTTGACTCATCAGGTCAAATCTTAGCTTCTGGGAGTTATGACAAAACTGTCAAACTTTGGCGAAGTGACGGTACTTCGATCAAAACCCTTAGAGGGCATACTGATAGCGTTATGAGTGTCAGTTTTAGCCCTGATGGAACGTTATTGGCATCGGGTAGTAAAGATAAAACTGTTAAGCTTTGGAATCGTGAAGGTAAATTGCTTGCTACTTTGCAAGGGCATAACGGTTGGGTAAATAGCGTGAGTTTTAGTCCCGATAGTCAGGTTTTAGCTTCAGCCAGTGATGACCAAACAGTGAGACTTTGGCTGCGAGATGGTACTTTGCTCAAGACTTTTTCTCCTCATGAGGGTTGGGTGATGGGTGTAGGGTTTAGTCCTACCGACCATTTGTTAGCATCTGCAAGTTGGGACAACACTGTGAGATTGTGGCAATGGGATGGCAAGTTGTTAAAAACTTTACTGAAAGGATATAGTGACAGTGTTAATGCCGTGACTTTTAGTCCAAATGGTGAGATTATTGCTGCAGCAAGTTGGGACAGTACTGTCAAACTTTGGAGTCGTGATGGTAAGTTAATTAAAATTCTTAACGGTCACCAAGCCCCAGTATTGGGTACTAGCTTTAGCCCTGATGGTGAGACTCTGGCATCAGCTAGTGATGACAACACAATTATTTTGTGGAATTTAGATATTCATGACCTGCTGAATCGCGGATGCTATTGGGTAGGTGATTATCTCAAGTACAACCGCAATGTTGACCAGCGCGATCGCAATTTGTGTTATAGAGATTAGGGGTTAGGGG
>NZ_WJFC01000055.1 GCF_009725235.1 Scytonema sp. UIC 10036
TTCCCCCCTTGATAAGGGGGGATTAAGGGGGGTTGACACCTTGGTTGTATGAGTAATACCTACCCCACCCTAACCCTCCCCTTGTAAAGGGGAGGGAAGTTGATTTTCCATTTCCCCCCTTGATAAGGGGGGATTAAGGGGGGTTGACACCTTGGTTGTATGAGTAGTACCTACCCCACCCTAACGCTCCCCTTGTAAAGGGGAGAGAAGTTGATTTTCCATTTCCCCCCTTGATAAGGGGGGATTAAGGGGGGTAATTCCAAGTTGTGTGTACACTGTAGCTTAATAGGGACAGGGTTTAAGCCCATAAGATGGGTAATTGATTTTTTGGAAACCTCGTGTTTGCGAAACTCAATCCACCGTCAGCCCATCCTTAAGGCTTAAAGTATAACATACAATTTTCTACTTATGTAGAATTAACTCACTCTCTATCCTCATCGTTGCACTTCAGTTTTTTCTGGTTCCTCAATCGTCGTTTCAGCCTTAAAATCTTTACGCTTAGAGAATCCCCAAGCCAAAATTAGGGCAATAGAAGTAATCATCACCCATTGTGGGGGCACAAAGGAGTCGTTCACAACTTTCAAGAACAAGCGCAAGCCCACTAAAGCTACTGTAACGTAACCAGCATCTTCCAAGTAGACGTATTCATCCAACCAACGAATGAACAAACCTGCCATAAACCGCAGAGTCACAACACCAATGGTGGTTCCTGTAAGTACCAACCAAGTCTCATTAGAGACAGCGATCGCAGTGGTTACGCTATCGAGAGAAAATGCCAAATCTGTCAGGGCAATAACGGGGATCGCTTGCCATAAGGAACTGAATCGAGGACCGTGGTGTTGGTTGTCTTCACCTTCTTCAGAAGTAAAATGTTGAAATACTAACCACAGTAGATAGGCTGCACCCAACAATTCAAACTGCCAGAACTGTTGTACCCAGGCAGCAGTGAGAAGTAACGTAATTCGCAAAACATAAGCAATCACCAAACCAATGTTCAGCGCCTGACGTTCGAGTTTCTGGTTCCCCAGCCCTTGAGCGATCGCCGCCAGAGCGATCGCATTATCTGCAGAGAGCACCGCCTCTAAAAAAATGAGGAGCAGCAAAACTATAGATGCTTCTAAACTAGGATGAAAGTTGAGGTAGTCAAATATTTGATCTAGCATTCCTGTTTTCTCAAACGGCAAAAATTGAAAGTTAACAGTAAAAGGAGACTTGATATACAAAACGTAACAAAAAGCTACTCTTTCCAGCTTAACCTGTAGTTGGTAAATCTGTTCAACTTGTACCGACATTATTCTATACTTTGAGTAGCATAGCCCTCTTTTAAGAGTATAAATTAATACATATAACGATGTGTAGGCTGGGTTGAGGAACGAAACCCAGCAAATGGAGATTAAAAGTTCTGGTGGTGCGGGCATCTTGCCTGCCTTTGACAAGTGACAGACAGGATGCCCATCCTATATTCTGGCAATAATTTATTTTCTGCTGCCCTGAGAATGGAATTCTGGGGCTATGCAAACAAAGCCCGTCTAAGCGGGCTATTCTCTTTCTGCTGTAAGTTATAGTAGCGATCGCATTGCCGAATTTTTCTTTGCTACAAGTAGATAAGTAGAAATAAACACGCTATATTACCAAATGTAAAAACACCTGAAACTCTTACTAATGACAAATAACTTTTGACACCAATGAAAGCAATTAAAGTCATGGCAACTATTAATGAACACGGACAACTTACTTTAGATCGCCCCTTAGTAAGTGCTCAAAACAGTCGCGTTGAAGTTATTGTTCTCATTCCAGAAGAAGTAGAAATCGAGGAAGATGATAAATCTAAAGAAGTGATTTTAGAGAATTTCCATCAAGCTTGGCATGAAGCGATGACTGGACAAACAATTCCTGTTGCTCAACTTTGGCAAGGAATCGAAGGCATTTGAGAAACTGCAATGGAACTCGCGTTCCCACAAACACTGGAGTTCCACTCATAATTTCTGGCTCGGAGTAGATAATTCCTTGCTCGCGTAAAACCTTTTGAATGTCCATTACAGGTATTCGCAGTCTTGTTAGAAGTTTAGAGTTTTATCTTAATTATATAGCAACCTGAAAACATTCGTAAGAAATTTCTAACTGATGAGCAACTTTCATCTCTATAAGGCAAATGTTATCTGCGTCCATCTGCTACAGGCTGAGGTTCCTAAACTCTTTCTTTACTAAGCCCAGTTGAAAACTGCAATAAGATGAGTTCTTGGAACCGCGAGCGCAATCAATACTCCTTGGGTATTTCACACCTATAGAAACGTTACAGTTTTCTCAATCCAAAATCCAAAATCTAAAATCCAAAATCATCCTACTATTCCTCTCTCAACTTTTTCAACTCATCTGTCGTGAAGGGATTTTTACCTGCATTTAAGGCATTAATCCAACGTTGACGCTGCGATTTTTGCTCGGAATTATTAGTCCATTTGATAAATGCCTGAAAATCTTCAATCGCTCCTTTACTATTATCATTGAGCGCTCTAGCTAGCCCTCGACTATCAAGAATATTTCCATCTTTTGGAGAAAGAGCAACTGCTTTTTCACAGGCAAACATGACATCTTTCGCAAATCCCCGCAAGCTACCATCCCAACAAAGAAAATTCCAATCATACGCAGAAATGGTTAAAGAGGGATCGAGTTTTTGAGCATCTTTGTAAAGAGCGATCGCTTCTTTGATTTTATCCTGCTTTATCAGTGCTTCTCCTCTTGTAATAACAGCAACTGCTTTTGGGTTATTCTCTGAAGCTTCTGTCTCTGGATTTAGGTCAATATTTCGAGCTAGTTGCTGTGCTTGTTTAAACTTAACTAATGCTGCCTCAATGTCACCTTCTTGGGCGAGTTCTATCCCTTGGACAACTATAGCTGGTGCTGCTTTTACTTCTGAATTATAGTTTAATTTAGAGTTCCACACCTTGGCTTTATTAAACTTAGCAACTGCCCCCTCAAAATTCCCCTCTTTTGCTAATGTCTCACCTTGTTCAACTAAAGTCGAGGCTGCAGCAATCAGGAGAGGCTTTGTTTGACATACCTGAAGTTCTGCCAATGTCTCAGGATGTTGGGG
This sequence comes from Scytonema sp. UIC 10036, assembly GCF_009725235.1. Next base: position 3,092 of record NZ_WJFC01000055.1, read on the forward strand.
TAAATAATATTTGAGCCAATCGCATCCCAACACAAGTAAATTTTCCAGATCCAAGTTCCACAGTTTCACCGTCTTGTCCGAACTTGCAGAAGCAATCGTCTTGCCGTCGGGGCTGAAGCTGACGCTCAAAACCGAGGCGGTATGCCCTTTGAGGGTTTTGAGTTCTCTGCCTGTGGTATCCCACAGTTTGACGGTGTTGTCCCAACTTGCAGAAGCGATGGTCTTGCCGTCGGGGCTGAAGCTGACGCTCCAAACCGAGGCGGTATGCCCTTTGAGGGTTTTGAGTTCTCTGCCTTTTGACTCGTATACTGCTTGCCGTAAAGCAACAACAACTTGGTTGCGGGTATGAGCTTCCATCCACTTTGCCCAAATTGTTTGTTGCAGTTTTTCTCCTGCTCTAATGCCTTCCACCAAAGCTTCTTCTTGAAGAGTCGCAGTAAAAAGTGCTTCTGAAGAGGAGGTAAGAGCGCTAATTTGAGCATTTGTCTCACCAATTGTTGACTTAACTCCAAATGTCACAGCCACGGCTGTTAATGCTGCCAATCCAACCCCTGCACTGGAAGCTATTCTTAATCGCTGTTTTAAAACCTGATTTAACTTTGCTTCTGCTAATTGGCGTTTTTGTTTTTCTCTTTCCAATTCTGCTAATAATTCTGCACCGCGTTGTTGCCGAATAAAAGATACTAAATAATCATGAACCAGTTGATAGCGATCTGCTGGAGATTGCGGTATCAAAAAGACTATCCCTGATGTCACTAAAATATTTAAAACTAGCTCTAATTTCTCTACTTCAGCTGCTAAGACTGCCAAAGCATCTGCCAATTCAGCATAGGTTTTTAATGGGCGAGTGTTATTCTCATCAGTCAGTAAATACAAGACTAATTGAGCAGCACTTTCGTTTTCTTGTCCGCAATCTTTGACAACTTCTCATTTGCAAGTTGTGCGATCGCTTCGAGGGCTGTTGTTGCATATTGCTGAGTATCTTCCCAATGACATTTTCCCAGTGCAACTTCTGCGAGGAAAGCATAAGCATTTGCTAGCCTGATGGGATTGGGATAGGTTAAGTGTAGTTTAACAGCAGTGTTAGCAACAGATTTTAATTCATCCCACTTTGCCAACTGTTGTAGCACTTCTCCCCAAGGGTTGATAAATTGAGCGACTAAATCGGAACGGTTTGCTTGCTGCAATATTGCCACACACCGTTGATAGTAGCTTTCTGTTTGATGACAGGCTGTTTCATGCTCAGCTCGGTGTAAAACGGCGTACCTTCGCCACCATAGCCCCAGGTGGAAAAGTACACAGGCTTGTCGCAGGGATAGGGGATAGGGGATGGGGATGGGGATGGGGGAGAACAGTTTCTTCTGCTTGTTCTGTTGTCGTGTCCTCTGTACTCTGTTCCCAGAATACAAGGCTTTGTTCGTAAAGTTGACGCGATCGCTCCATTTGATTTTTACTATGGGCATCGCGTCCTGAAATAAATTGCTGACTGGCTTCTAATTCTGGTTCATAACAACCCCGATTGTGTAATTCTTCCAATGCTGATTCAATCTCAGCTGCATCCATACCTATATTTAATGCAGCATTGTCTAAAAATCTGTCTCCACCTGTTTCCAAAATTTTAGAAAATAATCCATCTGCTTTTTTTGCAGAACTTGAATTAATTCAGTGGTAGAGATGGCAAATTTAATGGGTACACCAGCATAAGTATAAAAATCTGGTGCTAATTTTATAAACTTTTGCAGCACTAAATCGTTAATCCAGAAGACTACGGGAAATGAAAAACTTTGGGGAAAATCATCCCGTACTCGATTGATGGAAATCAACAGATCGTCAATTCTAGTAACTGACTGTAAACCCGATACTATAATGGTATTAGCAATAGATAATGGCACGTCCAACCCATCTTTTGCCAATTTTTCTTGTATAATTGAATATAGATTTGTGGCTGACTTATCTAAATTTATTTCCAGAATTTCTAATTGAGGGTTTTGTCGTAACTTTTCTAAAATTTGTTCTTGCAAATGTGCGTAGTTGCAGCGTACTAAAATTAGGGAAAAGCGACCTTGAGAACGAACGATCGCTCTGACAAGAGTGGCTAGCGATCGCTCATTTTGCACGGAAATCTCTTCTGTATTTATCGGTTCGCTCATACCTAAAATTGCTTGGCTTCTGCTAATACGGGATTAATACCAAACCAGCGTCCTTCTTTATCTTGATATTCAAAGACAAATAAACTTCTTAATAAAGTTTGGTAGTCATCTTCACCACTCACACTTTGCTGTTGAACGACTTGACGGAGCAATTCCCATTCATGCTTTGTAATAGATAGTACCAAGCTTTCGCGGTATTCGCGGATAGAGTTTTCCAAACATTCTCGTGATAAAGGAGGATCTTCTGACTGAAGACAACTGTAGAGCAATCCTAGTAAATTTCGCACGTGACCCCCACTGATTTGACAAAGCCTGTTTAAGGTATCGGGAGTGTCGAAAACTTCTGCAATTAAATTCAATCTGAGTTCGGAGTTAACTGTGGGAAAAGCTCTTGCCAATATCATCTGTTGCAACAGCGCTATCCCTTCAGAGCATGGAGTTCCATCGCGTAACTGTACGGGAACCATCGGTAGTATCTTGGGACTGACTCCACCACCCAAACGATTTTTCATCGTCTCATATTCATTAGAGAATACCAATGCTAGGGGTATTGTGTAAACAACATGGCACTTCAGCCTGCGTAACTCTTCGCCGCGATCGACAAATAAATGTTCGGGTTGGGAGCGCTCTCGGTTTTTCGCCCTTGGATCGACTCGATCCAAATTATCCACAATCACCACCAGCCCTTTCTTACCCTTCTCTTTTAGTTCCTGGTTAGCACGAGTTAGGAATTCTTCATTAAGAGATTCTAAAATATTATTAGTGCGAGGTTCTAGATATTGCCTCAACTGACTTCGCAGATGGGGGCTATCTTTTGTTTTTGCGCTAATTTTAGCAATACCTACAGATAACTCCCCCGCAAGTTCTTTTGGAGTTTGTAAAAATTCATGAATTTCACCTAATAGTTTGGCAAAATATCCCGGTCTGAGTTTAATTCCTACTGCTTCTAAACTTTCACTCACTGACCTGGCGATAAGCTGGGTACAGCTTGCGCTTCGCGATCGCCAGTAAAATATCTGTAACATCTACATCAGCCATGTCTAAGTTCTGCTGGGGTTGCAACTGTCAAAAAATCTTTGCAAATCTAGTTTAAGTCGCATTCACCTGTCCTATCCGTAGATTTACTACTAGTTTGACAGTAGCTTCAACTTTATTGTCTCTTTTTCCGCAAATTTTTCCAAGTGAAGTAGAAGTCAGCAGGTGCAAAGATTCCCAACTCTGCTAAGTCAGGAATTTAACTTACCTAATTTTCTAGTTTGCAAATTGCTTTCAAAACCTGTAATAGCTGAATACTGTCTTCAGATTGAATTAGGTTCAGTAATGGCATTAACTGATAGGTAGGGGGATTTCCTCGTTCGAGACGGACAAACTGATAACGGTGACCGTTTGTTGCTAGTCCCCAAACTGATGATTGCTTTTCTAAGCTTTTAAAAGCGTAAGTCAGTAGTTGGGGTAAACCCTCGGAAACGTCTACCGAACTGTTTTTTGTTTCTATTACCAAAATCCAAAATGTATTTGCAGTCTTTGCTTGAGCGTTGCTAACTGCTAGAATATCCATCCGCCCTGTTATCTTTGTGTCCTCGTCTTCGATGGAGATAGCGATCGCATCTTCCATTGTTAGTCGGACAGGTACATCATAAAATCCAGCTAAGCGCATTAAAGGCGCGAGAGCCAAAAATTTTACTGAGCCTTCAGAAACTTTTCCAGCACTAAGGTAACGTTCAAAGTCGTTACTAATGCGTAATAAATCCTGCTGTTCCAAATCGGTCAATGGTTCTAAAGTTAGGTAGTCTGCAAACGATGGAGCATTTGGTGTCTTTTGCAGTTTCAATAAGCGATGAATATCATTCAGAGATAAGTTACTGGCTTCTAGAGTAATTGGCATAGGTTTTCACCACGTTTTCTAGTACTAATGAACATACTGCACTATGAAAAGCAAGAATTTCCATAGAGGATCTCTAAAAAGTCACACCTGATACTTCTTTCGGCAATTAGTGTCTAGCTCTGTTATAATATTTACCCTATGGCGATCGCCTGTCTCTCGGAATGCCTGGAAGTACAAACCCCCTATACCACCCCGCGCAGATCGTGTTCAGATGGATTTGCCCTATATACCCGCCCGCGCTTTATGCCAGTTGCGTAAGTCCTGTGGAACACTGTTGTCATCTTTTGGAGCAAGAGCAATTCGATAACCAAGTGCATTGAGAAATTCAATTAAAGTGTAAATTTCTGCTCCGCCAGTTTCTGCAAGAATTTTATCCAGTTTTTCATAATGCTGTCTGGCAGTTTCTGAAAGATTATTTGCTTGCAGACGCGCATCTATCACATCTTTTAGGGCTGAACCTAGCATTTCAAGCCCAGCGCCATCTTCTTCTAATTCCAAGAAAGTTTGAATATAACCAGCAGCCTCTTGGGGATCTTTAAGAGATGAAATCAAGTATTCAAGGTAACTTCTACTTGCTGGTGCTTGCACGTTTTTCATAATCTTTCCAGTATTCCTTAGCTTTGTTGATATCTTGTTCTTGAGTACTTTTATCTCCACCACAAAGGAGAAGTATTACTGTTGTTCCTATTTGTCCAAAATACACGCGGTATCCCGAACCATAGTCCACTTTTAGTTCGCAAACTCCTTCTCCAACTGAACGATAATTTCCTAAATTGCCCGACTCTACTCGCTTCAGCCTGTTTCTGATTTTAGCTCTTGCTTGAATATAGCGGTTCTCATCCGAATCAGGTACAACTTCATCTGCGTTCATCTGCGTCCATCTGCGGTTCCATAAATTTTTTATGTATTGCACCCAAGTGAGAACCGCTATATCTCTCAGAGCTTCAAGCCATGATGTAAAAGGGCTGTTACCATCTGGAGTGAGATAATCCTGAATTTCTCTTGGTTCTGCCTCCATAAGATTATTCTATGATGCAGTCATGATGAGTAATAGCACCCCAGATTCAAAAAACAAAATCCTGATTTGTAAAGTAGAGATATAGCATACCAAGTCCCTACTCTGTTAATTTCCATACATCTTAACGAAAATCAACCACACTTCTGGTAATTTTCCGTACACAATAGTTTTGTGTTAGAACGCCAATAACAGAAATGACTATGTCCCAAATCACCATAGAATCTATCCTTCAAGAAAAGCGTTTATTCCATCCCAGTCAGGAATTTTCTCAAAACGCTCACATCAAAAGTCTTGAAGACTACCAGCTCCTCTATGATAAGGCTAAGGCAGATCCTCAAACATTCTGGGCAGAGTTGGCTGAACAGGAGTTGCACTGGTTCCAGAAGTGGGACACGGTGCTGGATTGGCAACCACCTTTTGCTAAATGGTTTGTTGGGGGAAAAATTAATATTTCTTACAACTGTATTGACAGACACCTGATGACTTGGCGCAAAAATAAAGCTGCTATTATTTGGGAGGGGGAACCAGGAGATTCGCGCACTCTCACTTATGCCCAATTACATCGCGAAGTTTGTCAGTTTGCAAATGTGCTGAAGCAGTTGGGTGTGAAAAAGGGAGATAGGGTTGGCGTTTATATGCCAATGATTCCTGAAGCGGCAATCGCAATGCTGGCTTGTGCTAGAATTGGCGCACCCCACAGTGTGGTTTTTGGCGGTTTTAGTGCAGAAGCATTGCGCGATCGCCTTGTGGATGCCCAAGCAAAGGTGGTTATCACGGCTGATGGTGGTTGGCGCAAGGATGTGATCGTTGCTCTTAAGGATCAGGTGGATAAAGCTTTGGCTGATGGGGCTGTTCCTTCAGTGGAAAACGTCCTAGTTGTGCGGCGTACCAACCAGGAAATCCATATGGAATCGGGACGAGACCATTGGTGGCATGAGTTACAAAAAGGTGCGTCTGCAGATTGTCCTGCTGAACCTATGGACAGCGAAGATATGCTGTTCATTCTCTATACTTCCGGTAGCACGGGTAAGCCGAAGGGTGTTGTCCATACGACCGCAGGTTATAACTTATACACCCACATGACCACAAAATGGATTTTTGACTTGCAGGATACTGATGTATATTGGTGTACTGCGGATGTGGGTTGGATTACAGGACACAGTTACATTGTCTACGGTCCTTTGTCGAACGGTGCAACAACGCTGATGTATGAAGGTGCGCCTCGTGCTTCCAATCCGGGCTGTATGTGGGACGTTATTGAAAAGTACGGGGTTAATATATTTTATACCGCACCTACTGCGATTCGTGCCTTTATCAAAATGGGCGAACACCTACCGAAAGCGAGAAATCTTTCTTCTCTGCGCTTGTTGGGAACTGTGGGCGAACCCATTAACCCAGAAGCTTGGATGTGGTATCACAAAGCGATTGGTGGGGAACGCTGTCCGATTGTTGATACTTGGTGGCAAACGGAAACGGGTGGTATTATGATTACACCGTTACCTGGTGCTATTCCTACAAAACCTGGTTCCGCAACTCGTCCTTTCCCAGGAATCTTAGCTGATGTTGTGGATTTGGATGGTGTTCCTGCGGGTGATAATGAGGGTGGTTACTTGATTGTCCGACATCCTTGGCCTGGAATGATGCGGACAGTCTATGGAGATCCAGATCGTTTCCGTCGCACTTACTGGGAACACATCCGACCTCAAGATGGACAATATGTCTACTTTGCTGGGGATGGCGCAAGACGCGATGAAGATGGATATTACTGGGTGATGGGGCGTGTTGATGATGTGATTAATGTAGCAGGTCACCGTCTCGGTACCATGGAAATTGAATCGGCTCTCGTTTCCCATCCTGCAGTTGCTGAAGCGGCTGTCGTGGGTAAGCCAGATGAACTGAAGGGCGAAGAGATTGTTGCTTTTGTGACTCTAGAAGGAGAGAGTACGGCGTCGGAGGAATTGAGCAAGGAACTTAAGCAACACGTTGTTCAAGAAATTGGTGCGATCGCTCGTCCGGGGGAAATCCGCTTTACCGATGCTTTGCCCAAAACTCGTTCTGGTAAGATTATGCGGCGATTGCTGCGGAATCTGGCTGCAGGACAGGAAGTTTCTGGGGATACTTCTACTTTGGAGGATAGGGGTGTGTTGGATAAGTTGCGGGAAGGTGCTTAGGAGTTTTGAACCGCAGATGAACGCAGACGGACGCAGATAAAGAGCTGTTCGAGTTAATAAACTACAGCATTTTCTTTTGGTACTTCTTGTGATACGGGCGTCATAGCCCGTACACAGAAAAGAGGGCGGGGACGCCCACCCCACTCATGTAGTCTAATAATCTGAAACTGCTGTAACACTACGCACGCTTATTGGTAATGATGGTTTGAATTCTCGCCAGTGCCAAAATGAGTGAAGTTCCTGGCTTATATGTAGAAAACTAAAAAAGCTAGTGAAGTAGAATGTCCACTTGTACTAGCCTTGGTAGAAGTCACGACTATCCTAGCGAGAAGGATTTGTTGAGCGAGTATTTAGTTGTGGTTTGACCCCATAACTCCAGTTTTTTCAAGCATACAGTGTTTGTTGATGAGACATGAGTGAGTCTAATTGGTGTTGTTTTGAGTTCCTCCTGATTTGAAAAACTCAATCAAATCTTGCATTTGCTCCTTGCTAAGAACATAACGTTGACTGGGAACACCTTCATGAATGAGTGCATACTTTTTTGTGCTACCGTTGTTTCTCACAGTCTCGATCACAAGACTTGAACGACTAAACCCCGTACCTTGAATAGTTTTCTCAAAAAACTCAGCTAGGTTGGATAAGAAGGCTTGACGTTGATCTGGATTGTTTTGCTTATTGGGGCTAGGTTTCATGCCAATCTTTATGATGTCCTTAACGTAACGATTCATGAATCATTGTTATTGCCAATAAGGACAGTAAAATAGCTCCCACACGCACAATTAGACCTCCTAGTAACGGTAGCAGTGGGTACATAAGATGAATTCCACCAAAAGATATTGACATCACAAAGACGATTCCAAAACCGGCTAGTGCGAGCAAAAAATATTTGAGTGACCTAGAAACCACTCTGTATAGAAGATGAGGCTCATTTTCTATCACAATTTTACACCTACAATAATTCAATTGGGTTCTCTCTGACTCCTCACGACCCAAAACCTGGGTCTTTCACCACAATTTCAAATTGTATTTCTCAATACTTAGCTAGAACACTGTGTGGGTGCTGGTTTACAACTATCCATCACTTTATTTTGTTGTCTCAATAATTCAGGTAATACTTTCCTTGTTATACTAATTCTTTGCGAACTGGCACAGAATCTTGAAGTCTAAAATCCTTGCACGGAAAGGGTTTTGCATCTATTTATCCATGCGTCTTCACATGAAGTATTACAAAGATTTGACAGAGTCAGATACTGAAAATATGCGATAGCGTTCGCAAAGCGCAAGCTGTACCCAGCTTATCGCAATTTTCCAGAGTATCCTAATTTTGAAATCGATCCGCGAGCAGATTGGTAAAGTCTCAGTTCTTGCTTTCATGTAAACTTGTCCTTTAGAGACAGTTTCTGGCGATCGCTGTAACTTTGCATGACCTGCTATAAAAGGCTATTTAGTTTAAACAAACCGATAGACAAGATACCCATCGGACATCTTTACCCGAATTGTTACTAAGCATTTGCCTGCTGTTGCTTTGTATGCTGTCTTTCTAGGACAGTCTATACTTTTTTTTCTTTAATGAGTATATTATCCATTTTCGCTTCAATTGTCAAGCTTTTAACGTCAGTCACGATTTGCAGATTCTTGAAGGTTAAATTAGTTCTGGGAAAGAAAAATGTCATATTTTAGTATAATTTAGCTTAATTTAGCTAATTTGAGAAGAATTTGAGAATCTTTATCTCTACTTTAAACAAACTGGTATGCTTGGGTAACGTGTAGTTTGCCGAACTAGAGAACAGTAGGAAACAGTGGAGGTTGAGTAAAGTTTATTGATATAGATTGACAAAATATAAAATATAATTCTGCAAGTGCAGAATTTTGATAGTATTATGCTGTCTTTTAATGTTCGTCATGACAAACATTAATGATGTCATGACAAATATGCTCCTGACGTATATGCTTTTGATGTACAAAAAACTGAGTCACCCGAAAGTAAGTACAAATGTATTTATGTACCGGGGAAGGCAAAGTCATTTTTGGGTAAGTGCGTCTACCTTTTGCGAGCACTTACAGGTAAGGAACTGGAAAATTCGATAAATGAGGAGGTGGGTAATTTTGTGACAAGTTCAACTCGCAATCAATCTCAAAGTACTCCACCCAAGTCTGAGTTTATTCAAGTTCTTGAGAAATACCTACAGGAAGCAGGATGGACAAACCAGGAATTGATGAATGAAATCCAGATAGGGGAAACACAGTTTTATCGGTGGGCACGGGGCGATAGCGTTCCGAGAAAAGCTATCGTTAATCGTATAGCAGTCTCTTTAGCACATCGATTGGATCTCACTCGCCAAAAGTTACCTCACGATCCCTTTCCCGCCTCTGATGAAATTGACGAAATCGTGAATGAGCTTCTAGAAGCCGCAGGATATAGCTCTGCTGTTAAAGGCAAAGGCGCAGATTATAGCTGGCATGAAATAGCCAAGAACCATTCATGGACACTTGGATATACTGATGTTCCAACATGGTCGCAGATTTCAGATAAACCAGGTTCATCTCCAACTGGATTAGCCATTAAATATGCAGAGCAAATTGGTCGGTTATTGGGAGTCAATACAATTTGGGAGTATTTGACTTGGCAAGAAATGCCTCTGGCAATTAGAGAAAGAAGAGTTCATGGTATCGCTCCTTTCTTTCTTAGAATACCGGAGCGGTTGTTTGATTATCGGTTCTCTCAGCCATGTAGTGAGGAAGCTTACAGTCTTTCTGCTGTCATGGTTCCTAACCAAGATAATACATCTACCTCTCTTGAAGACTTGCCTAAAAGACGGGTTCAGTTGATTCACGTTAGAGGTGATATAGGAAGCTGGGCAGTGAAAATTCTGAGTGATTCATATGACCAGAGGAAGGAATTTGAAGATGGAAGGAAAGCTATTAGCTATTTATTAGCAATGTCAGGTAGCAACAATGATATTACTCCTGTCTTTGTGTCTGATAGTGTCACTTGTCAATACATCTCTAATGAGAACAAGCTACAGGCAATAGAGATTAAAAGCTTGAACAATGTCAAAATATCTCCAGCCTTTGCTTTTCATTTAGATGAAGAGAGACTAACAGTAGCAGTCAATTCCGCTATCAAAATAGTTCCAAAGTTCCAAATTAGATGAAAGTGAATTATTTATTCATAGAATTAAACCGAGATCCAAAACACAGAGTAATGATACATTCAACACATAATGAATCTAAAAATACTACTGATTTTTTACAATGTGTAGAAAAGGTTATTTTAAAGGTTTCGCAAACTATAATTTTTAGATAAATATTCTCAATAAATTAAAATTATTGAGAATGAACCTGTGAAAAAAACAACGCTGTTTCGTCGTTTGAAAACTTACCGTGAAAAGTCAGAAAAACGCTCCGTCTAAGTCCGAGTTTGTTCAAGTTGTTGAAAAATACATACAAGAAGCAAGATGGACAAACCAAGAGTTGATGAATGAAATCCAGATAGGGGAAACACAGTTTTATCGGTGGGCACGCGGCGACAGCGTTCCGAGAAAAGCTATTGTTAATCGTATAGCAGTCTCTTTAGCACGTAGGTTGGATCAAACCCGCCAAAAGTTACCTTACGATCCCTTTCCCGCCTCTGATGAAATTGACGGAATCGTGAATGAGCTTCTAGAAGCTGCAGGATATAGGGCTGCTGTTAAAGGCAAAGGCGTAGATTATAGCTGGCATGAAATAGCCAAGAACCAATCATGGATACTTGGATATACTGATGTTCCGACATGGTCAATTTCAGGTAAATCAGATTCTCCACCCACTGGATTAGCAATTAAATATGCGGAGCAAATTGGTCGATTATTAGGGGTCAATACAATTTGGGAATATTTGACTTGGCAGGCAATTCCTTTGGCAATTAGAGAAAGAAGAGTTCATGGTATTGCTCCTTTCTTTCTTGCATGGCCAGAGCGCTTTTTTGACTATCGTTTCTCTGAACAATGTAGTGAAGACTCTTATGGTTTTTCTGCCGTAATTGCACCTGAACAAAGTAAGAAGTCTATTTCTCTTGAAGATTTACCTAATAGACGTGTTGAATTGGTTTACGTTAGAGGTGAGATAGGAGACTGGGCAGCTACAATGCTGAGGGACTCGTATCAAAAAAAGAAGGAATTTGAAGATAGAAAGAGAGCAATCAACTATTTGCTAACAACAGCAAAAACAGAAGAGAAGAAGGTTATTCCCGTTTTTCTGTCTGAAGATGTAACATGTGAACATATCTCTAAGGAGAATGAACTACAGGTAATAAATATTGAAAGATTAGAAAATATAAAGATAGATCCAGCATTTGCTTTTCATCCAGACGAAGAGAAACTAGCAGTAGCAGTTAATTCCGCTATTAAAATAATTCCCAAGATCCAATGGAGATAGGTTGTGATTTTCCTGATACTACCAAAGCACTTGTCTTACTATCTTTTCTATGAATTATGTAGTGAGAAGCATTACAATATTTATGCTGCCATGGTCCCCCAACAGGACAACAACTTTGCCGTGCTTGAAGACTTGCCTAATAAACGTGTTCAGTTGGTTCATGTAAGAGGTGAGATAGGAAGTTAGGCAGCTAACGTGCTTAGCGATTCATATCAACATCTGGAATTCGAGGACAGAAAGAAAGCTATTAGCCACTTATTAACCCAAGTTGCGGGTTAACGCAATTTTGATAAGCAAGGCTTACAAATTGGTATGGTCTTTCAACAGCTATATCTTTGGTCTCATATGACTATACTTGAAAATGTGTCACTTCCTCTCTGGCTTCGTAATGGGAAAAATAAGAAGATTGCAGATGAAGTTGCAAAGGAAAAGTTAGCCTTGCTTGGTATTAAGCACAAAGCTAACGATTATCCAAATCAGCTATCAGGAGGTCAACGGCAAAGAGCTGCGCTTGCACGCGCACTTGTGCATTCTCCTCAACTTCTTTTATTAGATGAAATCACTGCAAATTTGGATTCAGAAACAGCTGACAAGGTTATAGCAATTGTTGAAGAAATTTCAAAAAACACATCAGTGATATTAATCACTCATTCGAATCTGTATTTAGCAAATTGGTCATTTTTGCTCTTTAACGGGATAGAATGGAAGTTTCAAAAAAGTTAATGAATTAGTGTGGTCTTTGAAGATCGAGGAGATGTTCCCAGTCTCCAATCGCATTACAATAAAAATCAGATAGATGCCTGGTGAACCGTATGACTTCCGTCACTACACCAACTGACTCAGTGCTGAGTTTACCCGACCACACGCAATTGCCTGATTCTGACGGGACATTTGTGAAAAACTTACAAGAACATCCTCAAAGTATTCTACTGACAGATTCGATTAAACCTGTTTTAGAAACTCTACATCCTGACGGTCAATATTGTATCGGTCAAGATTCAGGTATTTATTGGCGGTTAATAGATCCCCCAGAGAGGGGGGCTGAAGCACCAGACTGGTTCTACGTACCGAACGTACCGCCAACTCTTAATGGCAAAATGCGCCGTTCCTACGTTTTGTGGAAGGAATATGTTGCACCGTTGATTGCGATCGAATTTGTCTCTGGCGATGGGAGTGAAGAACGAGATAAAACTTCACCATCACAAGGAGGAGAAGGGGAAGTTGGTAAATTTTGGGTTTACGAGCAGGCGATCCGCATTCCTTATTATGCGATTTATGAAGTAGAAAAAGCGGGGGTAGAAGTATACCGTCTCGTAGGTAATGCCTATCAACTGATGACACCCAATGACAGAGGTCATTATGCTATTACACCCATGGGAGTAGAGTTAGGAATTTGGCAAGGACGGTATCAAAATGCAGAATTGCCGTGGTTGCGGTGGTGGGATGCTGAGGGAAATTTACTACTAACAGGTGAGGAACGTGCTGAAGTTGAGCGACAAAGAGCCGATCTGGAGCGACAAAAGCGAGAGGAAATTGTAGAAAAATTACGATCGCTTTCTCCGGAACAACTGAACGCGTTAGGAATTAATCCAGAGTTACTGGATTAGCTGAAACTTCAGAAAGGAATCTCGAAATGAAGATGTTGAAACTAGCAAAGGCAAAGTTAACAAGTGGAATTTGTACGGGTGTATTTTTGACTTTTGCTTTGATTCCATCTTCTCTGGCTGCAAAGTCTGGTGGTGAATACCGACAATTAGGGCTTTTGTATCGTCAACAAGGACGGTTTCCTGAAGCCATTGCAGCGATGCAAAAGTCTGTGGAACTCGACCCAAAAAATATCATGGGGCGCGTGAATTTGGGTTGGACGCAGCATTTAGCAGGTCAGGAAAAAGAAGCGGCTAGCTCTTTATGGCAAGCTATCTATCAAGAACCTTTGTTTGTTCCCGCTTACAATGCTTTGGGAATTGTCTATTTAGTGGATGGAAATGTACCAGTCGCAACATTAGTTCATGCTTGGGCTGCTATTCTCAAACCGAATAATGAAATTGCTTACTTTAATTTGAGTTTGTCTTTGCATCGGCTACAAGTTTATAACTTTGCTATTATTTGTGCCGAGCGTGCTGCTACATTAGAGCCTAATAATCCTCATCCTTTGGTTGCTGCTGCGATCGCTTATTGGGATAATGGCGATAAAGATGCTGCTAAACAGGTCTATACAAAAGCTATACAGTTGGATTCTCGGTATCGCGATCGTTCTTTTTTAGGTCATCTCAAGCAAGCGGCTTTCAGTCAAGAACAAATTAAAATAACAGAGCAAATATTGACTGTGATGTAAATTTATTAGATTATTTCACGCAAAGACGTGCCGAGGAAATTGTAGAAATTGTAGGTTGGGTTGAGGAACGAAACCCAACAAATGCTGATAAATGTTGGGTTTCGCAAAGCCTCAACCCAACCTACGTTGAATTTGAGCAAACAAACGGAAATTAGATAACTGTGGTCTTAACCTCTATCCAAAGTATTAGCTTTAGAATACAACTATCTCAGGATTGAAATGTTTATCTGCCTATGGGTAGCTGCAATCACACTCGAAATTTACACAATTTAGTATTAATAACTGTTTCTATTTCTCTTGGATGGTTTAACTGATGCAAAGAAAATTTCACACGACGGTTGAAGAGAAGGAGGCAATATACTACTCAGAGTTATTCAAACAGGGTGTCGAATACGATAAAGCAGCTATTGCTGCGAAAATTTTAGCGTCTGGAAAATCGGATGAAGAATTGACTCGTGGAGAAATAGAACTTGTCAATGAAGTTTGCTCGGAGTGGTTAGCAAAGTACCAGCGCTACAAACATTTGAAACCGTTTTTAGCCAAGTATAAGCAGGTTTAGTACATCTACTCATCACTAGAATCATTTCACGTTTCGTCTCTGCTAATTAATGTCCCAACTAATTAATCATGGTTGGGATTTTTTAGTTAAATTCTTAATATACGTTTGATATTCTGTCATTTATTCCACACTTAAGGGAAATAATTTCTGTCTAACGCTAGAAGTAAATAATCTGTAAATTCGACAAACTCAAACCTAAAACTCAAAACTCAAACTGTTAAGGACTAAAAAAGAAGTTTGTTCAGAATGGTTGAGACAACATCAAAGATTGAGTTCAATTTTAGAGAATACAAACACTAAAAACAGAATTTAATCAAAGTTCGTAAAATCCAGAAAAGTTGCTAACTAGCTAGGGATTCAGAGAATTTGCTAATTAGCAGCTTGTTTAAGGTTTAAGCCAAGATTTTTTTAACATAAATTTTAAATAAAGTTCTACTATCTGTAGAAATATTGTATTTAAAGCAAAACTTCTAACTTAAGACGGAAGTCAAAATGTCATAAATTAAATGATTTGGAGTATTTATACTCATCCGAGTTACTTTTTCAAACGGCTTGGACGCTAGATTTTATGAGTCACGTTGACAGGGCTAGCAATATCCACCCTACTTTAAAAGTTTTCATGATGATTCCTCAGTTAAAGTAACATCTTCGTAGATTGCTGCTATTGGGCAACGAAAATCAACACTTGCTAAATGGACTTCTTCGTCTTTTTCAAACGAAAAAAGTTCCCAACGACCTTCTGAATTGCGACGGAAACACTCTACAATCATTGTGTCTTGGGAAATGAGGACATATTCTTGAAGTGTTTCTAAATGTCGGTAGTTAGCAAACTTTTTACCTCTGTCTAATGCTTCTGTTGAATCGGAAAGCACTTCTACAATCAAGCAAGGAAATTTTTTAAAGTATTCAAATTCTCTATCTCTTGCGTCACAGGTAACCATCACATCAGGATAGTAGTAGCAATTTAAGGTTTCAATTTGTGCTTTCATATCAAATGCGTAAACGCGGCAACCTTTACCCCGAAGATGGTTTCGTAAGAGAAATGATAAGTTTAGACTGATGGTAACGTGAGCATCGCTTGCTCCTGCCATTGCAAAGACTTGCCCATCAATATACTCGTGTTTAATTTGACTGTATT
The DNA here is from genome assembly GCF_009725235.1 of Scytonema sp. UIC 10036. Next base: position 18,764 of record NZ_WJFC01000055.1, read on the forward strand.
TCTCAGCTTCCAAATATTCTTCTGATGAAATGTAGTATTCATGCCTGCTAGTAACCATCTTAGTGTTTTTTTATCAATAATTTAGTAACCATTATAAACTGCTTACAATAGGAAATACTCCCTTGATGCTATAAAACTAACGTTCTTATTCTCCTCTTTCTTCGTATACTTCGCGTCTATGCCTCCTTCGTCGGCACGCTTCGCGAACGCGGTTCATTTAATTAGGTAATCTTTAAGTGGGATAGGAATATAAAAAAGCGATTAGTGAGCGATTCTCTAACCCCTAACCCCGAAACCCTAACCCCTCAATGCGCTACAGCACCGCCTGTGGGCTTAACTTTTTTGATAAACAAAATAGCAATACCGCTTAATAATAAGGCAATGCCAATAAAATAGAAACAATCGTTAAAAGCCATAACAAAAGCTTCACGACGCACAATTTTGTCAATAGCAGCTATTGCTTGGTTTTGTGCTGTCTCTAAATCCACTCCGCCTCGATTAGCAAAATATTGAGTTAGCTGGTTAATTCGCTCTTGAGTTGCAGGGCTATATATAGAGACTGATTCACCTAACCTATTAGAATGAAACTGTTCTCTATTAGTTAATAAAGTCGCTAATGCTGCAATTCCTATAGAACCGCCTAAATTCCGCATCATATTAAATAAACCACTTGCGGAACCAGCTTCTTTAGGGTTTAATCCCGCAGTGGCGATTGAAGTTAACGGTACCATAATCAGTGGTTGTCCCATTGCACGCACAAGTTGTGACCATCGCAATTGATCTAGCCCTGTTTCATACGTCATCCTAGCGTTCATAAAGACACTTATGGAAAACAAAGCTACACCCACAGCCACCATTAACCGCACATCAATACGTTGCATGAGTTTGGGAATAAAGGGAATAATAAATAACTGAGGAATCCCCGCCCAAATCAGAACTTCACCGATTTGCAAGGCATTGTATCCTTGAATTTGAGCTAAATACAGTGGCAAAATATAAATTGAACCGTACAATCCCACTCCTAAGGAAACATTCACGACACTTGCTAAACCAAAGTTACGATATCGCAAAAGCCCTAAATTAATAAATGGTTGTCTGCGAGTTAACTCAATCCAAAAGAATAACGCCAGAAAAATTGCCGCTACAATACTTAAGCGCACAATCAAGGCTGAACCAAACCAGTCTTTCCGGCTACCTTCTTCTAGAACAATTTGCAGAGAACCTAACCCAATTGCCATAGAAATAATTCCCAACCAATCACCTTGTTTGAGCAATTGTAGTTGCGGTGGTTCTTGCTTAATTCCATACCACACCCCAGCCAGCATTAACAAACCAGGAAAAACATTTATATAAAAGCTATATTGCCAGCTGTAATTTTCTGTTAACCAACCACCTAATGTTGGACCAATAGATGGTGCAAAAACTGCTGTAATCCCAAATGCAGCTAAACCGATTGGTTGTTTGGATGGAGGCAAATATGTCAGTACAACTGCCATAGCAGTAGGAATTAAAACTCCTCCAGTAAAACCTTGTAAGGCGCGGAAAACAATCATGGAGTTGAGGTTCCACGCCCAAGCACAAGTTATGGAAAACAAGATAAATAGGGCAGTGTTAACTAACAAATACCGTCGCAGGGAAAAGACACGAGACAGCCATCCTGTTAGGGGTATCACGACAATTTCTGCCACAAGATATGCTGTAGAAATCCAAGAACCTTCTTCTAGAGTTGCTCCTAATGTTGCCTGGATTTCTTGTAAAGAAGCATTGGTAATCTGAATATCCAGTACTGCCATAAAAGCACCAAGCATACTGGCTAAAACGCCTATCCAGGTTCTCAAGGGGACTTTTTGATTGGAGGGGGAATTGGCAGAACCCCGATTACCCCCATTGCCAACAGCATTTGTATTAGTCACAACAGGACTCCAAAAATTTTTTTGACAATCGATCTCAAATCCGTTTGGATCAGAATTATTTCTCCTTTCTTTTCCTCTGCGCCCTCTGCGCCCTCTGCGGTTTAATTATTCAGATGCTACCGGATTCGAGATGAATTATTGTTTAGCACTGACTACAATACCTTTTTCAGCCAAAATTGGATGAACCAATTTCCTTAAAGCAGGTAACTGTCTGGCAAAATATATGGAACCTAAGATACAAACTATACCATCAATGATTAAAGTTGTAGGAGCACCAATTTGACGAGCTAATGCACCTCCCACTAAATTTCCAAAGGGGATCGTGCCTAAAAATGACATCGTATATAAGCTCATGACTCGCCCACGCATATTTTCCCGAACAATTGTCTGTAATACTGTGTTGCTACTGGCAATTTGAATAATTGTTCCCAAACCAACAAACAGCATTGTTAGCAACGAAATTGGAAGTATGCGCGATAAGGCAAAGGCAATTAAACCAATTCCTAAAACAGTGGGACCTAAAACAATCAGTTTCCCAAGCCCTACGACGGTTCTTCGTGTTGCTAAATAAATACCACCAGTTAACGCTCCTACTCCCGAACCTGCCATTAAGAAACCTAAAGTTTCTGCACCACCTTTTAGGATTTCTTCTGCAAAAACTGGGGCAAGAACAGTGTATTGCATTCCAAAAAAGCTGACTAAAGCTGATATTAATAGAATAGCTCGAATGGGTGGAAAACCAAAAGCATAAGCAAATCCTTCTTTGATTTCTACTATAGGATTGCTATGAGTTCCTGTCATTCTTGAAGGCTTAATTTTCATTGCCAGTAATGCTATAATGACTGCAATATAACTCAACCCATCAATGAGGAAACAGTAAGCAGAACCTACTCTGGCAATAAGTAATCCCCCAATTGCAGGACCAATTAACCTCGCTCCATTAAACATGGTTGAGTTAATGGCAATAGCATTTGCTAAATCGTCTCTACGTTCCACTAACTCTGGTACAAATGCTTGTCTGGCTGGTGCATCAAAGGCATTAATAAATCCTTGAAACAAACTTAATGCAATGATATGCCAAATTTGGATAGTACCAGTAAATGCTAAGATTGCTAATGCCAAGGACTGTATCATTGCTAGTACTTGAGTACCAACAAGAGTGCGGTGACGGGAAAAGCGATCCACAAATACCCCACCAAAAGGAGTTAGAAAAAAGCTCGGAATTTGACTGGTAAAGCCGATAACACCTAACATAAAAGCGGAGTTTGTTAGATCGTAAACCAGCCAAATTGTAGCTAGTTGAGTCATCCAAGAACCAATCAAAGAAATGCCTTGTCCGGTAAAAAATAATTGATAGTTTCTTGACCTTAATGCGGGTGGTAGTAATTTACTTATGGGCGATCGCGTGTTCATACAAGGGTTGTTTTATACCTGTCATATATCTTCATAAATATCATCAGGCTCCAACCCTAACCCCTCTCTACAGGGAGAGATAAAGGATGAATGATGAATTGAAGCCTTCATAATTCATAATTCATAATTCATAATTATTTCACAGCTACGCTAACATCTGCGGACATTCCAGGAGTAATTCGTGCTTCATAGCCTTTTATACTCTCTCGGTCAAAAACAATTTTTACAGGAATGCGTTGCACGATTTTGGTAAAGTTACCTGTGGCGTTATCCGGTGGTAAAAGGGCAAATTGAGCGCCTGACGCTGGAGCAATACTGTCAACATGACCTACAAAAGTATGATGGGGAAATGCGTCTAGCTTAATTTCTACGGATTGTCCCGGCTTCATGTCTTCTAATTGGGTTTCTTTAAAGTTGGCAACAAGCCAATACTCGTTACTCACAATCGCCATGACTGGTGTGCCTGCTTGTATCCGATTCCCAACTTCCACTGTTTTTCGTCCGATGTGTCCGCTGGCAGGAGCAGTGATGTTGGTATAAGAGAGCTGCAACTGTGCATCTTTCAAAGATGCTTCTGTTTGGGCTATGGCTGCTTTTGCGGCTTCATACTGGCTGCGGTTCACTGTTGTTTGTCGTCCACTCGCAGTTGCTTGTTGCAAGCCTCCCCTCGATGCTGCTAATTTTGCTTGGGCGCTGACAACACCTTCTTGTGCTTGTGCTAGTTGAGATTCTGCTTTGGCTACACCAACTCTTGCTGCTGCAAGTCGCGCTTGTGCTTGTTGCACTGCCTGAACAGCGGCACTCTTCTGTGCTGAAGCAACATCATAGGCTGCTTTGGCTGTATCTAATTGTTGGCGGGCAATTGCGCCTTGTTGATATAGGGTGTTGTAACGGTTGTAGTCAGCTTGGGCTTTCTGTAAATTGGCATCTGCCTGTGCTACCTGTGCTTGGGCTGTGGGAACTCCTGCTTCTGCTACTTTGACTTCTGCTTGCGCCGCCGGAATCCCCGCTTGGGCTTCTTGCACTGCTGCAGTAGCTGTGGAAATTGCTGCTAATGCCCCACTCACATCTCCTTGCGCTTGAGTGGTTTTGGCTGTGGTTGTTTCTGAAGCGAGAGCAATGTTTGCTTGTGCTGCTTCTGCTTGACGGCGCGCATTTTGTAATGCTGCTTCTGCTTGCTGTACTTTACTCTCTATATCTCGCGGATCGAGTTTTACTAGTAATTGTCCCGGTTGCACTAGCTGGTTGTCATTTACCAGTACTTGGCTGACTGTTCCGGGAATACGACTGCTGACTTGGTGAATGTGCCCTGCGACTTGGGCGTTGTCTGTTTCTTGATGGCTGGATGCATACTGCCACCAACGATAACCAAAACCACTCGCTGCGATCGCACCCACACCCAATGCTGTCAATATCAATCCCATTGGCTTCTTCCGCTTTGGGGTTTCTGGTAGTTGTGGTACTTCTGCCTCAGATGGAGTACTCACACTCTTTTCTGGAGCCAGTACCATCTCCTCATTTGCAGTTTTATTTGCGATCGCTACAGAGAGTGTTTCTATATCTTTGACTGGTTCTGGTTCTAAAACTACAGTTTTATGTCCGTTATTGTTTGTGAATTTCATGATGACTAAATCCCTGGTATATCAAAAGTCAATTTGGAAAATTACTTAGTACACGTACTATTTAGTTAGAGGTTAATTATTTAGAATACGTAATATTTTTTCAAGAAAACTTAGATATGGCATCACCCAATCAGGTGATTTTTCTATGAAAGATTGTCAATTGTCTTACTCAGTATTTGCGAAAATAGCTCGCGTTCGGCATAGGAAATACCGCGCATCGCTTGTTCGCGAATCTCAACTGCGATAGGTGGTAACACAGTTTCAAGTTCCTTACCTGCGTCGGTTAACCAAATCCGCCAGATGCGGCGATCGCGAGAATCGCGTTCTCGACGAATCAATTTTCTTTCCTCCATTCTATCAAGGACACCAGTTAAGGTACCGCCAACTTGTTGTAGTTTATCCCCTATACTAGATGTCGGTAAACCGTCCTCTTCCCACAAACAGCACAGAACAACCCAGTGAAAAGGTGTCAATCCAAACGGTTCTAGGCGTTCTGTAAACTTGCGAGCCAGGAGTTGTGAAAGAAGTTTAATGCGGTAGCCAGTCCCATAAGGAGCGCGAACTTGCTGCCAAGACGCCAAATCTTGAGAATTATGTGGCTTGGAAACCATATCTAATTATTTAGTATGCGTACTATTATTATGCCATACGATCGCTGGAAAGGATAAAGGATGAAATTTTAATCCTCTATCCTTTCCCACTACGTTTGTCAATCATATCAGCTAGTAAAGCAAACATACCCAATTGAGTAGCAGCAACAAAGAGAATCAAAGTACGCTCGGTTAAATCGCGTCTAATAAAGATATCTTGACACAGAGTCATCAGAAAACCAGCGAAAAATAACCCAGCGACAGGGAGAAAGACGCGTAAAGGGGCAAAATACACTCCTACGCGCAGAATAAGTTGCACAAAACGTAAAGTATCCTGAATGGGTTTAATCTTGCTTTTACCTACCCGATGATGGTAGTCAATAGGGACATACTGAACAATGTAGTGATTGGTGAGCATTGCTAATGTAATAGTGGTGGTAAAGCTGAAGGTATCAGGTAAGATATTTAAAAATTCCTCAACGATGCTTTTACGGAACACCCTTAACCCACTATTCAAGTCTGGAATGCTCGTCATAGAAATCCATTCTGCAAAACGGACTAAAAACCACTTAGGTATTTTGCGGAGTTTTGAGTAAGTGACATTATTCCCTATTCTAGCTCCAACAACCATATCAGCCTGGTTGGTAAGAGCCACTAGTTCTGGAATCCGTTCGTTAGGATAAGTTCCATCAGCATCAGTAATGACAATCAGAGGATACTTAGCTTGGCGAATTCCTGATTTTAGAGCAGCACCATATCCCCGATTTCTGATATGTTCTATTACACGAATGTCACTGTGGGAGCTTAAAATATCACCAGTCTCATCTGTAGAGCCATCGTTAACTACTATAATTTCGTACTGACAGTTAGCTGAGTTAAGGGTACGGTGCAAATTACTTAATGTGGCTGCAATGCTTTTTTCTTCGTTATACACAGGCAGAACAAGCGAAAAAGCTGGACATACAGATGGTATAAATTGAGAATCTTTACCTGTTCGCGTGTCTGACTGCATGATAATTTCTGAAAAGCTATATGATATTACAAGTCAATTATATATGTCTATTTATTTAACAAAAAATGGCAGCGACTGAAACATATCATTCCTTGAGCGCTTTAACTAAAAAAACGAAAAGTTATACAATTTTTTGGTTGACTCTAAGTATAGCTGTGGCTACTATTTATAGTGCGATCGCTATACTACCAACCTTTCAACATCAATATATCATTCAAGATGACGCCCGACAACATATTTTTTGGATGCAACGGTTTGTAGATAACCAATTGTTTCCAAAAGATTTAATAGCCGATTACTTTGAATCTATTGCACCACCGGGCTACAAAGCTTTTTATCAAATACTGGCAATAGCAGGAATTAATCCAATCTTAGCAAGTAAGATTTTACCAGTCTTGTTAGATGTTATGACAACTGTGTATTGCTTTGGTGTTTGTGTAGAAATTTTGCCAATACCAGTTACAGGCTTTATCGGTACGGTAATACTGAATCAGGGTTTATGGCTGGGAGACGATATCATTTCAGCAACATCTAGAGCTTTTCTGTATCCTTTTTTCTTTGCATTTACTTACTATCTACTCAAACGTTCTTTATTTCCATGCCTTGTATTCTTAGCACTGCTGGGATTATTCTACCCTGGATTTGTGCTGATATCTGTTGGCATTTTGATTTTGCAAATTTTTAAGTTTCAAAATGGGTTACCACGATTATCTGGGGAACGTAGCAATTATTGGTTTTGTGGATTGGGGATAGTGGTTGGGTTCGGAAGCCTCCTCCCTTATTTTTTAGACGCTTCGCAATTTGGTCCCTTAATGACTGTGAAAGAGGCTAGAACATTACCCGAGTTTCTCTCATCTGGGAGAATGAGCTTTTTTCATGATGACAATCCATGGCGATTTTGGTTCGGTGCAAGCCGTGCTGGGCTGAGAATATCGTTTAATCCACCGATAGTTTTTCTGGGACTCTTTTTACCTCTATTACTGCGATTGAAAACTCGTTTCCCACTGGTTCAACAGGTACGAGGGAATGTTTCTACACTGATTCATCTAATAATTACTTCCTTATTTTTGTTTTTTGCAGCTCATATTCTGCTGTTCAAGCTATATCTTCCAAGCCGATTTACAGTGCATAGTTCTAAAATTGTTCTAGCTTTAGCCACTGCGATCGCACTCACGCTAATATTAGATGCCATTCTTAACACAAGTCGAAAACGCAAATTTTTAGCAATTTCAACAACACTCATAATTGGGATATTCATTGTTTTCTACCCCAATATTTTTTGGAAAAAAAGTTTTCCAATTAATAGTTATATAGTAGGTCAAAAAACTGGTTTATATGAATTTCTTCAACAATATCCCAAAGATACACTCATAGCGTCTTTGGTAGGAGAAGCTAATAACATACCTAGTTTTGCTCAACGTCCTATTTTAGTTGGTAATGAATATGCGATCGCTTACCATGTTGGTTATTATCGCCAGATTCGCCAACGACTAGCTGATTTAATTCGCGCTCATTATAGTTCCGAGCTAGCAGATACACAAAATTTAATTCAAAAATATGGTGTTGATTTCTTCTTAATAGAAAAAAGAGTATTTGCTCCCGAATATATCACAAAAACAAAATGGTTGCGACAATATCTATCACCAAAATTGCCAGATGATATGCTAGCAAAATTGATGAGAGAAACCCTCGATAGTTTGCAAAAAGGAACAGTTCCCGCTTTATCCAAAGTTGTACAAGATTGTACTGCATTTAGTGCTGGAGAATCGATATTGTTAGATGCTAGATGTATTGCGAAAAAAACTAACCTTAATTAATACCAAAACCTTCTTACATTGGAAATGCTACAGTGTATACATAAATACGAGGAATTTGCGGTAAAAATATGAAAACACGTAAGTTGGGTTGAGGAACGAAACCCAACATTTACAGGAATTGGTTGGGTTTCACGATTTTACAACCCAACCTACAAAAATTCGAGACCCCTTGCAGTATCGATGGTTGACCAGCAAATTTAAAATTTTGGTGTGGTGTTTCGTCACCCTTTATTCATCCGCCAGTAGCTTAACCTTCAACTGAATTCTGGCGACTGACTCCTGAATTCTTTCATGTTAAATCTGGTGATATCCAAAATTCTTCTGCTGTTTAATAAGCTTTTTGATAAAGCAGCTGAATTGTGTTTAGCTTGAATCGTCCTATAGAAGATTTGAATTTTAAAAATTAAAAGAAAAATTTTGTTGATTCACACTAGAATCCCCTAGAGTTAGATTCTACTTGTTCAGTTCATGAGAGCTAACCAAATGCTTTCTTAACAAGTTAACCCAACACTAGATTTTCCCAAGCAAATATCATTTAGTAAAAGCAAAATGACTGAAGTCAGAGCGAATTATGATAAATCCTGGAAAGAAGCTTTAAACGAATATTTTGAAAACTTCTTATCCTTTTTCTTTCCCGAAGTACACAGAGCAATTGATTGGACGCAAACCCCTGAATCTCTTGATAAAGAACTTCAAAATATTACTGCTTCAGCAGAAACGGGAGATGGAGTGGCTGATAAACTTTACAAAGTTGCGTTGTTAGACAAAAAAGAAGCTTGGATTTTAATCCATGTTGAGGTGCAAAGCTATTATGATGTCAACTTGGAAAAGCGAATCTACACTTATAATTACCGCGCTGCCGAACTTTACGATAAATTTGTTGTGAGTCTGGCGGTTTTAGGTGACACTATTCCTACATAGCGACCTAACCGATATGCGAAATCTGTTTTAGATTGTTCATTGAGTTTCACATTTCCTACTGTCAAGCTCATGGATTACGAACAGAGTTGGCATGAGTTAGAATCAAATAGTAACCCATTTGCCATCATTACGATGGCGCACCTAAAAACTAAAGCAACGACTAGTGATTTAACCCAACGGGAAGAATGTCCATTGGCATTTAATTCGCGGACTTTATGAACGGGGTTTAACAAAACAACAAATTGTTAAACTCTTTGACATAATTGATACGATGATGACATTGCCTCAACAGCTACAACAAAGATTAGCGATCAAAATCAATCGTTTTGAGGAGGAAAGGAAAATGACTTTGGTTAGCCCAACTGTACAATTGGCTAGAGAAGAAGGCGAAATAATAGGTGAGCAGAAAGTCATTATACGACTACTCAATCGTCGTCTTGGTGAGATTGAAGCCCGATTAATTGAACAAATTCGTAAATTACCTGTCCAACAGTTAGAAGAATTAGCAGAAGCATTACTGGATTTTTCGACTGTAGCTGATTTAGAACAATGGTTACGAGATAGATCTAATGCTGTAGAAGCATAAAAAAGTTAATAACTTGATACTAGGGGAGTGATGGGAATTTTGTTTCTTTTCTCCCCACTGCTTGGGTTTATAGGAATTTAAATTAAATTCAAAAATTGAACTGTTCTGGAGATGTCTAACAAATAATTCCCAGTCATTTCTAGAGAATACACAAATGGCAGGCTTACGTGAAACTTACTTAGGCGATAATCTGGTAACCGCGACCAGATGAAGCGCTCGGTATCTGGAGCTTTCCAAAATTCAAGATTATTCATCTGAGCGATCGCATTCCTGAAAGTTGCATAACTCACATCTTGCACCATTACCTTATTGCAAAAATCAAAGCCCAAAAAGCTGATTATTTCGTAGGTAGGGCTATGCCGCACACTCCCTTATTGAGAAGGTGCAAGATATCAGATAACCAACACTATCGCCTTCAATCTTTAACTTGAAGTTGTCAGAAATAATCTGACAATCATGGTGAAACTGCAAACCGTATTTGAGAGTGTGATTAATTTGTTATGAGAGGCAAGATAGACTGAAAGTATTGCAACATATGCTTCTCAGATATCGTTTCCTATGAAATCATCTAGACCTAGCTTACGCTCATCTGCCCAAAGTTACCACAAGGGTGGAACGAAAGAACGGGTACACATCTTAACTTGGTCGCTTCGCCGTATTTTGGTTTTCTTCCCGCTCCCGATCTGGCTCCGCCTCTAGGCATGGCTTCTACCAACCTTTTTAGAATTCGCTGTACAAATTCTAAAAGCGCATTATGAAGCGTAAAAATACATTTTTTACAAGCGCTGATTTTGAGATTATATTATGACTTTCTTGATAGACAGAATAAGCGTCATGGGTTGCGTGGGCGAAGGAGAAAACCCGTAATGCTGGTAGAATTGCTTAGCTTCTTCCGATATGGCATGTACTACTATTCCACGAATGCCTAGTATCTCTGCTGCCTGCATTGTACGAAGCACCGCATCCTGTAGTAACGCCGCGCCTAACCCCTGCCCTTTCCATGAGGTATCTACTCCAAGCCTTCCAAGAATGGCTACGGGTATGGGGTCGGGCATATTCCGTCTTATAGGCGATGGCGCGTGTGAGAGCGCCAATGCGCCAGAGGAAAGGCAATAGTAAGCAATCACTTTTTCCCCATCCGTTACAACATAGGTACGTGATGCATTGTTCTTCTGATTGGCAACAGCGCGGCGTTTTAACCAGTCATTCAGGCTGGCTACTCCGCAATCAAAGTCATCCAATACGTGAGTATCCGCAAGAGGTACAGGGGCTTGAAGGGTCATCTATCCCCACGGCTTCTTAACATTCATCAAGCGTTCAAACCCTTCATTGCAGGGCGGGCTATCCAGAACATTCAGAAAATGCTGATAGGTTTCTTCGTCCACTCGCACAAAGGTCTGGTCAAGCAGCGTATCTTCCGCCGCTCGCCGCGCAGCATCAATCATAAAGTCTGAACGTGATTTGCTTTGCGCTTTTGCTGCTCGGTCAATAAGCGTCCGCACATCCTTACGGATACGCAGATTGACGGCGCAAGTAGGAATATCAGGGTTGCTCTGGGGCTGCATAATGTCCTCCTTTGTCTTGTACCTTAGCATAGGACTGCCAGATACACAATGTGTATCTTTATTATAAGATTACCCATATTGTTCTGTTGCCATTTCGTAGCGGAAGGCATCAATGAGAAAGTAAGCAACTTTTTTATGACCTTGGGTGAGGGGGTGTACGACTTGGTCGTAGAGAGTGCGTTGCTGAAGGTCGTCATCGGGTAAAAAGCTTTCTGTGGTGCAGATAAGGGCAAAGTCTTGCGCCAGGGTATCAGCCCAATTGCGGTACTGAAAACGAAGTTTATCGGCAGCTTTTAGGAGTTGGGCGAAGTGAGGTAAAGTGGGTTCTAGGAGTTTTAACCTCTATACAGGAGCAGCTTACGGAAGCACTCAACGATTTTTTTATTAAGAATGGTAGACCGCCAATTGCTTGATTTTTGATGGTTGAGGTTAAGTCAGAAAAACGGGTACTTTTGAGAAATATCCCAAAAAGTTTAATTTCGTGAATTTGGGCATTCCCATATTTCTCAAATCCCGTTTAAAAATCAAAGCCTGATAATTTAAAATTTATTTATTGAGTTTTCTTACTTTAAATTACAATACCTAGCAACATGGTGAAAGATACAAACTTCCAAAGTAGATTTCCTCAAAGGTTTCAAATCAAAGAAGAATTACTATGTGTGATTGCAGAGAGAGGAGGATCTATAAAAATTCAGGATCGGGCAACTGGATGGAGTATTTATGAAGAACTAGCTAATAGACTAAATCTTTCGGACGAAGCTAGAACACGTATGAGAGATTCAAAAAAACCTGAGAAAAAACCTGAGCTAGCTTGGGAGAACGAGGTTAGATGGTGTCGAACGGAGCTTGGGAGTGCAGGATTAATTGAGAAGGACAAGGTAAATGGACAAGGAATTTGGACTTTAACCAATTTGGGACGAGAATCAGTAGAAAATAAAATAGAAAATAAAATAGAAAATACAATAACTAATCAAAAATTTTCATTTCCAGAAGAAGTTCCTCCCGATACGGTGAGTTTTCATGAAGGATCGGTGACAAGAGTCCTTGTAAATCGTTATGAGCGCAACCCTATTGCCCGCCAACAATGTATTAATTACTACGGAAAAAAATGTTTCGTTTGTGGCTTTGAATTTGCTAGGGTATACGGAACCGTTGCAGAGGACTTAATCCACGTTCATCATCTGAAAGCTTTGTCAGAAATAGCAGAGGAGTACGAAGTCGATCCAATTGCAGATCTGCGACCTGTCTGCCCAAATTGCCATGCTGTTTTACACCTCCGGTTCCCACCATACAGTATTGAAGAAGTGCAGGGTTTTCTTCATCAGGAGCCATGATTTGAATTATTGGTATGGTCACTTCTCTCAATCTTCAATCCGGTTCCAATCAATCGCATTAAAGCGTCGGGGATTTAATTTTGGTATACCGTTCGGTGTGCCGAATATTCCTGTGTCCCCATAAAATCCAAAATAAAAAAAGCACCAATTGGTGCCATTAAAAGCAGATATGAGCATTAATGAATTTAATGCTTGGTGGATGATTCGGCTAGTAGTTCTTGTCTAGCTTTTGTCAACCAAGTATGCGCGGTTTTAGTCATACCTAAGAAAGGCATAACAGTAAAAGATCCTGCAATCGAAGTGAAAACGCCAGTTGGTGTTTTCCCCACAATTAGGAAACTAGCGCCAGCGGACAAGATGGCTATGCAAGTGATAATCCCAAGGATGCCCACAAAGAACAACCATCGGGCTTGGTTTCTGATATCCGCAATCAAGATATTGTCAGTAATTTCGTTTCTCTGTATTTGAGACATAAGAGGATAAAAAGTAATTGGGATACTGCCTGGAGAGATACCAGGCAATTACTATTTGGTGCCACCTTAATATTCCTAGTGACACTCATTCATAGTATTTGCCCAGATTTATAGTTACAAAGTTTCGATAATTCAACGAAAATGCGTATCTGTTATCTGAGTTGGTTCCAGTGTATGACGGAAATTTTATTAATTTATGGGAAATCCCTTATTTAAGGAAAATTTGGCTCTCGACAGTTGTCTTTACAGTATAGACATTGGAAATGTGGGGCTATACAAGCAAAGCTTACCTACACGGGCTGATTAGAAGCCAAATGTTGTGCCAACAATGGAATGATAAAATGTTAAAAAAAGTTTTAGTGTTAACTCTAATTTGTGTCGTGCTTTTCTGTATTGCTGTACCTGCAGAAGCTATTACTGTAAGAGAAGTTCCCAACCCTCATTTAAACAATAAAGGTTGGGTAACAGATATGGCAAATTTACTGAACGCAGAAACAGAAGCCCAGTTGAATCAACTTCTTTCTAATTTGGAGAAAAAAACTGGAAATGAAATAGCTGTGGTGACAGTGACAGATACAGCACCTAGCTCTAACCCAAAGCAGTTTGCAAGAGACTTATTTTATCGCTGGGGACTTGGCAAAAGAGGCAAAACCTATGGAGTATTATTTTTAATTTCTAAAGATGACCGTAAGTAGAGATTAAAACTGGCGAAGGAACTCCATCAGTTTTACCTAACAGGCGTGTTAAGGAAATTATTGAGTTACAAATTATTCCTCAATTTAAATTAGGGGAATATTCTTCAGGGATAGTCGCAGGAACACAAGCACTTGTTTCTTCTCTATCAGGCAATCAATCCCGTTATATAGAAGATGTTTCTAAATATCATCCTGAAGCAATTTTCTTTGGATTGATAGGAGTTGCTTTGATAGGAAGTGCGATCGCTCTTAGCGCAAGCCGTACCCGGCTTATCGCAATTGCAAAAGCTCTGAGTCACCCTTTACTTGAACCTAATGGTCGTTCTCGTGTAAACAAAATTGAAAAAGATGAAGCGGCGAAATGGGCTCAATGCCGACAGCCGATGGATAAATTAGACTCATTATCGCTTATTTCTTACCTTAGCAAACCAGAGCAAGCTGCTCAAACATTAGGGAGCGTTAGTTTTGAGGGGTGGCAATGTCGAAAATGCTACCCCAACCCTACTGAACGAGGAGTCCACATACGAGCTTATGCACCTAAGAGTCGTAAATTTACCATGTGTTCTACCTGTAAGGAATTGACTGTAGAACGTACATCACCAATTTTGCAACAAGCCACTATAGCCAACAAAGGTCAAAAAATAGTGACTGAAAAATGCTATTGTTGCGACTATTATAAAGCGAATGTCACAACAATACCCGCAATTGATTCGGACTACTCTAGTGGTTTTTATGATGGAGGTGGTAGTTCCGGGGGTGACTGTGGAGGTGGTGGTGATGGAGGTAGTTGGTAGATAAAATGAGAGATAAACTTAAGCATAACTACACCCGATTGATTCTATTTGGTGAAAGATTGAGTAGAACAGATGATTGAAATTAAACCAATACAAGGACATCAAATTGAAGAAGCCAAGCAAGTAATCATAACAACTTGTCTGGAAATTTTTACAGGTATGGTGAGTGAAGAACAACTCAAGCTCTACGATCCCATGCTTGACTTGGTGATGGTGCAATCTCACTACTTTGACAATAATGGTATGTTCCTGGTACTGCTGGATCGCTATCGAGTTGTAGGTACTGGAGCTATACGCCGATTCAACGAAGAAATCGGCGAACTCAAACGGATGTGGTTTTTAAAAGAGTATCGAGGACGAGGATTGGGTAAAGAAATGGCTCAGATGCTCTTAGATTTTGCACGTTCTGCTGCTTACAAGAAAATCAGACTTGACACTTTTAGTCAAGAAAAGCAGTCTCAGGCAATTGAATTCTACAAACGGCTTGGATTTTACTGTATTGAGCGATATAACGATAGTTTATGTACTGTATTTATGGAGAAAGAATTATAACGTTGTTATTCTTTTATTTCTGTTCATTAGTTTCAAAGCAAGTGCTTCTTTTCTTCAATAATGATAGCGCTCCCTAACTAGAGAGGAGCGCCATTTTTCTTATTAAATTCAGGGATAATATATAGAAATTCGCTCCCTGAGGTTGACTATAAATTTAGTGTATTTTAATTGATTACGCTGCATGACGGGTAACTAAATTCCAAACAAAAACAGCAACAAGCGCACCCAGAACTGCTAATGCGATACCAGGAATACTCAAAGTAGAAGCTGCCAAGCTAAATTGTCCGGTGCTGAAGAATACACCCAAACTGCCACCGACAAAAGCACCGATAATTCCCAACAAGATAGTTCCCAGGATTCCGCCACCTTGATGTCCGGGATAAATAGCCTTAGCTATAGCTCCAGCAATCAAACCTAAAACAATCCAAGCAATAATGTTCATTGTTCTTTTGGGGATAAACTTTTTAATTTCACAATGACATAATAACAATTCAAACTTCTATTTCCAATCTGCCATCAGAACTAATTATTTACAAGTCTTAAGTATGAGTTAATTAGGTTTATTTCTGAAGATATACATCGCTCCTAAGAGATTAAAAAACTCCTAGTTAGTCCCAAACTAGGAGATGGAAGAATTATTGCTTGGTAATTGCATTCTAGGAATTTTTCAAAATTTATCTGTTCTCCCAAAGAAGTAAAACTTGGGAATGAATTTGCTTTGGGTAACCGCGTCAAGTCGCTATCTCAAGTCCAAAACATTGACGAGCACGCTTATTGAAAGTCATTCGTCACCATTCATACAGCCAAAGCTCTTCAGACTCAACTTTTTGGTATCCAGCTTTTGCAAGTGAATTAAGTATAAAGGAGTTTTGAGGGAACATTCCGCTAACTGTTTGGTAACCCATACAGTGTGCCAGTTGGCGCAACTCATGCAGCAAAGTCGGTAAGCTTTCATTGTCGCCTGTAACAAAACCAACCAGTCCGTAAATTAAGGACAAGTTAATAATGCTGCTTCTTATTCGTTAAACAATCAAACGTTGAGACACTAAATTTCTCACTCCATGTCTGATGTTTTCTGTCAATGCGTAAGTCCTATAATTGTATAAGTGACACGCGATGTAGGAGGAGGAAGTGAACTGGAGTAATCCAGAGTAAATCGGAGCAATTCGACTTACTGACTCCACCATGACTCAACCTTGAACTAGTTTCAAGGTTACCCGTTCCGGGTTTCAGTCCGCTTAAGAGTCATGACTTAATGAAGTTAGCCAGCTTCAAGCGTCGGGTTAGGAACATGACTGCGTCACACAGTGCAACACCAAAACCTATTCACAAGCTCTTAAGCAGTGTCGAGGCAAACAATACCCCGAAAGGGCGTGCTCAAATGAGCAACAACGTAAATTTGGGGTGCGGTTAAGTCCGATTCACCCCAAATTACTCAAAATAATCCTCATTTTTGTCTACTTAGTTACATGACAAATGACACTAACACAATTCTCGGATGAACTTATAAATACGTGGTTAGAAGATGGTCAATGTATTAGAGAATACTATTCTCAACTGGTTGCAAAGGAGGGACTAAAATCAGCAAGAAGTATCGGAGAAAGAGACGAAAAAAGAGATTTTCGAGTTTTCGAGCGGCTTTTTGAAAAAGTTTCGATAAGCTCTAATTGTTCAATACTAGATATAGGTTGTGGCAAAGGAGAACTTCTTGATTACTTGTCATCCCGGTTTCCTAATATTAGCTACTCCAATTATCTTGGGATTGATATTGTCCCGGCTTTCATCCCAATAAATCAGCAGAAAGTTCCCTCACAAGAGTTTAAGTTAGTTAACTTTATCGACCCCTCTTTTACTCCAGAAAATAAATTTGATATTGTTTTAGCGCTAGGAGTTTTAGTAACAAGAGTACGACACTACGAATGTTTTGTAGAGTATTTTGTTCAGAAAATGGTTAAGTGCGCTAAAAAGTATGTCCTCTTTAATGTCATTTCTTATATTGAGCCATCTTCCTCTAATTACTCAGATCCGTTGGGAGTTGGGCACTCCACAGTCCTTGACACCAAAACTTTACACTCAATCATAGACAATGTTTGCTGTTATAAGTGGTTAGTGGAACCTTACAACATCTTTCCAGACGCGACTGACCTTTTCGTACAAATACAGTTAGAACAGTAAATGTTTAATTCTCAATCTGAAAATCTTTTTCCTTGAACTGCTTGTATTGTTTATCTTTGGACTCAAAGTATTTTTCAACGGTTGTTTTTGTGGCTATAGCACTTTCTAACTCATCACCACCACTCACCAGCAGACGTTCTCGCACCCGTTTGCGAATGTCAGAAACAATTTTACCGTTAACTTTACGAGTCATTGACCAGTCTAGAATTGGTGGTGGATATAAACCATGTTCGATATACTTGCCTTGAAGAATTTCAGGTAGACTATACCCTAGTAACTCTGGTGCCCAGTGGTAAATGAAGCGTAAATCTGAATCTTTCTCCTCAATATTCTTATTAGGATTATAAATACGAAAAGTGTCACTTAAGGGATTAGTAATTCCTGCCTGCATTTGCCACTGCCAATTATCGATCGCCAAATCTCCATCCACCAAATAATTCATGTAGTGTCTAGCACCATGATGCCAGGAGATACCGCAATTGATAGTTAAGAAAGTAGCACACATCGCCCGCATACGGAAATTCATCCAGCCCATTGTTCTGAGCTGACGCATACTGGCATCAACCATTGGGAAACCAGTTAAACCCTCACACCAAGCATGAAATAACTCTTGTTGCTGTTGGGTAAGTTCATCTGGTCTGTAATACTCGTCAAATTCAGGATAACGATTGGTATATGCTATCTCTGGATGAAAGTATAACCGTTGAGTAAAACTATCGTGCCAACGCAATCGGTCTCGAAATGCCTTGAGAGAAAATTCAGCCTTTGGTTGATCGGCTAGTTCTATTGCTCGCGCTTTCGTGCGTTGGTAGACTGTGCGGACTGAGATTGTACCAAAAGTTAGGTGTGGTGATAGATGAGACGTTGCTTTTTGTTGTGCCAACCAGGGACGTGACAGTTTCCAATGATACCCATGAAATCGTTTTGTGAGAAAAGAATTCAGTGTGGAAAACGCTTGTGTTTCTCCACCTTTAAAGTAAACTCGCTTTGTTTCGTAAAAAGTACTGTACTTTTGCTTGAGTTTGGTGAAAGTGAGTTGGGGTAAATTGAACGATAACTGTGGGGTGTTAATGCGAATTGGCGTCGGATGTGGAGATTGCCTAACATAAGTGTAGTACTCCTCAAACCACCGATCGCGATGGTCATCATCTGTCTGTAAGAAGTTGTTGAGACCGATGTGGCATTCCAGATTGAATTGGTGGTAGAAGTTAGCGATCGCTCTGTCACGACTTATTCCATATTCAACTTGCACGTCGCGGTTAAAGTAGAGCTTGGGTTTGTGCCCAAGTTGAATTAACTGTTGGGTAAGTTGTTGCAAAATATCTACTGAATTTCCCTCAAATAGATAGAGTTGACTGCCCAATGAACGTAAGTTTTTCTCTAAATTTTCTAAAGACTCAAATAAAAATCTGACCCGTGCCTTACCTACCTCTGATTGCTCGTAAAACCAGGGATCGATAATAAAGCAAGGTAATACTTGGGCATTATTATCAGTTGCCCTAGCTACGCTTTCATTATCGCTTAACCGCAAGTCCCGTCGAAACCACAGAATGTGCATACATTAGTACTATCACTCCACTTCTATTTTGGCATTTTTCAGGTGGTGTGGGGCGATTGCAAATGTACGTTAAGTACTAATTGTGCAATACGCCAGAATATATGTCATGACGTTATTGTCAATAGATGATGAAAAAGACATTACTTGACAGCTTATGCTTATCATTCCTATGTTCCCTTTGAGTTGGCTCGCTCGAGAGAGATTGATATACTATGAGCATGAAATAACCCATGGCAAGCAACCAACTGCATTTACACTCTCTGTTTTGGATATTAAGCAGCCAGTGGTTTGGAATGGCGACCCTGAGATTACCGAGCATTGGTGTTTGGCTCATTATCTCCTTGATGGTCACCATAAAACTTTTTATTGAACAACATTGTTAAAATCAGTAATTAACCACTGCCATTCTGTAACTACCTCTTTAGGTATTGTTAGTATTAAGCTTTTCTTTCTTTGTAAAGGTAGGTATAGTTTCAAAGCATCAATTGTTTCTAACTTTGGTAGTACATCAGCAAACTTATATTCGCCTACGTTAGGTGCAGGAGACTTTTCTGAGTAAACATCAGTTGCGGTTAATATCTTGCCGTTTGCTGTCAAAATTTCGAGTGCTTGTGGGTGTGCGAATTCCACGATACCAGGAAAGCCCACCAATCGCAGATGAATATTCTGCAGTCTATCATCATCAAAGACTTTGAATAGTAATATCTGCCAAGCGTATCCTGTATCGTCTTTGATAGACACTTGGGAATGATAGCGCAGAACCCCTGGTGCATCATGATGCGGACGTAGTAGAGCAATTGCTTGAGGAGCGATCGAGACCCAATTCATCAGTACGATAAACATTACCAGGAAACAGCGTAACAATAATGTTGTGACCATGAGGCAGCTTGTAGACGATGGCAGAATTTTCTCATTTTTATCTCGATTGAAACAATCCTCAATCAACTTCCGTTGGTAATTGTCACTTTTGGGAAAGCATCGCTCCACGAAAAATTTTCCACTGTTGGGGCGATCGCCTAAAAAATATCAATAAACAAGTATTATTGGGACTCTTGGAGGGTTATTTAAAAGCTTAAAAAATGTTATTTTTCGTGAATTTAAATATAACATATTAATATCATATTTGTCCATAAATCAATAAGATTTTACAAAGAGCCTAAAGTCTGATTTTTCGTTTTATGGAAAATAATATATATTTATTGAAAACGTAATTTTAAGTATTAATACATTAGTGAAAGATATGAACCTCTCACTAGCGTTGCGGCACGCCACCCGCTATAAATAAAAGAAACACCTTCTTTCCCTTACGTCCCAACCTACCAAATAAAAGGATTTTGGGAATTCGCTAGCAGTCAGTGTCATAAACGTGGATCGTGGGTAATCAAGTTTTCTAAACCCTAAAGTGTCACACTACGAATTTTGAACGTTTGAGGATTTGAGGTTGGCGCTCTTCGCAGCTTACCGTAGGTATCGCCATCGAAATTCTACACAATTTTGTATAAAATACAGCTTTTATAGTTAGTAAAACTCCGAAAAACCCGATTGTGACAGTAGGGGGTGCGGAAGGGGGGTTAAAACCTGGATTCTCTCTGGTTGCATTGCGATCGCCTGTTAAAGTGGTGTACAGCATTTGCAAGTAACCAATATCTCGATAGGGATGGTACAAGTTATCAGTTCTAACAAAAGTTGTGCTGCTAGCAATCTAAAGTATTTTCCAATTCCCAAGGGGTGATGCAACTACTGTAGTTATTCCATTCCTGATGTTTTAATTTTAAATAAGCTGCCGTGAACCGCTCTCCCAGAGCTTGGGGTAAAACTGTGTTTGCTTTGAGGCTGCGTAAAGCATCCAATAGGTTTGACGGCAACTGTTTTACTCGTTCGCTTGTTTGTGGCTCTGTATAGCTGTTGAAGTCAGAACGCGGTCCGGGATCGCGCTTGTTGGCAATTCCATCAAGTCCCGCAGCAATGAGTGCAGCGCTTAGTAGGTAGGGATTAGCCGCACCATCAGCCAGACGAAACTCGAAGCGATCGACATCAGGAATGCGGATTGCATGAGTGCGGTTATTGCCGCTATAAGTAATGGTATTGGGTGCCCAAGTTGCCCCTGAAGTAGTCACTTTGGCGTTGATTCGCTTGTAGGAATTGACAGTAGGATTTGAAAAAGCACACAGCGCCTCGGCAGAATGCAACACGCCTGCAATGAACTGGTAAGCTAGAGGTGAAAGTCCCAATTCTCCCTGCTCGTCGTGGAAGAGATTTGCGTTAAGATCTGTGTTCCAGACAGAGAGGTGAGTGTGACAGCCATTACCAGTCAAATGAGGAAAAGGCTTGGGCATAAAGGTAGCACGCAATCCGTGCTTTTCGGCAATCGTTTTGACCATATATTTGAAGAAAGCATGACGATCTGCGGTGACGAGGGCATCGGCATACATCCAATTCATCTCAAACTGACCGTTTGCGTCCTCATGGTCGTTTTGGTAAGCGCCCCAATCGAGGCTTAACATACCGTCGCAGATTTCCCGAATTACCTCATAGCGGCGCATCAAGGCTTGTTGATCGTAGCAGGGTTTAGAGGAGCGATCGCTCCTCAATGCCCCCCAGTGATATGCCTGCTGTGCGCCCATTGACCAGCCATAAATCAGCGCTAAACGTTCAATTTTGAATACGGACTGCAACAGTTGTTCTTGAGCGCGAACATTATCTACATGGCTAAACCAAAAGCCTTCTTCACTCGGTCTACAATCAAAGCAGTTGCTGGGCGAACTCGACAGTCCATTGCCAAACATATTGGGAACGATAATGAACCAACGGCTGGGGTCGAGAATACTATCGGGACGAATCAGCCACTCAATGTCGTAATGTTGCGCTCCGTAAGAAGTTGGGTAGAGGATGACATTGCGGCGCTACTCTAAACCTGGGCAAACTTAAGGATTTAAGCCCTTAAGGACAGGGATGCCGATAGCGCAAGGCTTTTTACGGATATGAGGGGTCACTAAAACCTGCACAGTATCAAACCTCCTAGAGGTCTTTGTTTGCCGTAGCGTGCCGTGCAAAAGACAGTTAGTCTTTACCTGTTTGATACCGGGAGAATAAAATTTATGACGTTTAAAAGCGCCACAAATATCAATCTTCCTAGCTACCTTCTTCCAAGCTCCCGACTTCAATTTGTCCTCTGGCTTCTTGAAGTAAGAATCAAGGCGTTTGGGTAATCTTTCAGTCCGATTCTGACCGCGCCGCGCTATTACCAACGCTGCGGCACACCCAGAATTCAAACCAGAAATTGCCATGTATTTCGTAACACCAATAACACTGGTGTAAGCAGCGTCAACTTTAATCAGTTCTACCCCAGATTTGATGCATTTAGACTCAATCATTTGGGTAAACTGACTGTACGCCATATTAGAAAGCATCCGAGCGTACTTTGCGCTTTTCTCCTTCATAGATGCTTTCTTTTGGGCAAAATCTAAATCTTCAATAACTATGGGTACGCCGTACTTCAATGCAATTCTAACTATTTCAGATACAGCCTTACCAATAATGTATGATTGTTTGCGCCGAGCGCTTATCCTGAACATTAATCTTGATAGTTCCGTGGCGCTTTAAATTCCCATGACGATCTATTAAACTCCAGTCAATACTATTAGGATTAAAGTCAATGCCTAGAGCACCCTGTTCTAAGGATGTTTGGATTACTGGATCTACTGTTTCGAGGGTTGCATTAACATAAAAATTCCCATCTTTGTTAACTATTTCATAAGTGACAGGCTGAAGGCTTCCGTTCCTAGATGTCCCTTTCTTCTCTCCGTCTTTTCCTTTCCGTGTAGAGGTACGTTTCACTGGTTCTATAGCAGCTAGTAACCAATCGTGACCGTAGGGAAAATTAATATTATGAAGAGTTACAGTATCACCATACTTCGCTCTTAAGTTAGGGGTAACCGTCAAGGTCAAAGTATGTAAATTAGCATCATATCTAATTAACTGATTTCCACTTTGATAGTTTTTTGAACCTATAAAGAATGAACGATTAGACCGTGTTGAGCGCCAGTCTTCAAGCCATTCCTGCTTGTTGTTGTACCCATTCTTTTCTAAAGAGTGCTGCTTTTCAAATAATTTAGACGAACCAAAAGTTACTGTAAAATGTCCGGTAGCTTTCGCCTCTTTTAGACGGTGAATTTTAGCGTCTAGCTTGTTAATTTTCTGTTGCTTGAAGTGAATTCTCTTTTTTAATTTTTTAGCTGTGGTTTCCTGCCCCAACACAACAGCTTTGTTTAGCTTAAACTCTAATTTCTTAATAGTCCGTCGAATCTCTTTGATGCAGTCGTAGTTGTCCTCTATGTATAGATCTACTAACTCAGCTTGCGAGCTATAAGCAGCCGTCGCTTTATTGTAAGCGTTTTTAGCCTCTGAATTGGAAATACCAAACCTTTTTTCAAGCTCCTTGCAAATTGTCTTTTCTAATTCAGATTCTTTGGTTGTTGTCTTACCAATTCGATTTCTTAGCACAAATGCTGTTCGGGTAGCTTGTCCGAAAAGTATCCCGTAGTCTTCTAGATAATCTAGCGCTGGCTTATTTTGATTAGTGCTCATTGCAATTGTTTGGATAGTTACGACGGACAAGCTTTATCACCCCCTTAAATTTTTTAGCTTCTTGTCATTATACACAAGATTCTAACTCAATTGAGTTTGTTTACTGAAATTTTTTTGGCGCTTTTATCTAACTCCTCAATCAACGACTTATTTTGATGACTCCGTAACCCATACAACCGAGCGGAAAACAAGGGTTAGACTTCTAACTCGTCTTGCACCAACTCTTGTTCCGGTGAGGCATTAACATCGTGGTTAATGATTATGACCTCAACCTTTAATTGTTCGCGTGCTGGAGAAAATTAACTCAGCACCAAACCTTAATAAACGGTCTTTATGCGTAACCACTAGCCTTCTTACTTCACTCCTCTAGAAGTAGCCTCACTAACCTCGATAAACCACGTTTATTGTAGTTAATCCCTGAACCTATATCGGTGATTAGTTCATATTTCCAACCTTGTCGATCGCAGTCACCTGCAAGCACAAGTCCCTGACGTTGCAAATCGTCTTTCTGTGGGCGAGTGCTTACTCGTGCATAACAAATTGTTTTACCTTCACGCTCAGATGTTCCCAGAAGTTTAGCAACATCATACCGTCTATGCCCACCATTGGTACGTTCTGCCACAATGCAAGCCTTCCTCCTCCCACATAGCTCAAAGTGTCCGGATGTACGCCTAACAGGTCACTCGCATCTTGAATTGAAATCTTCGGTATAAGTCAAATCTACTTAACTATCCTTAGATTAACCTAAAATTTTCGCAGTGGAACTTACCCGATCGCTCGCAAGTTCGCCGTAGGTTTGGTACACCAGTTGCGCTTCGGGTAAAACCGCACCACACTGTAGTTGAAAGTTCTTTAACGTTAGACAACCAATCTTGTTTGTCATTCCTCTAACTGTCTGTCTATTTAATCAAACATTACCACACTGAGAATCGACTCACCTTTACACCTAGATAACACGGGAGGCAGGTAGCCCCGTAACTTTAGTTCGGGGTGGAATGCCCTTCGGGTTCGCCAGTCCCCTACGGAGGGATCACCGTAGGGGCTGGTCTCACCGACACGAGCAAATTTATTTGCCGTGAAGAACCTGAAACTTTATTTGCTGTTAAATATTCTTATCAATGCGATCGCCTTATGCCGCTTGCTGATTCAAAGAATCCAACCAAACTTTCAATCTGTCCCTCTGCTCTAGACTGACAAATCGGCTGCCTTGCCCTAAAACCTCTCGTGGGAAAATCGCACGTAGGTCTGCCAACATATCCGCATTTTCACAAGCCTCCAAACACGAAGCAACATACCGTACCGATTCTTGGGAAAGCCATTCTGATGTCGTGTGAGCGTTACAGATCTTCATGGAAGTCATGCCTCCAAACACGGTGCTTCTTTTCCAAGAAGTTTATATCGCGTTGCTTGCTGCATTTACTAGATCGAATTTTACATTTAATTTTAAGAGATAAAAATCTGTGTTAGTCGGGGTGCGTTCAATGCACAATCCCATGCCTCACCGTGGTCAAGTGTAATTTTTTACAACAGCACTTTTATTTATGCCTTTTGTCTCAAGCCAAAGCTATACCGGGTTGTCTTGATGTTCGTTATGGAGTGTAAAGTAAAAATGTTCGAGTTCTAAGTGTTGGGAGCGCTCCTAAAAGAAACGTTGTAGGCAATAATGGTAGTAGCGCCTCCATAAGAATATATGAAACAAAACTGGTTGCAAGAAGTTTATATCAAAGCCTATAGATTTGCCGCACTCGCACACTTGGGTCAAAAAGTGCCAGGTACGGAAATCTCTTATATTCAACACTTAAGTTTTGTCAGCATGGAAATCATTGCTGCTTTGAATATAGAAACAGAACGTGACGGTAATTTAGCAGTTCAATGTGCCCTTTTGCACGATACCATTGAAGATACAAACGTCACTTTTGAGCAAATAGAAGCCGAATTTGGCTTACCTGTAGCTAATGGTGTACTTGCACTGACAAAAAACTCAAGCTTAGAAAAATCTCTCCAAATGTTAGATAGTTTGCAGAGGATAAAAGAGCAACCGCAAGAAATTTGGATGGTCAAGTTAGCAGATAGAATCAGCAATTTACTACTACCACCACCACACTATTGGACTCAAGAGAAAATTATTCGATATCGAGAAGAAGCTATGGTCATTTATGAAGCTAAAAAAGAGGCAAGCCCTTTTTTAGCTTCGCGGTTAGCTGACAAAATCGAAAACTACAAAGAGACTTCAACAGGACTATCGCCTATCGTTTAACTTAAAAAAAAATAAGAAGTCTAGTAACTTGGTAACAACATTACCTCATCTGAGAGGCTTCACTAGATGCGGTAGAGCGTAAGCGTTAAGCTTTCGGCTTATTGCTCTAGAATCAACTGTATGAGTTGTACTATACTAAGTTTGTGATATTTATGTTTACGTTTAATTACGCTTGAATTATGTCTGGTGATGCAATGGTTCAAAGGGAATTATTAGATAATCAAGCTCAAAAACTCAATCACGCACGTCAGATTCTGAATGTAAAGGAATTAAGTATTTTGAACGAGCGCTCTAACATAACTGGGCTGCTTTATCTAACCGGACATCTTACTATCCTTGGCTGCAGTGGCTACCTCTGGGCAACGAATTGGGGATATTGGTTGGTGGCGATCCCAGCATTGGTAATTTATGGCTTTAGTATTGCTTCCATGTTTGCACCAATGCACGAATGCGTTCACCGAACTGCTTTTGCTAACAATCGTTTGAATGAGGCTGTGGCTTGGTGTGCGGGAGTGCTCTCTTTTTACAACAGCACTTTCTATCGTCATTACCACAAATGGCATCACCTTTATACTCGGGTTCCAGGTAAAGACCCGGAACTGACCGACCTCACACCACGTAACTGGAGTGAATATCTCTTGGTACTTAGCGGTTTACCTTGGTGGGCAAACAAGATACGCGGGTATTGTCGCGCTCTACTAGGTCAACTTGATGATTGCCCATTTATACCAGTTGCAGAGAGAGCCGAAGTCATTAGCTCCATCAGAGGGCAATTAGCTGTTTATGCAGTCGCGATCGCTGTGTCAATAGCGTTCAGGCAGCCTTGGTTTGTGCTCTATTGGCTGCTGCCGCTCATTGTAGGTCAACCTATTCTGCGTTTTATTTTACTAGGGGAACATACAGGTTGCTCGCTTGACGCTAATCCATTAACCAATACGCGGGTAACACTAACCCTGTCGCCTGTGCGATTTTTCATGTGGAATATGCCATTTCATGCAGAGCACCATTTGTATCCATCAATTCCTTTCCACGCATTGCCTAAAGCCCATCAGCAGTTGAGTTCATACTTTACCCACGTCGAGCGGGGCTACATCAAAGTCAACCGGGACATTATAGCTAAATTGGGACAGTTACAAGCATGAGGAAACCGCATTGAGGGCAAGACGCGAATAGCGATCGCGCTTCTAAAACTGCATAATTTACCAAGCTTTCATTGATAAATATTTAAAGTCCATTAAACTAGACAATACTAAAAACGCCTGTGGATGTGAAAGCATTTGCAGGTTTCCTTGTATGCAGGCGATAAGGATGAGTGCTCCTAAACTGAACCTTTGATGAATAAAGCGAAAGGAGTTAGGGTGGGCGCACTC
The DNA here is from genome assembly GCF_009725235.1 of Scytonema sp. UIC 10036. Next base: position 45,998 of record NZ_WJFC01000055.1, read on the forward strand.
AAAGGTATCATTGCCCCCTTAGGAGCGAAAACTCATTGCTCTTACAGCTTAATTAGAGGAGTTTAACTCCGGACATAAATAGCGAAACGCATTCTCCCAAGTGGCCCCAACTATAGTACCTCCTTTGTCTAGATCGTATCCCCATTTTTCCCAATAAACATTTGTAAATTCTTTAGCTAACTTGATGGCTCTGTCTTTATACAAAATTTCATTTTGCCATTGCTCTTTTGCTTGGCAAAACTGTTTACCCTGCTTTAGAGAAAGGCGTTGCTGCTCGGAGTTATTTAAATAGTAATTACTATCTATTAAGAAGAGTACATGACTCACTGAAATTTTGACGGCTTGGATAAATTTCTCTTCTTTGGGTAGCGAAGAATCTACTGGTCTATGAGTTAGCCAATAATCAAATGCTAAAAACATTGATACCAGTAAGAATATACTGCGTATAACATTATTTCTAGAAAATTTTGGTTCTCCATTCATACTTCCCCCTTCAAGAAGCTCAATAAACCTTTTTCTACCAACGCCAATCTCTAACCTTTGACTTTAAACAAAGTCAGAAGTTTGGTAGCTTAGCCATAGCATTGCCTCATGTTAAATACTTCAACAGAAGCGGCGCTTTTTCGGATACCCATTAAAGTTACTTAACATAATGACTGTAGTCGGAATTTCACAAGTAGAATCCGGAATAATACCAGACAGCAATGTAGTTACTTGGAAATTTAACTTTTGACTCCGTACAATGCAGCCTATATCTTAACTACAGTGCGCTAACACAGGAACGCCACAATGCTGCTTGGTAAACGCGAGGTTTACGCTGCCCAAGTCCACCATCGTCGTGCCTTCCATTTGTTGGCTACTTCAAAAAGACTTATCAGGTGATGGAGGTAGTTGGTAGATAAAATGAGAGATAAATTTAAGCATATAAATTTCTGTGAGTGAAAGCGTCTATAATCGCGAGGGGTTCCATGCAGTCAGCCACCACCAATCCAGTTCGTTGGACGACTTATGACTTACAAATTTTTGAAGGCGATCGCGTCAATCGCTACGAAATTATTGACGGAGAATTGTTTGTGACCAGAGCACCAGATTGGAAGCATCAAGCAGTTTGCATCAACATTGGAACTGTACTGAAGCTATGGTCAGACGAGAGCGGTTTGGGTCAACCTGCCGTTACCCCTGGGATTGTTTTTTCAGAATCAGATAATGTCATCCCTGATATCGTTTGGGCAAGTAAGGAACGTTTGGAACGATTGCTAGATGAAGCAGGACATCTAACAGCAGCTCCAGAGTTAGTCGTTGAGGTTTTATCTCCTGGCAAAGCAAATGAAAGACGGGACAGGGAAGCCAAGTTAAAGTTGTATTCAGTTTTAATACACATCATCGTGAGAGCCAATATCGATGAGAACAATCTTATCCTCATCAGAATCGGGATTTGGCTCAAATTTGTAGATGATGCGGCAATCATATTCAACCCAACATGCCCACAAACCTTCTAAATCGCCTTTCAACTTGTGTGATTTTAACGAAGGTACAAAGGGATCGGCTATAAGTAATTCCAAAACTTGGAAAATTTTTTCTTCTAACTGAGAATTCTTACGAATAACTTTCTTGAAAGCACGCTTGAAGCTACTATCCCAAATGATAAGTCTCATTCGTTACTCAGTAAATCTCGCCGTAGGTCTTCAAGTGTACCACATTTGGCTGTACCTGCTTCAATTGCTGCCTGCGTTTGTGCGGCATTTTTAGCAATTTCTTTACGCCTTTGTTCAATCCGCCTTTTCTTTATTAAATCCAGTAGCAAATCTTGGTCTTCTCTTGGAAGCGCCTCAAAGTCTTCAATAACTGTCTGCAAAGATACAAACTTACTCATCGATAAAATTTACGTGTTTTTGATTTTGTATTATCTTATTTTATCTAAACTATATTAACGTTAGCAAACTATGAATGTTTAACCGGAACGGCGGCTAAGTAAGACTCTAGTAACAATGAGAACAATAAGAGCGATCGCTAAAACCAATGCCAAATTTCTTACAGTTGCCTTATCCCAATTTTTAACACCAACGGCAACCAATGCCCAAACAGTAACCCCTGTATAAGCGCCGTCTTGATACTGGATTGCAATGGCTATAGTAACAACAGCTGCTACTATCAACAAAATCAACGTCCATACTTCTGCAGAAATCCCCCCTCCATTCCAATTTTGAGCATACAAAGCACAAGCCACATTCACAATTGTTGCTACACTAATCCATCCCAAGTAAATACTAATAGGAAAGTGTACGCACCACTTTTTAATACGAGATACAGGATTTTTCCCAATTTCCAATCGCAAGTAGGCAACAATTAGAGGTAGCAAAATGCCTAACATTGCGACTACTGAAAGAAAAAAGAGTCTATCTAGAAAAAGATATACCCAGATACTTTGAGCTAGACTGGCGATAACCAGTAAATAACCTATATTGCGTAAATCGGGATCTTGCTTTTGATTGGGAAGAAACTGATAAACTGCAAAAGCAAACAAACCCAGGTAAATCAAACCCCAAATTGCAAAGGCATAGTTAGCAGGAATAATTAGAACATTTCTAAATAATGTATTAGAAATTTCACCAATACTTAGCCCATTTAATGGAAAAATATTAGAGATAACATTCACTACAAAAGCGGTTGCGATCGCACCTAGTGTAAGAATTTGACGAAGAAAATCATTGTCTAATCGGAAGTTAGACTGCTGCATGGTTTTGGTTCAACAATATCTATTTTTCTTTTAGCTTATCGTTATTTAGAAGTTGAATTAAATTGACCTTTTGGACGGTACCAACAAGACGATAAGGCTGAGATACCAAAGTCATTTTTTTTGCAGGAATCCAAGCATAGCTAGCAGCCGGAAGTTCAGAAACTTGTTGTACCTTCTGTCCGTGATGAGGGGTGTAGAAATTCAACAAAACTCCAGTTTTTCCACCAATTTGGACAAAATAAACGGGTGAAGAAGACAAAACTTGAGCAATCTCAGGCTGATGAATAAAAGCTTTCAAATCTGGATTATAGTCACCTATGATACCAGTACTACCAGCAACAGCCAAAGTTAACCAAGCAGGAATTAACCACCCTGCTATCCAATAGCGAACTGTTAAAAACTTTTGATCGTAATGATAACGAGCAATCCAAATTGCAAGTAAAATCAGCCAACCTATTCCCAATACCAATCCCATAGTCGCATACTTGCGAACTTCTGCATCACCTATAGTAAAAGCCACAACACCTGCTACTGACAGTACAACACCCAATCCACCAAAGGCATAACTGAGATTTCGGGCTAAGGAGGAGGGGGTGAGGGAGTGAGGGATTCCTTGTGTATTTTGTCTCCTTGTTCCTTTGTCAGTCTCCATGACTAAACGAAAATTGGTATAACCTCTACCCAACCAATTCAAACCCACAGCACCCAGTAAAGCAATGAACGGATAGAGGGTGAGACTGTAGTGAGGTAAGCGAGTCGGGAAAAGAGTTAGTTCGACAAATAAAGTCAGAGGAAAACCAATAAGGAGGAGATGGTAGCGAGGAATGGGGCGGCGTAGAACTACGCCCAAGCCTAAAAGACTCACAAAAAACCAGGGAAATGCTCGAACTGGTAAGTTCCAGAAATAAAACTCCAACCCATTATTATTCCGATCGCCAGAACTCAACTTCATTACAAAGTTGATTAATTCTGCAAAACCGTTTTTGCCATAGTGGTGAAAGTTGAGCCAAAGCCAGATACCAGTAGGAATTAAACCTACGACAAATCCCAAGTACAACATTGGGTTGGTGAGATGACGATGGCGGCGATGCTCCCAAATTAGGTAAGGTAGCAAAGCGACGATGGGTAAGACAATCATGAAGCTTCTCACTAAGAAGCCCAAACCAAAACTTAAACCAGCAAGAAAACTCCAGAAAAAGCGGTATCGGGGATGTAGTTCTGCTTTTAAGAAAGACCAAATAGCCAAAAGTACCAAGAAAATCATAGGTACATCGGGTGTACCCAAGCGACTGTACTGCAACCAAAGGAATTCAACACTTAAAATGGCAGCAGCTAACCAACCCACTTTTTTGCCTAAGAGAATTCTGCCGATTTCGTATAATAGTAACACGCTGAGAATGCCTGCCATCGCACTTGGCAGTCGCACGCTGGTTTCATTAATCCCGAACAAGGTATAGGCACTGGCTATTAACCAGTAGGGACCGGGAGTTTTATGATGGGGTGTTGACCATGGATGTATCCAGTCACCTGACTCTACCATGAAACGCGATCGCCAAGCATAAAGCCCTTCATCATGTGCCATCAAGCTGTCTTGCCCCGAGTTAAACAGCAGTAGCGGCAGTGTCCAAAGTAACAAGCTTATATAAGGAAAACCCCATAATATCTCAGTAAAAACCCTATTACGATAAATACATTGTGCTTTATACAACATTGAATTAAACCCAGCCAAATTTTTATTTGGCTCCTTGAGTGTTTGTATCTATTTATAGAATACGTATTGTGGTATCAAAATTGTTGCCAACGAAAATGGGAATTGGGCATCGGGAATTGGGAATTGGGCATCGTAAAAGCTATTCAAGACAGCATTACCCCATGCCCATAGCCCATAGCCCATAGAACTACCTTGAAAAAACATTTATGCCATTAAGACCAGAGCAACGCGATAAGCTAGACATTACAGATGACAAGCTGTTTTACGAATATCCCCGCTTCGTCACTCATGTGGATGAAGGTTTTATTCAACAGCTAATTGACTTGTACCGCGAGCGACTCAAACCCAACACCCGTATCTTTGACATGATGAGTAGTTGGGTATCCCACCTACCAGAAGAGATGGAATTTGAATATGTGGAAGGACATGGGCTAAATGCTGAAGAACTAGAACGCAATCCACGGTTGAATCATTACTTCGTACAAAATCTCAACGAAAACCCCCAACTTCCTTTACCAGACCAAAATTTTGATGCCGTACTCAACTGTGTTTCCGTGCAGTACTTACAATATCCAGAAGCAATTTTTTCAGAAATTCACCGCATTCTTAAACCGGGTGGTGTAGCAATTATCAGCTTTTCCAACCGAATGTTTTTCCAAAAAGCAATTCAAGCGTGGCGCGAGGGTAGTGAAGCGAGTCGAGTTGCACTGGTGAAAAGTTACTTCTCTTCTGTACCGGGCTTTTCTCCTCCTGAGGTTATTGCACGCCAGTCAACAGCTCCCAATTTACTACAGTGGTTGGGAGTTGGAGGGGGAGATCCATTCTACGCTGTCATAGCACACCGCAATTGAGAATGGCGATTGGGGATTAGGGATTTGCGACTGGGGACTGGGTTTTTCCTTAACCCCTAACTCCTAACCCCTAACCCCGACCTTACGGTAGTTGCACTCAAAAGTTATTAGAAAGTAAATTTTTCAAGTAAACACTACAGGAAAGCAGATAATAAATTGCCTGTAAGTTAAGCACATGGAGGAGGCAAAGATGATTTTCCCTCGTGTCCGTAGAGTATTGGTGGCTTTGTTGTTATGTTTGTTACTAGTGACAACGGGGTGTGCAACGAAAGCCCCCGGACGATTCGATCAAGTACAGCAAGAAAGTAGCAGGCAAAAAAGCGGTCAAGCTGTCGCTAAAGAAGCAACCCAAGGTAGCGAATTTAACAAATTCTTCCCCTCTGCTGGTGATGGTTACCAACGAGTTTTTACCCAAGAGAAAAAAGGCTTTGCTGAAGCTAAGTTGAAGCAAGACGGTAAAGATATAGCCATGTTAGCCATTTCTGATACAACGAGTGTTCCAGGTTCGGCTGCTACCTACTCAAATAGCACAACAAAAATAGCCGGTTATCCCGCACGCCAATTGGGTAATACTCAAACATCAGTACTGGTAAACAATCGCTACCAAGTCAAAGTGATTTCCCGCGATCCGTCATTTACAGCAAGCGATCGCGAAGCATGGATACAAAAATTCAACCTTGATGGTTTGGCAAAACTGAAATAAGGCTAATGGCTAATGGCTAATGGCTAATGGTAAGAACGCAATTAACAACTAACAATTAGCAATTAGCAATTAGCAATTAGCAATTAACAAACTACATAACAACAAGGAGTATTTTGTGGCTAAACCTATTTTTGAACTGGTTGACGAGCTACCAACCGGCGGTTTGACAGTGTCAATGTTGAACTCTCTGGATTTCGTAGCTCCGGGCCAATGGCACAATGTGGTTGGATTTGTCAATACCATCAAAACTGTAACTGGCGAAACTGATGACGCCCTAATTCAAGCGATTGGTGAAAGAGCAATTTATCTCTACAACGATCGCTCTCAAGGGTACCAACGCGCCATGTGGCTTTATCAAACTGTTGACAGCACAGATAGAGCACTTGGTGCGGCAGCGTTAGCGAATAAAGTCGGTGAAAAAATTCCTCTTTTTGGCTTTCTCAACAAAGTAACTCCCAAATCTGATAAAGCCCAAACTATTGATTTATGTATAAAGTTAGTTGCCGAGTTGGTAGCTTTCTGTCAAATCAATGGTATTCCTGGAGACAGTATTGGAGATTTTGTTGCTTCTTTAGGTGAATATAGTGGTGAGTCGCTCATCCGTATGGTTGCCTTAGTTTGTGTAGATGGCTTACTGCCTCTTGGTCCTGATTTTATCAGCACAGCATTATCCAGAATTAGCCAGACAAACCCCCAAGAATTGGAACAGAATGCCACTTACCAAAACATTCAAGATGCAATTCCTGGTGGTGATTCTCGCGGAAAACTTAACTTTATTGGGGAAAGCTTTGACTCAGTTAAGGGTTGGATGAGCGGTTTGGTTGCTTCCAATGGTTTAACGCCACAAAAAGTTGCTCACAACTTGCAAAGCTTCCTTGATGTTGCAGATGAGAATCTAGACTATTTAGCTGCATTCCTGGATGTTTCAACCAACTACTACGAGCATACAGGGACACAAACTTTAGCACGCCGTCTTATTGAACGGGCATTTGCTGAAATTTAATTCTTACCAAGTATTCACCTAAAATCAGCCTAATGGCTGGTTTTTAAACCTCATCAGTTACGTATATTGATACAGGTGATGTGCTTGTTCTTTTTCCGTGAAGGCACGGCAGTGCCGTGCCCTTACTTCGGTAATTTGACTCCCTGTACTATTACAGGCATATGCGGTTCAAAATTCCGGAAATTTTCCACTTTATCAAACTTCCCTGTTGCGGAGGCTGTGTCAAAGGCAGTTGTAATGACGTACAGGGCTTTACCGTCAAAGGCAACATAACCGCGATGTTCTTCATGAGATCCACCTTGTTTTTTCAGCCCTGCAAATCCGTAGTACACTCCCTTCAGTTTACCGACTTGTACTGTTTGAGGGGGCTGGGATGAGAAGGTAATTTTGTTGCTGTACTCTCCCTTACGATCTTTTGCCAAAACACTGTAGTGCTCAGAAGTCCAAAGTTTCAGTGCTGAGGTTACCTGGTTTTGGTTCTTCGGGTCTTGGTAATCTATTTTAGAATTTGCTGGAATACCGACTTGTACCAGCATTTTTTGAAAATTTGGTAGTTTGTCTAAAGGGTATACTCCCATCTCAACTGTACCCAAAACTTTTTCTTGAGAAGATACGCAGAGTAAAGGTGCAGTTCCTTCACAAGGTGAAACACTCCAGCCCGATGGGGCGCTCGTTTTCCCTAAGATTGTCTTCCAGATATTGCCTTGAGTTGCTTGTGAGTTAGCAGCACTCCCTTGTACAACCGCAGGTTGCTGCGATTTATGGGCAGCTGAAAACTTAGAGAAAGCTTGTATCAAGCCAAGTGGTGTTAATACTGAAACAACAAGAGCACCAAGGAGAACGTGATAGAGTCTTAACATAAGTTTTATAAATATAATTCGTTTTACCATTTTAGATTTTGGATTTTAGATTTTGGATTGAAAAAGCCTTAGTTGGGCTTAATTTTAACCAACGATCTGTTGCATTCCTGTTTCAAAATGGTACGAGTTAGCAGATAACATTATCTGCTAGCTTTGTGGATATCTTATGAAGATTCAGCTATTTCTTCTCGTGTTCCGGATTTGTCATTTGTCATTTGTCATTTGTCATTTGTATACATTATTCTCCCTTGTCCCCATGTCTCCCTTATCCCCCATGTCTCCCTTATCCCTATTCCCTACCCCTACCCCCTAGGACAGGTTTTGTTAGCAAAATCACATTGATAAATGTAAGGTTCCTGCCAACTTAAGGGAATTTCTAGCAAGTCTCTTGTACCTGTCATAGCTTGCCCGATAAATAGTAACAAGGCAATGCAATTTAAAATTGTGTGGACTGTACGCCAACGATTCGATCTATCTTTGTAAATATCAGGCACAATTGCTAGAGAAAAAATCATCAGCAAAGCAGCTGCTATTCCGTAGTAGTAATGAGACCAGTACCATTCATTGTCTCGGCGAAAGACTCCATCCTGATAGCCAAGAATAACTATACCCGCACCCGTTAAAGTAGCAAATATTCCCCGCCATAGCGGTGGTTTGACACGATACAGTAAGACTAAAGAAACAATTGTAACCACAAACATTACAAAAATAAAAGTAACCTGGAAAGCATCTTTAGCCCACAATTGATTTTTGATAATGTTTTTCCCAATTGGATAAGCAAGCCCTATTAATACTAATCCCACAACTGCGCCTGTTAGCCAATTCCCAAGCTGTCTGTGTTCTACTCCTACTACAGGCGGAATCTTGCTTTTCTGCGAATTTTTGGATTCCAAGCGTCGCTGACGTGTTTGCCATGCAAAGTTAACTACCATGCCAATTAGAGGAAATACGAAAAAGACTGCGATCGCTGGATGGACAAGACCAAGAAAATCTGCTAACTCCATAGAACACCTTTTTACACAAACTTGTTTAGCGCGAACACTGTAATTTCGTTTTTTTCAATCCTAAAACACAACCTATGGTGTATTTAGCTACTTTAAGGCAACCGACCGAGCAACACTCCTTCTCAAATTTATTGCTAAGGTTACTTTAAACTGTATTTTCAGCAGTTAAATGAATGCAAGCTGAGAATTTTTTCAAAAAATCCCCTGAGTTCCAAGAATTGATTTCTCATAGCATTCTACTCCTGACAACCAAGTTATTAATTTTTGTTGCAGAACCTTCGTATTTTGTTGTAAAGTATATCAAATGTTTACAATGGTGTTGACTTTAAGAATTCACCAAACTTGACCAAGCGTAAACTCGTACAAGCTCGAAAATTTTGTTTATGGAAAAAAAGAAGTTGATTCACAAGTGTGAGGATTAACTGAACTTCAGTCACTGGTTACTGCTCATTGGTCATTGTTAAGGGATTTCAAAATGATAATTACAAAGTTGAGTAAATACAGCCTCAAACTTGTTCGTCAGCGAGGTTTCCAAGTCCATACAGCAACATTTTTTCTATTAAGCATCTTTGTCTTATTTGGTGCTGTTATTGCAGCGTGGTTTGCAGGTGACGAGGTAATCGGTCATGCTTTTGCGGAGATTAATGAATGGCAAAAGAACCCGCCGGTTTGGTTAACTGTGCCAATGGTGCCAAAACAGTATTTACTAGCACCCACTGTGTTGCTATTCCTATCTGTCTTGGCGATTGTAAAAATTTCTCCCCAACCTCAGGCTTGGTCTCGAAGGTTTGTAGTAGGAATTTTACTGTGCTTGACTTTGCGTTATGTTCTTTGGCGATCGCTTTCCACGCTCAATTTAGCTAATCCTCTCGTAGGCGTTTTCAGCGTAGGGCTATTCGTGTTTGAAATGTTCACGCTCCTGAATACGATTATTCAGCTATTTCTGATGCTTAATATCACAGATCGCCGTCAGGAAGCAACTAGAAAATCGCTCGCCGTTCTTCATGGAATCTTTACGCCATCCGTTGACATTTTAATACCAACGTATAACGAACCCGCTTTTATTTTGCAGCGTACAATTATTGGCTGTCAAGCACTAGACTACCCTAAGAAAAAAATCTATCTTCTGGATGATACCAGCCGTCCGGAAATGAAACAATTAGCTAAAGAATTAGGATGTGAATATGTAACACGTCCGGATAACAGGTATGCCAAAGCGGGAAATTTGAATCATGCTGTATCTCAAACTGATGGCGAGCTGATTGTTGTTTTTGATGCAGATTTTGTCCCCACTAAAAATTTCCTGACCCGCACAGTTGGCTTCTTTCAGGATGAAAATATAGCACTCGTGCAGACACCTCAAAGCTTTTATAATGTTGACCCTATAACCCGCAACCTTGGCTTAGAAAATATTCTCACTCCAGACGAAGAAGGATTTTATCGTCAACTCCAACCTATTCGTGATGCAGCAGGTAGCTTAGTTTGTTGTGGTACTTCCTTTGTTGTTCGACGCAGTGCATTAGAAAGTGTGGGTGGGTTCGTGACAAATTCTTTAAGCGAAGACTATTTCACGGGAATTCGTTTATCTGCTCGAGGCTATAACTTAATTTATCTCAACGAACAATTGAGTGCAGGTTTAGCGGCGGAAAACATTGCTGCTTATGTAACTCAACGACTGCGTTGGTCAAGGGGTACATTGCAAGCATTTTTTATTAAATCCAATCCTTTAACAATTCCCGGATTGACTCTCATCCAACGATTGGGTCATTTGGAAGGATTGTTGAACCACTCTAGTAGTATTGCTCGTGTTTACTTCCTTTTGATACCACTTGCCTACTTATTTTTAGGTGTGATTCCCATTCATGCAACCGCAGTGGAAATTCTATATTTCTACCTACCTATTTATATAGTAAATCTGACAGTTTTTTCTTGGTTAAATTACCGATCGCGCTCTGCTTTACTGTCAGATATTTATTCCCTAATTTTGTGTTTTCCCCTTGCATTGAATCAAATAAAAGTGATGCTAAATCCCTTTACTAAAGGATTTAAAGTCACACCAAAAGGACAAACAAGTGATAAATATTATTATAACTGGCAATTAGCAATTCCTTTGATTATTTTATTTCTTGCTACCGCCCTTGGCTTGTGCCGGAGTTTAGGAATGTTTATGTTAGATAGTTCTTGGACTGCGGCAGTCTCACCAGAACTAGATTTAGAAGTTAAAGGTATTCGATTAGGTTGGTATTGGAGCGCATATAATTTAATAACGATCGCTATTTCTCTCCTGGTATTACTAGATGCACCCAAATTAGACAGATATGAATGGTTTGATTTGAGAAGAGTCGTTCGGCTACAGTTTGGAGAACAAAATTTTTGGGGAGTATCAAGAATGATTTCAGAAGGAGGAGTGGAAATTGCTCTCACGCAAAAGCCTCCCTTTGATTTAGTTGAAAATGTACCTGTAAAGGTAGAAATTACAGAAGAAAACTTACTGCTGGATGCACAAATATTGTGGACTGGTTTGAAAGATGAAACTTCGACAGTAAGAGTTAGATTTGAATCAGTCAGTTTGCCCCAACAACGCCGACTTGTGGAAATGTTATTTTGTCGTCCCGGACAGTGGAAGCGCAACAACGTACCAGGAGAGTTCGGTTCGTTGTTGTTGATCTTGAAAATTTTGTTGAAACCGCGCATTCTGTTTAATAGAAAAGTCGTGCGTACTCCCCTTGCTGTTGCTAAAATTTGAAGACCCCCATCTCGATCGAAAGACCCCCATCTCGTTCCCAGGCTCCGCCTGGGAATGCCTTGGGAGAGGCTCCGCCTCCTAACTCAGTCCACAAGCTCTGCGGAGCCTGCTGTGCTGCATTTTGTACCTCTGACTGGGAACGAGAGATAGCATCCTTCAAGAAGTCGGGAATTTCAATCCCAAATTCCAAATCCCAAATCCAAATCCCAAATCCCAAATCCAAAATCCCAAATCCAAAATCATCTCACTTCTTACCTTTACACCGCCACGTTATCTTTACAAGACGAATTTCATCAAAACTGTAGCGATCGCCAAGATAATCTTTAATAGGTGTTAGAGGAACATCCCCAAGAATTTCTAAGACTTGTAAAATTTTTTGCTGCTTCTCGACAGGAACCAATAAATTTAAATCTATTGGCTGCTTCTTCTCAATGAGATTGCAAAGGTGATCGACAATGGTTCTTGGGCGAAGATTGCGTTTTTTCGCAATTTCTTGAACGCTCAAACCTTGCTGGTGTAATTGTAATGTGTGTAGTTCTGTACCTATAGGTAATTCGTCAGAAGGTGTAGAATTCAGTTTCTTTTCCAGCAACCCTTGTTTTTGATAGTAAGCACAAATTTCTGCTAGAAATTGGTCCCCGTATTGCGAAACTTTATGACTGGTTACCCCAGAGAGTTTACTAAATTCTAATAAACTTTTAGGTTGCATCTGTGCCATTAATCTTAGTGTAGAGTCAGAAAAGATGACGTAAGGTGCAACAGATTGAGCATCTGCAATTTGTTTGCGTAGCGATCGCAATTTCTGCAAGAGTAAATCCACCTCTGCTGCTCTTGCATCCCTGTCTGTAAAGGTAACCTTTTGTGCTACTGGAACAGCAACAGTCACTGTTCGCTGTCGGCGCATGATTTCCCAACTTAAAGCATTCAGTTTTAAGACTGCGTAACCATCGCTTGTTTGTTCTAAAAAACCTTTATGCAATAGAGCACGCCCTAGCATTCGCCATTCATCTAAACCTTTATCTTTACCAATCCCATAAGTAGATAGTTTATCATGTCCGTTTTGAATAATTTTCTGGGTTTTTGCACCTCGCAACACATCTATAATATGACCCATTCCATATTTTTCTTTGCATCGAGCCACACAAGATAAAAATTTCATGGCTTCGATAGTCCAATCTTCCTCTGGCTTGGGATAGCGACAGTTGTCACAATTTCCACAATTACCTGCAAACCGTTCTCCAAAATAACCCAATTGAATTGTGCGACGGCAAACTGTTCCTTCAGCATAGTCTATCATTTGCCGCAGTTGTTGTTTGGCAATCAATTGTTCTTGAGGGTCAGTTTTTTGATTGATACTCCACTCTATCGTTTTGACATCACTAAAGTTATAGAAAAGCAGACAGCGAGATGTTTCTCCATCTCTTCCCGCCCTACCTGATTCTTGGTAATAACTTTCTATATTGCGGGGTAAATCAAAGTGAATCACAAACCGAACATCTGGTTTATTAATTCCCATCCCAAAGGCAATTGTTGCTACGATAACGCGCACGTCATCGCGAATAAACCGAGTTTGATTTTGATTGCGTTCTTCATCAGTTAATCCAGCATGATATGGTAAAACAGAAATTTTCTCATGTTGAAGCTTAAGAGTCAGTTCATCAACTTTTTTGCGCGTCAAGCAATAGATAATTCCCGAACCATCTGTTTCTCGAATCAGTTCCAATAATTCCGCGTAAGCAGATTTGGTTTTGGAACGGACTTCGTAGTAAAGGTTTGTGCGGTTAAAGCTAGAAATGTGGATGTTGGGTTGGTTTAACCCTAATTGTTGGATGATATCACTGCGGACGCGATCGGTTGCTGTGGCGGTTAGGGCAGAAACAGCTATATCCGGGTAGCGTTGGCGTAATAACTTCAGTTGGCGGTACTCTGGGCGAAAATCATGTCCCCACTCAGAAACACAGTGGGCTTCGTCAATTGCAAAGGCAGAAATACCAACTTGGTGATGGACAAGATCGAGTAAAGGTAGAAATCTTTCGCTGACCAGACGTTCTGGGGCAACGTAGAGTAGTTTTATTTTACCTTGGAGCAAGGCTTCTTCACGCGATCGCACTTGATAGGCATTGAGGCTGCTGTTAAGAAATGTTGCAGAAACACCGTTATTTCGCAATGCTTCCACTTGATCTTGCATCAAAGCTATAAGGGGCGACACCACAACAGTGACACCTTTTTTCAGGAGTGCGGGAAGTTGAAAACACAACGATTTTCCCCCACCAGTGGGCATAACGATCAGTAGATCCCGATTTAAGAGCGCTTGTTCGATGATTTGCCGTTGTCCGGGGCGGAAGGTGTCATAACCAAAGTAGTGTTTTAGCGCTTGTTCTAAACTGGGAGACTGATACATAAATCACTGTTGTACAAAAAAGGCATCCTGCCTGCACGCTAATTGTAACCAATCTTAGCCAAGGAATGCCCATTGAGTCTCAACTTCAGACTTTACTTTTGGCGGGAGATTAAGAATTACAGATTTGAGTTGCCATTTTCTCAGAGGAAACCCACTCACAATGGAAACCGTAGGGAATTCGTTGAGGGATAAGCACGCGAGCAATGGGTTCAGCCGTGATATTGTGAGCGTCCAAAACAACCAATTCCGAACGCTTTTTCACAGCATCGTAAATATAGGTTAGCACCCATCCGTCATCTTCGGTTGTACCACCAGGACGGGGTGCAAAGACGCATTCACCGCCAAAGCGTCCGCGTCCAAAATATACACTTTGGGCTGTTCCGGCTTCTAAGTCGTACTTCTTGATCCCGTCAAATACAGGGCGTTCCATGTAAACGGCTCCTAGTCCGGCGTAAACATAACGCATCTTGCGCCCTACAAAATTCTCATTGATACGGGGGAATTCAGCAATTTCATCGTCAAGCATTTCTTCTTTGACTTGACCGGTAGATAGATTAAACCGCCAACGATATAACTTTGTCATTTCTGGTTCGATTTTGTCCTTCTTAGCGTTATCTTTGACGAAATCGTAGGCATTTTCTGGATCGGGGATAAATAGTTGAGTAGAGTCCATCCGATAGGCTACCAGAACTACCTCATTTCCCTCTTCATAGGCATTGACGGTATGATAAACCATACAAGCTGGCACCTTAAACCAGCGCATCTGTCCTCCATGTCGAGGAATAATGCCAAAACGACTGGGGCGATCGCCTTCAAAAACGATGGGAACTTTACCGACCATAATTCGCATTGCCTTGAAAGCGAGAGGCATATCCATGAAGATGGAGTAGTTTTGAGTAATGGCGAAATCGTGCATGATAATGGGAGAAGGAATGTCAACAGGAATGGTTTTGACAATTTTTCCTTCTGCTGAGACGATGCCGTATTGGATGTATGGCTTGGTAAGGGGTTGATAGCCAAAGAACATCATTTCCCCTGTTTGAACATCGATTTTCGGATGGGCGGTGAAGGGGAAAGTCAATTGATTGTCAAAGGTATAAGGTCCAACTGTTTCTAAGTTGGGGAGGCGGAGTTCATAGGGTTCTCCCCCTTCCCACAGAGCGAGTAATCGTCCGTTGTGCCACACTAAAGCAGTGTTGGCAACATTTTTCATCATAATTCCATGGGGTTGATCGAAGCGAGGTAGATTAAGCAATCCTGGCCAAATGGCTTTGTTTTCTTTTCGCTCAATCTCAAACCCTTCAGTACGAACATAACGGTTCCGATAACAAGCCTTACCGTCATTAATATGCACTCTATGAATCATTCCATCCCCATCAAACCAGTGATAAAGTCCTAGGGGGGCAAAACGGGCGTTTGGCCCAATCCGGAGAAACATCCCTGACAACTCTGGTGGGAGTTGTCCAATCACTTCTAAGTTTTCTGCTGTGATTTCTTCACGCACTGGGGCGTAATTGTCTGTTAAAAAGCGATGGGCTAATTCTTCTTTGACTTGTGGATTGCACTGGAGAGCTGTTACTTTACCCATGACAGCCTGAGGAATGCGAGCATAAGCATAGCCTTTTCTAAGATTTTGACGTGCTTGTGCTGGTGACTCTAAGCGATCGGGAACCACTTGAGCCAGGAAGTTAGGGTCAAGGAAGATACGCCCTAAACGTTGCTGGAGGATGGTTTGACGAGTGTCTTTATCAGCAAAAACTGCTAACAATTCTTTTTCTCGATCGGTAATTTCTTCATCACTGGTCAATAAACTTGCTAAGACTTTATTTAATGACTCGCATTTTTGCGGACTGGGATTTTTGCCTAGGTAAGCTTCTAGCCAGTTAAAACACTCCTGCGGCGAAACAGGTTGATTTTCTGATAATAAACTTTTAATTTCTGAATCTTCAGCCACTCCTTTTTCAGTCGCTAATTTCAATAAATATTCTTGTTCTCCCGGTGCGAGTGTTCCATCGAGCCAAGCGACACCAAGCAGGATTTTTAGCAATTGTTTATTCTCGTGAGAGCAGTCTTGCTGATAGGCAAGCAAAGTTGCTTTGGGCAGGGCTATATCAAAATGTTCGTTAGTGCTTGCATCCGGGCGAAGATTTTTTTCACTGGTGTATAAAATTCTGGCAAGATTGGGGGATTTAACAACAACATATAAATCGGGATTGCCTTCAAATTTTTCAAAACTCTTTTTAAAATCAGCTTCAGAGTAAGTTATTTCAAATTGACCGTTGTTGTTCGTTATTGTTTGCCCTAAGTAGTCGGTTTTAAAAATATCTTTATCAAAAGCTTCCACAACTAAGTGAGGAATTCCCGCTCCGCTTTCGGATTCGTAAATGCGCCCTGTTATTTTAAATAACATCTTCAATTGTCTCCAAGGGTTGCAAAGTTAGGTGCTAACGATAATATTATATGTATAGTCACAAGTATTTATCACCTATGCCCAAAGCAATCTGGAATGGTGCTGTTATAGCTGAAAGCGATGACACTGTAGTTGTGGAAGGCAACCATTACTTCCCTCCTAACGCAGTCAACAAGGAATACTTTAAGGAAAGCGACACCCATACAACTTGCCCTTGGAAGGGTGTTGCTAGTTACTACAGCATTGAAGTGGATGGACAACTTAACAAGGATGCGGCTTGGTACTATCCCAGTGCAAAGGAAAAAGCAAAGAATATTGAAGGGTATATCGCCTTTTGGAGAGGTGTCAAGGTTGAATCGTAGTCAAAATTTCGTATTTTGACCAAAAGCCATTCCAAATAAAAAATACCCAATATACGTTCTTACGGGATGGGCATCTTTATTCTTATGGGATGAGCATCCTGATTCCTATGAAATGGGCATCCTTGCCCGTCCTATACAATGGACGGGCACAATTCCGTGCAATATTCCTGACTTAATTTTGTATAAAAGTTACAGCAAATGAAGCTCAAGCTTACTCGCTAGCAATGACAATATCGTTAGACTTGATCACAGCATAAGCCTCTTTACCCTCCGTCAGTTCCAACTCATCTGCTGAAACTCGAGTGATAATTGAGGTAAGTTCAACTTTGTGAACGATCTCTAGTGTAACCTCAGTATTGACGGCTCCTGTAATAACTCGTTTGACAACTCCTTTTAAAATATTCCGAGAACTAACTTTTAAAGGTTTTTTCTGACCTACAACATCTATCTTAGGGCTGACTTCACTACCCCAAGCATCATCTTTTCCACGGCGCTGAGTCGATCGCGATGGCGATACAGAAGGCTGTTCATTGAGACTTCTCACTAATTCCCGCAAAATTTCTGTTTTAGTGCGCTGAGACTGCTGGCAAAATTCCTCTAAAATCTTTCTCTCCTCCTCCGAGGTTTGAAACGTAATCCATCCTTGTTCTTTTCTTGGCATAATTTTACCAAAATTGTTGGTAATTGAGACCGTTCTTGATCCGATCCTACCAAGCGCAAATACGTTTGAACAATAAAACTTTATTGAGTTAGCACCTAGAGCCCCCATTTTGGCTCAATCTAAATCTGTCACCTAAACTTCATCCATCCCAACTTCCCAAGGAACTCCCTTGTCTACGGGGGGACACAAGCGGATTTTAGCACTATTAGAAAATAGTTTTAATTTTTTAAAAATATCGGGAACAACATTCGCCATATGCCAGTAACTTTCTAAGTCATAGCAGATAATGAGTAGCGTCAATGTCCCAGCATTGATTGTGAAATACCAGTGACAACTCGACAACAAAAATCGCATTATAGGACCGCAAGCTTTGTAAAACTTTTGGCAAATAGCTTCTTCAAGTTGCCTCAGAAGCAACACATCAAGGTGTATGCTTTGGGATGGCTGATCGTCTGAGGGAAGAGGAGGAAGAAAGAATTTTCCCATTAAATAAGTCCTCCTAAAAAACAGGATACCATTACTTTACTTTGTACTGTATTCTCTTAAAAGTGAGCTTTTCTCTAGGTTTTTTTCCAAATTCAAAAGTAAAAATTTAAATTTAAAATCAAAAGTTTACAATTCAATAATAGTACGTAAATAGATTGCTTTTGTTATACAAAATCAGCAAGTGGAAAGAAAAAATCAAACTATAGTAACGAGGTGTAAATTTTCTATCTTCGGTTCGTAGTAGCGCTTTAGCGCATGCACTAGAACTACAAATCGGTAATGATTATTTACACCAATTTACTTACGTATATTTCAAAAATCCAAGGGGTGTAAATTTTCTGTCTTTGGCTTGTAGCTGGCGATGCATGCGCTAAAGCGCTACTACAAACCTAATCTATTCTCTTTTCCAAATACTGACCGATCATGATTTGTTCGCCTGCACGAGAGATGATTGACTGACGCGTGCGGTACTTGGTACCGATAAGCTTTAACTCTTCCTCAAAAACTGAACCGTTGTACTCCGTTCTCAAACATAGGGTTTTGGGGTTTGGGAAATGATATTCAGCAGTAATGGGCTTAGTTGTTGCAAAACCACGATCGCGATACAAAATGTTTCCCAATGCACCAAACAGCGTTGAACCATTAGACTCTTTCCTTCCTGTTACGGAATTGGCACTTTCCCAAGTGACTTCAGCACCACATCTCAAACTAACTGTCTCTGGCAGATCGTGCATTTGAGCTAGTTTTTGCAATTCCTCGCATCCTGCGGTTAAAAAGCGGATGGTTATTATACTTACGACTTCTTTGGTTTCTCCATCTGGTAGTGTATAATAGCGCCGTTCAGACCGCCACATCCCAACGGATTCTTGAAAAAAGTCAATCAATAGAGATTCATCAGAGCTTTGTGCAAGTTTAAGTAGTGCTGTCACTGGTAGTCTTCCTCTCCAATATAAAGTTTCATCAAGTGTTGGGATTAGATACACTATGTGTGTCTTAAATACCAGATTTCTTGATTTTTTTTAATATTATCTACAGATTAAGAGAATAGCTGATAGTTTTGCTACAATGGGAAAAATGAGTATCTTAACTTTTTTAACAACTGTCATAAGTTAGATTTTTTGCAGTCTCGTGTGTGTTCCACAGTGCGATACAGTTTAGCTTCAGAGGAACAGATTGATACGAGGCTAAGTCTTGACTTTAGGTAGATCTAAAAAAAAATTAACAATTGTTAGAATTCAGGTAAGAAATCCAACAGATTTATGTAAATATAAATACATAGAATCCAGGGAAATCACAGTCGCTGAATTTGCCATCGTTAAAGCGGCTAAGGTAGCATGATATTTATTTACTTAGAGTATAAACTTTTAGAAAATGAAACTAAAGGGTTAAGTAAACTACCCTAGTAGGAGCAATGTCAATGCTTTTGGAAGGAAATAAAATACGGAAAAGAACACGCAGGCAAACTTGTACGGTTGAAAGGCAATTACAACAGCCAAACATCACCCCCATGCCAAAACAGGTTTGTCGAAAAAACATTTTGATTGCTTCAATACTCAGTGCAGGACTGCTGATAGCAGGTTGTGGTTCGTTGCCAAAAGAATCAGCCGAAGCGCAGTCACAAAGTCCGGGAAACAATCAAAGGGGTGGAGGTGCAATACCTGTGGATGTAGCAACAGCTCGAACTGGATTGCTGCGTCAAGAACCAGAATATACAGGAACCACTGTACCCTTTCGGACGGTATCGCTGCGATCGCGAGTCGAAGGGCAGCTATTAGCATTAAATGTAGATGTAGGCGATCGCGTCAATCAAGGGCAAGCGATCGGACAAGTGGATGATGCCCTGTTAAGAACCGCTCAGAATCAAGCAGAAGCAGAATTAGCAGCTCTCAAGTCAGAAGTCGCACGAGCAAAAGCACAAGTCAGCAATGCACGTGCTGAAGTCGAAAGATCCAGAGCACAACTACAACAAGCGCAAGCAGACTCCAGCAGACAGCAGAAATTAGTAAAAGAGGGAGCGATTTCACAACAAGCAGCCGAACAAGCAAGCACTCAAGCCAAGACAGCAGCTCAAGTACTCCGCGCAGCACAAGAGCAAGTCCGTACAGAACAAGAAGCATTAGGCGCAGCGCAAGGTAGAGTTGTTGCACAACAAGCAGTGCTTGCAGAAGCAAAAGAACGCCGTTCCTATGCAAGGCTCATTTCTCCCATTACCGGAGCAGTGTTAGAAAAAGTGACAGAACCGGGAAATTTTCTTCAAGCTGGCAATGAAGTTTTGAGAATAGGAGACTTCAGCCGCGTAAAAATTGAAGTTCAAGTTTCTGAATTAGAACTGGCAAAAATTCGGGTAGGACAATCCGTAAAAGTGCGGTTAGATGCCTTTCCAGATCGAACATATGTTGGACAAGTTACGCGTATTTCTCCTGCAGCAGATAGAACAGCTCGTCTAATACCCGTAGAAGTAGTGATACCCAATGGTGACGGCAGAATTGGCAGTGGCTTACTAGCAAGAGCTAATTTTGAAACTCAAGCACAAGCCAGAGTGCTGATACCTGAAACAGCCCTTCCAGGAGGAGGGGTAGAAGGAAGCAGGGGAGCAGGGGAGCAGCGCAGACGCAATAATGCCCCAAGCCCCAATTCCCAATCCCCAGTCGCCAATACCCAAGGAAAAATATTTGTGGTGACAGAAGCAGACAAAAAAGCAACAGTGACAGCTAGAGCAGTAACGCTAGGGGAAAAAGCTGATGGCAAAGTAGAAATATTATCAGGCTTGCAACCAGGAGAAAGATTTGTGGCTCGCAGTGGCAGACCATTGAAAGATGGTGCTGCTGTGAGACTTTCCATCCTTTCAGAGAAACAACAGTAAGTGGGCATTGGGCATTGGGCATTGAGTTTTTCCCTATTCCCCACTCCCCACTCCCCACTCCCTATTTTAAAGAACATTAGCACTCAGCACTGATTTATGCAGCAGGTACACCAAAATAGCGGATTTAGTGTTAGCGCCATATCAATCCGTCAGCATATCGGTACACTCATGTTGACGCTAGCGGTTATTGTTTTAGGTATCTTTTTTATCATTAAATTACCAGTAGATTTGCTGCCTTCAATTACTTATCCTCGGATTGGTGTAAGGTTGGAAGCACCAGGAGTTTCACCAGAAGTAGCAATTGATGAAATCACCAGACCTTTAGAAGAAGCTTTTTCTGCTACTGAAGGTGTTATACAAGTTTATTCCCAAACCCGTGAGGGACAGGTCAATGTGGACTTGTACTTTCAGCCCGGTGGAAATATTGACCAAGCTCTCAACGATGCAACAGCTGCTTTTAACAGAGCGAGAAGTGGTTTACCAGACACCATAGAAGAACCTCGTATCTTTAAAGTCGATCCTTCTCAGCTACCTGTTTATGAATTTGCACTCACGTCACCTTCTCTAAGTGGTGTTGATTTGCGTGTTTTTGCTGATGAAGAATTAGCTCGCGAGCTAAGTGTTGTACCGGGTGTAGCTGGAGTCGATGTATCAGGAGGTCTTCAAGAAGAAGTTAGCGTCAATATTGATTTAGACCGCTTGCAGGCTTTGGGGGTTGGTTTAACGGATGTTTTGGATGAACTAAGAAACCGCAACCAAGACATTTCTGGTGGTCGAATCTTGGGGCAAAATACAGAACCACTCACCCGTACTGTTGGACGCTTTAAAACAGCTGACGAAATTGAAAATATATTATTTGAAGTTTCCTCGCCCTGGGCGGCGGGGGGCGGGGGGGGGGGGTGGGGTGGGGGGGGCCAGGCGGGGGTGGGACGCGGCGAAAATGGGCGGGGGATGGGGAGAGATGGTGATGGG
>NZ_WJFC01000056.1 GCF_009725235.1 Scytonema sp. UIC 10036
AACTAATTTATATTTAATTATACTTTGTCTTTCTATATCTAAATATAAATATTATTCTTCATCTTCATATGTTTATTTGTGGGTCATAATAGATACAGCTTTGGCTTTTTATAAGTCGAATCAAAATGGAAACTTGAATCAGGAATATTATTAAATACAATATTTTGTCTTTGGCTTTTTATAAGTCGAATCAAAATGGAAACATTATAAGTAATAATGCTAGCATGCAGAAAATATAACTTTGGCTTTTTATAAGTCGAATCAAAATGGAAACTGTCTTCATTTAAAATACCAAGCCAACGCATAAAATCTTTGGCTTTTTATAAGTCGAATCAAAATGGAAACTA
This sequence comes from Scytonema sp. UIC 10036, assembly GCF_009725235.1. Next base: position 348 of record NZ_WJFC01000056.1, read on the forward strand.
ATCAGAAGATTATTTACGGCAAGCAGTTTTAACGGCTTTGGCTTTTTATAAGTCGAATCAAAATGGAAACTTACTACATGTACTACGCCCGTTCCACGAGATAATTTATTTCTTGGAAAGCCCTTAGCTCAACATTTACCTAGACCGTGGGAGCGCTATTTAAAACCTCATTATGATAAGATTGTCACTTCAAGTACGTATAAATGTGCGAACCCACAGTTTATTATGTGTTACGCCAATAGAACTACTAGTTAATTCAGCATCAACAGTGCGTGGTAGGGTAATTTCTTCATAATATTTATCTTGCTCGTCCCAATAACCGCACACTTTATAATTACATAAAGAGAGATGTTATTTAACAAGTGTAGTGAATCTATGTTTTGTAATATATCAGTCAAATCATGCCAAACTGGGTGATTTTTTAATTCAATATTACTCATATCTGATTTGGAATTAATGTTCTGTTGCTAAACCAGGACAGTACAAGACTCCATCTATAAATTTGGCATGAAACCGAAGATCGCCGCCTTTACCAAGGTTCATAACGATACGGCTGAAGCCGTTAAGCGAAGCTTAACGCGCTTAGTAGAGAGCTGTATCTTGGATATTATCACCGCGATCGCTTTACGATTTCGGGCGGTTACCTCGTTCTAAAGCTTTTGACGTTGGAGGTGGAGGTTCTGATGGCTTCTGTAAAATTTCAATGATTTTGTTAATAACTTCATTAATTTTTTCATCCTTAAGATTCCCTATGTATCGAATGACATTGCTTTTCTCAACCGTTGCAATAATGTTAGGGCGAATATAGCAAGGACTTAAGTTAAGTTGACCGACTCTGAAGTCTTGGTCTTCTAACTTAATTTCATAGTCTCTACCTGGTTTACTGGTAATCGGACAGACTATAATATTGTTGCTGTCTGATTCTGCAACAATCAAAGCTGGTCTTTTTTTTGTTGCTGATGCATTGGAAAAGGGGAAAGGAACTGAAATTACATCCCCTCGGACAAAGTGTTCTATAGATCCTTCCAAGCTTCGTCTTCCTCTGGATTGAGCCAAATTTTGTTTAGTGATGTCTCACTCAACTCAAGAAAATCTTTCACTAATTCTTGAGAATCATCTGAGTCACTATCTTGTAAGCCGTTCACTCGTTCAAGTGATAGTCCTGTCAATTTTGCAACTCGATCTTTATCAATTCCGTCCCGTAACATATTGAGTGCAACTTGGTTTAATCCCTGTTGCAAACCTTGTTCCCATGCTTCGCGTAACGTTGCTCTTTCAATTACAGAGTCCTGCATATTCGTTAGTTGTTACTTTGTCGTGCTCTTTTCAATATCTTGGATGTTACTACCACGATACTCCTTCAAAGTGGTTTTCGACCATCGTATTTACCAAGGTTGATAGCGCAGGCTAAAGTAAACGCCATCATCCTGAAGATTATTACCCCCAGGGCAAACGCATCTAAATTCTGTAATCCATGCCCAGCAAGGGTTTCAAATTTTAGTTACAAAACTAAACAATGGGTGAAACCTTTGCTAAGTAAGGATTCTAAAAATAAGATGCCTTTGCCCTGACTATAATTATAATCCCTAAATCCATATCAGGGAAGCAGTGACTGATTAGTAAGGGTGAGTTTTTCATGACTTATCCCAAGTCATATAACTCATATACAAACTCATATAAAAATCGTTTTTACTCAGATACATACTCATATAGGCATCTGAGAAGATGGAATTAAGTCAAAAGTAAAAGATAAAAGGTCGGTCACTGGAATGAATTTCCCCAAATCAAGCTAGCGACAAACCTAAAAACTCTTTCTTCCTTTGACTTTACACTTTTACTTCACCAAACTCATGTCTACCATATACATTACAGATCCAAACGCCTCGTTCAAACTTCAAAACAAGTATTTGAAGGTCTTTCAACAAGAGAAGCAGCGTTTCTTAATCCGCATTAGCAACATTAGCCAATTCATCATCTTTGGTAATTTGATATTACCAAAAGATATCGTGCAGATTATCCGTTTAAATCAAATTCCAGTCTTGTATTTAACCCAAACGGGTGAATATATCGGACGTGTAGAAAACCCATCTCCAGTCCAAACGAAATACCTAAATTACCAGCGCCAACGCTTGCGCGATACTGAATTTAACCGCGCAACTGCAGAAAGTATAATTTGGGCAAAACTGCACAATCAACACGCTTTTCTGCAAAATTGGACTCGTCAGTATACATTGCAAAATACCGACCCCACCATCAAACGTGCATTAAATTATTTGGAACTGTTGATGGATAATCTATCAGTTGCACCATCTATTAATGAATTGCACGAGTATATTCAAGAAGCAGACAAAATCCACTACTCTGCTGTTGCTTACCTACTTGCATTCCATAACCAATGTCCCCACGTAACTACAAAACAAATTAATAAATTCTTAAATCTGGGACATCAACTGCTACATCAATATATTTACACCCATCTCCAAACCGCAGGGCTTCACCCAGATTATGGAATTTTACACTGCGATCGCGATCGCGAACTTCCCTTAGCATGGGACTTGAGTGCAGAATTTCACGCCCCCATTGTTGACGATATGGTGTTGTATTTTACCCGTCATCTTGCTAACGCTAATGGGAATGGGAATAAATATTACACTCCCATCCAACGTTTTCTGCAACATTGGGAAGGAAAATTGAAAACTTGCGTGCTGCATCCCTATGCAGGAGAAATCACTTACCGCCAGTGTATAGATTTGCAGGTAAAGGAATATATTTCATCCTTGCTAGGGGATGTGGAATATTATCGCCCCTTGGCATTGAAATTTCACCCAAATCCTCACAATTTCACCAACATCGTTGAAACCCAGAAACCGATACTAACCTTGGTGAAGTAGTTATGTTTTATCTCGTTTGCTACGACATTGTTAGTGACACCCGTCGCAATAAAGTATCAAAACTTCTTGAAAGCTATGGGTTGCGGGTACAAAAGTCTGTGTTTGAGTGTGTCTTGGATGAGAAACAATTTGAAAGCTTATCCAAATATCTGAAACGACTTGTGAACCGACGCGAAGACCAAGTGAGATTTTATCCCATGAGCGCACACAGTCGTTGCAAAGTTGCAGTCGTAGGGACACAACCCGAATTGAGCATTGATGATGCAGCATTTATTGTTTGAGTAATACCATTTTGGATTTTAGATTTTAGATTTTGGATTGAGAAAGTCATATCTAGACTGGGTTTGGGCTAACTACATATCAGAAACTTACTTCTTTTTCCACAAGATTACCTATTTACAGCAGTTTTCACCTAAGTGAACCACACTATGCTCTTGTAGTCTATTAACCGGAAAATTGCTGTAATTAACCTTACTAGGCGCAGAGGTCACAGAGAAAGGAGTTAGAGAGATATAGGATGTAGAAACGTTGCATACAATGTCTCTACAATCCAAAATCCAAAATTCACAATCCACAATCCAAAATCCAAAATCTAAAATCCAAAATCATTTGGGCTTTCGGTCAAGTTTGGATATATGGAAACAATTGAATGCAAATTCAATCTGTCAAGTTTTGTTTGATTTTTGCTCCTAAAGCCCAAAAACAACTTGATGATTTACCAAAAAAAGACCGCAAGCAATACGACAAAGCTTTTGAATGTTTCGCTCATAATGGTCCTGCTTATCGCAGTTTGAGAACCCATCGCTATCGTAACAAAGACAGTAGTGATATTTGGAGTTCTTCTGCATCTATGGCAAAGCGGTTTTATTGGCGTTATGTCAAAGGAGAAATGATTGAGGTAACACACATAGATTCACATTAGACATTCCAATCTCTCACTCATTACGCTACTCATCATGTCCAATCCCCGTCAAATAACTGCACGCGAACTGCATTTAATTCTACTTTACAGTCATTGGGAGTTCGGTATGTCACCAGCAGAATTTTATTCAAAGTGGGATGTCAGTTACGAACAGATAGCTTTGATATGTTCCCGTTCTGATTCTACTGTACGTAGTTGGTTTAGGAAAGGTAAAAAACAACGCCATCCAACGCGCAATGATTCGCTACACCTGGCTTTTATGGACTTATTGCTCGAACACTTTGAGGAGATTCCCCATGAAGTACTGCAATGGTTACATTTTAATTAGCCTTGTATGCACTGATTGAATTATTTGTCAATAGCATCTTGCTCTGTCTTTACAAGTTTGTGCTAGCTAGAGTGGTGTGAGTTAATTCAAAGTTAGCGATCGCGAGTAATTCGCATTGTTGAGCGAGTTCTCAGGAGTGTGAAATACTTCAGAAACATCGTATTTGGATTAACTGGCTTCACTTGAAGTCGATGTAATGGAAACGGAAACAAAATATCTCAGTTTTTACTGATATTAAATCTTGTGGGGTGGGGGAGGACGCCCATTTTATTACGTCCTCGTCCGCCCGTTTTATTACATCCTCGCCTGCTTATTTCGTTGACTATGTCTATAAACAGGGCGCTGAAGCGCAACTACAAACCTAAAAGCCCCTCTATGCTCTATCTGCGTTTTTTCGACTGACTATGCAGTATCATGAGAATATATAGGTAAAAAATCGCTCTCGTTGCTTTGGGAAGTGTGGTAATGACAGAAAAGACAATAGAGATTATTCAATCTCAATTGCTGGAAATATTGTCTCAATTGCCTTTGTCTTCGCAAGAGGAAGTCTTAGACTTTACTATTTCTCTGTATCAGAAAAAACTGACTCAGCAATGGAACGCTATTTCTGATGAAGAAGCAGCAATGCTAAAAACTGAGTTCGCTGAGGAAGATTTAGCTTTTGCACAAGCCGCTTTAGCTGACTATCTTCTCCTGCTTCAGAATTCACAACAACAGTAGTAGTTGTTCCTGTAACTAGTAATTTGCGACGTGCTAAAGTACTAGGTACATTGATACAGAGAGTTAAAGCACAACTACACATCCAAACATTATCTATGCTTTAGCTTAGTTTTTTCGTATAATAATATTACCTTCAGGCGAAAGTAGTTTTACACAAGAATCTGTGGCTATCTATGGTGTCTCATGAGTTAGTAGAACAATTACGCAGGCTCAATCGCGTAGATAAACTAGAAGTCATTCAACTCTTAGTTGCGGATCTAGCTTCTGAAGAAACTAATCTTATCAAATCTGGGGCGTCATATCCTGTTTGGTCTCCCTATGATGCGGTAGAAGCTGCTAATATCATGTTAGAAGCATTAAATCCGGAAACTTCTCGAAATCATGGGTAATTCAGCACGATATTCTTTCAAAGCTTGAATTTCAGCAGAGGTTAGCTGATGAGTGAAGTAGATTTCGAGTTTCAATTAACTGACTGACTACCCAATCGCGAATATCTGAGTAGATATAGTAAGATGTATTATTAAGACCAACAAATTTATTTTTAGGCTGATTGAGCATCCATGAAGTTTGATTGCTAATATTAGTTATTTCTACTAATATTTCATCTGGCTCGCAGGCTACGCTGGCAAATTGTTCATCTTTATTGAGATTTTTCTTATCCCGAGCTAATGACTTCTGCATACTTTCTAGAGAAACACCTTTGGCACTATGAACAATTTCGTTTCTCTTTTCAATCCAATAATCTAACTTTGTTAAAGACTCAGTGATTTTCTGCCAAGCTGTTTTTTCTTTTAAATTACCTCTATATTGAATCAGAGCATTGACAAAATTACGTTTACTAAATCTTCCGGGTAAGCGATAGGGAAATTTATTATTACATTTGCTTCCCTCGTTCTTTTCAAATTGTTTCCATAAATCAGTCTCAACCTTACTTTTATTCAGGAACCAATCATCAGGATAATTAACTTTATCAAAATACTGCAATCCTTCTAATCCTTGGATTAAGTCATGTAAAGTTTCTTCACAGAAAGAGGCTAGTCTAGATAAGAAATTGGCAATTTGATTAAGCTCCCAATAGATACGACATTGAGTATAAAGATTTAACAGTCTATCATAATTATTATCTGCTACTAAGTTAAACAATAATTTGCGGAAAGGATGACTTTCTGGTCTTTTCAAATCTTGACTTGCTTTGAAATTATCCAAATTAAAGCAATCAACTGCAATTTCTAAAGCAGCAATAATCTGTTCAATCTTGACTTGGCTGTTGTTGACATTAGAATCGGCGATATTTTCTTGAATTAAAATTTGTAAGTATCTTTGCCAATCCTGAAGTAATTGAATCGAACCATCAAAATCCCAACGTTGTAATAGCTTGTTTATAGCTTGATATTTTTGACTGCGAATATATTGCCAGTAAGCATTTAATTTACAAGATGAGGGTTCTCCATTTAAAACCTTGATAATATTTAACTCCGGTTCTAAATTAGCTTGAAATTCAACCATAGATGCCATTGCTTGGATTCGCAAAGCAGTTTGCATTTGTCCCGTACCACCTTTAATACTAATCAAAATCTTGTTTTGTCCTGGGCTAACTCTACTAAAAAACTTATAGTAAAGATTAAACAAAGCATCTTGCTCCACTGCTTTAGTCTTAATAATTTCTGAATGAAGTGTTAAATCTGGTATTTCTTTTTTTAACCACTTTTGTAAGATGTTAAATAAATATATCGTATCTTTAAGACGACCAGATTTTTCCTCTTCAGATTGGTCTGTCACGAAACAATAAACTTCTGTTACTTGAAATTTCTCTATTGCAGTCGTTATAATGCCCCAAATTCTACCAGGACGCAACCTCTGATGCCAAAAGTCAGGATTTTGTTCGTAGGCTTTGAAGATTTCTTGAGTCAAATCTCGAAAAGAAGCAAATTTATCCAATTTTAATTCTTCGCATAAAAATTCTTGAACAAAAGCTTCGCGTTGGTTCCATAATGCTTCCTCGTTAGAGCCGGAAGGAGGTAATATAATATTCGGTTCGTAGCGGTCAAAGTTGATAGGAAAATAGTATCCTTCTATTTTGACAGATAGGTCGGAAGTGCAAATGGTAACACAAGCAAAACAATTAATTGAACGGGTCAAGGCTTCTGAGCCAAGCACTCTCCCGAAGGATGACATAATGGAGGTAATCACAACCATCGCCGTTTACAAGTTTATTAATCTGAGTCGTGTTGAGGTGGAAGCCATGTTGGGAATTGATTTAGAGCAAACTAGAGTTTATCAAGAAGCAAAAGAAGAAGGTCGTCAAGAAGGTCGAGAAGCATTAACATTGGAACTGGTATCGCGAATGTTAGCACGCGGTATGACACAACAAGAGGTAGCAGATTTACTAGGGTTAACTCTTGCACAAGTCCGACAAATCGTCCAAGCAGAATCTTAAGAACGACTGAGGTTCAAGGCGTTATTCGCGACCAGATTATTTGACGAAATAATCATTAAGAAGGATTGATACTTAAAGAATTTGTGCTGGTGCGATCTGAGTATGCATTGTCCCAGCCAAAGGTTGGGAACCAGAGAAAGTGCAAATACGAACTTTTAATTAACTGGTAGGAATCTAAACTTACGTGAGTTCGACGATTTACCCCCCTTAATCCCCCCTTATAAAGGGGGGAAATTGAATTTCCAATTCCCTCCCCTTTACAAGGGGAGGGTTAGGGTGGGGTCGCTTTAATTTCGTCGAACTCACATTAAACTTCTCTAGAGTCTGTCACGGGAGATTGTTTTTGCCTTAACTTGTCAAAATAGCGTTGGCGACGGGGGTTGTTAACTCCAAAAATCGTCACAACATCAAAACCTTGATTGCTAAAACCTGTCTCCTTGAAAGGACTACCAACACGCGCAATCCAAATAGGCGATCGCTCGTTAATTGAACCGCACAATTGGCGATCGTAACCGTTTTCTCCTCTTGCTTCCTGATGCAATAATGCTAAAGCTGGAGGTTTACCACCCATCATGTTACCTTGAACGCAGATAATACGACAATTGCTGTCAATCGCCTCAGCCCAATGACCATTATTTTCTGCTGTTCTAGGTTGGGTAGAATTGCAAACTAACCCTGTTAATGTTGACAGATGTGTATAAAAGTAATTCAGACGACTGCAAAAACGTTTCTGAAAACTATCTAACTGCGGCGGACAAAACCAATAGTTATTTTCTTGATTTAAGCTGATTAGCTTAACACTCGAACCACGCCACCAAGGAGCAAAATCTCTATCTTGTCGGGAATAACAAGGTCGTCTTGCTCCTTGACCGACACCACCCATATGAAATGTCAACCAAGTTAAACTGGCTAGGAGATTGGTAAGAGCATTTTGCTGTTCTGGGAGCAATTTTTTAAACACTGGTGATTGTCGTACAATCAACGTCCCTGTTGCAAATCCGCACTCCTCTTCTCTATCGCTCGCGTTATCGCGTACAACTCTACCATCAGGAATTTCTAACTGAAACATTCCCATTCTAGCTTCAGGGTCAATACCTCCAAAAACTCTTAATTCCCAATCTTTAACTGCACTTGCATCTAAGACTCCCAGGGCTAACGTCCGGAACCAGTAACGCAATATGGAACGAAATGCAGGAGGACGAACCTCCGATTGTGCAATACCTGGAGGTTTCCACTCAGGTCGATCTCTTTTTTCTTGCCAATTACTAAAATACTGTCTCCCGTGAATTAATTGTCCGCGCAGTTGGAATCTTACCGAGAGAATTTCTTTAGCTTTCTTTGGCTGTTCCTGTTGAGCGATAATTTCAAACGTTCCGTAACCGCTATTCACTCTAGAACCAATACCTTGAGCAAGCCCTTTAAACAACCAGCGCTGTACGTGTTTGAGAATAGTAGAATCTGCTCCACTCGCCAAACGCAATCCAATGATAAATCTGGGTTTGCGAAGCGATAAAAAGACATTCGGATTCGCCCTGTACTGCGGAATGCGATCGCTATCCCAAGTCCAGATAGAATTTGCCATATCAGGTACCAATCCTTCCATCTCGTCTTCATCTTCCGTATCCGCAAACGGTAACGGATAAGCATCTAAAAAAATCACCCTTCCCATACAAGCCGTAGGTTCAATCTCGCCAAAAATATCCCGGACTTGTTCTGGAGTCACGCGAGGTGCTTTAGTAGAGAGTTCGCGCTCCGCCATTTCTCGCGCCACCCCTTTTAAAGTTGTACTGGGGATATATGGTATTCCCAAAGCATCAAAAGCAGGTAGCAACATTGACTCCGGACCCCGCATTCCACCCACACGAACCCGCCAAGTTGCTTTCACTTCAAAGTGTACTTCAGCCATTCGTCGCGTTCGTTCTGTAAGTTGTAGCAAGCGATCGCGATAATCGCTACGACTCAGTAATTCATCCAAGAGTTCTAGAACTTCACCATTATTGACCAAGCTAACTTGCGAATTGTTATTAGGATTTTCTCGCAAAAGCCGCATCCAGCGCAGATATTCAACAAAACTTGCGTCACTTCCAGGATTGGGATTGCGATGTAAAGGATGATTTAGCCAAGGGTTTGTGGGAATTGGCATTGTAACTCCTAAAGTGTTGATTAAACCTCTTGCAAAAATCTTTTTAAAAATCACGCAAAGTCGCAAAGTCGCAAAGATTTTCTTAGCGCCTTGGCGTCTTTGCGTGAAAATTCATGATAATTATTCAACCGGACATGATATTACTTGTTTTCTGTTTGGCGTATAATGACTCCGCCCAAAATGAAAACTCACGCGCCACCTGAAGCGCTACTCCTGTCACTCCCAAGTATTCTGAAGCTGACATTCCAGTGAGTCTCTCTAAACCGGCTGAACCTTCAAGTGGGTTTGAGCGATCGTTAGGAAAGACTAATTGGTTTAGGGTTTTAAAGAAACACCTCACAACCTTCTGCTTTTGTGCTTGATTGACTAATGCAGCATCTTCACCTTTTAATCGCAATAATCCCCAAGTAGAAATATAGGTATATAATTCAACGGCTTGATTTTTCTGTTCGTCGTGATGTTTGGAATCTTGGGTGCTATCTTTGACTTCTTTGAGGTTTGTATAAACCTTTATGGAAATTTTACGAGGGTCGTAATTTATCATTTGTTTTCCTATTTGTAGTTACTCTTTCTTCTCCTCTTTCTCTGCGCTCTCTGCGTCTCTGCGGTTCATTTAATTAAGTAATCTTCGTTCGAGACAAGAGTAATTCTGGTGTCCACAATTCCACCAAACCTCGTCCCAGACTTTCTTGTCCGCCAAACTGCCAAATATTTTGGTTGTCAAATACTTGCTTTAATTCAGTACAAGCAGTATGACCGTTACCATTAGCAGTTGTTGTACTTCCCCAAGGAAAATACATCAAAGTTTCTGGTGGAATTGCTTCCTCGTAGCGAAAACCCGCATTTTCTGCAAGGACTTTACCTTCTCCTAAATTTACCCGTACTTGCTGCCATAAACTTGTTTGAATGAGAACTTTACAGTCAGTATTGGAGAGAATTAATGCCTTATCAATTGTCTCTGATACCGCATTTCCCTTGGGAATGTAATCTTTCCAATTTGACCATTCATGAAGTTCTATAGCTTGGAAAATTGCATCTTTTAAATAAAGTTGATTCCTATTACCACCGCTAAAACTATTTGCTTGAGGTAAAGGTAAAGTTGGATCGTGCAATCGCAGCCAGCGTCTTAGTAAAAATGGCGATGTAATCCACACAATACCGTGACTGAGGGAAGGAATTGGAAACCAGAGAATTGCAGCATCTCCAATCCAAAGTGCTCCTTGAGTTAAGTTATTATCTCCATGTTGCTGTACGTCCTCAATTGTGTTTCCCCATAAAATTTTCTGTCTCTCTTTTGGGGTACTCGCACGAATTCTCCCCCTAATTCCACCCCCAGACATATAAGGTAAATCTGTATGTGCTTCGCGAGCAATTCCAACTGTATTCCCTTCTTGACTTGCTCCTCCAGTGTGTAATGGTGATAACAGATATATATAAGATAAGTTAGTCTTCACAGTCACTTGCTCCAAAGTAAAATTCCGTAATTTAAACTAGCTAGCGTATCCAACCACTTCCACTCAGGCTGAGTCTCCATCTGAATTTTCGCCCGTTCCTGCGATCGCAACTCATAACTTGGCAAAACGCGACCAATATCACCTACCCCATGCTTAAAGCAATACACTGTACCGGGTGGTACAAACGCCCTTTGGGGTAACATGGGTGTTTTCGCAAAGACAGATTTACCGCCCCAAAGAATTGCGCGATCGCTCGCACAACCCACAAGATATTCACCCCAAGCATGGGGATAAACACCGTATATATGTTTTTCTGGGTCACTTTGAGCAAGCCCTGGAGTCAAAAGGTAAGCTTTGCGACTCCCATCAGATGGTTGTCTAAAGGATTCAATCTTCTCCCAATCGGGTAAACTATCAAGAGGAAACACCAAAGCATGGTGTCCTTCACCGCCCAATCGCACAACAGATGATTCAATTGTGGCATCCATTGCAACAACCAATTGCCAATGAGTGTGCAAGCGGACTGCAACTTCAGTAAAATAACCATCTTCATCTTTTACCTGTCGCTGACCTGGTTCCATTTGAATGTGCGGTAACACTTGGATGCTCCAAGGGTCAGAATGAAAATCTTCAGGGTTGGTTAAACTTTCTCCTTGGAGGTAACGAACTAAAGCAGAAGCCTTAATCCAAGAAGAGGGACGACCGCTAATCCATTCATCCTTTCCCCTTTCTGCAAGGCTATTGCTTGGGTTCTCATTCTCGGAAACTGTGGGAGGAACCATTGGTAAAAGTTGTCGTTTGGGCTGAGTTCCAGATTGATTGTGAGAAAGGGAACCCGAACCACAAGTAATATATTGCCACTCCGGGTTACCAAGATCTAATGGTTGCAAGCAAACAAGACGCGACCATTCCTTCAATTCTCCAATTTTGTCATATTCTGGATTTTCCTCCGGGTTCTGACTGCGTTGCTTCAGACACAGCAAGTCTTTGGGAGTTGGGAGCCAAAGTTCTTTCCCTGATAACGTATCGCGCAGCAAAAATGGTCCCAGAAATTGCAGCTTTAATTTTGACGGTTGCTTATCCGCGATCGCTTCACCGGAATTAACAACCCAACGTAACGCTTGAAAAACCGTATTTGGCATTGGCGGAAACATTCCCTTCGCCCAAGCACCTTCCCCAGGGGAAAAAGGTTTTGCTTCACGAAAGAGTAAGACATTGAGTGGCTCAATTGCGTACAATTGCATAATTTGTCATTTGTCATTGGTCATTTGTCATTGGTCATTTGTCATTAGCAATTAGCCATTAGCAATTAGCCATTAGCCATTAGCAATTAGCCATTAGCCATGCAGTGAATCTCAACAACATGGCAATATCTTGGGGTTGACTTCCTAAAGCGAGAGTTTTGCTTGGGCGAGTGGTTTCTCTCGTACACCAAGCCCACTCTTCCCATTCATCCAACCACTTCAAAAGTGCATCTTCCACTGCTTGGGGAATTTCTACATCTCTGCTGGATAACACCACCTTGGCAACTTTTTGAAATAGGCGATCGCTTGAAGTAATCTCAGCATGACGGGGTAATTCCTCCGCTAAACGATACAGTACCGGACTCAGATCGAGGTTGTCGTACCTTTGACTTGCTTGGATAAAATCCCACCACCCTGACAGTAAATGACCTTTCATAAATGCTTCCAGAGTATTACCCGAACCGTAAATGACTCGGAAGCACAAACCATCTTTGTCAGGAATTTTTTTCCCTTCACCAGAGTTTTCTCTATTGGGAACAACTCCACCTACCAGCTTCTTCGCTCCTTCTTTTTCCGCATCCCATAGTTTTTCTAACACGGTTGGTAACGGAACGCTTTTGTGAGCAATGACGATTCCCAAACTCATTGTTGCATCTTCACCCATTGTAAATAACGGACGGAGGGGAATAGCAGATGGTTTTTGATTTATATTTTGTGTATTCCATTGCCAATAACCACCTTTATCAATAAACTCTCCTTGTGGGTCTTTTGCACCGCACCAAGCCGCACGAAGAGAAAGCAAAAACCCTGGTAAATCTGCAAGGGGTAGAGCAACCATTACATCATCACCACCACTATAAATCACCCTTCCGCAAAAACGCTGCTCGGTAATATAAGGGACTAAACGGTTAGAGAAATCTAGTAAAGCTCGATTGAGTCCAACGTGAGTTGCTGGTCCCATGCGTTTGCGAGTTTTTTCAAGTAATTCCTTTAAATCTTCATCGTTGATGTTGCTTCTATCCAATAAATCCTCAACAAGATATTTTTGGTAACACTTTAACTTACGTCCGTTAACATAACCCCCCATCCCATCACCATCGCCAAGTACCAACACCCACCAATCTGCAGGACTCGCATCACCAAAGTGTTTTTTTTGTACTTTATCGATCGCACCTCGCAGTGTGTTTGTTTCACTTGGATTTAAATTCATGTCATCAGCCAGCCACTTGCTAGAAAACATGACCCCGTTATAACCATTACCGTAATTTGTCCTCTCTTTTAAAGCCGCATCTGCACGTTTGACTTGGAAAGGACGACGGGTGCGAGAACAAAATATATCGTGTTTTAACTTGAGTTCTTTGTAAATTTCGCGTCGTAAATCATCCCAATATTCCTCAACTTTTTCGGGATAATCGGTAGCAAAACGTGCAGCAGCTATGGAACAAAGATTGGGAAAACGAATCAAATTTTCATAGTTATCTTCGTTGTTGTTCTCGCTATCATTTAGAACTCCCAACGATTCTGCGACACCACCGTGTTTCCAAGACATCCGCTTAGTTAATTCAATAGCATTCAATTTTTCCGAACCATTAAAGAATCCAGGATAAGCAAGTCCCATGACACGCCAAAATAAACGTAAGGATTCTGAAGGAATTCCCAATCCATTTTGAAACTGTTGGTAAACAAACCGAGGATGCACTGCACTATATTGACCGGAGAGAGTTGAACGTTCCCCAGGTGCAACGGGAATTTGCCAAGCACGAGTGTTTTTAATAGCTTGAATTGTATTACCAAGACGCGCTTGTAAGCTTCCCCATAAAGAACCAACATTAATTTTATGATAAGCTTTAAGTTCGGCTTGGCTGGGGATGTCGATAATTGGTCTGGCAATTTGATTTTGTAATTTTACCCATTCTGTTATCAATTGTTGGCGTTGATTTTCCTCCAAATTTGTTGTATCAATTTCTAAGGGTTGTTTGGGATGTCCTAAGGGAATGCCAACAAAGTACGTTTCCCAAGTATTTTCAATTTGAGCATCCCATAATTTGTTCCATTCCCAACATCCTTGTTGACGAAACTGCTTGAGTTCTTTCTTTAAATTTTCTAACTCAAAATTTGGAAATTCGCTAGATATTTGATGACAAATTTCTTCAATAGCATTTTCCTTATCTAGTAAATTTCTGACTTTTTCTTTAATACAGGCTCGTACTTTCTGGCTCATCTCAAGCCATTTTGCTTTGAGAAGTTCGTCAAGCGTCTTGCCTAATTCAGCGACACTTTTTTGATTGGGAACTAAAACAGTGATAACATTGGGAAAACCTGCTGTACTTAAACTTTGGGCTTGTAAATTATCTTTAAAATGAGTCGCAGGGTCATGATATTGTGTAAAATTCTGAATTTTTAGAGTCTCATTTCTAAATATGAACGCATCAATAATTTCCTGATTCCACAGGGAAGGAGTAATCACTGCATCAGGTCCATAAACTTTTGCGGCTTCAAAACAAAGTAATGCACTGAAATAATGCAGCAAAAATGAACCAGCCCAAAAGTCAAGAAACTTCCGCGAGGATTTGATAAATTCTTGGACTGGAGAAAAATTAAATAAGAGTAAATAGGGAAGTTGATTCAACGTCTCTCCAGGTTTTTCCACAAAAGGAATAGAATCCGTTGAATTTCCTTCTTCCTGTTCCTCTGATTGAGCTGGGGTTAAGTTGGACTCGTGAAAAATTGCTCCAGTGAGTGCAGAAACTGTACTCTGGTAACTGTGCAACGGACAGTCTGGTAAGATGCGGTGTGTGGGAATCAGCAGAGCATTTTCTGAATCTTGACGTGCGAGTTGTTCGGGAAAGTACCGCCAAAACCACCAAAATACTTTGATGACATCCTCTTCGCCTGCAATTGTACTGATATCTATGGGCGTATTAAATGCTGAAACATTAATATTTTGTTCCTGTCCGCTAATGGGGTGGCGAACTGCGATGTTATTTTTCTGTCCATAGGCTGCAGTAGAATTCAGGTTAATTCGATCTGAGGAACTACTAATACTTGTCGTTGTCTGAGCGCCTACACTTTCCCACCAGTCCTGCAATTCCTGTAAATATGGTGCCAAACACTTTAATCTCTCATAGATATATAATGTATCTGTACCAAGCCAATCGACTGTTTCAAGCGATCGGACTAACGCATACAGCTTGCGGTGATAAACATTCATGGTTATTACCAGTGACTTAATTGCAATTTATACCATTGCCTTGCAATTCGTTCTCGTTTTTATGCGAATGACAAATAAAAGTATATATTTATACAAAAATTTTGACTTTTGGTTACTTAAGTATTATTTAAGGTTTAGAACCATACTATGTTCTTGTGGTACAGGCGAGGACGCCCACTCCACACTCTGGTTGTCTATAATTCCTATCCCGCTCAACTATTACTTAATTAAATGAACCGCAAAGACGCGAAGTACACGAAGAAAGAGGAGAAAAAGAAAGCCAGTTAGAGGATGTTTGAAAAGTCATGATTGATGTATCAAATATTTTTACCCCACCCTAACCCAGACCGATGTATTAGTCCGGGAACCGGATTTCTCTTATTTCCCCCCTTTCCAAGGGGGGACTAAGGGGGGTAATAATGTGATTAAAATGACAACAAACCACTTTTCAAACAACCTCTTATAGCAGTCCTAAATCATTTGTAAAATAAATTAACCGCAGAGGGCGCACCAGAGCGCAGAGAGAGGTATCAGAAATTTTTACGACTCGTTTAGGATTGCTATATAAAAAGCCAAAGTTTGTTTGTGGAAAAGTGAAGCCGCAGTGTTGCATTTCATTTCCATTTTAATTCGACTTATAAAAAGCCAAAGCCTTTATAATGCTCACACTATCAAAAATGGTAATGATTTCCATTTTAATTCGACTTATAAAAAGCCAAAGTCTACCGCTCAAAAGCATTGCCCTGAGCCAATCCTACAACAGTTTTTCGTGGGATGCAAATTTTTCGAGAGATAATTGACAATATCTGTCATTAAAGACCTTCCAAGAACGCCTCAAACTGTTACCTGGAGAGTGATTTGTGGGATAGAACGAGAGAATCAGGGTTTCAGCCATTGTTCCTATCCCACGAAAAGTCAATGAAAATAATAAATTAAGTAACAAAATGTGAGAAGTAAAAAGTAAAGAAAAGGTAAAAACAAGACCCCTAACTTCATTGATGATGCAGTTGGTTAATGGTAGGTGACTATTTTTTACGTCTGGTTCCGGTAGTTCTACCTGGGAATGTAGACTGCGTGGCTCTATAGAGCGCTTCTTGTAATGTACACCGGAGGCGGAGCCTCTAGTAAGGCATTCCCAGGCTCCGCCTGGGAACGAGGTGGGGGGTTGGGGGGTCTAACTTTTTATTTGCTAACAGCATCTATTGAGAAGTTGGGGAGCTAAGTCGTGATGTATGCGCTAAAGCGCTACTACGAACGGTAACTTAACAACGATGGGACAAGAAGTATCTTGATATATCTCTGCTCTTAATGGTTTGTGTATGAGTTCATACCAAAGATGACCTACTCGTGCATCGAATCCTTCTGGTTGACCTCTCATAAACAGATGTACGCACTTAGCATAATTGCTGGGTAACAACTGCCACGAAAAATGGCTTTTATGACCAATGTGTGGATGAGTTAAAAAATTTAAATGCACGTTTGTCATTAAACCGTATGCTGGATAGGGAGGCTCGCTAGACCCAATGGCAAACCAATCAAATACGGGAAAAACTTGCTGGATATCTTCTGTCCGTCCCATGTTCATATGGGCAAAGTAACGAGCAGCAAAATCGGGATAAACGACTTCTTGCCGATCGCTAACCGTGTCTTGTTCTACCCTAGGCTTTCCTTTAACATAAAGTTCTTCAACTAAGTAGTTTGCACCAGCGTATAAGCTAATAACTCTGTAGAGTTCGCAAATGAAATGCCGCTTACTGCCTGTTGTTGGCTCTGCACGGATATAATCGAAGGGTTCTGAGGCAATAGTTATGCTTGCTCGTACTGAACCGCTAGAATGAGATACCAATCGGTATGAATGATTGAACAAGCTGATATTGTAGTATTGCGATGCAGGATGAAATTGTTCTGGTAACAAGAGTTCATCGACTTGCATACAGCGCTTTTCTGGATCTTGTCCGATCCATTCTCCTTTTGCAGCCCGGAATGGATCGAGAAGTTCTTGGTAGTCAAGTTGTACGCTTGTTGCTGAACCAGAAAACCAGTTTTGGGAATTATCTTCGGGTGCGGGTATGAGGTTGAACCAAATGACAAGGCGGCTGTTGGAGAGTCTGACTCCTCGCGCCTGTCCTGATGCACTGTAAACAACTTCTAAAGATGGCTCAACTAACCCTGAGAAAACGGGTTTGCCTCGATCCAGTCTGACAAAGGTTGAAGCTAACACTTCATCTTCGGAACCAGGTGGAATGACTTTTGGTAAAGAAAAAACTAAGGTATCGCGAGAGGAATCCTCTGGATCGATGCGATCGACTTGAGCATTGAGTGGTGTGTGTGACAGGTCACGCAAATCGCTTAAAACCAGTTCTTCAGGTAATATTTGAAATTGCTGGTAGATAGGTTGCCAGGGAATTGTAAAGTGACCTCCCCGCCAGTAATTGGAGGGGTTGAAAATAGAAAGTAGGGATGGCATGTTATTGGTTAGTGGTTAGTGGTTGGTGGTTAGTGGTTGGTGGTTAGTAGTTAGTAGTTAGTGGTTATACCGTTTTCAGATGAAGATGCTTAGAAAGAACCTCACCGCCTCTGCCTTTATCTTTCCTTACCCCCCTTAATCCCCCCTTATAAAGGGGGGAAACAGGAAATTTAAGTCCCTCCCCCTTATAAAGGCTACGGTGTACACGTAAGTCGAATTTACCCCCCTTAGTCCCCCCTTGGAAAGGGGGGAAATTGAATTTCCGATTCCCTCCCCTTTCCAAGGGGAGGGTTAGGGTGGGGTAAAAATAATGTGCGGCTTCATAGAACAACTATCAACTAACAACTATCAACTAACCACTAACAATTCATTCAAAAAACGATGAATTTCTTCAACAGTGTTGTAGTGTGTCAGCCCGATCCGCAAGAGTCCTCCGCTTGACTCGACTCCCAATTTCTCGGTAAGACCAAGTGCGTAAAAGTTTCCGTTCCAGGTAAAGATACCGCGATCGCCTAAAGTTTTCGCAACTGTCTGAGGGGTGCGTTCAGCAAATCGAATTCCAACAGTTGGTGTTCGCCAGTCAAACCTGGTTGGATTGGTAATACCATAGAGAGTTACACCGGAAATTTGTAGCAATCCTGAAATCAACTCGTGGCTGAGTTCTTTTTCGTATTGCTTAATTCCCAACATGCCTGCTACTAGAGCTTGTCGGCGGTTACCAACATCTGGTAAAAGTTGGTGACCTATTTCCGCTAGGTAGTCAATTGCTGCTACCATCCCCGCCAATCCTTCAAAGTTTTGCGTCCCAGTTTCCCAACATGTGGGAATTTCTTCTGGAGCGGGTTGCACTTTGTAGGGACGCAGGCGAGTTAGATGTTCGCGTTTTGCATACATAACTCCGACATGGGGTCCGAAAAATTTATAGGCGGAACAACAGAGAAAGTCGCAATCGATCGCACGCACGTCTATTGGTCCGTGAGGTGCATAGTGAACGGCGTCTACAAAAACCATTGCTCCAACAGCACGAGCGAGTTTTACGATTTCTGCAATGTCGTTGATTGTACCTACCGCATTGGATGCATACCCCACTGCTACCAGTCGCGTCCGTTCGTTGATTTGCTGCTTGAGATGGTTCATGTCTAGGGTACAGTCTTCTACATTGATATCAACTGTACGAATGACAGCACCTTGTTCGGAAAGTGCGTACCAAGGGGAGACATTAGCATAGTGGTCAAGTTTGGTAACGATGATTTCATCACCGGGTTGCAGTTCTCGACCAATGGCTCGACTGATGGTGAAAGTGAGTGTAGTCATGTTAGCACCAAAGACCACTTCGTCAACATCACAGCCTAACAAATCGGCGCTCGCTAAACGTGCCGATACCACAAGTGCGTCTGTTCTCTCACTGGTGGCAAAAGCCCCATGTGCGTTAGCATTTGACTTTATCAAGTATTCTGCGATCGCATTGACTACTGGGCTTGGGACTTGAGTACCACCCGGTCCATCAAAAAAGATCGCGGGTTGACCATCAATCTGTTGGGAGAGAGCGGGAAAGCGATCGCGTATCCACTTTAAATCTAGGTCAACCATCGTAGAACACTCCTTTATACAATTTTGCATTCACCTCGTTCCCAGGTAGAACCTACCTCGTTCCCAGGCAGAACCTACCTCGTTCCCAGGCAGAGCCTGGGAATGCCTTGGAGCGGAGGCGGAGCCTCCTGTACCGATTGACGCGAGGCGGAGCCTCGCAGTATGCATTCCCAGGTAGAACCTGGGAACGAGAAAACGAGAAAAAACGAGAAAAACGAGAAACTATTCTTGAAGAAGTCAGGGATCTGAGCGTGGGATGGGCGTCCTCGCCTGTCCCTTATATAGGAACTCACTTCCCAATCCCTAATCCCCTTTATTATCCTCAGGATTTAACCCCGGACAAGTTATCACAAACACATCCCTCACCCCAATTTCTGCAGAGAGTGCTTTGATAGCCGTCGTAAAGTGGAATAAGTTGCGATCGCTAAACACTACCAATTCTCCAGGATTGAGAATTTTGGTAAAAATTGGATTATCGCTCTTAGATTTATAGAGATGAGTTTCGCCTCCTTCAATTCCCTCTCTATTCACCGCAAAAATCCCAATCATATCAACTCCGTCTTTGTGAATTCCCTCAGGTGCTGGATTTCCGATTTTTCCTGGGTAAGCAACGATTCTAATTTGATGAACTGCCACTTCTGTATGAGTTGAGCAAATTTTACAGAACTCAAAAAATTCCAACACAATTCTTTGGAAGTCTTTAACCTTGATAAGTTCATCTTCAAGTTCTGCAAACTCTCTGACTACATTACCCAACAAAGGATTGTATGTTTTTGCCTGATAAAAAGCTCTATGAGGTAATTTGACCAACCCCTCTTCTACAACCTTGAAATGAGATAAGCGCCTAAAGCGGTAATTATCTTTTATATATGGATCTACAGGCAGATTGTTATAAAACGGCTTTATGTTATGCACATTGACAGCTGCAACACTGTCCAAAGCATAGCTAGTGATGCAATCAAAAACTTCTTTTCTTAATTCCAACATATGATTATCCTCCTTGGCTGAATATTAAGTAGCCAAGTTAACAATTAAAAGATTGGGGTTGGCTCTATAGTCAGACCCAAAGCCAAAAAATTCAGTTAAAATTCATACGCTTTCGCTACCAATAAAAAATTTCTGCAGAGCAAATGGTTATGAGTGATGCTCGACTTTTATTGGTGGCTAGACGACTCAAAGTGTCGGTTTGACTTGGAAAAAGTTAAAGTTTCTTAACTTTTAAATCCAAATACTGTTTAAGTTTATTTAACCTTGTTCTTTGCCCTCTTTTCTTGCGGTGCTCTTTTCATACACCTTTACCCTTAATTATATGCAAGGAAAAATTGAGTTGCAACAGAGGTCTAAATATTGTTCATAAATTCTTTATCTTGAAATTCCTCAGTGAAATCTCTGATCCCCAGTAATTTTAGTAAAATTATCTATCTGTTACTTTAGTGAAGGTCTTCTCAAACAAACCTTTCTCTACAAGATTAAGGCAATCAAATGCTATTAAGAACGAGCTACCCATGCCTGACAGTAAATTCACTCTTAGCAAAGTTATATAGTAATCTTAAATGATTCATAAAAAATTTTAAGTACCCTAGGGTAGGGATATGACATAAAAATCATGCTTTTGGTGGGCATTGCCCAACGCCGAGCCTTAAAGAAACTATTCCCTGAGCTAGTTATAGGGGAGTAAAATAATATAACTTACCACGATGTCACCATGTCTCAGCAATTGTTTCACATAGAAGAAATCGCCATCCCTGACATTAACGACCTAGTCATTGAGGATGATACCCCAGTGGACAACTTTCAGTCAGAAAAGCAGCAACGACTGCTTGTGGAACCGCTTTATAGCTCGCGTGTGCTGCCAGCTCCTTTTATTGTCGCTGCCAATGTGGGAATATTCTATGCCGTTAAGCAAGATCCTGTGGTTCCAGATGCTTTTTTAAGCTTGGGCGTGCAAATGCCAGCTGACTGGTCGCAAAAGAAAAACCGCAGTTACTTTGTGTGGGAATTTGGCAAAGCCCCAGAAGTGGTTATAGAAATTGTTTCTAACAGGGTTGGAAAGGAACTGGATAGCAAAAAGAACACCTACGCAAAAATAGGAGTAGCCTACTACGCAGTATTTGACCCCTTACGGCAGATTCAAGAGCCAGAACAAATGAATGGGGAACTGTTACGTGTCTTTTCGTTAAATGCAGGTAAGTATGTGGAACTGACACAACCTTGGCTAGAAACCGCCGGGCTGGGATTAACGCTTTGGGAGGGTGAGTTTGAAGAACACCCAGGAACATGGCTGCGCTGGTGCGATCGTAATGGTCAGGTGATTCCCACTGGAGCTGAACGGGCTGACCATGAGCAACAACGGGCTGACCGCGAACGACAAAGAGCCAATGAAGCTGAATTGAGAGCGCAACGGTTAGCTGAACAGCTACGAGCGATGGGTGTTGAGATTGACCCTAGCCAACTTTAAATATCTTACTCCCCTACCAACTCTTGAAAACGCTTATCAGCCGCAATGTCATCAAAATCTATGTCACTGGCTGCTTGTTCCTTAAAGTTAGGATTGAGGTTGATTGCTTTTTGCAAATTTTCCACAGATGATTTAACCTGCCTCTGCATGGCAAAACAGATCGCTTTGTTATAGTAGGCATTGGCATAATCCGGTTTAATTCCCAATGCCTTATCAAAGCTTTCAATTGCTTCATCATCTCGCCCAAGCATAACTAGAGAGTAACCTCGGTTATTCCAAGCTTTATGAGAGTTAGGCTTAAATTTGATAGCTTTATCAAAACAAACAACAGCGTCCTCATCCTGTTCTAACTCTTGCAACGCCAAACCCCGATTTAACCACGCCACTCCATCATCTGGTTTAACTTTCGTAGCTTTTTTAAAAGCAATCAAAGCTTCTTTATGTCTTCCCAAGTATCCCAGTGCTACACCGACATCAACCCAAGCTTGGTGGTAATCGGGCTTAAGTTTCAAAGCTTGCTCGTAGGAATCTATTGCTTCTCTATATTGTTTTAATCTTCCTAAAGTCATGCCTCGGTTTAACCAAGCTGCAGGGTTGTTTGATTGAATCTCAATTGCTTTGTTGTAAGCAGCAAGTGCATCTTCATAGTTCTTTTGGGCAAAAAGAACTTCTCCCTGTTTGATATAATCATCTGCTTGAGAATCCGTTTGAGTGTCAGGAGATGCTGGAACTATTTCAATTAAGCGATCGCTAATCGGTTCTGTACTCACAGTAGCAATAACTTCGCTGCTCACCTCTTGCGGTTGTTGCAATATCTCTTGTACTTCTTCCTGTACTTTGTTCTCCACCACAGAGGTTACAGGTTCCACAGTCACTTGAGAAGCAATATCAGATATCTGTTCGAGAATTGCGTCTTTTCGCTGTAGCGCATCTTGTTGCAATTCAGAGAGTTGAGAAACAAATTCCGATTCCAATTTTTCTAGTTTTTCCAGAGCGATCGCTTTTTCTTGTTGAGCATCTTTCTGTAACTCAGAGAATTGATAAGTCAATTCATTTCCCGATTTTTCTAAATCTTCAAGGATAATTTGTTGTTTCCGTTGAGCATCTACCCGTAACTTAGACAGTTGTGAGGCAAATTCCGTTCTCAGCTGCTTTAAAGTTTCAATAACTTTATTTTTTTGTTGCTCTATATCAGACTCAAATCCAGATGCATAGGATTTCAGTTGATTTTCCAACTCTTTTAAACTGTCATGAGTTGCATTCTTTTGGTTTTGAGCACCAACTTTTAATTCAGCAAGTTGAGAAGCAAATTCTGTCTGCAATTGTTCCAAATTCGTCAGAACTTGATTCCGGTGTTGTTCTGCATCTGAATGCAATCCTGAAACTTGTGATGTAAACTCTAACTGAGATTTTGCCAAATCTTCCAGAGCCATATCTTTTTGCCGTTGTATTCCTGACTTCAACTCTGTCAATTGAGAAGCAAATTCTGCCTGTAATTGCTCCAAGTTTGCCAGAACTTGATTCCGGCGTTGTTCCGCATCTGAATGCAATCCTGAAACTTGTGACGTAAACTCTGACTGAGATTTTGCCAAATCTTCCACAGCAATATCTTTTTGCCGTTTTATTCCTGACTTCAACTCTGTCAATTGAGAAGCAAATTCTGTCTGCAATTGCTCCAAATTTGCCAAAACTTGATTCCGGTGTTGTTCTGCATCTGAATGCAACCCGGAAACTTGTAATGTAAACTCTGACTGAGATTTTGCCAAATCTTCCAGAGCAATATCTTTTTGCCGTTGTATTCCTGACTTCAACTCTGTCAACTGAGAAGCAAAGTCTGTCTGTAATTGCTCCAAATTTGCTACAACTTGATTTCGGCGTTTTTCTGCATCTAAATGCAACCCGGAAATTTGGGATGTCAACTCTGACTGAGATTTTGCCAAATCCTCAAGTGCGATATCTTTCTGCTGTTGTATTCCTAATTTTAACTCTGCCAATTGAGAAGCAAATTCTATTTGTAACTGCTCCAAATTTCCTATAATATTATTCTTTCTTTGTTCTGCCTCTAAATGCAATGTCGAAATTTGTGAGGAAAACTCTGACCGAGTTTTTGCCAAATCTTCAAGGGCGATATCTCTTTCCTGTTGTACTCCCGATTTCATCTCTACAAGTTGAGAAGTAAATTCATATTCCAACTCACCTAAATTATTCAGAGTCAGGTTTCTTTTCTGTTGAGCTTGAGATTCAAACTGAGATAAGTAAGAAGCAAACTCGGATTCTAAAGTTTGTACCTCTTGTTGGGATTTTTGTATTAAACCTGTGATTTCCGCTAATATCCGATCTTTAGATTGAGAGATTTCAAATGGAACTTTGGATAAACTTTCTTGTTCTATTTTGATTTTTTGTTGTAGAGTTTCCGCTTCTTTTTCCAGTTCAGAGGAAACGTTTTTAATTTCGTATATAAGTTTTTGTGATTCTTGCTTGACAGTAACTAGTTGTTTTTCTAATTCTTCGAGTCCTTCTAGCCGTTCCATGGCTTTGTCCACAATTGCACGGATTGCCGCCCGTCGCAACAGCAGGAGTGAAGCAATGACTGTGACTGGAACAAGAGTAATTATACCCAGCCAAACATTGAGTAGTATAGTTGTACGTACAAAGGAACGTTGTTCCTCTGACCATTGTCCACCTTGTCCGCGATTTTGGCTTAACACTGAGGAGGTGGGCGCTACTTCTGAGGAGGAAGATGGTGGTTTTTGAGCAGTAGCAACACCAACGGACAATAAAAAAGGTGAAAAGACAATAGCGCTTCTCAACAGTAAGCTGAAGATAATTGGATTTTTGCTCTTCATAAAAACATTCTCTTTCCGTTGGTAAGTTCTCAAGCAGCACACTTATCCAATTTAGCAGTCTTCACCCTATCCTTGGGAGACGCTTTAAATTAAAAGGTGAGAATGTTAAAGCTTTTGGCGCTTGTAGTAGTACTACTGTTGTAGTACTTAAACGATAGATGTACTGACTCGTAGAGTCGATCGCGTTGAGGAACAACTTCAAAGAACTGACCAACAAATATCAAACCTGGTGGCATCGCAACAATCACTGGTGGAGTCTCAACGTTCTTTGCTTCAAAGCATGGAACGGTTGACTGTCGTGGAACAACAACTCCCCGAACAACAAGTCTCCACTAATGCCTCTGTAGAACGTTTAGACCGAATTTTGGATTATTTAATTAGACGTGATGGCGAGAGATAGTAGGTTGGGTTTCGTTCCTCAACCCAACCTACACAATATATTTGGCGATTTAAGATTTATTTTATAAATGACCTCTTAAAGCAATCACACAACTGCAATCCCACGGCTTTTGAAAATATCTACAGCTTTCTTTAGCTGTTCGGGTGTGGGCGGTAGTTTATCTTTAAGCTTGTATTCATAACCGAGTTGCTCCCATTTATATTCGCCCATTTTGTGAAAAGGTAAAACTTCCAGTTTTTCAACATTTTTGAGTGTCGCAACAAAATCAGCTACGCCCTCTACATTTTGTGTTTCATCTGTTAGCCCCGGCACTAAAACATACCGAATCCAGGCTGGTTTGTTAATATCACTTAAGTATTTTGCCAGAGCGAGTGTTGGTTCAATAGGAACGCTCGTGACTTTTCTATAGGTTGCTTTGTCAAAAGATTTGATATCTAACAGCACCAAATCAACAAATTCTAAGACAGGTTTTGCTATCTCTAGTTCACAAAACCCAGATGTATCTAAAGCAGTATGAATTCCTAACTCTTTACAGCGTTTCAAAAGTTCTTGAACAAAATCTGGTTGAAAAAGCGGTTCTCCTCCACAAATAGTGACCCCTCCTCCAGAAGCTTTCATGTATGAAGTGTACTTTTGAATTTCTGCAATCAATTCATCAACACTTGTTTGTTTCCCATTTTCTATGTGGCGACAATCGGGATTTGCACAATAAAGGCAACGAAGGGGACATCCTGTAGTAAATACCACAAAACGTATACCCGGACCATCTACGGTTCCACAAGTTTCTACGGAATGGATGTAACCCAAGGTACTATTGGAGTTGGTTGTTGTTTGGGGAGACTGGCTCAGCATACCTCTGCCTATAAATGTGCTTATTTTGACGAGATCTTGCTTTGACCTCTCATTTCAATTTATAGGTTAGAAGTTTGAAGAACTTGTGAGGGGTTAATTTGAGTGGTTTACACTACTCATGGCGAAGCACTTCACTGACTATCCTTCGGGGTGTTGGTTTGACTTCAGTACCATAACCAAAACGCAGCAATATTTGGGGATAACCCGATGTGTTGAGAAGATTTTTGAGTTGTGGACGCAGTTCGGGAACTTGTATGGGTTGGTTTAAGAAGGATGCAGAAACACCAACTACTTGTCCGAGCAGTAAAAGTCTTTGTAACGCCTGTCCCGCATCAAGCCAGCTTGCTGTGGTTTCTTCTTCTGTACCCAACACCGCAAATACTGGCGAACCATCAGCTAATTCATGCTCTTTTGCTGCTTGTCCCCTGCCAGTATCAAAGGTACGGTTACTGTGGGCTACTATAGGGGTAGTAAAATCTAGCAGTTCTCCAATGCTTTGAGCATAGGCAGGCATACCATCATGAGTGGCATAACGGCTTGAATGTAACCATGCTGCTAACTCACGACGAAAATGTGGATTTGCTAGTTGAATGCGATCGCCTTCTGTAATGAGATCGGCTACCGCATTACGAAGCTCTTGCTCTTGAATCAGATGAAGCCATGCACCTTCTTCAAGTGTTGACTTCTGCATAATAGAGAGCAGGGTTTCCGGGATTGGTTTATTTTGAAAAGCCAATCGGTTTGTGTGCCGTTGCTTAATGGTGGCAAACAACAAAAACTCTTCTTCTGTTTGCTCTCTACGACTTCCCAACCAGATATGAGCTAATAAATCTGGATCTTCTGGATTGGGAAAAGTTTTGACGACATCAACATAACCAAAGTGTCTGATAGCTAACCTTAAATTATACAGTGCTGCACCGCAACTCATAATCAATTCCCGATCTTGGGGGTCAATCACGGGCAAAGCACGAGTCCTGTCAGCATATAGCTCAATGGTTTCGTGGGCAATCTTAAACAACCAAGGTTGAGCGTTGTATTGTGATGGAGCCAGAACGGCGTAGTTCAGTAGAAAATCCAGCTGTTCGGAAGGACTACCGCGTTTGGGAAAGTCAATTTCTGAAACGTTCCAAGGACTTAAAGGTTCAGACGATATTATCTCTGACATGATTTTTTGTTTAATAATTTCTTTATAAATTTTAAATCTGTTTAACAAAATAATAAATATTGTTAGTCATATAATACACAATCTAAAAACTACGTATAGTTAAGATTTACTATTTGTATCATAAAGAGTCTAAAACCCACGGAAAAATCCGTGGGGCATAAGTAATAAGTTTGTTCGTAGTTGCGCTATGGCTGACGCCAAGCTACGCGAACAGCGCCCTAAAGCGCAACTACGAACCTATCAAGATTACATCCGTTCGTGGAATGTACGTTTAATTACATCAAGCTGCTGTTCTCGCGTTAGCTTGATAAAATTGACAGCATACCCGGACACGCGAATTGTTAATTGTGGATAAAGTTCGGGGTGCTCTATGGCATCTAACAGCATATCCCGATTCAGAACGTTAACATTGATGTGGTGACCGCCATCATGGAAGTAACCATCTAGCATCCCCACTAGGTTATGGATCTGGATATCTTCTGTTTTGCCCAATGCAGACGGCACAATCGAGAAGGTGTTAGAAATTCCATCTTGACTGTGTTGGTAAGGTAATTTGGCAACGGATGCCAGAGATGCGATCGCACCCTTGGTATCGCGTCCGTGCATGGGGTTGGCTCCAGGAGCAAAAGGTTCTCCGGCTTTTCTTCCGTCTGGGGTATTGCCTGTTTTCTTGCCATAAACCACGTTAGAGGTAATAGTCAGCACAGACTGGGTGGGAACAGCATTCCGGTAGGTCTTGTTCTTGCGGACTTCATTCATGAACTTGGTAACCAAGTGAGCCGCAATAGTATCTACACGGTCATCATTATTCCCATATTTGGGGAAATCTCCCTCTATCTGATAATCTACTGCCAAACCGGCTTCATTTCTTAATATTTTTACTTTAGCGTATTTTATAGCAGAAAGTGAATCAGCTGCCACAGATAATCCTGCAATGCCACACGCCATGGTACGAAGGACATCCCGGTCATGGAGTGCCATTTCCAAGCGCTCGTAAGAATATTTATCGTGCATATAATGGATGACATTCAACGTGTTGACATAAGCCTTAGCTAACCAACTCATCATCCGTTCAAACTTGCTGAGAGTTTCTTCGTAATCTAAATACTCAGAGGTAACAGGCGCATAAGCAGGACCAATTTGTTCACCTGATTTTTCATCCTTACCACCGTTAATTGCATACAGCAAACACTTGGCGAGATTCACCCGTGCGCCAAAGAACTGCATTTGCTTGCCAATTCGCATTGCCGAAACACAGCAGGCGATCGCATAATCATCGCCCCAGTAAGGACGCATCAGATCGTCATTTTCATACTGAATGGAACTGGTATCTTTAGAAACTTTAGTACAGAAGGATTTAAACTCAAGAGGCAAACTTTCCGACCAAAGAACAGTTAAATTAGGTTCAGGTGCAGGTCCCAAATTATAGAGAGTATTCAGGATGCGGAAACTATTTTTGGTAACCAAAGATCTGCCATCTTCACCCACACCACCAACGCATTCTGTTACCCAAGTGGGATCTCCAGAAAAAAGTTCGTTATATTCTGGTGTCCGTAAAAAACGAACCATCCGTAACTTCATGACAAAATGGTCAATGAATTCTTGCAATTGGGCTTCTGTGAAAACGCCCTTCTTCAGATCGCGCTCAAAGTAAATATCCAAGAAGGTAGACACCCGTCCCAAGGACATAGCAGCACCATTCTGTTCTTTGACTGCACCCAAGTAAGCCAGGTAAAGCCACTGCACGGCTTCCTTAGCATTACTAGCAGGACGGCTAATATCAAAGCCGTAATTCACAGCCATTTCTTTCAGTTCAAATAAAGCACGAATTTGTTCGGAAATCTCTTCCCGCAGTTGGATAACAGGCTCATCAATCGCGTCAACTTCTAGAGATTCGAGTTGTTGCTTCTTATCCTCAATCAAGCAATCAACCCCGTAGAGAGCGACACGACGATAATCACCGATAATTCTGCCACGACCATAAGCATCGGGTAAACCAGTAATAATTCCAGAGTGCCGCGCCAATCTCATTTCGCGAGTATAGGCACTAAAAACTCCATCATTATGAGTTTTGCGATACTTAGTAAAAATTTCCTCAGTTTTTGGATCGAGTTTGTAACCGTAAGCTTCCAGAGAAGTTTTCACCAATCGAATCCCACCATAGGGCATGATAGCTCTCTTGAGAGGTTTCTCGGTTTGCAAACCAACAATTTGTTCTAAATTTCGGTCAATATAGCCCGGACTGTGGGAAGTTATGGTAGAAACCACTTCAGTATCTGCATCCAGAATTCCTTTATCACGTTCTTCCTTCATTAACTGTGCGACTTGGTTCCAAAGCTTCTGAGTTTGTTCGGTTGCCTGCGTCAGAAAGGAACCATTACCATCATAAGGAGTGTAGTTTTTTTGGATGAAGTCACGTACATTAATTTCCTTCATCCACGTGCCTGCTGCAAAACCTTGCCACTGCTCAAACATATCTTATTCATCGCCTCCCGACGGATAGGGGAGATAGGAAAGATGAAGGAATGGAGGGAGAAAACATCATAATTCCTCATTCCTCACCCCTCACTCCTCACTCCACTCTCCTTTTCAAGTTCAGTTATAAAGAGATATTTTGAGGAAGTTGTGAAGACCACTAATATCAGGTTCGGTTAAACACTCATAATATATGTCTGATTTTTCCTTACTCGACAAGCAAAGCATTTATAAGCTTGTTGTCCGGAAAGAGTGTCGTAAAATTGGTCGTCAAGCAACACATTGGCAGGTTCGTAGTAGGGAGTTCCCAGTTCTTCTGCCATTTTTTGCATGGGGCCAAAGGAATTGGGTACAAAAATAGTGTCCTCTCGAATTCCTTTCCAAAGAAGTGCTGTGCCTGTAATTGAACCTCTGGGGCTTTCGACAACAATCTTATCCCCGTTCTTAATTCCAGCTCGGGCAGCAACTTTAGGATGAATCTGAATCTGGCGAATACCGTTCATCTGTTTGCCCGTGTAAGTCCATTGGGTTACACCTGCAAAATGCACTACACTGGCTCTACCAATTGTACCCATTAAGGGATAGTCTTTATGAACTTCGCTTTGAGACATCCCTCGTTTTACCTTTTTAGTCAAGGCTTGAGGATTAACTGGATTCTGGGCAAATTCATTTATATACTCAATCGTGGGATTGTGGCTCTTGCGTACTTAGCGTGCTATTTTTAGGAGAAAATTAGCGGAAAACTCTTACCTGAATTGTATTACAGCCATTATTCCCTTCATAACAGTATTCTTTTCTAAAATTGAAACTATAAGTGTCTGTAAGCCTTGCAAATAAAGCATAATTATAAATTTTCCGGAAAATTTAGCACGCTATGTCCGAAAGAACCGCAATTGTTGATAATGCCTCTTCCCAAGAAATGGGTTCAAACCGAGAGTCTGATGCACCCTTCTGTCCTGAAACTCGTTTCATTGGAGTTTTTAAGCGGAAGCGGTTGTAAACCAGTTGAGTCATCATCGGTCCTTTAACACACAAACCCCCTGCTTGCACTGGATCGTTTGGTTCACCAAGGACATCAATAATTCGTCCGTCCTTGATATGCACTTTTAGACGGCAAAGTGAATTACAAAACTGACAAGCACTGTCCACAATAGCATCTGGTTGCAAGGCACCGGATTGTTGCGTGAAGTCATACTCCGTGGTTGGGGTGTTGGTTGCGGGGTAAGAGCCATCATTGGTTGCTGCGGCTTTCTCAGACGCCAGCAAGTGACTGCTACTGACGGTAGTTACACCTATAGCTGCTCCTTGTAAAAATCCCCGACGAGAAAATCCTTTCCGCACCCCTTTATGTTTCTCCAATCTGGACATGAACGATGAATGCCTTTCTACAGGGTTGGCGATCGGATACTATCTCGATAACTGCAACAACTAGATAATGCCCTAACAATAATTATCAATTTTAGATTGTAAAGAAGCGTAAAGAAAAAACACGCCTGCGATTGAAATCGCCGCTATACCAACAAAGTCCACCTACGTGGACTTAATATGAAGTCCTTGCCTTGCGAACTTAGATTGTATAGCCCTAGAATTCTATTCTGAGGGCAATATGAGCTCATTGGGATGCTTCCGTAGTTGCGCTGTCTTCACCCATTTTTCAAAACCTGCATAAGTAAATTTTGCTGGAACTTATTAAAAGGTGTAAGGAAAGAACATCAAAGTTACTTGCTTATAAAAGCGTAATTTGGTTGGAATTTTCCTCAAAATTACTTGAAAGTAAGCTAACCAATCATTACTCATCTTTCAATTTTAACAATTCGTTCAATAAGGATAAAAACAATGTCTGCTTACAACGTTGACTCTTATCACAACGGCTGCGAATTTACCGTGCCTATCAAATTAAATATTCCCATCCACATCGAACCAAAAGTGGCAATCAAAACACCTAATGCTGTGCGTGAGAAAGTTGCTGTTTATCTCGAACCAGATATTAACCTCAACCCAGAAGTCAAAGCACTGCCTTCCGTGTGTCATCCCCAAAATGGCTATGACAAATACCAGTTGCCTGCTGAACAAACTGCATAGGCAACATAACTCTTATCTTTCATTCACACCATTCTCTAACTAATTAAAGGAGTCAAATCAATGTCTGAATACAAAGCTGATTCTTACAAAGCTTGCGAATTTACTGTACCTATCAAGTTGAATATTCCCATCTACATCGAACCAAAAGTGGCAATCAAAACACCTAATGCTGTGCGTGAGAAAGTTGCTGTTTATCTCGAACCAGATATTAACCTCAACCCAGAAGTCAAAGCACTGCCTTCCGTGTGTCATCCCCAAAATGGCTATGACAAATACCAGTTGCCTGCTGAACAAACTGCATAGGCAACATAACTCTTATCTTTCATTCACACCATTCTCTAACTAATTAAAGGAGTCAAATCAATGTCTGAATACAAAGCTGATTCTTACAAAGCTTGCGAATTTACTGTACCTATCAAGTTGAATATTCCCATCTACATCGAACCAACAGTAGCCATCAAAACACCTAATGCTGTGCGTGAGAAACTTGCTGTTTATCTCGAACCAGATATTAACCTCAACCCAGAAGTCAAAGCACTGCCTTCCGTGTGTCATCCCCAGCATGGCTATGACAAATACCAGTTGCCTGCTGAACAAACTGCACAAGCAACATAACTCTTATCTTTCATTCACACCATTCTCTAACTAATCAAAGGAGTCAAACTAATGTCTGAATACAAAGCTGATTCTTACAAAGCTTGCGAATTTACTGTACCTATCAAGTTGAATATTCCCATCTACATCGAACCAACAGTAGCCATCAAAACACCTAATGCTGTACGTGAGAAAGTTGCTGTTTATCTCGAACCAGATATCAAACTTAATCCAGAAGTCAAGGCATTACCTCCCATTTGTTATCAAAGTGACTACGACAAACACTAATTTTCTGGATTAAGGCTGTACATTGTTGGCTATGGTGCATCTATAGCAATTCTATTTGATTTGTGAAATTTGTGTAAGGGAAGCATCCAAAAAGCGTAGGTTTCCCCGCGACTAGAGGAGTGGCGTTGGGGATTGCCCATCACATAAAGTTTTTGTGTGACATAGCCCTACCTACAGTAGTTAAAATTTTTCATAAATGATTTAGGATTGCTATATACCAATTAATAACCTTTTTCAATCTGTCATCTGATTTTAGAAAAAGGATATAAACTGTGCGATCGCAATCGAAAGGAGGTAGGCTCTTCAACTACCTTCTTTCTTATCCAAATTTTAAAAATCATAACTTTCTAGTTGAGGAACACCGATGTCTACATCACCTGCTGCAATCAGCCCTTTAAATAAAAGCAAAATTAATATCTCTATGATGTTAAATTTGCCTATTGATATTGAGTTAGAAGTTGTGGGAATTTCTCCGAATCAAGACCAGCAAATAGAAGACAAAGAAAATGTCAGTTTGGACAAAAAATCTGAGTGCCAGGTGAGAGTGAGTGGGATGAATTTATCAAAAATAGAAGACTCTCAAGCATTACTCAATCAAATTGTAAGTCAGCTTCAACAAGAAAACAAAATTTTTTCTACAAGATCCCAAGCCAACTTTGAGGAAAATAACATAATAGAGGAAAAAGAAAGTTTGCCACAGGAGCATGAGCTTACAAATACCTCGTCATATTTTAAAGACTTTGCCATTATCCCAACTCAGGCACCACTACCTCAGAAAAAGTTTAAGTTACGTTTCAGCGAAACACTGAATGATAGTCTGACCTTTGCTCTTAACTCTGTAGGAGCAATTCTATTTCTGGGAAAACTTGCTAACTATAGCTGGGAGTAGAGCAAAAATTTTCTGTATTGTGTTAACATAGCGAGTGGTAATTTTTCTATTGCATTTTCCTTAAGTATGACAGGTAATATTCCTCCCCAAGAAATACAAAAACAAACGGCAAGCAATTTCTACATAATAGAAAGCCAACCTGAATTTCCTGCAAACTTATTGAAATTTAAAGAATATAATGTCATAAAAGCGATCGCTATTTTTATCCTGTTGTTTACTTTCCTGTACACTCTTCTTGGTTTCATTGGATTTGTACAAAGGCACTATGATTTAGGACCAATTCAATTACGCGAATGGTACTCTCCCATACGAGCCTTTTTTGGTGCTTTCTCCTCAATTTTTAGTAACCTACTTAACATCATTTCTTTAATATTTATACTGGTTCCTTTAATTTTAGCTTGGTTACTTGCTTGGGTTGTTTTCGATCCCAGGGAGGTCAGTAATGTTGTTTTAGGAATGACCAATATCATTTTTGGAGTGATGGGAATTATAAATCCAGTAGATCTAATTCCTGATTTTGTCCCAGTTATTGGTACGGCAGATGATGTGTTTAGTGGTGGTTTAATGGCTTTAGGAGCGCTACTCCTGACTTTAGGTGCAAAACGTAAAGGGGATATAAATACTATTATAAAACTGATGAAAGAAGGCAAAATCGACGAAACAGAAGGATTGAATAAACTGCTGGAAGACAAGGGTATTTTAGTGAAAAAGTTTACAGACAAGTAAGTTAAATCTTATCATTTTATTGTTAATTACCTATTGGTTCATTAGATAACTCTTGATGTGTCACTTGTCGCCTCACACTATGCTGAACTTGACGTGATACCTGTTGTACAGTATCTGAAATTCTCTTCAAAAATCCATCTTCTATTTGTGCGTTATTGAAATCAGTTTTATAAATAGAACCATCAGGCATAATGGCTCCTTCTAGTTTTGCATTGTCTAATTTTGCACTTTCTAGAATAGATCCAGTCAGATTAGCTCCTATCAAGTTTGCTTGTCTCAAATCTGCATAGCTTAAGTCAGTCTTTACAAGACTAGCATAGCTCAAAGTAGCGTTTCTCAAATCTGCTTGTTGTAATTGACTATTACTCAAATTAGCTCTATCTAGATCGGAGCGATTCAACTGAGTGAATTTTAAATTTGCATTAGTCAAATTAGCATTTACCAGAGTAGATTTCCGCAAATCTACACCTGCTAGATTAGCTTCTGTTAAATTAGCTCCTTTAAGATTAGCATTTCGTAAATCTGTTTTTTCTTTCTCATTTTCACTATTAAGATTAGCATGACTCAAATCAGCTTTTACCAAATTGGTATATTGCATATTAGCTCCTCTTAAGTATGCTCCTTTAAAACTCGCTCCATTCAAATTTGCATTTTTTAGATTAGCTCGATAGAGGTCAGCATTACCTAAATTAGCACGAGATAAATCGGCATTATTTAAGTTAGCCCGATCGAGGTCAGCTTCTTGAAGATTGGCATCAGATAAAGTAGCATTAATAAGATTTCCTTCATTGAGGTTAGCCCTACTTAAATTTGCTCTGTTTAATTGAGCTTCTTTAAGATTGATACGAACAGCAGTAATTTGTGAAAGATTTGCATCAATCAGGTTAGCGTTACTTAAATTAACTTCATTAAGGGAAAGACCACTAAAATCCGTCATGATCCCATTGGCTTTTTGAAGATTCGCCTTATTTAAGTCAATTTTTTTGTAACTTAACTTTTTTAAGTTAGAAAGATCGCATTGAACGCATTGCTTGGTATCGACAAGCTTAGTCAAATCTTCTTCTTTATAGGCAAAAACAGGAGATTGCCATCCAAAACAACTTATAAAAATGAAAACTAGCAAAATAAGAATTTTGAGGATAAGGAAGTTCATACCTTTATACTGGTTTGTATTCTTCTTGACTAAAAATAGCGAATCAATTCCAGGATAAACCACTAATTTGTGAATTGTCATCACAAATTGACTCGTTGTCAGTTCTATACCGCTTCTCACCCGTCGTCACTTCAGTCCGCACAAGAAGGACTTTGTTTGTATAGTCGCGATTTCAATCGCTACAACAGAAACCAAGAACATTTTTGGCGTTATAGCGTCTTCGACTACTGATATAGTACCTAACATTGGCAATACTGTCTCAACGACTGGTTCGATTTTTCCTCGCTCGTTTCCAACCTCTGGCTGGGAATGCAGACGGGTGGACTGCTGCCTCGCTTAGCAGATCGACACAGGAGGCGGAGCCTCCATGAAGGCATTCCCAGGCGGAGCCTGGGAACGAGGTGAGGGGTTAGGCTCACCATTCGCCAACAGTATCTGTAAAAGTTGCTGGGGATTTTTTTGCACTCCCAAGCAGGTTTTGTTTGTCTAGTTGTGTACAAATTGCCAAGCTGCTTAAAAAAATGCTTTCAAAGCTGCTAATGGAGTTGAACGGAATTTTACTGAACATGAAGCGCCAACACGCATCGCTTATTTCTCTGACTCTCATCTCATCTTTTATCGCACCATACTCGGCTATTGGCGCACCCCCAAGAAATCCGGATAAAACGGTCAATTGTGACATCCTAGTTGTGGGTGGTGGGCTTTCTGGTGCTGCTACCGCCTATGAAGGGTTACTTGCAGGTAGAACAGTTTGCATCACCGAACTTACCGATTGGCTGGGGGGACAAATTTCTTCTCAAGGAACTTCTGCTTTGGACGAACGCCCAACCCAGCGAGCAAAACAATTTTACTCCCGTGGTTACTTGGAATTACGCCAGCGTATTGAGCGTCAGTATAAAGGAGATCTCAATCCGGGTGATTGCTGGGTAAGCGATTCCTGCTATTTACCTCGCGATGGTCATGAAATCTTGAGCGCTATGCTTAAGGATGCTGAAAGGAAGGGGCGAGGGAAACTGGAGTGGTTCCCCAACACGGTTGTTAAAGATTTGGAATATAGCAGTGATGGTAAACTGATTAACGCTGCGATCGCTATCCAACATCAGCCAGCCAAAGGAGCGCCACCCCTAAACACATTCCCGCTCTCTCAAACTATTGAAGACGCCTACACCTACGAAAACTCCTCTCGGTTTGCGAAAAACATCATTCGCCTTGTCCCCAAACCAACCAAAGCCAAAGGAAATACAAATGCACCAAACTGGTATGTCGTAGACGCTTCGGAAACGGGGGAAATTATTGCCCTCGCTGATGTTCCTTACCGATTGGGTATTGATGCTCGTTCTTACTTAGAACCTTCTTCTTCCAGTGCCACCAATGACCCCTACTGTACCCAAGGCTTCACCTACACCTTTGCAATGGAGGCTACCGAGCAACCGCAAAATCAGACAATGCCCCCATTCTATCCACAGTATGCACCATACTACAGTTATGAACTCAAAAGACTGGCAAGTTTTCCATTAGTATTTACATACCGTCGAATTTGGAGTCCAAGAGACGGGGAACCGATGGAATTTGGAGGAGTCAAATTTTCTGCACCCGCCCCAGAAGACATTTCCATGCAAAACTGGACTTGGGGTAACGATTATCGTCCGGGAACTTCTGCAGACAACCTGATTTACACCCGCCCGCAGTTACAAGCCTCCGGACAGTTAAAACCGGGCAGTTGGATGGGTGGACTGCGAACAGACGCTTTACGTAAAGGTGAAGAAATTTCCCAAGGATATTACTATTGGCTAGTTGCTGGAAAAACGGATTCCCAATTAGGTGATGGAGTCAAGCAGCTGCATCCCAATAACCGCTATCTCTCTGGATTAGATTCCCCAATGGGAACAGCACACGGCTTATCAAAACATCCTTATATGAGAGAAGGAAGGCGCATCATTGGACGCCCTAGTTGGGGACAACCCCAAGGCTTTATGATTTGGGAAATAGATATTTCCCGCCGCAACTACGACGATGAGTTCTACCGCAAGACACTACCAGCAGACGAATATCGCCGCTTAAAAGCCGCACTTGCAGGATTGGAAGCAACAGCCGTCCTTTCCGGACAGCAAAAACCCGATAGCGTAGCCCGACGGACTCGTTCTACCATTTTCCCAGATGCTGTAGGTATCGGTCATTACGCCATCGACTTCCATCCCTGTATGACAAAAAGCCCTCCAGAAGCACCAGGTAACACGGAACGAGAGGGGGAAAGACGCGGTGCGGGACAAGCTTATCCCTTCCAAATTGCTTTAAGAGCAATGATTCCTCAAAAAATTGACAATTTGATAGTTGGTGGTAAAAGCATTGCCACCAGTCATATTGCTGCCGCCGCCTACAGGGTACACTCCTTTGAATGGTCTGCTGGTGCTGCAGCCGGAACAACAGCCGCTTTTGCCCTAAAAAATGGTGTTGCACCATACCAACTGGTTGACGAATTACCCAAACCAGAACCGCAACTCCAAATCTTAAAACAGTTGTTGGAGAAAAACGGTAATCCCACTGCTTTCCCCGATACCTCAATTTTCAACCAAAATTGGGAAGACTGGAAATAGAATTATGAAGTATGAATTATGAAGTATGAATTATGAAGGATGAATTATGAAGGATGAATTATGAAGGATGAATGCTCAAACTTTCAATTCATAATTCATAATTTATAATTCATAATTTTTCTGATAATTTTTGCGCTAAGACAATTAAATCAGAAGGCATCATTACCAGAGTTGTTGTGTTATTTTCGGCTCCTATTTCTGTAAGCATTTGCAACCGTCGCAATTCTAAAGCTGCTGGATTTTTCGCAATCAGTTGAGAAGCTTCTGCTAATTTAATCGAAGCTTCCTGTTCTGCTGATGCTTTAATTAAACGGGCGCGTTTTTCTCGAATGGCTTCTGCTTCTTTTGCCATTGCTCTTTGCATTGCGGAGGGAATTTCTACATCTTTGGTTTCTACTCTTTCAATGACAATTCCCCAAGGTTCTGTGATTTCATCTACAATTTCTTGTACTTTAGTATTAATTTTATCCCTATTTTGCAACACATCATCTAAAATGTTTTGCCCTACAACATTACGTAAAGTCGTTAGGGCAGTTTGATAAACAGCCATTTGATAGTTCTCAACTTGATTGATGGCTTTAGCGGGATTGAGAATTCGGTAGTAGAGAACAGCATTAACTTTAATTGTGACACTGTCAGCAGTCACAGTTTCTTGAGGTTCAATGTCTACTGTTTTGGTGCGGATATCTATTTGAGTCTTTTGATCTATTATGGGAATAATCCAATACAATCCGGGACCTCTAACACCGCTAATTCTACCCAAGCGGAAGATAACTCCACGCTGATATTCCTTGTCTAACTTACATCCTGATAGTGTTAGAAATATTAAGAAAGTAAAGAAGGCACCTGTTAACGCTTCCATATGTATGGTCAAGTGAATAGTGTTGAATTGAAGAAAAACTGAAACTACTTCCGTCTTCTGCGAATTGGTAATTTGAATGAAGCCAAGCGCCGGAGAAATCGGTAACTCTTGCGAACAATATCTAGAAGAAAGTAGGGAATTCGTAACCGAAGCGGGCAAAGAATAGGACGGTACAGCCAGTAGTAAGCTTTCTTCAAGTCATTCCACTTGGAACAGGTTTCTTCATGGAGGAAGTCTGAAATGTCTACGACTAGCCCCCTACCTTCATGCATCATCACATTGCGCCCGTGGACATCATGAGGGTAAAGCCCTCGCTTGCGGGCATAGTCTAGAGCTCGGTCAATATCCCGTATAACCTGTACTGGAATCTGTAAGCCAAGGTGCATACAGTCATAGAGGGTGACTCCATACAGCCGTCTTAGGATTAACAAGCCGTTTTTGGCATAATAACATTCGGAAAAAGCAGGATGGGAACCCAAACGTTGGTAAACCTCTACCTCCTCCTCAAAGCCCGGTCGTCCGGGTGCATAAATTTTTACGACTTGATTTGGGTAGTCAGGGTGATAGACGACAGCAGCGTAATTTCCTGCTCCCAGGAGTTGCCAAGGTTGGGGGATATACTTGACTTTCACTGGATCGTGAGGATCGACACTCTCAATTTGCAAGTTGGGGAGTAATTCCTGGTGGATACTCTCAATTAGGCGTTCTATTTGCGCCCTATCTGCACTGGATTTATAAAGGGGATCGGGATACCCTTGTGATAGAGATTCATCAATCATTGGGATTCCTCGGTAGAGGGATACTTCACAGGAACATTGAATTGTTCGTAACAAGCACTTTAACGTTTCCACAAGGGAAGAAAAATTTTACTATAAATTTTTTAAAGTTGCTCGAGCTAACTAGCAGTCAGTACAAGATTCTACAATCTTAGGACTCATTAACGTTAGCACTTACAGCTCCTACCATTAAGATTCCCAATTTAATGAATAAACTTAACAAAGGGATTGGCGATTGGCGAAGAGGAAACTAGTTCCCCAGCCTCTAATCCCTAGCCCCCAATCCTTTTGCCTGTATAAACTTGCTCAATCCAAGCAATCACATCAGCCTCAGAACCCGAGCAAAAATGCTTATCTGTGATGGAGTCATATGCTTTCCAATAGGTGTTCCCGTGACGATCGCGTTTTTCCCAAACTTTTAATTCGTTTGCACTCGCAAGTTCTTGAATCAATCTTTGCCAAGTTCTCTGCAACCATGACAACAATAGCGAGTGGGGATTTTCCGATGAATGACTGTCTTGTAAGTTTTTTGTAAAACTTGTGTTTGGGGTATCTGATTTCAAACTGAGACCTTTCATGACTGTGTTCTCCAAAGCTGCAACGGGCATAAAATTCTCACAATACCATTGAAGCAGCGTAAGTCTTAAATACTAAAGCGCTTCGGCTTAAGAAGTTAGAAATCAATACTTGTCGGTTAAGCCTAAAAATACGAAAACACGTAGGTTGGGGAGCCAGCCCTGAACCGTGTGCGTGGCGCGAATGCGCCATAGGAGGGTTTTCCTCCGCACCTTTACTGGCGTTTGAGGAACGAAACCCAACATTTATTAGGATTTGTTTGGTCTCGCTGTCGCTCGACCCCTACTACAATTTCCGAGAGCCCTTGCAGTATTGAGTCAGAAATTAATTACTTTTCCGCAAAACCTCAGTATAAGCACTAAAAAAATAAAAGTCATAATTAAAACTTTTTTATAAGTCAGTATAAATCGGTAAATAAAAAAAAGATATAGGATATCGTTATGGCAAGGATTATGTCTTCTTTATATTTTTGCTTATCCAGAAACTTTATATAAAAATGTGATAAAAACTTTACACGTATCTGAAAAGCTTGTGACAAAATATGTAAGATAAGTTACATGATGATGCAGTTGACAAAAATAGTTTTTTGACTGCTGTTTCACTACCCAAAGTTATTTCCTTTAAAAACAAACAATTTGAGCGATGAAGAAAAAAACTGGTTCTACATTATTAAGTTCTGTTTTATTCGCCACTGGAGTTACAGTTGCACTCATGGCTGCACCAGCACAAGCAGGAAACAACGGCAACGGCAACGGCAACGGTAATGGTAACGGCAACAGCGCTGGCACGACTACAGCCAACGGCAACGGCAACGGCAACGGCAACAGCACTGGCACGACTACAGCCAACGGCAACGGCAACGGCAACAGCACTGGCACGACTACAACCAACAGCAATACTCAAGACAACAATACAGTTAGTGCAATTTGTAGCGTTAATAATGTTTCACTTGGCGGTATTTTTGCGACAGCTTGTAAGGGTCCTTTTAGTGGCAATGACACTGGCGAAAAAGGTACTTTGCTCAGCGATCTGAATAATGGTCTTTTCGCAAGCAATGTCGGTTCCGATGTTACTTCTTGGTCGTTGTTAGGTAAATCAGATGAGTCAAATAATTACTTAACAGCAGCTAATGATTTCAGTTCTGGTGCATGGAGCCTGAAAAAAGCACTTCCCAGTGATACTTTTGTACTTAGCTTAAAAACCAGTACAGCATATAGTACCTATTTGTTCACTGGTATAAATTACACAAATTTACAAGGATTCTTTAACACTATTGGTGTTGAATTAGCAGGAAATGGCAACCAAGGCAAAGCTTTGTCTCATGCTTCGCTGTTTGTAGCGAATAAGAAACATAATGAAAAACCACCTGTTAAGAAAGTTCCAGAACCCGGTAGTTTACTCGGTCTTGGCTTGACAGGAGCTGGAATGGTTGTTGCTCGTCGTCGCAAGTCCAATTAGCTCTCACACCCAGAAGTCACGACTGCACAAACAAAAATAATGTAGAGACGCGCTATGGTACGTCTTGAGAGGGTGCAAAATCTCACCAAAAATTCTTAACCAAACTGTATTGTGCTATTCGTGACTCTCAAAGCTGAGTAAATCTAAGTGCTGAGAATTTTCTACGAACGCTTTCGCGACTAAAAAGCCTGCAACAGTCCAAGTTTGATATTTCCTGGCTTCTTTACCAATTAATCTACCATTTTTACCATCATAATACTCAGGCCAGGAATCTTCAACTAAACGTTTCTCAGCCAGTTTCATTGCTTTACGGGCTAGTTCCAAGCGATTTGTTTTTTGAGATGCTGCTGCTAGCAACCAGAGTAAAACAGGCCAATTCCCACCATTGTGATAAGACCAAGGGGTGTTTTTTGGATCGCATCCCGTGACAATTCGCCACTCCATACCCTCAAGTGCAGGAAAGCAAATTTTCATGGGCATATTTCCTACCAAATCGTTCCAGCGAAATTCAATCAAATTCATAATGCTTTGAGATTCTTGAACGCTGGCAAGAGAGGTGATAATTGCCATTAAATTCCCCACAGTAAAAAAACGAAAATCCATACGTCCGGGACCTAAGTTACCTGCAAGATAACCACCAGTGTCAGGCAGCCATTCCGTCAGCCAATGAGGAATTGAATCAGCATATATATTGAATTTATTCGCAACTTCTTTGCCAAATTCATCACCTTTGTATCGATAAATTTCATTTAAGCGCTTGAGATCGATCCAATAGTATTCTCGAAGATGATAGGTCAGGCTTGCCAAGCGTTTGTGAACGCTATTGTAAAGGTTGCAAGTGCTATCATCATTTCTTAACAGCAAATCACCTGCTGCACGTAATGCTGTATAAAATAAGACTTGAATTTCTAAAGGATGCTCGTAAACCCCCATACGACGGTCAATCATAAAAGAGCCATCGGGAACTAACATTGTTGGATACATGGCAAACCGATGGACAAGGCACATTTGTAGAATTAATTTGATTCCTTTTTGAAAGTGTTTTTGGTGAAAAAGTGAAATATCACCTGTTGCTTTGACATATGCCCGAAGTAAAATAAGCCACCACAAGCAAGAATCAACGGGCGGTACTTTTGCGATCGCGTGTTCTCCAAAATCAGCCGTCAAATACTCGCGCCCATTCTCTGATTCTACTTTAAAACTAGCTGGCATAAGTCCCGGTCCTGGTTTAAAGGAGTCTATTTGTGGCTCCTGACTCTGCAAACTCAGAGTTTCTATCAAAAAGTTACGTACAATTTCCGGCTTACCTTTAATTAAAAAAGCGAGTGCTGATAAGACAAAATCCCGAATAAAACATTGGTCGTAATTCAGTGCATCTGAACCAGGTTCGATAGCAGCTACTGTTCCAATCGGACGACATTGATAATAAATAATGGATCTTTCAAGTAATTTCCATGCTTCTGCTTCTATATCGTGTTTTGCTATCATGAATTACGTGCCCCCAACATAGTTCTGTGATAGTATGTCTACCTAAAATTGTTGTATTAGAACTCTTTTACGTGGAGATTCACCAAACGCAAAAGAGTAAAAATTTACGCATCATTTTAAATAGACGCACTAGTAGAATGTGTTAATGCCACTTAACACACCACACCCAATATAAATATTGCCTAATAAAATATATGGTGCGTTACACTTAGCCCTAACGCACCCTACATACAGTGATAATTTTCCTAACCTAAAGGGAGTAATTTGTTGTATTAGCTCGCTTTAGATCCCCGACTTCTTAAAGAAGTCGGGGATCTGTGCTAGCTATCTTTACCTGTATATGACACTCTGTAAATCACTCCATTTGTGTCATCTGTAAATAATAGTGAACCATCAGGCGCGATCGCTAGACCCACCGGTCTGCCAAACTGAGTTAAGGCAACTTCGTTCAAAAACCCGGTGATAAAATCCTCAAATTCCACTGGCTTGCCATCTGCATAACGCACCCGTACAACTTTATAACCAGAGGGAGGGTTACGATTCCAAGAACCGCGCATGGTGACAAAAGCATCGTTACGGTATTCTTCTGGAAACTGAGATGCCTTGTAGAATAACATTGCTAAGGGCGCACTGTGAGCTGTATAGGTAAGTACGGGCGGTTGTGTATTGGCGCAGTATTCTTCCTTGCTTGTGCCAGGAGGATTTGTGCTCAAGTATACATCAGGGCGACGATCTGCAAAACAAAAAGGCCAACCGTAGTTTGCACCCTCTTCTAAAAGATTTAATTCTTCGGGTGGTTGTTCATTACCGCGCCAATCAGAACCATGATCCATAGCCCACAGTTCCCCTGTTTCCGGATGCCAATCAAAGCCAATGGTATTTCGCAACCCCTCGGCATAAATCGTTCGCATACTACCATCAGGTTGCGATCGCAGGATAGTCGCGCTTTCAGGATTAGTCTCATCACAGGCGTTACAAGTGCTACCTACAGTAATGTAGAGCATTCCGTCAGGACCAAACGCTAGAGTGCGGTTGGGGTGTTGCCCTGCATCAGGTAAATCGTTAATCAACTCTTG
Organism: Scytonema sp. UIC 10036; assembly: GCF_009725235.1. The sequence continues at coordinate 44,513 of NZ_WJFC01000056.1, forward strand.
TACTTCGCCTATTGTCCCTCCTGAGTTCAAATCTGCGGCATAGAGTTCTTTATCCGTGACAAAGTAAAGACGATTTTGGTAAATTGTGATGCCGTTGATGTATTGGTAGCCTGATGCAACCGTTAGTATTTCGTCAGCGTACCCATCATTATTGGAATCCCGTAGCGCTAATATATCACCTTGTTGGCGGCGAGTCACGTAGATGGTACCATCAGGAGCAACTGCTAGCATGCGGGGATTACCCAAATCTTTGGCAAATACGTTAATGCGAAATCCTGGTGGCAACTTGAGTTGTTGCAAAAGCGATTCGTCAAATTTCAGTTGTTCGGGCGTGACTAAATAGCCCTCAACTTGCTCGATCCTTTTTTCCTGCGTTTGTTGTGCGTTGCCAGGAAGAGTTATGCTCAGCACTAAAACACAACCAATGAGTAAGCTTTTAGCTTTCACGGCATTTTCCTTAATATTGAATTGGTAAGAAAAAACTCACGCTTTGGAAGGCAAAGGGATAAAGCACAAAGTATGAAACTGCTTTATCCATGGATTGAAATTAATACTCGGACAGTAGTTTAAAACTAATTAAGCGATCGCCACATCTTTCCAACGAAGTAGCGATATATACTTTATTATTGTTTTAATGCTTTTGATTTCTTGCCATAAATAATTCTCTAGATAGATATAAAACCACTGGTCACTGGTCACTGTATCTCTCTCATGCCAAAAACTCGCCGTATAACCGATTTCATCAAGCCAGGAAATACATGAAAAGCCGTTGTCCAAAATTTTGCTGTACCAAGCAATACATCACACTACTGATACTTCACAGCATACCAAATTGCCTTCGCCACATCTTCAGGCTTCTCTAGTAGGGGGCTGTGGAATGCTTTGTTTATCAATTGATAGTTCCCTTCTCTCGTTCTAAAAAATAGGGTAGGAGTGGCTGAATAGTATAAATGTACCCCAAAGATTTGTATCCATAATTTGCTGCCAATCACTCAAAGAACTCTCTTCCACAGGTGCCATAAAAAAAATTGAAGCATTATTAATCAGTACATATATGTGACCAAAATAAGCAAGAGATTTCTCAACTAAGTTTTTGACTTGCCCTGAGTCTCTAACATCAGTAGAGACTGCAAGAGCGTCTCGACCTAAGGCACCTATCTCACTTGTTGTAGCTTCTAAACGTTCTGTCTGACGTGCCGCTAGCACAATATTATACCCATTACGAGCAAATAAAATTGCTGTTGCTTTACCGATACCTTGAGTTGCCCCTGTAATCATTACTGTTTTAGCCATAAAATTTTGAAAAAATTTGCTACCCTTTTCTGTATTTGGCTCTAATTTGCACTCTAAATCTTAAGAGCATTAGTCACACCTATCTTGGGTCTGTTTTTTTATTGAATCAACATATCTCGTAGCAATAGGGGAAGTAAAGTTCCGGAGCCCAAGGTCTAAACTTGTTAAAAAGGATTAACAGGATAAAATCTTTTTGTCTGTAAGTGGCAGCTTAGGGTGCATAAGCACAGTTGACAGAGGGTGCTGTTTAACACCAGAAGCTAGTAAAGCAACATGAGAATTTGTCGTTTTTACAGAGGCTGAACTTGGAATGAGCAAACTGGGAATTTGTAATGCTTTAATTGAAATAATACATAAATATACCTTTTTGAGTTGTTAACGCCCGTGTTATCGCATAGTATTGATACCTACGCTCTATTCAAGCCTCCAGAAAACTTACAAAAAGCAATGTTGTACAAAGGTTCTATTTTCAAGAGTAGGCTCATGCTCTAGTACTCCTATAACTGAAGCTGTCTCTCCTCGATCGCTATGCTGAGGGCATTCGGGAAGAAAAAGTTTTAAGTATAGCTAGCTATAGTAAATTTGTCTAAGTCTTTTATTATTGCAGAATAGGTTTAATACACACACTAAGGAGGTGAAACTGAGATGGCACAGAAAACTGAAAACAAAGCAGGAGGTTGGTATCTTGTTAAAGACGTTACGGAATCACTGCTAGGTGTTATGTTTGAAATCGCCGCATATCTTGGTTGTCTCCCCTTTGATGGTGAAAATCAAAGTTGCATTAAAACCTTAGTTGACATCATGACCTTGCAGTTACTGATAAATATTGATAATGTTGTTTATAAAGACTTGTCTATCTCCATTGAAATTGGTGACAAAAAGCATTTCAAGCGCACTCGCAGAGAGTTAAACCAGTTTTACAAGAGCGTGGTAGTCAAAGCTCTGAAAACTGTACTCAAGTGCTTTGACCAAGTGTCCGTTGCTTTTAACGTGGCTCACACCTCGCAAACTGATTCAGACCTGGATCTGCTTGTGGGAAAGCGTGACAGGAATCGATTCTACCAATTTTGGAGAGGTGTATTTGGCGTCATACGCAATGCTAGATGGAATGTTAGGCTTCGAGGAAGTGGTTCACACACCCTCCATACAAAACACTCTAAGATGTTTTGTAGTATAACCAAACATACCGTCAGGTATTTAGTAGACGTTGTTGTAGATCGGTTGCAGGTACTTATAAAAAGTACTAACCTCATCGAAGACAATGGGAAGAGGGAAGAAAGCCTTCTTCAAAGTTTAGACAAGCTTTCTACTGGGTACGCTTTCTGTGCCTGGGTTTTATTCAGACCCAGCCCTAACAAACAGTAGCAGTAGCTAGTCTGCTTTTTGCAGTGACTGGTCTGTTGCTTCAATTGCGATCGCTTGCCACTAAAAATGTCAAGAATGCAATTGCTCCTGCCTGAAGAACTATATTGATAGGACAAAACTCACAACTTACAACTATGGCCACCAGCAAAGTCATTAACGTTAGAGAATACACCGTTAGAGCACACAAACGCTTGATTCATACACGGGTTTTTAACTTTGTCTGTAAAGAGTGCGGTACGTCAACGAAGCGCGAGACCTTTGGACCTCGTCCTTTGTATTGCGAACAATGCCGCCCTCCTCAAGCACCCAAAAAATCGTTAATGAAGCCCTCTAATAAGGCGAAACCCAGACCAATGACTTATAAATCTGATACTGAATTAGGTTGAGATGAAACCATATGATGACAAAACCACACTTAGAACCACCTCCACAAGCCTTGATTGAACCACTGCTCGAATTAAGAGACTACTATGCAGCTCTTGTGGAAGAGTACGAACGTCTGAGTACGCAGGCGCGATCGCAACTGACTCACGTAGAAGCTATCTTGTCGAATTATTCACAACCAAACGTACTTGATAACCAAACAGCGATAGTTGAAACACTCTCGTTTCCTCCCACTCCTTCTCAAGAAGCCTCTCACTTACAACAAGTACCGGATAACGTCTCTAACTTTAAACAAGAAGAATTTATCCAGCTTGAGTTAAAAGACAATGGGCAGCAAGAGATTGCTTTCAACGAGGTTGCTCCACAAAATGCCAATGGTGCAATTGCAACAGTACCTACAGTCATATTCTCACCGCAACGCATATCGTTCGAGAATGACGATCGCACGCTTCCAGGCTCAGATGTTCCAATGCAACCTCAGTTTCATGGATTGCCTCGATTGGAAGCAATTGAAAGCATCCTGCGAGAAAATATGGGGACTGTTTGTCACATAGATTTCATCGTGCGAACCTTGTATGGGGATTTAGAGTCAAGTGTATTCAAAGTCGTCAAGAGTAGGGTGCAATCCTCGCTGACACACGGTAAAGAAAAGGGTTACTGGTCAGCCGTTCCAGAGGAACCCGGTTGTTACACTCTGGATATAAGTTTAGTAACCCCACAGAATGGGAAAGGCAAATCCAAAGCTGTTAAACCTAAAAAGAAGAAACCCTTTTTGCTTCCCAAAGCAAGACGAGTGCCAATGTTGGCGGAATTTGAAGGTAAGTTTCTTATTGATGCCATCTGCATACTATTGCAAAGAAATTCAGGGAGAATTTTCAGCGTAGGTGATGTCATTACAGGCTTGTATGGAGACTTAAATGCCGAACAACTCAGGGAGATAAAAACTGCTGTCCATAATGAACTTTCTAGAGGTCACCGAATTGGCAGATTCTCTAGAGTTCCTAACAAGCTTGGTTATTACACTTGGGATTTAAGCAAGATAAGGTAGGCATCTGGGGATTTGTCATTTGTCAAAAGTCATTTGTCATTAGCAATTAGCCATTAGCAATTAGCCATTAGCAATTAGCCATTAGCAATTAGCCATTTGCCATTTGCCATTTGCCATTTGTCATTTCCCCTTTTCCCCAATCTCCAATTCCTATCTCAAGTCGGAAGCAATTTGTATCCCGAGAGAGATGTGTAAAAAAAAATACCAAGTATACGCTAAAGATAACGCTGTTAAAATACGAGAAAACAATGGCTCACGTATTATTAGTGGATGATGAAGAACCTTTAAGGGCAAGCCTTTCCTACAGTTTGCGAAAAGAAGGCTACACTGTATCAACAGCAATAGATGGTCATGATGCCATCAAACAATTTCACAAGCAAGTACCAGATGTGATACTTTTAGATCTGATGTTGCCTGAAGTTAATGGCATGGAAGTTTGCTGGCGAATTCGAGCATTTTCTGACGTGCCGATTGTTATGCTAACTGCAAAAGACCAAGACATTGACAAAATTTGGGGTCTGGAGGCTGGTGCAGATGACTACGTCACAAAACCCTTTAACACTCGCGAACTGCTAGCACGTATCAAAGCTGTTTTGCGTCGTCGTTCTGAAAAACAGTCTGGCTCTACCTAGTGCTTTCTTCTTGAATTGGAAATTTGTTGAATGGGCTGGATACCTCAAATTAAAAGAAATTCCATTCACACTAAACTATTGGCAACATACCTGTTGCTAACGTCTTTAGCGACATCCTTGATGGGAGGATATATTCTCTGGTCTTTCCATGCTTACTTTAATAAAGCAAGGCAGACGGATTTGGAAAACTGGAGTACTGCTATCGGTGAAAGTGTTGCTGATGCATTGGAAAAAAATGACTTTAAGCGAACCGAGGTTATTGTTCAACGTTTTGGTGCAGCTGAAAGCATAACTATACGAGTTTTAGATAATAAAGGTAACCTCCTTGCCTCATCTAGCCCGCAACAAGATCGACAAATACCAAATTGGTTGGAAATCCCTGGGATGAGAGAAGCCTTACAAGGTGAAGCACAGCAAGGTTTTGCAAAAGGGATTTTAACTAACGATGATAGATTGTTCATTGCCCGACCGATTACGCGTGAAGGTCAAATTTTAGGCGCATTGAGGATGTCGGTCACTTTACAACAGTTTCAAAGGCAATTTGCCACAATTGTTGGCACAGTCGTGGGGACTCTCATTTTTACACTGCTCCTTTGTACTATCATTAGTGAGGCGTTAGCGCGTAGCTTGTCCCGTCCTATTGAAACAATGAGAAATTTTGCAATTCAATTGGGGAGCGGGCATTTTGGTGGTAAACTTCAAATCCGTCAGAGTAACGAGTTAGATCAACTCGCACTGGAACTTAACCGCATGAGCGAACGTTTAGCTTCTCTCGATCAAGAACGTAGAGTGTTTTTAGCAAACGTATCTCACGAGCTCCGTACCCCAATTAGCAATGTCTTGGTCACTGTTGAAGCCCTTCGATCTGGTGCTGCTTCAGATCCTCAGGTCAGCGATCGCTTCTTTCAAAATGTAGAAGACGAAATTAAACGATTATCACGATTAATTGATGACTTACTAAATTTGGGACGATTGGAAGCAGGGGTGACAGTCTTAGAACAGCAAACAGTACATTTGCATCACTTGATTGACCGTGCTGTGAGAGCGATGGAATCCCGAATGAAAAATTCGCAAATTTCAGCACAGGTTAATGTCACAGATATGCAAATACAGGGTGATTCGGAGCGTCTGTTGCAAGCTATTCTAAATATATTAGATAATGCCATCAAGCACTCATCCCCGAATTCTCAAATTTCTATCGCTGGGTACAAAGAAGGTAAGCAAGCAGTTGTAACGATTCGCGATCGCGGGCAGGGGATTAAAGACACTGACCTCCCACATATTTTTGAGCAGTTTTACACTGCCGATCGCTCGCGTAAAGGAAAGGGAGTGGGATTGGGTTTAGCGATCGCCAAGCGGATCATAGAAGCCCACGGCGGTAGCATTACAGCGAGTAGTAAATTTGGCGAGGGAGCCAGCTTTAATATTTATTTGCCTTTCTCGTAAGTCAGTCGGCACAATTAAAATACCACTTGAGAGGCTTTTTTGAAATCAAAGACATAGCTAAGTTTAAAAGCATAAGATTCAGCAGGATTGCTGGAATAGCAAAATCTGGAGGCAGAATTGTGCGTTTCGGGCAATGGATAGGGTTGTTTGCTCTTGTCGTATCTCTTTACATTCTATGGCAAATCCGGCAAGTTGTTTTAGTCGTCTTTGCATCTATTGTTTTAGCTACAGTTTTAAACCAATTTGTACTATTTTTACAAAAATTCCGGATTAAAAGAGGTCTAGCGATCGCGATATCATTCAGTCTTTTACTGATTATTATAGCAAGTTTTTTAGCATTGATTGCACCACAAATTGTTGACCAACTGCAACAATTTACGGACTTTGCACCTAATGCCTTAGAAAGAATGCGGACGTGGAATAACTGGTTGCAGAACGCTATTCCAGACCAATTATTAGAAAATATTCGCGGTCTTAGAACTCTGACTCAAGGTTTACAATCTTGGTTAAATCAGCTAGTTAACAACTTTTTTGCCCTATTAAGTAGGTCGCTAAATATAGTTTTAACTTTACTGCTGTTTTTAGTATTAACCATTATGCTATTAACAGACCCTGCGCCATACCGACAGGGCTTTATCCTGCTGTTTCCTGCATTTTATCGACCTCGGGTGAGTGAAATTCTTTCTGAATGTGAAACATCTTTAGTCGGTTGGATAAAAGGTACACTCCTGACGATGTGCCTAATTGCTTGCTTGAGCTATGTTGGTTTGCTAATTTTAGGCGTGCGCCTCCCTTTAGTCAATGCACTTTTGGCAGGATTACTAGAGTTTATTCCAAATGTTGGTCCAACCTTGAGTTTGATTCCACCTTTACTGCTAGCACTGCTTGATGCACCTTGGAAAGCTGCTGCGGTGGTAGCACTCTACTTTGGAATTCAGCAGGTTGAAAGCTTGATAATTGTACCTTTGGTTATGAAGTCTCAGGTTTCTCTACTACCCGCAGTCACCATATTATCTGTAGTGATTTTCGCCCAGTTTTTTGGATTTTTAGGGTTATTTCTTGCCATACCTCTAGTCATTGTCTTCCAAATTTGTATCAAAGAAATTTTGGTTAAGGATATACTCAACAATTGGCAAGGAAACACGATAAGTAAACGCCAACTAAAAAATGAAGACAATGGTAGCGCCAACAGAACTCTTGAAGGTAGTACTGTTGGCGCAAGATCGGATACCAAGGAGTGAGGATGTTTGTCAAGTCTAACTACCTTGAGGCGTGGGAAGTGCTCCCGGTTGCACTGAGACTTGCAAACCTCTACCATTGCGTTGCAGTTCTATTTGCATGGTGCTACCAACGCCTGTTTTCTCCACTATCTCCTGTAATGCGTCAGTTGTAGTCACAGGTTGATTGTTAATTTCTTGAATCACATCCCCAGCACGCAACCCCGCCCTATCGGCTGGAGAACCAGGAACAACGCGAACAATGAGAATACCTCGGTCTGCTTGCACTGGAAGATTCGCATTGGGGCTATTGTTAATTCGTTGCTTGAGTTCAGGTGTAATCTGTACCATCTGAATACCCAAATAAGGGTGTTCAACTCTGCCTTTAGTAATTAATTCCTGAGCTATGCGTTGCGCTGTGTCAATGGGAATAGCAAAGCCTATTCCTTGAGCACCGCTAATAATAGCCGTGTTCACGCCAATGACCTGACCGCGAGCATTGAGCAGGGGTCCACCTGAGTTTCCAGGATTAATTGCTGCATCCGTTTGAATATATCCAATGCGTCTGTCAGAAGCACCGATATCGCTTGCAGAACGGTCCGTTGCGCTAACCACACCCACTGTAACGGTTTCTTGCAAACCTAAAGGATTGCCAATTGCGATCGCCCACTGTCCTGGTTGCACTTGTTGAGAATTTCCCAATTCTACAACAGGTAAATTATTGGTGGGAACTTGAACCACTGCAATATCCGTCAGGTTGTCTTGTCCCAACACTTTACCTTGCACGGTGCGACCGTCAGAAAAGGATACTGTTACTGTATCTGCATCATTGACAACGTGAGCATTGGTAAGAATTTGACCGTTAGAATTAATCACAAAACCAGAGCCAACACCGCGAACAACTCTATCTCGTGGCTGTGTCGGTATTCTGTCACCAAAAAATCTTTGAAAGAAAGGGTCATTTAATGCTTCTGGTACTTGGCTTGTGACAGTTCTCTCGGTGTTGATTTGCACGACTGCGGGTTCTACCTTATTGACAACTGCAACAACAAAATTGGTATCCTCGGCTGTTGGTACGAGCGAACGATTATTGGAATTTCCTGTTTCTTGAACTGCTTGAGCAGATTCTTGCAAAGGTTGAATTCTTTGAGATGTGACTGTTGAGCAACCACTCAAAAATGCTATTCCTACTCCTACAAATGGTAATAATAAGTATTTGGCTAATTTTTTAGCCAAGAACCGCTCGGTATTTAGATTTATTCTTTCCATATGACTTATCTATTTTAGATAACTGTAAATTGATAGGACAATCCTTAGATAAATTATTATATTTTCTTGACTTATTGACATCTGTCATAAGAAAGCTTTTGATTCTTACTCCCTTTCCGCTCTAAAATTCCACTCCTGCATATAGGTAGGGCTATGCCATACATACAATGTTGTGCGGCATAGCCCTACCTACGGTCATAGGTAATAGAGCTGCCGTTCGGGAGTCAACTATACATATATTAGTTAAGTAAAATATTTTACACATAGCTTTCGGACTGCGCGTAGCCCCCCTCAACTTTTAACCCATAAAAATGTTTAACCGTCATAAAGAGTCATAAAGAGTCATAAATAGTCTTTCATTTATTCAAATGGCTGAAAGTTTTACGTAAAAGGCCAAGCAAGATTGATTAATACAAACAGAGACAAACGCAATAACGTACTTCCTAAAAGAATATCAAAACTGCGATCGCTAATATATTTTAGCAATTTAGCCACAAAAAACGGCAATCATTTTACTTTAAGGAGATAATACATGGCTTCTTCAACTAAAGTACTTAAAAATCAAAAAGATTACCATCTAGAGATTAATACCAATCTTATTTTGATAGTTTGTATATCACTTACAGGAATTGTTGGCGTAATTGGTATTAATCCTGCCATGCCAGATATAGCGAAAGCCCTCAACATCCCCAACGAACAAGTTGGACTGATAGTTACTAGTTTTTTGATACCGTCTACAATTGGAAGTTTAATGTTTGGGGCGCTAGCAGACCGTTTTGGCAGGAAACAAATCCTCGTTCCGTCACTGTTAGTATTTGGACTGGGTGGAATTCTCTGCGCTTTGACGAATAATTTTCGCAGTTTACTTGAGTGGCGGTTCCTAGCAGGTATCGGTGCTGCCAGTTTAGAACCATTGGAACTCACGCTGCTTAGCGATTTATATAGCGGTCCAAGGCTTACGAGTGCAATGGGGTTTAACGCTGCAATGATTGGTATTACTGCCACAATTTGTCCTATCATTGGAGGGGCATTAGGAGGTTTAAATTGGCGATATCCATTTTTACTATCGCTCATAGCCTTTCCAATGGCATTATTGGTTGTTACAAAGCTGAAGTTACCAAAACTACCAAGCAAGCAACACAATACCCAGAATATTCCTTTTAACGTCTATCTCAAAAATATCTGGATCAACGTTAAAAATCCTCAAGTGTTTGGGCTACTGTTTGCACTGTTTTGTATGTTTATTATTGAGTTGGGAACCTTTTATACCTATGTCCCCATCCTAGCAGGCACGACTCTGAAAGCTTCTGTGGCAGAAATTGGTATTATCCTTTGTTGTGAATCCATCGCTTTTTCCTTAGCAGCTTCACAGTTAGGATTATTAGCACGCCATTTCTCAGAAAAAAGCTTAATCGTTGTAGGTTTTCTTATCTTTGTAGTATCATTACTGATTGTTCCTGCAATTCATAACTCTTGGTTATTGATCCTTCCCTGCGTTTTATTTGGTGCGTCACAAGCACTGGCTTTCCCAACAATGCAAGCAATGTTGGCTGGAGTTGCTCCAGAAGGTTACCGTGCTGGATTTATGGCGCTCAACGTCACAGTTCAATCACTGGGAAGAGCACTTGGTCCGTTGTTTGCAGGTTTTGCTTATAGTGTTTGGGGAATGGGAGGAGTTTTCTATTCCAGTGCTGCTCTTAGCATCATCGCAATTGTTGTATTTGCTCTCATGACGACCTCCAAAAAGTTAAAACGCCTGACTAGTCATAATCCAGCACATTAATTTTGAGGCGGTTTACGTCAAAACCCTGACTTCTCAAGATGCTGTTAGCAAATAATGGATCCTACCTTCCGCACCTCGTTCCCAGCCTGAGGCTGGGAATGCCTTTTTAGGGGGATCTGCCTCAGGTAACCAAGTACTACTGGCAAGTATTCTTTGTCCGACTCTTCCAAATCCAACCCGGTTCGGGGGCGCTGAGTTCGATCCAACCACCTTCTTCTCTTCCAGTGGCTGTCACTCTAGTACCTGCTTTAATAACCTTTCCTGTTCTTCTGCGCCCGGAAACAGAGCGTACATTTGATGCGCGAGTGACAATAAAACAGTTATTGAGTTGATTCTGTTGGGAAATGTTGTCGGGTGTACTTTTTTGTGTATTTGTACCGTCTGCCCTTTGTGTTTCTTGAATTGTTTTCTCTTGTGTAGTTGAAGAAGGTTTCTGTTGAGGAGGATTTGCAGAAATTACACTCAGCGCAACTAAAGCAATAACACTGGTTCCGCAAACAATGAGTTGCATTTGGCGAGGGGATTTAATTGGAAAACCTTTGGGAGACGCAGAAGTGTTGGATGCAGTTGGTTGATTGCTGTGAGGAATGAGCACTGTACTTTGTGCATCTGGCACTTGAGAATTAAGAGTGGTTGGTAGCTGTGTGGCATCCGGAGTTTTTGTATTTTCTGTTGGAGCATAGCAAGGTTTTGCCAATTCTTGTAGCGATCGCACCATCTTAGTTGCAGAGGCATAACCTTCTCGTAGATAGTTCCGCAGTAAATATTTCACAGCAACAGCCACAGCTGTGCGGGTGCTGGGAGTGGCGATCGCAGTGAGTGCTTCCAAAGCCTCAGTTGCAGATTCATAACGATACTTAAGGAATACATTTGGATTTGCTTAACAGCACCAAAATCAACTAGCACCAGTCTGTTATCGGAATGGCGACGTATGATATTTTGAGGTTTTATGTCGCGATGGATAACTTCGTTATCGTGAAGAAATTCTAGAATTGGCAGAACTTCTTGCAGCAAATGAATGGTTTGACTTTCATCCCAACGTTGTCCCAATGGCAATTCTGTTGCCAGTTGGTGTCCCTCAATATACTCCTGTACGAGAAAAAATTCTTGCTGTTCCTCAAAGTAAGCTAAGAGTCGCGGAATTTGGTCATGGTTGCCTAATTTTTCCAAGGTTTCCGCTTCTCTACGAAACAAGCGTCTTGCAACTTGTAAAAACTCTAAGTCATCAGTAGCAGGTTTGAGATGTTTAACAACGCATACAGGATTTCCAGGACGCCGAGTATCTTGTGCTATGTACGTGTGACCAAATCCACCCATACCTAATAGCTCAACTACCAGGTAACGCTGGTCTAGTAATCTGCCAATCATCTAAAACCTTCCGGGACTCTATACGGCTGTTTTTTTCAATACCATCAAAGCACGTAACCTTAACACTAGCATAGTACCCGTAGTCAAGAATACACTCAATAAAAAATTTTTGAAGTTGATACTCTTACCGTTTTCACTCACCAAAATACTTTCCAGTATCAAAGAAGGTAATAGTATTCCACTGAGAAGTAAAAACCTATACAGAAATATCTTTCTTTTAGCTAAAATGGTAAGAAGCGTCAAACAAATTCCCAAAGGAATAAAGGTGATAGCGTAGTAAAAAAGTTGCTGCTCCTTGGGTATTAAGTCCAATAAACGGAAAGAATAGAAATGACTTAATTTATCGATGTAGACTTGAAGCTTGCCTTTAGAATACGCCAGTACTATATGATGAGGTTTGGTATCTGTAAAAACATTAGGAACTCTCATCTTTAATTCTGAACCATTTTCTCCAGTAATGGAAGTTCTAATTCGTAAGTCCAAAGCGGTTCCCTCCTGTCCCAAAGTGAAATTGCGACGAAGCGGTCCGTTGGAAACTGAGATAATGCGAGCGGGTCCGGTTTGACCTATGTCAGAACTAGCAACAGTAGTACTTATAGTGAATTCAGAGGTTTCACGAATTCTTTGGTTTAAAGAGGTGACAGGATTTGCTGTTTCCAACCAATTACCAGGGCTTAAAAACACTCCTTGACCTTGCTGATTTTCTGACAACTGTTCCCACCAAAGTTTTTTCTGTAGTAACTTGGGACTTTTTACAGTTTCTTCTGGCTGACAACACTTTTCAGTAAATTGGTACGAAGTAACCAGAGAGTCTCCCAGTGTCTTCAAATAATTTTCATCAGCCAATACTTTTTCTACTTCGTTTTTTGAAATAGCCCTATCGGCAATATAAATTTTAGAGATATATCCTTGCCAAGGTCTATTTCCTGTTCTCTCATTACCAAGTATTAATGGATAATTTGGATTCCAACCACTTAAATCTGTTGTTCCCAGCCAGACAATTGAGATGGCAAATGCTAGCAATATATATCCGCAAAAGAACAATGTTATTTTCTGTGTAGAACGTCCTAGTTTACTATTTTCTATGCTAGTCAAGATACTAGTAACCTGTTGAGAAGCACACAAATAAAAACAGAGCGATCCGACTAATCCACTGATACTATTATTAAGTATATCGGCAGGAGTAGGTTCTCTAGACGGTAAAAACATCTGCAAAAGTTCAACTGTCAGTGATAATCCAGCACTCCCTAATAAAACCAGTAAAGTTTTTCCTATTAATGGTATTTTGCTTTTTTGTAAAGCACTGCTGAGACTGAATCCTAAAGGAACAAATAATAAAATGTTATTGATTTGGTCTATAAAATTGCTTGTACTTTCAAATTGACTCGGTATCTTCCGGATTGAAAAATTATCGGGTGAAGAAAAATTGAAGGGATAAAGTGTAGCTACTAGCACCACCAATATGCTACAAAAAACCATTAAAATATCTTTTGTAAAAATGCCTCTATCAAAAAAAGTATATTTTTGACAAAATTTTTTGCCTTGTTTCATAAGTTATCCTAATTGAATGGAGCGTGATTGAGAAATAACACCAAATGTTTACTCTTTCTTCAATTTTCTGACCTCTCATTACGGAAATCTACCGACGTATTTTTACTGTTATTTGAGAATTGTCGGTCATGTAAATGCCCAAAATAGAGCAATTGTTTCAAGAGATGCTACGGTTAACACATAAAAGTGTAGGTTAGTGAAGTACCATAATAACGTCATTCTTTCTTATGTTATTCATTGAAGATACAGTTAAGATTAAAAAAATGTAAATAGTTGATGAGGTTCTTGCAAATAAACTGTCGGTTAAGCGAATATTGCTCTCTGGTTTTAAAAGTATAATTTTATACGTAATTATTTCTATAAGTAGGTTGGGTTGAGGAACGAAACCCAACAATCCGATTCTTTTGAACCGCAGAGTACGCAGAGAACGCAGAGAGGGAAGATGAGGAATTGCTGCCTGAATCAAAATTTGATAAGTCACCTTGATAGGGCGCTTCTATGCCCACTCTATTGACAATACTAAGATTTTACACTTGTCGGATTGCTACGGACAGTGCCATAAAGATAAAGGTGAGGGGTGAAACCCTATCTCAGTTACCTATGAAAAAGTGATAACTGAAACTGGTAGCTTATAAGTGACCATTAAACAATATATTAATCTCCACATCCCAGATGGATTTATAAAGTCATGACAGAACTGAAACTGCGCCTGCAAGAGGGAACTTCCGAAAAAATGATAACGGTGCATCAAGATACATTTACAATAGGTCGCCTACCCCAATGCGATCTTTGTATAGCGTCTGGAGGAGTTTCCCGTTTCCATGCCCGATTGACGAAAACTCCCTCCGGTAAGTGGACTGTTGAGGATTTAGGCAGTAAAAATGGAACACAATTAAACGAAAACCTTGTCACATCCCCCCAACAGGTGCATAGCGGCGATATTATTTGGTTGGGAGATGTTAGTCTAGTTGTTTTACTCACTGCCGTAGAACCGATAACCTTCAAGCAGGAAGTCGGAGCAACCGCTCAAGGAAGAACAATTCTTCGTAATGTTAAACAATTACAGGAGCAATGGCTGCTGACTGATATTGATGATAGTGACATTGCTAATAAAGACAAAACTATTGCCCGTTTAAAGGATTTAGTAGACATAGCGAAGAATTTGTCTGCAGCAGCCTCGATACAAGAGATTTTCTCCCAAGTTCAGGAAGTTGTTTTTCGTTACCTTGACAGCATAGATCGTTTGGCACTCTTAATTGATGTAGGCGGTAGCGGCAAGCTAGAATTAATGAATGCGGCAACAAGAGATTTTTCCCAACACGAATACTTATTAACAGATGGTGATTGGATTAGTCGCAGTATCTGCCAAAAGGTTTTTGAGGAAAAAATAGCCATTCAAACCGCTGATGCTCAAAACGATGAACGGTTTGCTGGAGAAAACAGTATTTTAGTGAAAGGCATTCGTAGCGCCATGGCAGTCCCTTTATGGGATGAGAATAAGGTAGTTGGAGTTCTCTACGCTGATGCCCATCTTTCATCATATCATTGGACACAAGAAGGTGAGGAAGAACTCAGGTTTTTTTCAGCTTTAGCAAATCTTGTCGCTTCTAGCGTACAGCGCTGGTTGTTAGCAGAGAAACTTAAAAGTGAAGCGGTGCTTCGCCAAAGATTGGAACGGTATCATTCTCCGGCTGTTGTGCAGCAGTTAATATCTGTAGGAGTTCTACCTGGTGGTCGTTTACCACCACAAGACTGTGAAATTAGTATTTTATTTGCGGATTTAGTTGGATTTACTGCCCTTTCAGAACGGCTATCGCCAACTAAGATTGCCGAACTACTAAATTATTTATTTGAAGAAATGCTACAAGAAGTGTTTGCCTTTGGCGGCACTTTGGATAAGTATATTGGTGATTGCATTATGGCATTTTTTGGCGCGCCCGAACTGCAGCCAGATCATGCCAATCGCGCTGTGGCTTCTGCTATGCGAATGCTGACACGTCTGGAGAAGCTCAATACTCAGAATTTTTGGGAAGAACCACTTCAATTGCGGATAGCAATCAATAGTGGCAGAGCGGTGGTGGGAGATGTTGGTAGTTCTCAGAGAGTTGAGTACACTGCATTAGGAGGAACTATTAATTTAGCTGCCCGAATGGAAGGAGTTTGCCCTCCGGGTGAATGCACCATTAGTGAAGCTACTTATAGTTTGCTTTCAGATACCTCTTATTTTCATGAAATGGGAGATTATCGCTTTAAAGGCATTAATCGATTGGTTAAGGTTTATCAGACGAAGATGCACGAAAGGATTTAAATCAGGCAGAGGGCAGAGGGCACAAAGGTTTGTCTAAAAACTTTTTCTTGTCTTTAGCATAGCTGCCTTCCTCAAAATCAAGCTGGTTTGCTGAGATACATCCTGGCTTTACAGCCATCATAAGCATAAGTACACATTAGTTATGTATAATTTGTTTCAACTTTAGTTGCAAAATTTTAATACAACTAGAACGAGCATTTATTAAAAGACTACAATTATTTAGTGAAACCGCAATTCATATATGTAACAATGCGTTGCTGTTTTAAGTAACTTTTTAACGGGAGGTTAGGTCATGGCTATTGCCACCATTAATCCCGCAACAGGGGAATTGCTCAAAACTTTTGAGCCGTTAAACGATACCGAAATCGCTACAAAACTTGATTTGGGACAACAGGCTTTTGAGCAGTATCGAAAGACTGGTTTTCCAGAACGAGCATCTTGGTTGCAGAAAGCTGCTGATATTCTGGAGCAAGAAAAAGCAGAGTATGCTAAGCTCATGACTCTGGAGATGGGTAAGCCTTTTAAAGCAGCGATCGCAGAAGCAGAAAAATGTGCCGTTGTCTGTCGCTACTATGCCGAACACGCTGCCCAATTCCTGAGTGATGTGAGTGTCAAAACAGATGCCAGCCACAGTTTTGTCCGCTACCAACCACTAGGCATCATTCTTGCCGTCATGCCTTGGAATTTTCCCTTCTGGCAGGTTTTTCGATTTGCCGCACCTGCTTTAATGGCAGGAAATGTAGGATTGCTGAAACACGCTTCTAATGTTCCCCAATGTGCTTTAGCTATAGAAGAAATTATACGACGAGCAGGTTTTCCCGAAGGAGTCTTTCAAACCTTATTGATAGGTGCTAGCAAGGTGGCTTCCTTAATGGCAGACGAGCGCATCAAAGCTGCCACACTAACAGGAAGCGAACCAGCCGGAGCAAGTTTAGCCGCCGCATCAGGAACACAAATTAAAAAAACTGTTTTGGAATTGGGAGGTAGCGATCCTTTTATTGTTTTGGAAAGTGCAGATCTAGAAGCAGCCGCTACTACAGCAACTTCCGCACGAATGCTGAATAACGGGCAATCTTGTATTGCAGCCAAACGTTTTATAGTTGCTGAAGCTGTGGCAGATAAATTTGAAAAGTTGCTGCTAGAAAAATTCCAAGCCTTAAGAGTGGGAGACCCCATGAACCCAGAAACCGACTTGGGACCTCTAGCCACCCCCGATATTCTCAAAGAGTTAGACGAGCAAGTGCATACTTGTGTTAAGAATGGTGCAAAACTCCTCATAGGAGGGCATCCTGTATCAGATAGACCTGGTAATTACTATCCTCCAACGATTCTCACGGAGATTTCTCCAGAAAATCCAATGGCAAAGGAAGAGTTTTTCGGTCCTGTAGCAATGCTATTTCGTGTTGCGGATATTGAGGAGGCAATCAAACTAGCAAATTCCACACCCTTTGGCTTAGGAGCCAGTGCATGGACAACTAACGCCGAAGAACGCGATCGTCTTGCTGAGGAAATCGAAGCAGGTTCGGTATTTATCAACGGAATGGTAAAATCTGACCCGCGCTTACCCTTTGGTGGCATTAAGCGTTCCGGATATGGCAGAGAACTGAGTATCCAAGGCATTCATGAGTTCGTCAATGTTAAAACTATATGGGTTAAATGATTTTGGATTTTGGATTTTGGATTTTGGATTGGGAAAAGTTAGTGGTTAGTTGTTAGTTGTTAGTTGTTAGTTGTTAGTTGTTAATCCCTAACCACCAACTACTAACCACCAACCACCAACTACTAACCACCAACCACCAACTACTAACCACCAACCACCAACCACTAACTACCAACCACCAACCACTAACTACTGAGGAAATTAAATGAACACGGCTGAACTACTGGTACAATGCTTGGAAAATGAAGGTGTAGAATATGTTTTTGGACTTCCTGGGGAAGAAAACCTGCATGTTCTAGAAGCCTTAAAACACTCTTCAATTAAATTTATTACTACCCGTCACGAACAGGGTGCGGCGTTCATGGCAGATGTTTACGGACGTTTGACAGGAAAAGCCGGAGTGTGCCTTTCTACCCTCGGACCTGGGGCAACAAACTTAATGACAGGAGTGGCAGATGCTAACCTTGATGGCGCACCACTGGTTGCCATCACCGGGCAAGTAGGAACAGATAGAATGCATATCGAATCCCATCAATACCTTGATTTGGTAGCAATGTTTGCCCCTGTTACAAAATGGAACAAACAGATTGTCAGACCAAGCATCACGCCAGAACTTGTGCGAAAAGCCTTTAAGCGATCGCAAAGTGAAAAACCGGGCGCAGTACATATTGACTTGCCGGAAAATATAGCTGCCATGCCCGCAGACGGCAAACCATTGCAAAAAGACAAAATAGAAAAAACTTTTGCATCTTTTGCCAGTATTAGGGCAGCTGCAGCAGTGATTTCGCAAGCAGTTAACCCCATAATTCTAGTAGGAAATGGGGCTATCCGCGCTCAAGCCAGTGATGCAGTCACGCAGTTTGCCACCCAGTTGAATATTCCCGTTGCCAATACATTCATGGGTAAAGGCATTATTCCTTACACCCATCCTCTAGCACTGTGGGCAGTAGGATTGCAACAGCGAGATTTCATCACCTGTGGCTTTTCCAATACCGATTTAGTTATTGCCATTGGCTACGATTTAATTGAATTCTCCCCGAAAAAATGGAACCCCGAAGGCAAGATTCCTATTGTTCACATTGCAACAACTCCTGCAGAAATTGATAGCAGTTATATTCCTAAAGTAGAAGTTGTAGGGGACGTTTCAGATTCACTTTTAGAAATATTAAAAGTTGCAGATAGGCAAGGCAAACCCAATCCTTACGCCATCAGCTTGCGGGCAAATATTCGTGCTGATTACGAACAGTATGCCAATGATGATGGATTCCCCATCAAGCCACAAAAGCTCATTTACGATTTGCGGCAAGTTATGGGACCAGAAGACATCGTCATTTCTGACGTAGGCGCACACAAAATGTGGATTGCCCGTCATTACCACTGCTACAGCCCCAATACCTGTATTATTTCCAATGGCTTTGCCGCAATGGGAATTGCCATTCCCGGCGCATTAGCAGCAAAACTCGTCTATCCAGATCGCAAAGTTGTCGCTGCAACAGGGGATGGTGGTTTTATGATGAACTGCCAAGAACTAGAAACTGCCTTACGTGTTGGGACACCATTTGTCACCCTAATCTTTAATGACGGTGGCTATGGATTAATCGAGTGGAAGCAAGAAAACCACTTCGGTAAAGGACGTTCATCCTTTATACATTTTGGCAATCCCGACTTTGTCAAATTTGCAGAAAGCATGGGACTAAAAGGCTACCGAGTTGAAACTGCGACAGATTTGGTTCCCATGCTCAAAGACGCCCTTGCCCAAGACGTTCCGGCTGTCATAGATTGTCGTGTAGACTACCGAGAAAACAGCCGCTTTACCCAAAAAGCGGGTGAGTTAAGTTGTTCTTTGTAATTGTTAGTGGTTAGTGGTTAATTGTTAGTTGTTGGTTGCTAATAACTAACAATTAATTACTAACACTAACAATTATTGATAACCTCTCACTCAACTATTTCAACAATGTAAAATTGTCCGCCGTTATCGTCTATAGTCCACAAATTGCCTTCAGATGTCGCTTGAATTTCACAATAGTATGTTCCTGGAGTTAATCCATTTAGTGTCAGCTGGTGTTGCGTTTGTGGCTCTGCATTTCCTATCTGCTCACCAAGAACTTTGCCAATTTGCAACTTATCTAGATGAGAATGAAAGCGTACAACATTGGTTGTCGGAATGTTAGTTTGCCAAGAAAATTCTGTGCCGCGAACTTCTGTATGACTAATTTCTGGAAACTGAGCAGTACGCGCAAATTCTACTGCTGCCTTTATGTTTAATTTTCCGTATCCCCAAGTATCATCAGGGGTATTAGAGGTAGACTCATTTCGTTGAGCTGTTGCAATCAAAATTTGCTTGACCTGTTCGCAAGTCAAATCGTTACGTATACTTAAAATCAAAGCAGCCGCACCTGTCACATGAGGCGAAGCCATGCTTGTACCTTTCATCAGTGTATGCTTTAGGTAATGGTGATACGCCGGACAACTTAAGCGGCTTAGAGGTGAACTTGAACGGGTAGAAACAATATTTTCTCCAGGAGCAACAATTTCAGGCTTTTGTAGACCATAGTGTGTTGGTCCTCGACTGCTAAACGACGAAATATCTCCGGGTCTTGAATCGGGGTGTCTTGGATCGGGACGAGTCACATAAGATCCTACAGTAATGACTCGCTTTGCAGTACCAGGAATTACAACTGTACAAGTTTCGTCTGCACAACTTGGCAGAAATCGAAGTTGCTCATCGCCATCAATCCAAACATGGTAACCTCCTACTTGTATATTATCGCCTCGGATCTCCAGTGTCCACGTACCTGATTCAAGGTAGCTTGCACTGTTCGGTGACGACAATACAATTGCTGCCAAAACATCACCTCCTTTACTTTCATACTTAATAACAACGTAATTGTTCGCAAGCGTCTGAAAATACTCGTATTCTTCAGTTGGTGTCACAAATCCTAAAGAATTTCCACTAGGAGGCTGTAATGCTACGCTCATTCGATCCAGATCGTCGTAACAAACGTAAATAAAGGCATAAGACTGATTCTCAGAAATTTCAAATTTCAGTGTTTTTGTTGTTCCTTGAGCCATCTGTCCTCCAGCATGGAGACACTTTTCTTGCTCGTTGCCAGCCGCACAAACTACAACAACGTTTGGTTCCCTAAGAAATACTTGATTTAGCGATCGCTCTAATATTGTTTCACCTGCTCTTCTTTTGATTAATTCTCCCAAACTCAGGTTAATAGAAACAGGTTTCCTTTCCATTTTAGCACGCAAGATAATGTAATTAAATGCGTCAAAAACTTTAGTTGAGTTTCCAAAGTCCCCTCCGTCAAATTGCAAAGCAACAACAATCAAATCGGCTTCGGGAGCAACACCAATATATGTGCTTTGACTCCCATAATCATTAGCAGTTGCGATTCCTGCAACGTGAGTACCGTGCCCGTCTTCATCTAAACAATTAACTACACTAGACGGATTTGATGTGCTCAAAGCTGCATTTAACTCATCTTGGATGTATTCTCTGCCGTAAGGAACCCGGTTTTGTGTATCTTGTCCAGCTTTTTGA
Organism: Scytonema sp. UIC 10036; assembly: GCF_009725235.1. The sequence continues at coordinate 65,387 of NZ_WJFC01000056.1, forward strand.
TTCCATAAATATAGAATGCGAGATGTCCCATCACGATTACGAAAACTGTCATGCGTATAGTCTATACCAGTATCAATAATACCAATAATTACGCCTCTTCCTTTTAGTGGGGGGTTATCCTGATGTACCGATATAACGTCGATTGCCTGAAGAGAAAGGTCTAGCTGTTTTTCATATGGACTTGATGCTTCCACGCGATCGACAAATTCTGATTCTGACAGTCTTTTTAATGTGTCTAATGTCACCTTCCCACTGACAACAGTGTAAGGCTTTTGAACTGCATAATGAATATGAATCCCAAGGTTGCGTAAATCTTCAACTCTATTAGAGTCTACGCAACGTACTAAAACCTCAACCGTACTGGGCTTTCCTTCTGTTTGAGTTAAACCAACTCTCTTGGCAATGATAGAGTAAGCAACTTTAGCTCCATCTTGTTTGCTCTTGTTAATTAAAAACCATAATTGAGGTTCAAGCTTACTAGACAAGCTGACTTCTCCCGATTTAATCGAAACCCGTTTGCTTTTTCAATGGAAACGAAAGTTCTATTTCGCTAACAAATGGTAACTCTGCAACCTTCTGTAGCTGGTTAACATTACCTACAGCCCCGCTTGAGAAGTTACCTGCTGTGGAGTAGTTACGATAACCAACCTCCTCAAGCTTATCTTCTTGTTCCCGAGATAAGGGCTGCTTATAGCGAACTAAGACGTTTATCTCTCCAGAAATTCCTTGCTCTATCTGCTGTTGACCCCATAAACTTAACTTTTCTTTTAGCGATTTGCTCATAAGCTATTCTTATTTTACTGAGTTATGGTTATCTCCACTCACTCCAAACCTCACACTTTAGTAAGAACTGCTTTATCTTTTCTCCTCTTAAAATTAAAAAACAATTTTCTTATTTTTGTAACTCTAGAATGCACTAAAAATTTATCAGATACGGATAGCCGTTGCTGTAGCTGCTTCTTGCAGTTAATCACTTAACTTTTGAGAAAATGAATAGGAAATTTTAGATTTAACCTACAGCCTTTATATTATGCTTTAATATAAAGGTTCATACAGCTTCAGTTTTGATTCAGTTTTGCTTCAGTTTAATGTCAAGTGAGTCAAAATGAAGTTAGTCAACAGTTGATATAAGGATACTCATGGCACTTTCCGTTAGAGCGTCTAAGCAAGGGCTAGACATCTTAGAGAAGGCAAGAAGAAACAAAGGCTGGAATAAAGACTCCAGCAATTGGCTTGATGCGGCTGGTGGTATTTCACGAGCAACTTTACAGCGATTTTGGCGAGGTGAGTCAATTCGACAAGAAAACTTTGAGGCAATTTGTAAAGCTGTTGGGATAAAAAACTGGGAAGCACTGGTTGACAAAAGTCCAGAACAGCGAACAGAACTACTTGCAGAGTTTTTTTCCTACGACGAAGCTTGGGTAGGGCGAGAGCGACTAGTGACTAAATTAGTTAATAAGCTTCACGGTTCATGTCGTCTCTTACTCATCTTGGGAATTTCTGGTATAGGTAAAACGGCTCTAGCTGAAAGACTAGTAGTTAATATGGAGGATTGGTTAGAAGGAGATTGGAAAAATAGATTACTAAGAGCCAATTTTGACTACGAGAACAAACCTACAGATTTTGCTAGCGTTGCGGCTAGATGGCTTGAGGAATTGGGAGAAACAGTTTTACAAGAGGATTGCAAATCAGAAGTATTATTGCAGAGTTTATTAAAATACTTACGCTGCCATCAAATATTAGTATTAATTGATTCGTTAGAAAAGCTTTTGATTGGAAATCAAGAAGATGGCTGGGGTAATTTTAAGGATGATTCCTGGGAATTTTTTTTTTGGCTTACTATCAGAGGAATCTTTCGAAGCCGATTGATTGTTACTTCAGAAGATTTCAATTTAAGTTGCAACTTATCTTATAGATTTTTTATTACTATAAAAATTTTTGGCATTATGAATTTTTAGATGGCCTGGATGAAGTGAACAAAAGCAATTATTTCAGAAACTTTTTGAATCAAAAATTTTAGTTTTCATTCAAACCACCATCAAAAGAGTATTACAATTATTACAAATTAGCCAAGCTTGTTACGGTCATCCCTTAGTCTTGAGGCTGATTGTAGAAGAAATTATTGAGTCTTTTAATGGTGTAACCCAAGGTTTTTGGAAGGTATATGGTAACCAAATAAAACAGCTAGAAGAAAAGATTGCAGAAATTGAACAAAAATACAAAATTGACAATTATTATAATCATA
>NZ_WJFC01000057.1 GCF_009725235.1 Scytonema sp. UIC 10036
CCACCCTAACCCTCCCCTTATAAAGGGGAGCCACTGCGCCATCGCGGCTTTGCCGACTTGAAGCACGTGGCGTGAGGGAACTCAATTTCTCTTATTTCCCCCCTTTATAAGGGGGAGCCACTGCGCCATCGCGGGTTTCCCGACTTGTAGCAAGTGGCGTGGACTAAGGGGGGTAATCATGTGATGAAAATGACAGCTAACCACTTTTCAAACATCCTCTAAAACTCCAATTCCGTATCACAATTTACCAAGATATATACCTAAAGAGCGAGCAGTTTGAACTAGATATCCATTGGCATCTACCGAAGAAGGACTCCGAGATATAGCCTCTGAAATGGGAACAGCAACAACTTGTCCGTGCTGCCAAGCTACCATTTGGTCATATTGTTCATGCGCCACTAAATCCATAGCAGTTTTACCAAAAGCTCTTAGCGCTTCAATGCCTTCTGCGACGCCCACAATCGCAAATTTGGGTTGCCAGCGATCGCGTAGCTGGTTGATATGCTTGCAAACACCCTCAATGGAATAAGGAATTTCCGGAATCAAGATCGATCGTTTTAGGAATAGCTATAAAATTCCAATTACCTTGATATGCTAGGTTGTGGAGAATATTTATACTACTATCACCACCAATGCCAATAAGTGCATCTAGCTCCAACATCTTATATCCAGCAACGATCTCACTGGCACGTGCCAAGGTGTCCCCTTTGTTGATGGTTCCCAAGATAGTCCCACCTATGTTGAGCAAGGGATCGATACCGCGCAAGTCTAAACCGTGTATCGTTAGAGCGATCGCTCTACCTTCTAGTAGACCCTGCGTTGCGTAAGGAATTCCCAGTACTTCCCAATCGTAGGTGAGCTTTGCATGACTCACAACAGCGCGAATCACAGCATTAAGTCCCGCACAATCTCCACCACTTGTAAGAATACCAATTCGTTTGCAATTTTTCATAAAACTATTTAATTAAGAAATATTTACAACAATGCTGTACTAACCTAAAATTAGGCAAAACATTTGAGGAAACTGTGAGGGCAATACTTATTTTCGCGATCCCAATTCAAAAGTGGAGTGGCTCAACTTAAATGAAGGTGCAGGAAAGGCAGGGACAAAAGAATAATTATAGGGACTTTTCATGGCAATTCTGGCCGGCTTTGCCACTTTATCCCTTTGGTGAACGGCGGACAATTCGCAAAGAATTGGTCAGGGACACAATCTGGACTTTTGACCAGCTTCAAGGTATTTTCTACGTCGTTGTGCCTATTCGTATGACAGTGGTAAAGTTAGAACCAGGAGGTCTTCTCGTTTACGCGCCTGTTGCACCAACCCCAGAATGTATCCGCCTGGTGAATGAGTTGGTGGCAGAACATGGTAATGTCAAGTACATCATTCTGCCAACTGTTTCGGGTTTGGAACATAAAGTTTTTGTCGGTCCTTTTGCCAGATATTTTCCAGAAGCTAGGATATATGTGGCTCCCAAGCAGTGGAGTTTCCCTCTCAATCTTCCACTCAGTTGGCTTGGCTTACCTCGAAAACGCACTCAGGTACTCCCAGAAGATAGCAGTCAAACTCCCTTTGGTAACGAATTTGATTATGCAATACTCGGTCCGATTGAACTGGGACCAGGTCGATTTGCAGAAGTGGCCTTCTTTCACAAGCGATCGCACTCACTCCTGGTGACAGATTCCGTCCTTTCCGTATCAGAAGAACCGCCCGCGATCGTGCAATTAGATCCATACCCCTTACTATTCCATGCTAAAGATAAAGCATCCGATGTCATCGAAGACAATCAAGCCAATCGCCGTAAGGGATGGCAAAGGATTGTGTTATTTGCTTTATACTTCCAACCAAGTATGTTGGAAGTCATAAAATGGGGGGAAGTATTTCGCAACGTCTTAAAAGCATCCGAACGTTCCAAAAAAGCTTATTTTGGGTTATTTCCTTTCAAATGGAAACCTGATTGGAAACAATCATTTGATGCATTGCGAGGAGATGGGCGTCTATTTGTAGCGCCAATTTTACAAACTCTCATTCTTAATCGCGCACCTCAAGAAACTATTCATTGGGCTAATAAAGTAGCGAGTTGGGATTTTCAGTGGATTATTTCTTGTCATTTTGATGCACCAATTAAAGCTGAACCGCAGCAATTTCGTCAAGCATTCTCCTTTTTGGAAAAGTATCCGACTGTCAGTGCAGGTATATTCAGCAGTAGCAGTTATCCCCTGCCAGAAGAAGATTTTAAAACACTTAGGGAACTTGATGAAGGTCTCAGCAAGTTTGGTATTGTACCACCCGCAAGGGAGAAAGTGTAAACAATAAGTAGGTTGGGTTTCGTTCCTCAACCCAACATTTATCAGCATTTGTTGGGTTTCGCTTACGCTCTACCCAACCTACGGTGTCTTAATGTTTATGCCTTCTTCAATTTTTGTTGATATTTTTACAGAGGTCTCGATTTGAGCCTTGTGCATTGTAGTCCAAATAATCCCGCATTTGAGCGCAACCATTTTTCATTAGCAAGTCTAGCTGTAAGTCTTTTAGATTCCAGAGAATTGTTTTGTCATTACTGGCAGAGGCAAGGGTTTTGCTATCAGGACTAAAACTAACGCTACTCACCATCTGATTGTGTGCAAACAGGGTTTGGAGTGGCTCTCCCTTCTTGTTCCAAAGTCTCACAGTACTGTCTAGACTGCTAGATGCAATAGTATTTCCGTCAGGGCTAAAAGTGACGCTAAAAACACCAGCCTTATGCCCTTCCAAGGTTGTTTTGTAGTTGTATGAGTGGCCTTTTTTGCTCCATAGTATAATAGTATTGTCATCACTTGCGGAAGCAAGCACATTGCCGTCAAGGCTAAAACTAACGCTAGTGATTTTACTATTATGTCTTTTAAGGTCTTGGAGTAGCTGACCCTTCTTGTCCCAGAGTTTGATACTCTTGTCCAGACTACCAGAAGCAAGGGTATTTCCATCGGGACTCCAAGCTACACTCATGACTCCAGCTTTATGCCCTTTGAGGGTATTGGGTTGCTGACCATCCCTATTCCAGAGCTTAACAGTATTGTCAAGACTACCAGAAGCAATGGTATTTCCATCGGGACTCCAAGCTACACTCCAAACAGGATCTGTATGTCCTTTGAGGGTTTTGGGTTGCTGACCATCTTTGTTCCAGAGCTTAACAGTATTGTCCACACCACCAGCAGCAAAAGTATTTCCATCGGGACTCCAAGCTACACTCATGATTGGGAGTAGAGAATTAAGTTCTTTAAACTCTCTTAATAGCTTACCCTTCTTGTTCCAAAGCTTAACGGTACCGTCCGGGGTACCATGAGCAATGGTATTCCCATCGGGACTCCAAGCTAGATTCCAGGCTGGAGGCATATCTCCTTGGAGGGTTTTGAGTCTCTTACCTGACTTGCTCCACACTATGACGGTATTGTCCTCACTAGCAGTGACAATTGTTTTACCGTCAGAACTGAATTTGACGCTTCTGATTAAAGCATCATGACCACTAAGCGTTTCGAGGAGCTTTCCTTCCTTGTCCCACAGTCTCACAGTGCTGTCATCACTAGCAGAGGCAATAGTCTTCCCGTCAGGACTCCAAGCTAGGCTGTTGACTGATGCTTTATGACCAGTGAACGTCCTGATATGTTTCCCCTCCTTGCTCCAGAGTTTAACGGTACCGTTGTCGTAACCAGAGACAATAGTATTCCCATCAGAACTCCAAGCTACGCTGTTGACACTATCATCAATGCCACTATTGTTCACTTTTATGGTACTTTTTTTCTCACCATTAAGACCCCAAATTTTGATGCTACCATCATCACTCGCTGTGGCAATTGTCTTACCGTCGGGGCTGAAGCTGACGCTGTTGACCGAATATTTATGACCTTTAAGGGTTTGGAGGCGCTTCTTCTGCTTGTTCCACAGTATGACGGTCTTGTCATCACTGGCAGAGGCAATAGTATTCCCATCAGGACTCCAAACTACGCTGTTGACTGACATTGTATGGCCAGTGAGCGTATTGATATGTTTCCCCTCCTTGCTCCAAAGTTTAACGGTATTTTTGTCGTCACCAGAGGCAATAGTATTCCCGTCAGGACTCCAAGCTACGCTGTTGACATTAGCATCAATGCCGCCATTGTCAACTTTTATGGTACTTTTTTTCTCTCCATGAAGACCCCAAATTTTGATGGTACCATCTTCACTCCCTGTGACAATTGTCTTATCTTTGGGGTTGAAGCTGACATCCGTGACTGTACTAGTATGTTCTAAAAAATATTGCTTTCTGAACTCCGATCCATAAACAGCTGCCTGCAATGCTGACAAAATTAGACTTTGAGTTTCAGGCTTTAGCTCCGAACCAAGATTTTGTGCTTGTCTCTCTACCCTAATAGCTTCAAGTAGGGCATCAAACTTGAGATTTTGCTGCGAGAGTGCCAATGAAAATTGACTTAAAGAACCAAGTTGAGCTTCCTGAGCAGCTTCAGCTTCTTGCTCCTTCTTCCAAGCCATCGTACCAAAACCAACAGCGGCTACTAATGCCATAGTAATAGTAACAAGAAATAACTTTTGTCTTTTGGCATTTTTTTTCTGTTCTGCGAGTCGTGCTAAAGCTTCCTTTGCCCGCTCTGACTCTAGACGCAGCACTTCTGCTTGTCGGCGTTTTTCTAACTCTGCCGCTTCTATAGCTTTTTTACTCGTCTCAATAAATACCTCCTGTAACAAAGTTGCAACAGGCTTTTTCTTTTGTTGTTGGGTTTCAATTAACCAGGTTTGAGCGATTAAAAATTCATTACCTCGTAACAACAAGTCATCACTTCTATGTTTCTGCTCCCACTCCAATGCCCTCTGCAACCATTTGCTATGGCTGTGAACGTGTTCGCGATCGGTATCAAGGGTTATGACTAATTGATTGAAATTAGCATTAAAATCTCGCTGACTGTGATTAAAATCAATCCACTGTACTTTGGCTAACTCTGGATGTAAGTCGTTGGTATTCACCGCAGTCAGCAGCACTGTTACAAAGCGTTTATTCAACTTGCTTGCATACTCCACCTCATCCTTACAGTAAGGTGAATTTACCGAGCGGGGTGAGAGAATAAATAGAAAATTACCGCAGGTTTTTATTCCTCGATAAATCTCCTGCTGAAAGTCACTCCCCGATGCAATACTTTCTTGGTCAAACCATGTCGTTTTTCCCTGTATCTGTAAGCTATCATTCAGCTTTCTTGCAAAGTCGGAGTCCGCACGGGAATAGGAAATGAACACATCTAGCGATTCTAATGGCGGTTGCTGTAAACTTTCATTAATGAATTTTTCCTGTAATGGTATTGGTGGATGCTGTGTCCTTTTGTTTGCCACCTTTAACCAAGCTTCAGCGCTCTGCAAGTTATATCCCCGCAGCAAAATGCTCGGATTATAGTGCTGCCGCTCCCAGTTGAGGGCTTTTGTCAACAGGATTTTATGCTCGTTGTAATAATCCGCATCTTCATGCAAAATCTTTAACAATTGACTGGAGTCGAGGAGGTAATCTTCTTCTTTTACATTATCAGTAAAGTCAATATACTGCAAAGATTGTAGCACTGGCGGCATCTGCATTTCATCAGTTTCTCGCACCAGTAGGGGAATAATTCGCTTATTGAACGACAAAGCTAAGTCCAATTCCATCTGGCAGTAACTAGACTTTATTGAGTCAGGGGAAAGCAAATATACTATGTTATCAGCTTGTTCTATCCCTCGCTTAATCGCTAACTCAAATGCTTCTCCAGTTTGAATATCTGTTGTATTTGCCCAAACAGTAATGCTTTCTTGCCTTAAAGAAGCGCGAATTTTCTCCATCGTCTCCTTATCTTGATGAGCATACGACAGAAACACCTGAGTCATTAAGTTATTAGCATTCTTGATACTTTCAGTGATATATTCGCAATGTAAATTGCTGGAAACACAAGGCGGTTGCTCGTTTTTAAAGCGTATTTTTAACCAAGCTTCAGCCTGTTGTTTCTCTGACCCTGTTAACAAGTATCTCGTTTGCTTTTGGTTCCTCTCCCACTCCAAAGCTTTGACTAAAAACTTGGTATGCTGTTCTACATAATCAGGATGGGAGCGGAGTAATGTAACTAAAGAAGCCAAGGATTTTTCAAAATCGTTATTATCCTCTTGAAAATACACCCAGTTTAGCTTTTGAATTGTTGGGTGCATATTTTGATAGCTATCATGTAACCCTTTGAGCTTGTATACCTCCCAATCCTGTGCCGTACCATTCGGGTTTCTTTGCTGCCAGGTTTCCTGGCTAATTTGCATAACGTGTAATAACGGAAAGATCCGTTTATTGAGCTTAATTGCTAGCTCTATCTCTTTGCGACAATAAAGCGAATTTACTGAATGAGGACTAATAAGAAACAAAAAGTGACAAGCCTTTTCGATCCCATCATCGATTTGATTTTGGAAATCTACCCCCAAAGGAATGTCATTGAAGTCAAACCAAACTCGGAATCCTTGTTCGTTTAAGCGAGCTTGAAGTTTTGTCGCAAACTCTTTACTGTCAGCTCGTCCGTAGGAGATAAAAGCATCAAAAGTTTTTGTCATCAGCTACCAGCCATATTTTAAATAAAAATACTGGAAAAACGCAAAAGTACGTAATAAAAGTTACTGATGATTCTAGAAAATTCTCAAAGTGCTGCGGTTTCACTTTTTTGGAAGACTGCGGTTTCACTTTTTTGGAAGAGTAGGGCGGGCACTGCCAACCTTACAGATAAAAGCTTGTATACATTTGATTATGTCTGCTTTCTTTTAATCCAAAAATAACTTTATTACCTGAGCTACGCTATCCAAATTTGCCTTGAGGTCAATTGATTGCACTAACCCAGAAGCAGCGTTTGATATGGCAATCCTAAAAGGTTTTTCTATGTGAGTGTGTTATTTCAAGATTCGGACAGAAAAATCATAGAGAATCTGCTATCTAAAACCATCAGATATGTATTGATAGTCCCATAATTTATTGGGATCGCATCATGATTTGGGCTTCCCGTTTTCCATTAGCTATCCATGTTCTTGCTCCAAATAGTGGATCTATAGTTTAAAGACGATTCCAGTAAGCGATTTGTGAATTTTTCGAGCTTGACATATTTTTCGAGGTTCATGCACTATATGAAACACGCAAGGTAAATTTTATTTTTAGTCAATGTATTGGTTCACAATTCTGCTAGAGATTTTCACTCTTTTTAGGGAGTAAATCTATTTTAGTTCTCATCAGGAAATAGTATAAAAAATTTTATAGTCTTTTACTTCAGTAAAAATACTAAAATCATTCTGATTTTTCTAAGAATAGTTAAATTGTCCATGGGTCAATTTTTACGGAAATTACTTATAAAAAGAACTTTTATGTTGTTTGGATATATACAAAACAAACAAAACAAGCATTTTCTTAAAAATTTCATACAGTATAATTAAGGGTGTTATAAATAATCACAAATCGCTTGGGTGATAGCACTTTATCTAAATGGATAATATTCAGTAGAAAGGGCAAGCGATCGTTTTAGGAATAGCTATAAAATTCCAATTGCCTTACTGTGTTAGGTTGTGGAGAATATTTATACTACCATCACCACCAATGCCAATAAGTGCATCTAGCTCCAACATCTTATATCCAGCAACGATATTTACTGGCACGTGCCAAGGTGTCCCCTTTGTTGATGATTCCCAAGATAGTCCCACCCATGTTGAGCAAGGGATCGATACCGCGCAAGTCTAAACCGTGTATCGTTAGAGCGATCGCACTCGCTCCTAGTGACAGATTCCGTCCTCCGCGTCTCTTCCTTGAATGGGTGTGCTTTACTTTATTCGGGAAAATTATGCCGAATCTCATCCAAAAATTGATTTGTTATACAAACAACTCAGGGAAGAAGTTACCTCTAAGGTTAAATACATAAATCTGTCCAATCCATCTGAGAAAGCATGGGAGAATACACAAATTGTCAAGTTACTGCGTTTAGCTGAAACAAACACAGACAGAATAGGTGATATGACTTTGCTAGCAAGAGCAGGTGAATTTATTAAGAGTCAAGAACCTGAGTGTACACCAAAAAAGTATGGAATTAAAACTCTAAAAGGTATTTTGAAGGTGTCTGGCTTATTTGAAATTATTGAGAGCCAAGATGTCCAGCAAAATAGTGGATCTGTTCTATACAAGAGCAAAGTTTTGCGTAGGTTGGGTTGAGGAACGAAACCCAACCTACGGTGTCTTAATGTTTACTTTATAAATCATCTCTGATATGGACGAGAGTACGCAGAGGAGAAAGATGAGGAACCAGTAACCAGTGACCAGCGATCGAGTGTTAACTTGACCATATCTTGTAAATTGTGGTTACAATGTAATTACTGAAAAGATGTATTCCGACTTAGGACATGAGCGCAACAGTTAGAACTCGTATTGTTAAAATTGGTAATTCCCAAGGTATTCGTATTCCCAAACCTCTATTGGAGCAAAGTGGAATTCACACAGAGGTTGAAATTGAAGTGGAAGGCGATCGCTTAATTGTGCGTGCAGCACCACAATTGCGTGCTGGGTGGGACGAAGCCTTTGCAATGATGGCAGAGCAAAACGATGATATTTTGTTAGATGATGCCACTGCGACAAACTGGGAGCAAGTTGAATGGGAGTGGTAGTCCAACGTTTTGATGTCTTCTTAGTGAATCTCGATCCTACAGTTGGTAGTGAAATTCAGAAAACGAGACCCTGCGTGGTGATTTCGCCTGATGAGATGAACCGCCATATTGCCACTGTCATCGTTGCTCCAATGACTACCAAAGGTCAAGCATATCCTACCCGTGTCGCTTGTCAGTTTCAGGGTAAAGAGGGACAAATTGTTCTCGATCAAATCCGCACAGTTGACAAAACTCGATTAGTCAAGCAAATTGGTCAAATTAGTGCTGACGAACAGAAAGCAGTTCTCGATACTTTAGCTGAGATGTTTGCTGGTTGACTTTCCCGGTTCACCAGTTTCCTTTAAGCGGAACCTCCCCCCAAAAAAAATTAGCGAACTGTTTACCTGAGCGACTTTCAACGTTTTTTGAATCGTTGTTACTGGGTACAATTGTCAAAGAGGCGTATGCCTTGTGAACTTGAGGCGTTGACCCAATACTGCAAGGGCTGAGAGAAATTGTAGGTTGGGTTGAGCACAAGCGTTACCCAACAAATGCTGATAAATGTTGGGTTTCGTTCCTCAACCCAACCTACGGTGTCTTAATGTTTACTGATATGGACGACTTTTGTTTATCATGGAGAATGGTAGCAGTTATTGGTCACTGGTCACCGTTACATTGCGATCGAGTGCTAACCGTAAAACAGACAATCCCAAAATAATTAAAAAGAGTACCAACCCAATTGTACAAGCATAGCTAATTTCTAAGTTCGTAAATGCTTGTTCATATAAATAGTAAACAATCGTTTTCGAGCTATTACGCGGTCCGCCTTGGGTCATGATATATATTTCTTCAAAGACCTTAGTGGCAGAAATCGCTGATATCACTGCCACTAAACCTAGATAAGGTTGCATTAAGGGGACTGTAATATCCCAGTGCTTGCTAATACCATCTGAACCATCTATGGCTGCTGCTTCATAGATATCGCTGGGTATGGATTGTAACCCGGCTAGATAAATCACCATGTAGTAACCCAATCCCTTCCAAATCGTCACAGCCATCACGCTGTATAGTGCAAATTGGGGACTGGTGAGCCAAGGAATTCCTCCTGGAAAAATACCCTTGAGCAATTGGTTCAGCAAACCTGTTTCTGCATACAACCACCTCCAAGCAATTCCAGCAACTACCATTGAAATGACAACTGGTGTGTAATAAGCTGCCCTAAACCAGTTCATGCCACGCAGTTTTTGGTTGACTAAAATTGCGAGTACTAGGGGAGCGATGACCAAAATTGGTACGACACCTACAAGGTATAATAAAGTATTACCCAGCGTTTTCCAAAAAACTGGGTCTTTCCACAATCTGTTAAAGTTGGCTAAACCTACCCATTGCGGCATCTGGGTTAAGTCGTATTCATATCGGGTAAAGCTCAGGTAAAACGCTTGCAATGCGGGCCAAAAAACGGTTAATCCTAAAATGACCATTGCTGGTAGCAAAAATAAGTAGGGAGTCAGTCGCTGTGTAATAATAATCCAATCTTTAGATGTCAATCTATTCATAGAATGCTTTTTTCGTACTTTTCAGTGCTCAATTCCTATCTTAGATAAGATGAATTTTCGTCTTGAATCAGTGCAATATGAAAAAGCAAATCCATATTACACGAGCATCTAAGTTTAATTCATGATTGCTAATTTACACGAAAAAGGTTGGGAAGTGATTTACCATCGCGCCCATGCTTTGCTTGCTGCTCAGATTGCCGGACATTGGCATCCTACGAAACGTCCTCTACGTTGGTTGGAAACAATTGCTGCTATTTCCCATCACGATGATTTAGAGAAGGAATGGGAAGGCAACCACCTGACAGAAGCAGGCGCACCTTTGGACTTTACTCTCGCAAAAAAAACTGATATAAACAAGTTGCGGCAGCTAACGCAAAATGCTCGATACCGGGGACGGTGGGTGGCAATGATGATTTCCATGCACATGAGCTTTCTGAATGAAGGTAAGCGTGGAGAGTCGCCAGAATTGGATAAGTTTTTGGACGAGCAACTCCAGCATCAAGAACAATGGCGGCAAGAGTTGAATATTTCAAAAGACGACGCAGCAGAAGCATACGAGTTTTTTCAGTGGTGCGATCGCCTGTCCCTTATCTTGTGCAATCGAGCGTTACCTGTTGGCGAACGTGCTTTAGAAATTGCGACTTTGCCCGATGGCAATCGTTATGATGTCATAGAGCGCAGCGATGGGGTGACAGTCAAGCCATGGCCTTTTTTAGAGGAAAAGTTTACTGTTAATGTAGAAGCCACTTACCTAGAGAAATTAAAATTTGACAGTAATGAAGAACTTACGGAGGCACTGCAAGCCTCACCTATCAAAACCTTAGAGTGGACGTTTGTTCGTTAAAGGTAGACCCCCACTCTCATTCCCAGGTAGAACCTGGGAATGAGGTGAAATCATTGTGGCGGACTACTAATAGTTCACAGAGAGTGTTGTAATGCCATTTCCATAAGAATCTTCTGAGCACTTTGTTCTGTTTCTTCTGCACCAGGACGGCGCTGTAAATATTGCCCATCAGGCTGAAGTTCCCAAGCTTGACGATTATCAGCCAGCATAATATCTAAAATGTTTTTGAGCTGCTTAACAAGGTTAGCATCTTCTATAGGAACGACTGCTTCCACCCGGCGATCGAGGTTACGTGGCATCCAATCCGCACTGCCAATGTAAATTTCCTCCTGTCCGTTGTTGTGAAAATAGAAGATACGCGAATGTTCTAGGTAACGACCAACAATGCTAATCACGCGAATATTTTCACTAACTCCTTTAACCCCAGGACGCAAACAGCATATACCCCGAATAATTAAGTCAATTTGCACTCCCGCTTGAGAAGCTTCGTAGAGAGTTGCAATCATTTGCGGATCGACCAGTGAATTCATTTTGGCAATAATCCGACCGGGATGACCGTTCTGACAGTGGTCAATTTCTCTACGGATGAAAGAAACCATGCGATCGCGCATATTTACTGGCGACACTAGTAGCTTGCGATAAGAGTGCTGCAAAGAATAACCCGTTAGGTAATTAAATAAATCTGTCAAATCTGCTCCCAAGTCTTCTCTGCAACTAAATAAACCCAAATCAGTATAAAGCTTTGCTGTCTTGGAGTTATAGTTGCCCGTACCGATGTGAACATAGCGACGAATATCGTCACCCTCCTTACGCACCACAAGTGTGGTTTTGGTGTGAGTCTTCAATCCCACCAATCCATATACGACATGCACGCCTGCATCTTCTAACTGTCGCGCCCAACTGATATTATTTTCCTCATCAAAACGGGCTTTTAGTTCAACTAAAACAGCCACTTGTTTTTTATTTTCTGCTGCTGCAATCAAAGCTTTGACAATTGGTGAATCACCAGATGTGCGATACAGAGTCATTTTAATAGCTAGCACCTTTGGATCGGTAGCCGCTTTCGTAATGAAGAGTTCAACTGATTCTGAAAAAGATTCATAGGGATGGTGAACTAACAAATCCCCTTGCTGGATCGCTAAAAATAAATTCTCCCCGTTTGCTATCTCAAGTAAGTCTTTGTCTTTACTGAGCTCGTGAACTTGTCTTAAACGAGGGGGAACAACAGGCGTCCAAGGTGAGTCTTTTTGGTCAGGTAACGGTAACGACATGAAAAACATCAAGTCTTTTAAGTTTAGCAGACCCTCTATATCATAGACATCACTTTCTGCAAGTTTGAGCCCTTGCATTAACGTTTTCCGTACAAAAGTACAACCAGATGCTTGAATTTCTAACCTGACTGCAGATCCCTTAAAATAACGTTTGCTAATTTCGTGTTGAATTGCCAACAAAAGGTCTTCTGCTTCATCTTCCTGTACTGGAAAGTCCGCATCCCGAGTCACGCGGAAGACACAAGATTCCTGGATTTCCATACCTGGAAACAAAGACTGGATATGACAAGCAATAACTTGTTCTAGAGGTACACCAGTCCAAACAGTTGGGTGTTCGTTATGACATTGCAGTTCTTGAGGAAAAGTAATAAATCTGGGTACGATATCAGGGACTTTGACTCTAGCAAAATTTTCCTCTCCTGTTTTGGGGTTTTTAACCACGACTCCCAAATTTAAACTCAAATTAGACATATGAGGAAAAGGATGCCCTGGATCGACTGCTAAGGGAGTTAGGATGGGGAATATATGCTTCTCAAAATAGCGTTCGAGGTAAACACGCTGTTCTTGATTCAAATCTGTATCCTTTAAGAGGTAAACACCCACTGAAGAAAGCTTTGAGCGTAATTCCTGCTCAAAATGGCGGTGTTGCTGAACCACTTGAGGACGAAGAAGGCGTTCAATAGCATCTAGCTGTTCTTGAGGTGTGCGCCCATCTGGAGTTAATTGGCTAACCTCTGCTTCCACCTGTTCCTTAAGCCCTGACACCCTCACCATAAAAAATTCATCTAAATTGGAGCTAAAAATTGCTGCAAATTTTAGACGTTCCAACAGTAGTGTTCTAGAGTCTAACGCTTCGTGTAGCACTCGATTATTAAACTCCAACCAACTCAGTTCCCGATTGAAATAATATTGTGGCTCATTCAATTTAACGGTTGATTTACTTTCTTTCGCTTTAGGCATGGCTTACACTCTAAATTAGAAAGACCTCAAATAACGTCTTTAATTGTAGGGACTTGGGTAAAATAAAGCTAGTCTATAAGAACTTAATAATTTCATTTACTCCAATTGCCATTAAAATTTTATTTTAAATTTAAGAAATAGTTAATAATTAATTAATTTTAAATTAAATTTGCGGTTGACGCGATGCATAATAATGCTTACAACTTCCTCTACTTTCACCCTTAGTTTTGAAGCATGAAATAGATATCTGGTGGAAAAGAATGTAGAGACGCGCCATGGCACGTTTTTACAAAGGTTGTACGCAATGCATATTTAATTTTCACTCCTATGTCTATTTTTTAGAAGTTCGGAAAGCCTGAAAACCGCGCTCTTGTGCAAGCACTACATACTTCACCTATTAAAATTTTGAAGTGAAAGTTTGTTCGCTTGTTAACAATCGCTCTCAATTGGAAGAGAGATTGTAAATTGTGTACCTTTACCAGGGACTGATGAGCAAGTGATTTGTCCCTTATGTTTATCGACTATAATTTGACGGCTGATAGCTAATCCTAGCCCAGTCCCTTTACCTACGGGCTTTGTTGTAAACGATGGCTCAAAGATTCGAGCTTGTATTTCCGGAATTATACCACGACCATTGTCTTGGATGCAAATTGTGACAGTTTTTTGCTGAGAATCAACCGATGTTGCGATCGCAATTGTGTTTGGAGCAGCAATCCCTTGAGAAGAATCTTTTCGCTCGATAGCGTCGAATGCATCAATGGCATTAGCGATGATATTCATAAAGACTTGGTTCAGTTGTCCGGGATAGCAAGCAATTGGTGGCAACTCACCATATTGCTTAACAACTTGGATTTTAGCGCAATCGCCATTGCCGTTCAATCTATGTTTCAGCAACATCAAAGTACTGTCGATGCCCTCATGAATCTGAAACTCTACTTTACATGACATATCTGCACGAGCAAAGGTTCTGAGCGAGAGGCTGATGTCCCTCAGACGCGTAATTCCTTGATGCATTGATGCTAGGAGTTTTGGTAAATCTTCAATGAGATACTCCAAATCAATTTCTTCAACAAGCTCTTCAATATCCCGATCGCGATTCGGTAGCTTTTTCTGTTGCAGCCTCAACAAACGCAGCAGATCCTTAATATATTCCTCAATGTGAGAGATATTTCCGCCAATAAAACCAATCGGATTATTAATCTCATGACCAATACCTGCAACAAGTTGTCCTAGAGTAGACATTTTTTCACTTTGGATCAGTTGTAGTTGAGTCTCTTGCAATTGTTGTAGAGATTGGGTTAACTGCGTAGTGCGTTCTTGCACTCGTTGCTCTAAGGTACGGGTGAGATGAGAGATTTTAAGGTGTAACTTTAATCGGGCAATAACTTCTTCTTGCTGAAAGGGTTTGGTAATGTAATCAACTGCACCAATTTCCAATCCTTTCACCTTGTCTGTAGCATCTGACAAAGCAGTCATAAACACAATTGGAATATTCTGAGTGTTAGGATTGGCTTTTAGCCTGCGACAAGTCTCAAATCCATCCATACCGGGCATCATAACATCTAGGAGAATGAGATCGGGTTGAGCATATTCGGTTTGTTCGATCGCTGACTCACCATCTGTTGCCATGAGAGCTTTCCAGCCATATCCTTGTATTGCTTCTGATAAAACCTTAATATTATTTGGATTGTCATCCACTAGCAAAATACGTATTGACTTCAAGAAAGAATCTGCCATCATTTATTTGTCTCCTTTGTTATACAGTTTTTTAAGAATGTACGTATTTTTTTAGTTTGGAAATTAGCTGTCAGCTGGCTCAATTCAGCCACAAAAGGTGCTAATCCCGACTCAGCAGGAACCAACGCTTCTAGTATGCCCTCAATTGCTGGAATATCTCCCATCATTGCTAGATGATAAAGTTGTTGCAAAACATCCTGGGATGGCAGAACCCATTCACTCTCAGGGACTTCCTGACTCTTGGGAAATAACTGCTGAGGTGTGGGTTGGGCATAAATCCACTCTACTCCCAGTACCGATTGCAGTGTATTAAATAGTTCGCCAATCTCTAAGGGTTTAGGTAGGAAAGCTACTGCTCCTGCTTCTAAACTCTGCTGACGATTTTCCTCAAATACATTGGCACTGGAGACGATAATAGGAATGCCATGGGTTTGCGAATTCGCCTGCAAACAATCCATCAACTCAAAGCCATCCATATGAGGCATGGCTAAATCGAGCAAAATCGCATCAGGGTTGTGTTCGGTAACCATCTGCAGCCCATGTTTGCCATCAGTCGCTTCCAAGGTTCGACAGCCAATTTCTTGCAACAAACCAATCAACATGGAACGGTGCTTGTCATCATCATCGATAATCAGAATCTGAGGCGTACTATTCTGAATTCCAATGATTTGCCGATTGGGTGAACTAACCCTTGCATCCCAATCATGAGAAAGGGGTACTGTCAAATCCAGCCAAAACACGCTTCCTTCCCCCAGCCGACTCTGTACCTGAATTTGGCTGCCCATCAATGCTACAATTCTCTGACTGATGGTTAATCCTAAACCAGTCCCCTCAGATCGCTTTCCACTATCCCCCACTTGCTCAAAAGGCAAAAAGATTTTCTCAAGTTGTTCTGGCGACATCCCAATACCAGTATCTTCAATTTGAAAGCGAATCTTGCAATTTGTCCTTTGTTCTTTGTCCTTTGTCATTTGTGGCTTGTCCATTGTTGTCGAATCACAAATGACTAATGACTCTTGACTGATGACATCTACTTTGAATGTAACGCTACCAGTATCTGTGAATTTCACAGCATTGCCTAGTAAATTAATTAACACTTGCCGCAATCGCTTTTCGTCTGTTTGAATGGCAGATGGTAGGCGATCGCTAATGAAAACGTTAAACCCAATCCCTTTCTGTTCGGCTCGGATACTGCAAATCTCGGTTACACTCTGTAGAAAGGTAGGTAAATGTACGCCAGTCGTAACCAATTCTAGTTTACTAGCTTCTATTTTCGAGAGATCGAGAATATCATTGATTAGCATTAACAAATGCGATCCACATTGGTGGATAATACTGACTCCTTGCCGATTTTTATCTGTGAGATTTGGCGATCGCTCTAACAGTTGTGCATACCCAAGGATGCCATTTAGCGGTGTGCGGAGTTCGTGGCTCATATTTGCGAGGAACTCACTTTTTGCCCGGTTAGCAGCATCGGCAGATTGCTTTGCCTCCAAGAGTTCGCAAGTTCGCTCTTCGACTTTTATCTCCAAGGTTTTGGAATAATCAGATAGTTGATTGTTGGCAATTTCCAGTTGGCAATTCGTTTCTTCTAGCTTCCTTTGTTTATAAGCATTTGTTGTTGCGATCGCACTACCGATAAATGCAGCTAAAACAGGTGATACCGGAACCAACACTCCATTCAGAAACATTCCGTAGGCACTTCCCATATATGCCCCAGTTATGACTACAGTAGCCCAAAGAATTTTGCCACCTGGAATTCGCCGCCCACCACGCAAGCTCGCTAAGTACCAACTACCCGTAGAACCGATGACAGTCCACAAAACAATCCAGAGCGGTAGAAAAATGCCAGAAACACCATGGAGATTTGTGTTTCCGGCTTTTGCCCCTTGCACCAGTTGGTAAGCAATATTGGCGTGAACAACAACACCGGGGGTGGGTTTTTGGGCAGATATGAAGGAGGAACTAAAGGGTGTGCCAAAGAAATCATTGGTACTAGCAGCGACTGAACCAATAAATACCATGCGATCGCGCATTAAATTGGCTGGAAGTTTCCCTGCTAATACGTCGCCTAGAGTCACTCTGCGAAACGCTACTTCCGAACCATGCCAGTTGAGTAGAATTTGATAGCCTCCTAACTCAACATCAGGATAACCTGCTTCTTGATTCTTAAGTGGTGAGTAAATTTCTTTGCCCAATCGGAACTTTTGCTGTTGGGGGTCAATACTTTCTAATGCAATCCCTTCGGCTTCAAGGTAATGGAGCGCCACACGAGTCGCCAGCCCTGCTTTAAGAGTATCGTGCTCCTGTGCATCTTTTGCTGTCAGGAGAGCACGGCGCACGTGACGATCTCCATCCAACACTAAATCTGCAAAACCAACGCGATCGCGCTTTTTCAGTTCTGGAGGGGGGTTAACACGTTCACCAGTAATTTTTTCTACCCCGAACAAATTAGGCGTGCTGCGGAAAATTTTTACGAGTTGCTCGTGCCCCTTTCCTTCCGGTAGATCCCGATAGAGATCCAAACCAATAGCTCTAGGCTGTTGCGCCCGAATCTTTTCAAGTAATTGTGCCAGTGCCCAATCTGGAATTGGCCATTTACCTATAGATCGGATATCATGTTCATCAATGGTAACAATAACAATTTCGTCAACAATCTTCTCTTGCGTCAGCGTAGCCCACTGTAGGCGAACCCATTCATCACGAAGTTTCCACTCAGGCAAATTGAACAGCCCCAGCGATTGCCCAACAATGACTGTCAGGGCAATACTGGGAGTAATAATCAAAACACTCCGAGCGCGTTGGATAAAAGCTTGAAATTTGCGCCACATATATCAATATTATCAGTTAGCGTTGGTGAAGCTCAGATCCACCAACACCTCTATAGCAATTCTATTTGAGATCCAAACAAGGGAGACAAGGGAGACAAGGGAGACAAGGGAGACAAGGAAAAGGTGTTTGTAAATCATTTAGGACTGCTATATAAGTCAATTAGCCAATAATAAGGGCACTGTTGCAATTTCCTTCAAGCTAACTGAGGAGAGAAGTTCTGTCCATTGCTTGGTAAGAATTGCATTAGCAGGTTGGGCAGTGCGTAGGGTAGCAAGTGTTGCTACACAATCATACCAAACCCCGTTTTTCCCCAAGGCAGCAGCTTGCTTCAGAGCATCTTTCTGTTGCATTACAGTTGCTAACTCAGCGTTAGGCTGAATACGCTGTACCCAACCATCAACATAAGGTGTACTTGGGCTGAGTTGTCCATTCACTTTCAGTGCCAAGAACCATTGATAGTTTTTCCCAACGGCTAAAGCTGGTGCATGAACTGGCAATTTGACAGCAATGACGCCAAATTTCCCAGCTACTGGAATCTTCATCTGATATTGCATCTTACCAGCTTCATCTTTAAGGCTGAACACAGCTTCTTCCGCATTAGAAGGAGGCACATAAACCAAAATCGTAGGGCGTTCGGACACCGTTGTGCCATAAAAAGTTTCAGGTAAGAGTGCGATGAGCGATGTTGGGCTTTTTACCTTGATAAAAACATTGTCATAATCATTGCCAACACGAGAAGCCCCTCCAGTTGCTTGTCTGGGAGCACCTTTTCCAGACACAGGAGTAAAGAGATTACCACGGGAAGCTCCTCCAGTTGCTTGTCTGGGAGCACCTTGGTTAGGGGGTGGTGTAAATGTGATGGCGCGGGCGCTCGTCCATGCATTGCCAGCGATGAAAACAATAATGCTTAATGCACTAACTAAATACCAAAATTTCACTGCGTTCACCTCATTTTCCTTTGTAATAAAACATACATTACGTCTACCTCGTCCACCTCGTTCCCAGGCGGAGCCTGGGAATGCCTTCATGGAGGCTCCGCCTCCTGTATTGCGAAGCAGCATCTCAGCCAGAGGAACCGGAGCGATAAATGGGTAAGTTTTTTGAGAAAAGTCAGGGATTTTACACCTTACCAAAATTAATGTGACAAACTATTAGCAGTATAAGCGACCTCTAAATAAAACTCCATAAAAAATTGCCTAAATTATTTCAATGAACCTCAGTAATATTACTGAACTACGACCAATTGCCAACCAAAACAAAAGCAGACCAAAAGAACGGATCGTAGAAATCAGTTTGGTGAATCAAATCTATTTGTGCTTGGCGCAATGCCTCAGCTTTAGTGATTCCGGGTTGTTTCAGTCGATTGTAGAAGCGAGTCATAAGCATGGCAGCAGCTTTATCTTTGACAGACCATAAAGTTGCGATGGTTGAGCGAGCACCAGATTTAACAGCCAAGCCCGCAATTCCAAGAACAGCGCGATCGTCTCCGGCTGCCGTATCACAAGCACTCAGCACCAACAACTCAATGGTGTTCGATGAATTGCTACCCCGATTTTTCAGAATTTCTGACAAATCTTTAATGTTGACTTGTCCATCCCAAGTGACTAAGAAAGTATTTTCAAGGCGAGAGCTAAATTTTGCATGAGTTGCTAAGTGGACAACATCAGCGCTACTAGATTTCATCCGAGCAGCAAGGGCTTGGCTGGTAAACTCTTGGTTCAACAGCGTTGAAGACGTTACAGTCTTTGAGATGTGTTTGACTTCCACTTCCACAGCAGGCAAAGCGCTAAAGCCCGTGCGAGATTGGCTGATACCGCCCACGAGAGCTTTTATGTTGTCATGCTGGAGCGATCGCGCCGCCATCAATTGCAATCCCGGTGAAAGTGCAACAGCATACTTTTCAATGAGATACTGTTTGCCATCATATAAGGCTGCTATGGGAATATTCCGTAATTTACCATCTAAAACAAACACTAATGTTTTAGTATCTTGAAGAACTCCATCCACTTCCATGGGACGAATCAACCAATCATATACTTGTTGGGACAAGCGATCGCGCTCTTTGGAATCTGAGACTGGGTTGAAGGCAATCAATAAATTATCTAGAGTTTGCTCAATTTCTACTTGAGATTTGTGAGTGACATAATAACGGAGTGGTTGTTTGACATGAGAGAGAATTAATGCTAAGCGATCGGGTAAAATGATAGGGTAAATGACTGTTGCTGTAGGATCGACTTGGTCGATTTGCTGGGTTTTATCCAAACACGCTTCCCGGAGATAGTTATCGAGTTCTGCGATCTGAAGTGACTCAATCAATTCACGGGCTTGCACCAGTGCGGCTTGACTCGGTTGCCCATCTAGGAGTAAACCAACGAGTTCTCGGTAGACAGGCTCTACACTTTGGCGGAAAGAGAACTGAACATCAGGGTTGACAGCAACCAAATCTCCTCGCAATGCTTTCAGTGCCTTCACTGCCTCAGTATAAGCGCTAATCGCTTGAGATATTTCGCCTTGTTGCTTGTGTAATTGTCCTACCTGCCAAGCGGATTGAGCAATGATATCTTCAGCTTGGAGTTGACGAGCAATATTGAGGGATTGTTGAGCTAATTGCTTGGCTTCCAACCACTGCTGCGTGCGACGATAGACTTGTCCCCATTGGTACAGCGCATAAGCTTCTGCCCGAGCATCCTGAATCTGGCGTGCAGATTGAACTGTGGCAGCCATGAGTTGCGCCCGGTCTTTGGATGGTAAAATTTGGGAATTATTTTCGCTTCCATTAAGGATGGCAACAAAATTGATAGCGGCGTAAAGAGAGGTGTGACTGGTAGGAAGCGTTTTCAGTTGTTGTAACAGTTGAGGTGCGAGTGGGGTTGCAAGTTCAGGTTTGTCATGGTTGAGGAAAAGTTTAAACCGAGCTAGATTTGCTTGCAGGCGATCGCCTGAGTTGGTTGCTACTTGTTCGGCTTGTTCAAAATAATTCAGTGCTGCGCTAGGATTTTGTAACTCAACAGCATTTTTGCCCAAGCTGAGAAGGATAGAACTTAAGTGAGGCTTGGCTTCTATTTTGCGAGCGATCGCTAAACTTTCCTCCAAAAACTCTTGAGTTTTGCCATCGCCAATAGTTTGCAGAGTTAAGCCAAGCGATCGCAACCCACTGACTTTGATTTCAGAATTTGGCATCGCTTTGAGCTTTTGAGCGATCGCCTCCAACTGCTGTTTAGAGCGACGGTAAAATCCCAAACTTTGTAAAGCTTGTGCTTGATTGATCTGACTTCCCAAGCTTCCCATGGTGTCACCTGCTTGCTCATAAAATTTTTGAGCTTGTTGCCAACTTTCAAGAGCAATTTCAGCTTTGCCAGAATGCAGTTGCAAATTGGCTTGAGTATTGAGTGCTTGCGCCCAGAGAATTGCATCAGCTGGAGGTGTAGCTGTTTGCAACAGTTTTAGACTTTGCTCCATAGACAGACGGGCTGCTTCCCACTGATTGAGTTCCTGTTGTGCTAATGAGAGGTAACTCAAACTGAGAGCAACGTTTAGGCGATCGCCTTGGATATTATACTGCTGTGCAGCTGTTTCCCAAGCTGTCACTGCTTCTGCAAACCGTCCCAAGCGGTAGAGTTTTCTCCCTTGTTCCAACCAGTGAGTGGGTTGAGAAAACGATTGAGAAATAAATAATGGTGCATTAAAGGTAGACGTTGTTGATACTTGTAACGATGCTTTTACAGGAGCAATGGCGATCGCTAAGCATAAACTTATAACACTAAGGATGATATATAACCAACGAGATAGTTTTATTTGAAAAAGCATACTATTTTGGATTTTAGATTTTGGATGCGTGGATTACACTTAAATCACCTAAGGTATTGCGTAGGTTGGGTTGAGGAACGAAACCCAACAATAAGGTTCAATGTTGGGTTTCGTTCCTCAACCCAACCTACTAGTTTGAAGCGCAGCTCGGTAACTGTTGAGAGCGAGCTAGAAATTGTGGTGCAATTAACTCTATGTCTCCGTTAAGATTGCGATGCCAAGTTGTGGCTTCGACAAGAAGTTCTGGAGATCGGGGCGTCTGAACGACAACTTCACTCGTTTTTCGGTAAACAGACAAATCTCGCACATCATCCCAAGTGCGATCGCTTATCATTTGTTGATTGGGATTTTCTGGTATACCACCGCGTCCAGTGGCTACAAAGCGACTCCCTTGAGAACCAGCACAGCCTGTAGCAATTTGCTGAGAGGGATCGACTACATTCGCTGGTAGTTCTACTATGGCAGTATTTGGAGCGATACCGATGGTATGAATTTGAACCGTACCGCTCACCCCAAATTGGGAACTAGCTGTGATATCATTCTCCGAAGTCAGTTGTGGACGGAACTTCAGTCCAAAAATTCCTTGTGTGGTGATTTGGATATTGCCTCCTCGACCTTTGATAGCATTAGCAATAATATCGCTATTTTTTAAACCCACAACTACGGGAGTGTTAATCGTGATATTACCACCATCCCCAGCCTCCATCGCTTCCACAGAAATTTTGCTATTCCCGCGCATGAGCAACAGTTGTTGAGCATTGAGAACTAAGTTTCCTCCGTTCCCAGATTGAGTCGCTGCGGAAATTGCGCCTCCATCACTCAGAACAATCGAATCAACGTAAATCTCAAAATTACCTGCATTACCCGTACCGTCATTTTTTACCCCGACTTCAGCTCGATCCGTAACGCGCAATTGAGGTGTCATCAGAACTACCCCTCCCGCATTACCATCGGGAAATTCAGGTAGCTGATAAGTTGCGCGGGTAACAGGATCGAGGCGTAGTG
This sequence comes from Scytonema sp. UIC 10036, assembly GCF_009725235.1. The sequence continues at coordinate 22,651 of NZ_WJFC01000057.1, forward strand.
CATTCGAGCCAATGCTGCTGAGAAAGCTATGCGGTGACGTCCCTTTTACATCAATAAAGTCTGAGGCTACGATTTGAACATTGCCAGCATTTCCTGTTGCGCCAGTGGAAGAAGAAACTAAACCCCCATCTCTCACGATTAATCGTGCCGTTGAAATCTTCAAATTACCAGCATTGCCATCTCCTATTGTTGATGACGCCACAATGCTAGGGAGAAATGTGATGTTATTCATTCCAGAAACATCTATCAAGTCTGAGACGTCAATCTGGACATCGCCACCATCGCCAGTTCTAGAAGTCGTTGAGCCAATACTAGCGCCGTTAGCAACTATAAGTTTTTGGGTTGAAAGAGTCACATTTCCTCCTTTTCCAGAACCAGTTGAGTTTGTCAGAATTAATGTACCTGCTGCAGGATTGACAGGATTAAATCCACTTGCTGAGATAGATTCGGAAGCACTCACTACAATATTCCCACCCTGTCCCGAACTAAAGTTTTGAGTCGCGATCTGTGCTCCATCCCGCATCAAGATTTGTCTGGTAAAAATAGTAATATCTCCACCGTGTCCCGATCCAATGGAAATGCTTTTCAATTCGCTACGTTGAGTTCCCAATGGGTTTGTTCCTTGCAGGCTGAACAGCCCAGTGGCATGAATCGCAATCCGATCCGATGAAAGTGTACCTTGATTGTGAGTCGTCACACCCGAACCTTCCAAAAAGCTAATATTTCTACCCTGCAGATGAATGATACTACTTCCAAATCCAGAGCCAGATATTTGTGCTTCCTGAGTCAAGTGGATATTGCTGAGTTCCTCTGCGACATTGGAATAATCAAATGCCCACCCTTGAAATGCTTCCCTCAGTCCAATTTGTCCCGATCGCACGCTCCCAAGTTCAATGGAGCCATCTACAGTTTTTAAAATGCCACCTGCCAAATCAAGTCCATTTCCTACCAAAGCAAGTGTCTTTCCAGGCATCACCTGCATACCTGGTGAATTTTTCGCGATAGAATTGCTCGAATTTTGGACTGCGATCGCACCTGAGCTTTGACCAAACTGCAAGCCGACTGGTACACTGAGAGTAAGCAGGGGAGGTACCATGGTGTCGCTAGCCTTCAACTCCACTCCATCAGCAAACTTAATGCCAGTTGCAGTTGTACCGATAAATGAGCCTCCAATATTCAGGCTAGCATTTGGGCCAAAAATAATACCCCTCGGATTCATCAGAAACAGACTGACAGGATGATGACTGTTGAGCGTCTGAATTATGCCATCAATGTTAGAAACACTGCTCCCGGTGACTCGGCTCAAGATGGTAGAGATGTTAGGCATGTTAGCTAAATCAAAAGTTGCTGAACCACTTGTGGGAACAGAAAATTGACTAAAGCTGTGAAACAGGTTACTACCTGCGACACTGCCGTTAGTGATGATGAAGTTATTGCCACTTTGGGAAACACTGGTGTTGAGCGTACCATCAGGAGTGACTTGAGCGTTAGCACAGCCGATGTCAAGGAGCGCTATCCCCAATGGTAATAACACTACACTTGTTATCATTCTCTTGAGCAAACCTAACCAAACAGAGGTGGCTTTCATCACTCAGTTTCTATCCATATCTGTATATTGTTAGGGTTCCCTAAATAGAATGGCGTTTAACACTTGAGAGCGTTAATTTGAAAAAACTGCCCGTTCGATTCCGAATCAATAACCAAACTGAGGACAATGTTTCCACAGTACAACCCCCTGCGGAAACGCTAGAATTGAGTCGTATAGATATGGTTTATGGCTAATAAATAATTAAAGTTTATGCCGTATAATCAATTTGACCTTCCAACATTGGTGGCTGATTTTAACTTAGAAATAGTAGAAAATACCAGCTTATTCCCTAGTATCCAACCTGCTAAACCTAGCGATTTACTAATGACAATATTAGAGGAAAATATCCCTTTAGCTACAGCTATTAATACTGAAAAAGCAAGGGGAGAGTTAATTATATTTCCTATTTTGCTAGAAGTCAAACGCAAATTAGATTTTCAAATATCTATATTTTCTGGTAAAGAATTTAATGTCGATGCAGAACGAGGTTTAAATGGTAATCCCGATTTTTTGATTAGTCGCAACCGCGAGCAGTTTTTTATTACTGCTCCAGTTATTACGCTAGTAGAAGCAAAGAATCAGGATATTAATAGTGGCTTAGGTCAGTGTGGTGCGGAAATGATAGCAGCACAGATATATAATGCTAATAAGAAAAATCATATCAATTCAATTTTTGGCTGCGTGACAACTGGTGTACTCTGGAGATTTTTACGTTTAGACAATAAAACTTTATACATTAATAAAGTAGAAATTCCACTTGAACCTATAGAACGGCTATTGGGAATTTTTTTACAAATTATTCAATAATTTTTACAGCAAATTTCAACTTAGTGAGGTACGAAAATTACCCCCCTCTGTCCCCTCTTACGAAGGGGGGATGAAAGGGGGGTGTATCTCATGAGACTGAGAAAGGCTATACATATGCGATCGCACAGGGCAGGAAATAAGGCTTCAATACTGCAAGGGCTGAGAAGATTGGTTTGTTGGGTTTCGTTCCTCAACCCAACCTACTAGTTTGAAGCACAGCTCGGTAACTGTTGAGAGCGAGCTAGAAATTGCGGTGCAATTAACTCTATGTCTCCGTTAGGATTGCGATGCCAAGTTGTGGCTTCGACAAGAAGTTCTGAAGATAGGGGCGTTTGAACGACAACTTCACTCGTTTTTCGGTAAGCAGACAAATCTCGCACATCATCCCAAGCGCGATCGCTTATCACTTGTTGATTGGGATTTTCTGGTATACCACCGCGTCCAGTTGCCACAAAGCGACTCCCTTGAGAACCCGCGCAACCTGTGGCAATTTGCTGAGATGGATCGATAGCATTTGCTGGCAATTCTACTAAACCAATGTTGGGATCGACACGGATGTTGTTGATTTGAACTGTACCACCGATCCCAAATTCGGAACTAGCAGTGATGTCATTTTCCGAAGTCAGTTGAGGACGGAACTTTAGCCCCAGTAATCCTTGAGTGGTGACTTGAATGTTGCCACCACGTCCACGTACAGCATTGGCAACAATATCACTATTTTCTTTAGGAACTGCCACAATAAAAGGAGCATTGAGCGTAATATTGCCTCCGTTACCTCCTTCCCTTGCTTCTGCTGAAAGTTTGCTGTTACCACCCATGAGTAAAGTTTTTTGAACATTGAGAAGTAGATTTCCGCCATTGCCGAATTGCGTAGCAGCAGTAATCGTACCTTGATTTGTCAAAATGACCCGATCTGCATTAATCTCAAGATTGCCCGCATCGCCCATACCATCATTTCTAACTGCTACATTTCCTCGATCTGAAACTCGCAATTCCGGTGTTGTCAGTATAACTCTACCCGCATTTCCACTGAGGGGGGTTGTGATATTCAACAAAGCCCGAGTCTTTGAATTCAAAACCAGTCCATAAGCCCCAAGGCTACTTGTCACGTTGCCACTTGGTGCTACACCGCGTACCTCAATCCAGTCTGAAGCGATGACTTTCAAGTTACCAGCGTTCCCCGCACCAAGAGTCAAAGAGCCAAAAGTACCGCCATTGTCCACAGTCAATTTTGCAGTTGTGACGATCGCGTTACCAGCATTGCCAGTACCCAACGTTGATGAGCCTACACTACTGAGTATAGATGTCACGATATTGTTCCCAACAACGTCAATTGAATCGGAAACATTAAGGTAAAGATTGCCACCGTTTCCCGATCCATATGTATATGTTTGAATACTAGCACTGTTGGTCACGCTCAGTTTTTGAGTTAGTAGATGAATATCTCCAGTTTTACCGGAACCCAAAGAGCTTGACGAAATTGTTGAAGAACCAAAAGAGTCTGAAGAAAACCCATTGTTGTGGATAAACTCAGATGCACGGATAAAAATATCACCGCTAGTACCTGATTTTAAAGTACTACTAGTAATTTGTCCGCCATTTTGAAGTTGTAGTTGTCGGGTAAAGACAGATATGTCTGCTCCTTTACCCGTATTCAAAGTTATACTTGTTAAATAGCTTGTGTCGGCAATTGTCAAAGATTCCGTTGCATTGACCTGAATCCGATCCTGTGGTAAAGAACCTAGGTTTTGAGTCCCCACAAATGAGTTACCCAAGATAGCAATATTTTTAGCCTGTAGTTGAATTTTACTGCTGCCGAAACCAGTACCATCTAGCAGCGATCGCTGAGTCAATCGGATGTCGTTCAAGTTTTCTACATTAGTATAATCAAATGCCCAACCCTGTGTAGTTTGGTTCAAACCAACACTTCCTGACTCAACACTACCGAGTTCAATAGACCCGTTGGTAGCACCGAGAACACCACCAGAAAAGTCAATTTTATTACCCACCAATGCCAGTGTTTTCCCTGAATTTACCCTTAATCCAATCGGATTTTGCGCTGGATCGTAGGCGAGAACAAAACTACCAACTCTCAGACGATGACCTGAATTTTGCACTGCAATCGGTCCTGAATCTCGTCCAAATTGTAACCCAACAGGGACGCTAACCGTCAACAAAGGAGCAGCTGAGGGATTAACAGCACTAAACTGTGTACGATCGGCAAACTTAATGCTATTAGCAGTTGTTCCTACAAAAGAACCACCAATATTTAATTGAGCATTGGGACCAAAAAAGATACCAGATGGATTCAGCAAGAACAGATTGGTAGCACCATTTACCCGAATTAATCCATCAATATTAGAAGCATAACCCCCTGTAACACGACCGAAAATGTTCTGTACATCACTGGTATTGTCAAAAATTGCAGTTCCTCCTGTAGGAACTGAAAACTGAGCGAAACTATGGAATAAATTATTCCCTACCCTGTTGCCATTGGTGATGGTGAAATGATTGCCACTTTGAGAGACACTGGTGTTGAGAGTGCCATCAGCACTCACTTGGGCGTTGGCACAACCCATGTTCAGGAGTGTTATCCATAATGGTAACAACATTCCACCCGTCAAAATTCCATTGATTACACCTAACCAACCAGAGGTAGCTTTCATCACTGAGTTTCCAATTGTACCTACTAGAGTTAGGGTTCCCCAGATAGAATGGCTTTTAACAATTTCAGCGTTTATTTGAAAAACTGCTCCTTCGCCTCCGAATCAATGACTAAACTGAGGACGCTTCTTCTACAGTACAAACTTCTGTAGAAACGTCACGGGGAAGATGTCAAGTCATTTCTTCTAGCATTGAAGGCTGGGATGATTTCTCAGTGAGCAATTTGAGCTGCTTCTAGTCTATAGGACTCCTATTTAATTTTTGAAATACACGTAGGTAGGGCTAAAGCCCACCAGTAGTATTATGTGTGCAGCATAGCCCTACCTACAGTACTGAGATTTTTTCACAAATCACATAGGATTGCTATAGCAATAGGATAAACTTGTAAAGGAATATTAAGGCTTTATTTCCATGAATTGGTTTTTTTCTGCGCTGGGAGTTCTTCTTGCACTACTGACGGTGTTGCTCGCGTTGTATCTCATGACTGCGAGGCGTTATCAATCATCTAACTCCGTAGCCAATTCCTATGACCAATGGACTGAAGACGGTATTCTAGAGTTCTACTGGGGCGAACATATCCACTTAGGTCATTATGGTTCACCTCCGCAAAGGAAAGATTTTCTAGCTGCTAAATCTGACTTTGTACATGAAATGGTGCGTTGGGGTGGTTTCGATAAATTACCCCCTGGTACCACTGTCTTAGACGTTGGCTGTGGAATTGGGGGTAGCAGTCGCATTTTGGCACGGGATTACGGATTTGCAGTCACAGGTATTACTATCAGTCCCCAACAAGTCCAACGCGCCCAGCAGTTAACTTCTCAAGAACTGGATGTAAAGTTTCTTGTGGATGATGCTATGGCACTTTCTTTCCCAGATGCTAGTTTTGATGTAGTTTGGTCGATTGAAGCTGGACCACATATGCCAGATAAGGCCATTTTTGCCAGAGAGTTGATGCGGGTGGTAAAGCCGGGTGGAGTCATGGTTTTAGCCGACTGGAATCAAAGAGACGATCGCCAAAATCCGCTCAATTTTTGGGAGAAACCGGTAATGCGACAACTCCTAGATCAGTGGTCTCATCCCGCTTTTTCCAGCATTGAAGGCTTTTCCGAGCTTTTGGTAGCGACGGGATTGGTCGAAGGGAAAGTGATGACGGCAGACTGGACTGAACAAACACTTCCTTCTTGGCTAGATTCCATTTGGCAAGGAGTGGCTCGACCAGAGGGATTAGTGCGTTTTGGTCTATCTGGTTTCATGAAATCTCTGCGAGAAGTACCTACCCTGCTACTGATGCGGCTTGCATTCGGCACGGGACTCTGCCGATTCGGGATGTTCCGCACTTTCCGAGCTAACTCGTTGCCAAAATCAACAGAGCAGACAGTTTGCATTGAAACTGCTCAAATTTGAAAAAGCAAAAACACTATGGTTCAGACCCTAATTTAGGTTAGCTATTGAACGTAAGTCCTAAGCAATTCAAAAATCAAAGGTTGTGCGAATCACCCCCACGTACTGAGTATCATTTCTGCTATTATTTTCTGGGTTAAGAATCACCCAGAAACCAGGAGTTACTGAAATGTTGTCATTTAAACGCCAGCGATAGAATGCTTCAATGTGGTAAGAGCGATCGCTATCTTTACGAACATCGCTGCTAGAAACGCGTGGTGGTAACCCAAAGAGGACTCCTGGTAAATTGCCTTTGCCGCCGACATCTGGAAAAGACAAACCGATAGCCCCATACCAGGCATTGGCATTGTCACCACTTCTGACAAACAGTGAATCCGTGCCACCAGTTCCATTGGAAATATCGCTGAAACCCGAGTTTTTAGCATTTGCCCAGATATATCCACCCCAAGCATGGATTTGAAAGTTTGGTGAAAAGCGATAGTATCCCTGCGCCCCTACTATATTATTAGAAGTCGCAATGTTGTTTCCAAAGGGAGAATTTGCCAAGGCACTACCCGTTCCACCGATGACACTGGTTGTTCCACTGGGGTTATACCCGTGGGAGTAAGCAACACCAAGCGCACCTTGTTTGCCATAATACATTAAATGTGCTAGTGCATTGTATCCACCATTGAATAACCCATTTTTATCAGATGAAACATTGGGATTATTTGCCAAATAGCCTAATGTCAAAGTTAAATCTTCGGTGAACTTCCAGTTAACAGCCGCACCGCCACCGCCTCGTCGGAAGATGGGATTGTATTGCCCAAATAATGATGGAACGCCATTACCATCATCTGCGATACTAGGAGGAGTCACTGTTTCTGTAATATCTGTATAGCCTATACCTGTGGGTCCAACAACAAAAGAAACAGAGTCACTGACCGGAAAGTAATAGCGGACGTGAGGAATACTGACTGTATTATTACTGTTAGTATCAAAATTCAGCCGCGTCATACCTGTACCCGTGACTGAAGCGATTTGACTTGTACCATTAGAATTTAAGAAATTGCCAAACTCCAGACGAACCCGTAATAAATCTTTACCCGTAAAACTGCTTTCAAAGTTCAGACGTCCTCGATCTGCAAAATAAACTTCCGAGCGATCGCCGTTACCACCCACGCTACCGCCAAAAGTATCGCTGATAGCAGTAATAATTTGGGCATTTAACTTAGTCGTTGTAGAAAATTGTTGTGCTTCCAGTGTTGCAGTCCGTGCTTCAAGTACATCCACCCGCCCGCGTAAAGTTGTTAATTCCGCCGTAAATTCTGTTTGCAACTTTTGCAGCATAGCTAAGTCTTCCTTGCTAACTAGTTCGCCAGTACTGGTTGCAAGTAACTCAGCAATCCTGTTCATACAAGTATTTAAACCAGCAGCAAACTCATAACGACTGAGAGCACGGTTACCGCGATAGGTAGAGTCAGGATAACCCGCAATACAGCCGTAGCGTTCCACTAACGATTGCAATGCCTGAAATGCCCAATCAGTTGGTTGGACATCAGAAAGTTCAGAAACAGAAGTGACTTGTCCCTGCAAATTTCTAGAATTCTCTTCTAAAGGTGCTGCCCAGACGGATGGACATATTAACAACATCAAGGGAAAGGTGTATAAAATTTTTTTAAGCATAAACAGTTCTAATTTGTATTATGTAAAAGCCAACTCTATGAAATAGCAAGCCCAATACTTGTCGGTTAAACCTAAAAATGCGAAAACACGTAGGAACGAAACCCAACACTTACAGACATTTGTTGAATTTTCTCACTTATCCCGCGCAACCCTCTCATCTCTTACCTCTGCGTCCTCTGCGTCTCTGCGGTTAAATAAATGATTTCTATGAATGTTAAATATATTCGGTTCATAGTTAAGATACATGCGCTAAAGCGCTACTACGAACCGAACATATTAGTTACATATTTTCTAACTCAATGCCCTTGGTTTCTTTGATAAAGAAGAGAACGAAAAACAATGAGATAGCTGCTGCAGTTGTATACAAACCATACGCAGCACCCAACCCGAAATATTGCAATATGGGAGGAAATGTTGTGGAAACAACAAAATTGGCAATCCATTGCATTGCCGCAGCAATTGAAAGTGCAGCAGCTCGAATCTTGTTATTAAACATTTCTCCCAACAGTACCCAAGTCACTGGACCCCAGGAAAAACCGAAGCAAAACACATAAAGGTTGGCTGCTATGAGAGCTATAGTACCTGCAGAGCCAGTGACAGTGGGGTTACCTGCAGCATCAAGTTGAGCATTCCCAAAAATGGAAGCCATTGTTCCTAAGGTCAAGATCATCCCAAGTGACCCTAGAATGAGTAAGGGCTTGCGACCAAATTTATCCACAAATGCGATCGCAATCAGTGTAGTCAGAATATTTACAGCTCCCGTAATCACCGTGATGGTGAGGGAATCTTGTTCGGAAAATCCAACTGCCCGCCACAAAACACTGCTATAATAGAAAATTACATTAATTCCAACAAATTGCTGAAATACCGACAAAGCTATTCCTATCCAAACAATAGGGAGCAGATTACCGCTTCTTCCTAAAAGATCGGAAAACTGAGGCTCGCGCTCTCGCAGCACTGTTTGTCGAATTTCTTCAATTTTCTCGAACACGTTTCCCCCCACAATCTTGGTAAGAACGTTAGCAGCTTCTGGCTCCCGTCCTTGAGCCACCAAGTACCGAGGAGATTCGGGAATCGTTAAAGCAGCCATTCCATAAAACACGGCAGGCGGAATTTCTGTCCAAAACATCCAACGCCAAGCGGCGATTCCAAACAAAAACGGTGATTCAGCTGAACCTGCTGAGACGGCGATAAAGTAATCACATAGCAGAGCAATGAAAATACCAACTACAATCGCGAGTTGCTGGAGAGAACCCAGTCTTCCCCGCAAATGGGCAGGAGAACACTCTGCAATGTAAGCTGGTGCAATTACGCTAGCAGCACCGACTGCTAGCCCACCTAATACTCGCCAAAAAGTAAAATCCCAGATAGTTATGGGAAGCCCAGAGCCAATAGCACTGATAGTAAACAGTACTGAAGCCACCACCATAGCCTTGACTCGACCATAGCGATCTGCAATCTTCCCTGCATAAAAGGCTCCTACTGCAGAACCCAACAAGGCTAGTGATACTGCTAAACCAGTTTGTACGCTATTAGCGTTAAAGTTTTTAGAGAGAGCTGCTACTGCACCATTAATGACAGCAGTATCAAAACCGAATAAAAAGCCGCCGAGGGCAGCAGCACCAGCAATCAGAATGACGTAATACGTGTTAGCTTTACGACGAGTTGTAGTTGTGGGCATAGTAATTTTGGATTTTGGATTTTGGATTTTGGATTTTGGATTTTAGATTTTGGATTTTAGATTTTGGATTTTGGATTTTGGATTGGGGTCAGAGACCAGGACTTAGAAGTTGGTCACTGGTCACTGGTCACTGGTCACTGTTACTATCTTCTCGAACGTCTGCGGAGGCGATCGATCATTACCGCGACAATAATTACCAGTCCTTTGACGACGAGTTGCCAGAAGTAAGACATATTCAACAAGGTCAAACCATTGTTGAGAACAGCAATGATTAATGCACCTAACAGTGTTCCGCCAATGGTGCCAATACCGCCTGTAAAACTAGTTCCACCTAAAATAACGGCAGCGATCGCGTCTAACTCGTAGCCTTGACCTAACATACCAGTGGCACTATAAAGACGGCTAGCACTCATAATTCCTGCCAAGCCTGCTAGCAATCCACTGACACCGTAAACAAATAACAATACGCGGTTAACTTTAATACCAGTCAGTCGTGCTGCTCGTTCGTTACCACCAACAGCATAAATTTGTACCCCCAAAACAGTTTGTCGCAGGACAAACCAAGTAACGGCTACAGTGAGTAGGGCAATGATGACTAACCAGGGAAGGGGACCTAAATAGTTATTACCTATCCAAGCAAAATTTATGTCGCGGTTAATAACCGTTGTACCGTTAGCAACCAAAAAGGCAGCACCCCGTAAAGCAGTTAGCGAACCTAAGGTGACAATAAACGGTGGTACATCCAAAAAGGTGATGAGAGCGCCGTTAACTAAGCCTAAAAACAATCCTGTGAGCAACCCAGCAGGTACAGCCGCCCAACCTAAAGCAGGAATTAGCGAGACTAACACTGCAACTACAGCCGAAACAGCCAAGATTGACCCAACGGAAAGGTCAATACCTCCTGTGAGAATCACGAAGGTCATTCCCGTTGCCAGCACAATATTAATTGATGCCTGACGCAATATGTTAACAACATTCCCGACTGTCAGGAAGTTGGGAGAAACGACCGTAAATAAGATGCAGATAAGTAATAATATTGGCAGAATCCCTGCAACCTCAAGCAGAGTATTAATCGGTTTGCGCTTGCGTGTTGCATTCTTGCCCACTTTATTATTAACAGGCTTTAAGGTTTGACTCATGATGCTACTACCTCCGATGCTCCAGTTGCATAGTGCATAATGTTTTCTTGGGTAATTTCTTTCCCAGAGCTGCCATCAAGTTCGCCCACTAACTTTCCTTCCCGCATCACTAGGACGCGATCGCTCATCCCAACAATCTCTGGTAGTTCGCTGGAAACCATCAAAGTAGCCACGCCCTGTGCTGCTAACTCGCTCATAATTCGGTAAATTTCGCTTTTGGACCGATATCTACACCCCGTGTCGGTTCATCCAACATGATGACTCTCGGTTTAATGGCTAACCACCTTGCTAGCAGTAGCTTCTGCTGATTGCCACCTGAAAGATCCACCGCTCTGATTTCCAAATTAGCGAGCCGGATATTAAAGTTTTCCACTGCTTCTGTAGCCAGCTTATTCACTGAACCCCAGTTAACAACACCGGCTTTTGCATCCTCCTTAAGTGTGTTGAGGGCAATATTCTTGCGGGAACTCATTTCCAGAAATAAACCCTGGTCTTTGCGGTCTTCCGGGACGTAACCAATCCCGGCTGCAATGGCATCACTGGGGCTATGAATATCTAATTTGTGACCGTTTAAGAAAACTTCACCACTTGCTTTAGGGTCAGCACCAAAAATGAGCCGACACACCTCCGTGCGTCCTGCACCCACCAGCCCTGCTAGTCCGAGAATTTCTCCAGCACGAATTTTAAAACTAGCTGGCTCAATCTTGCGTCCGTCGCTCATATTTCTGACTTCTAGCACTACCGCACCTGGATTGGTTTGCCGTTGATGCTCGTAAAAGTCTTGCATGGAACGACCCACCATCATCTGCACCAATCGCTGTGGAGATATTTCATCCCGTGTTAAACTACCAATGTATTGACCATCGCGCAGTACGCTAATTCGGTCAGCTAGGGCATATATTTCTTCCATGCGGTGGCTGATGTAGATAATTGCAATGCCATCATTCCGCATTTTGCGAACAATTTCAAACAAACGCTCGGTTTCGCGATCGGACAGTGCGGCGGTTGGCTCATCCATCACTAAAATGCGGCTTTTATCCTTCAACGCCCGCGCAATTTCTACCTGTTGCTGTTCGGCGATAGACAAAGTACCAACCACATCGTTAGCTCCAAAGCTAGCTCCAAGGCTTTCTAGCACTTGCTCTGCTTCCAGTTGCATACCTTTGCGGTCTAAAAACTGACCCCGTCGCAACTCGCTACCCATAAAAATATTTTCGGTAACGGTTAAGTTGGGTGCGACATTCAGTTCTTGATAAATGAGATTAATGCCCGATCTGCGTGCTGTACCCGGATCGGTAATTTTTACGGGTTCGCCATTGATGCGAATTTCTCCTTCATCAGCGATGTAAGCCCCAGCCAGGATTTTCATCAAGGTGCTTTTACCCGCCCCGTTCTCACCCATCAGGGCGTGAACTTCTCCTGGATAAATCGTGAGATTCACGTTTTGGAGAGCAGGTACACCATGAAATCGTTTCGTAATCCCTTGCATTTCCAATACAGGGGTAGTGGTAGATGCGTGAGGAAACAGGGTTTCAGTGTGGTTGGTCATTTGTCATTTGTTATTGGTCATTTGTCAGTGGTCATTTGTCATTTGTTGTTGGTCGTTGGTAAGGGTTTTAAAAACATTTACATTTTGTAATGTGATTGTGTTTATTTCCACCTACCTACTTAGTTGGCTGAAAACAACCTCGTTGAAACTCTTTCAATCCAAAATCCAAAATCTAAAATCCAAAATCTAAAATTGTATTACCAGCCTTTGTAAGTACCGACGTTCTCTCTGGTAATTAACTTGACTGGAATTAGAATGTTAGGATTGCTGGGTTTTTTGCCATGCAGGATGTTGTTGCCAACCTCAACCGCTTTTTGAGTCATCCCTCTTGGATCTTGAGTCGCAGTTGCAGCATAGAGACTGTTTTTAGATGCGATCGCTTCGATGGCTTCTGGAGCACCATCAACCCCAACAATGAAAAAGTCTTTGCGTTTTGCTTGACTGGCTGCGAGGTCTACTCCAACACCGCTCGGATCGTTAATGGCAAAGACTGCATCTATCTTAGGGAAGGTTGTGAGCAAATCGCTCATCACTCTCAGCCCTCCATCTCTGCTTCCTTCTGCGTTCTGGTCTTTTGAGAGGACTTTTATACCGGGATTCTTAGACAAGACTTTTTCGCAACCACTGACTCGATCGATCACTGAGGCGACTGGGGGACCGTTGACGATGACCACATTACCTTTGCCTTTGAGGCGATCGACAATGTATTGACAACTTACCTCTCCTGCTTGCACGTTATTGGTAGTTACTGTGGCATCCACTTCTCCACTAATGGCTGTATCTACCGCAATGACTATCTTACCTGCTTGTCTTGCTTTCTCAACGGCTGGTGTAATTCCCTTACTATCAGCAGCATTCAAGATAATGATGTCAGTATCAGCAGCAACGAAATTTTCGATTTGGTTGGTTTGTTGGTTGAGATCGTAGCCACTGGATACCACAGTCACCTTGACATCATCACCTCCGATTTTTCTTGCTTCTTTCTCAGCACCTTTCCCCATCAGAACAAAGAAGGGGTTACTTAAATCGCCAAGAGTAACGCCGACAGATTGTAATTTTTTGGCATCACCACCATCTTGAGTTTGTACGCTAACGTTGGTAGCAGTGTTGGTATCAGTGTTAGTAGCGGTGTTGTCGTTGGGAGCCGTATTTGTGCATCCTACAATAGCACCACTGATGATACTTAATACACTAGTGACAGTTGCAATCCTTTTCACATTCATCTTGCTCCTCAACTTTAAATCCAAAATCCAAAATCCAAAATCCAAAATCCAAAATCCAAAATCCAAAATCCAAAATCGGTCTTACCAACCTTTGTAGCTACTAAGGTTGTTTCGAGTTACCAACTTAACTGGAATTAGAATCGTGGGTATTTCCGGTTTGTCCCCGCGCAGAATATCATTGCCTACCCGAACAGCTTTTTGAGCCATTCCTGCTGGATCTTGAGCAGCCGTTGCAACAAATAGACTATCTTTGGTAGCCATCGCTTTGACTGCATCTGGTCCTCCATCAACCCCAACAATAAAAAATTCTTTGCGTCTTGCTTGCTGGGCTGCCAAGTCTGCTCCAATACCACTTTGATCGTTAGTAGCAAAAACAGCATCAATCTTGGGAAAGGTTGTCAGCAAATCGCTCATAACTCTTAGCCCTCCATCCCGACTTCCTTCTGCGTTCTGGTCTTTAGAGAGTATTTTGATACTGGGATACTTGGATAATGCCTTCTCGCAACCTTTCACTCGCTGGATAACTGAGTCCATCGGAATGCTGTTCAGGATAACTACATTGCCTTTACCTTTCAAGCGATCGCCAATATACTGGCAAGCAAGTTCTCCCGCCTGTAGATTATTAGAGCTAACCATTGCGTCTACATCTGCATCAACGGCTGCATCCACTGCAATGACAATTTTACCTGCAAGTTTTGCTTTGTCGATCGCTGCTTTAATTCCTCTGTTATCAACGGCGCTGAGGATAATTATGTCAGTATCGGCAGCAACGAAATTTTCTATTTGGTTGAATTGCTGGTTTAAGTCAAAGCCGCTAGAAACCACACTAATTCTGACATCATCACCTCCGATTTTCTTCACTTCTGCCTCAGATCCTCTCCCCATAGCTACAAAGAAGGGATTACCCAAGTCGCCAAGGCTGACGCCAACCGAGCGCAATTTTACATCCTCATGGCTATCCTTAACTTCTATAACATTGCTACTATTTTGGAAGCCATTTATAGCACTTTCGGTATTTTGAGAGGTTTTTGTACAACCTATAACAGTACTGCTAATGAGACCTATTACGCCGACTGCAAGCGAAATTCTTTTCACGTTCATTTGTATTTAAATAAAGTATGTCAAAAAGCGCCAGTGGTCACTGGTCACTGTTTTTAACTACAGTTTGTGTTATAAAAGGAGCTAATCTTTCTTTTCTTTGAAGTTACTATTCGTTTATTTTTACAAGTATGCAAAAATAAACTCCCTTTCTTGAAAGACTTTGACTAAATAAAGAAGGCTATTACTTCTCTATGTCATTCAACTTCTTTCCCTATGGGTATTTAGAGGTGTTTTCTAAAGTAAATTTTAAATTGCAAAATCTATTATATAGGTTGGGTTGAACCACAGCGAAAACTAACACAATTGTATATTGGTTGGGTTTCGTTCCTCAACCCAGGTTACAGATTCTGAATTTTTACTTTATCAATCATCTCATAGAGATAATTAACCGATTGTCAGATTAAGTCTAATTTAACAATTTCACAGCTTAACCTTAAATTGCATTCACAAAATTTAACAGCACGCTAGGTAAATATTCTATTGTCAATTGGAATTTTGGTGGCTGTGAATTTGTAGTACAGTAATCAATCTGAAAATCCTTCTACCTTGTTTTCAGACTTAACCCAATTATAGTTGCTAAATGCACTTAATTGTTATACAAAGTCGCTCAAGCTAGTTTTTTAATATATTGTTACATTAAACAAATTTTAGCAAAAACTAACTTTTCTTTTGACTGGTTACGCTGTAGTTGGGTAAACCTGTGGGAAAATCCAACAAATGTCTGTCAATGTTGGGTTTCGTTCCTCAAACGCCACATCGCTCAACGGGGGAAACCCTCCGCAGTCGCCTCAACGGGGGGAACCCCCGCACGGCGCTGCTCTCCGCACGCGAGTGGCTCCCCAACCTACGTGTTTTCGGTTTTTTCTGCTTAACTGACAAGTATTGATTTCTGTCCTGTATTTTTTCATCTTCGTTTTCACTATCAACGGATGTTTAAAACTTTAATGTTGCAGGCAAATACTTAGCCACTAAATCTTCATAATATGGTCTGAGTTCTTGCCAATTGGGAGGGTTGGGATTTTTGGAATACAAATCGTAGGGATTGAATAGCCTTACCCATTGAAACATTTGGCGATCGCGTTCATCCATCAAATGAGTGTAACCGTTTTCTCGGTGTTGGGGATAAAATGAATGATAGCGGAGGATGTACAATGCAGGTTCGGGCAAATAGGGTTTCATCATGTGATAGAAATACTCGTCATGTCCCCATGACATATGTACTTGGCTTAACCCGCAATTAGGCTCGTAAATACCATATTTAGTGTTATATTTTGGGTTATTGTAATCGGGATTATTCTGGAAAAATTCAGAGAAAACAATTTTATCGGAAAATGCACAACCTACAGGATAGGTATCGCCTACAGTAGCCCATTGGGGTTCCCCAAACAGACACAGTACTTTACCCATATCATGTAAGAAGCCTGTTAGTACCATCCAGTCAGGGTAACCATCAGCCCGAATAGCTTCTGATGTTTGCAACAAATGCTGTAATTGGTCTAAATCTGTATCAGGATCTGAATCATCCACCAATTGATTCAAAAATTCAACTGCATCCCAAAAAGCCATTTCTTTCTTGTCAAACTTCAGAAATTCTGCTTTTTTTTGCAATACAAAGTCATATGTTTGGTTAATATGATTTAACCGATAGAACTCTTTGACTGTATCTCTAGTTGGAGTTTCGTAATTCCTGTACTCTTGAGTGGTTTTACCCTCTTTAACTATGCTGTGCGGATCGGGATAGCGATTAAGTAAATCTTCTTCCCATTCTTCTAACGAATGTAAGGGATTGTTTTGAGCGAGTTCGATGGAATTATTGAGAGTTTGAAACATATCTTCGCTGCTTTTGTAGTTGATATGAAATCGTAGTTTCAGGTTCTAATCGGTATTGCACAGGTGTGCATAAACTGTTTTTTCTTCTTATTTTTATTTTTGCACACGTGTGCAAAAGCGTGTATTAAGTTTTTTAACGAGTGGTTTACGGTAAACTATGGCTAAAATTGCTCAAGCTATCTGAAGCCCAATATCAAACGTTGCTGCGTAACCAAAGCTTGTTTTGGTAAGCGTGAGTAATAATTGCTCGCCACCGTCTCTGAAGATTCCATCTTGCGCGTTCTTTAGCCTGCGCTGTCCCTGACTGGCATAGGGTGCCCGTGTATACACGCGCTCCGTAATAGAGTCATCAAAGTAGAGTTGTGAAGTAAACTCATAACTTTGCCTTGATGTTGCATCTGTACGTACTTTAAAGTGGATATGAACGGTTCTGCCCTGGTACCAACCGGGATAGATAGTCATAAACTGGACGCTGCCATTTGCGTCCGTCACCTGATACCCGCGCAAGAACTTTTTGCCAATGGTATTAAAACTTGGGTCTGTCACATCAGAATAAATGCCCTGGGCATCACAATGCCAAATATCAACAGTGGCACCTGTGAGTGGCGTACAGCCAGTACTGGTGACCTGAGAAACACGAAGCGTTAGTTTGAGCGGTACGCCGTCTTTCACCGAACCATCCGAAGGGTCAGATCGGATGTCGGAACGTTTAAGCTTTTCCTCTACAAAATAAGGTCCCTCGGTCTGTTCCGGTCTGACAACACACCCAGGCAATGTGGCAGCACTTATTTGAGGAGATGTTTTAACGGATACGCTTGATTCTGTCTGTGCGGACACGGACTTTCTAGGTATGCATACAGCAAGCACTGTAGATGCAATTACTTTAAATAGAGCTAGGGTTTTTCTTCTGCTTAACATTTTACTGACTTTGCGATCGCTGTTTTTCAAGACTAAATTTCTTATTGTACCCACTACAGAAAGCCTGACCAAAAAGCGCACGAGTGTGTTAGTTTCTAGTTCTTTCAAGCAGAATCTCCTGCACACTGAGAAATCGCTGCTTCCATTTCTTCTAGAGAAATGGCTTTTCTGTCTGCTTCATATAGCATCCGAGATAATTCTCTGACATCAATCTTAATAGGTTGTAAATAAACCTTGCCATCTTTGTCAATGACCAAATCAATCGAGTCCCCTGGTTGCAATTTGAGCCAAGAGCGAATTTCTAAAGGAATTGCAATTTGTCCGGAGTTGGTTAATGTTGTTAGAGGATGTTTGAAAAGTGGTTGGTTGTGATTTTAATCACATTATTACCCCCCTTAGTCCCCCCTTGTAAAGGGGGGAAATAAGAAAAATTCGGTTCCCTCCCCTTTCCAAGGGGAGGGTTAGGGTGGGGTAAAAAATATTTAATACATCAATCATGACTTTTCAAACATCCTCTTAGTGCCATTTTTTGTTTCTAGAGATAAACGCTTTACAAAATTAGCGTTAAGCTGTCGCCTGGTGGTATTGACTTATTATTAATATACTGATAAAGCTAAAGTCAGCTAAATTCCCAAAACCATTCTAATGTTTTGTACAATTACCTGGGGTGGCTCGGCAACATCTATGTATATAGCATCTGATGGTTCTTCAAGTGTCTCAAATTGGCTGCTGAGCAATTTTTCGCTCATGTAATGATTTTGACGCTCGTGCAATCGCTGTTGAATCAACTGGTAAGACCCCTTGAGGTACACTAGTTTGGTGCGATCGCTATCCAATACAAGATATTCGCGGTAGCTGTCTTTTAATGCGGAACAAGCCAATACCACATTCTTATTTTCCTGCAACCAGTGTTTAATAGCTGCCTGCAAATCTTGCAACCAGGGTTTTCGCTCCGCGTCACTGAGGGGGATACCACCTCGCATTTTCTCTATATTCTCTATCGAGTGGAAGTTATCAGCGTCACTAAATTCCCACTGTAAAGACTCTGCTAGCAGTTTTCCTATGGTAGTTTTGCCGACTCCTGAAACACCCATTAAGATAATAATCATTGATTTGTAATTTGTCGATCGCACTGTCTAAAATTTACTATAATATATTTATGCACACGTGTGCAAAAGAAAAATTAAGTATGACAAATGAGCAAACGAAAAATTTCCATAGAAGATATTGCTCGAAGAGCAGGCGTTTCTCATTCCACGGTTTCACGCGCATTGCGAGATAACTCTCTCATTAGCCCTCAGGTGCGAGAGGAAATTAAGAAAATAGCGCGGGAAATGAACTATGTGCCTAATGCTGTAGCTCAAAGCCTGCAAAATAAACGCACGAATACTATCGGAGTCGTCGTCACTTCCATCGCAGATCCCTTTTTTGCTGAGGTGGTAGAAGGAATAGAACAAGTAGCTAGAGCGGCGGGCTTGAGTGTGTTGTTAAGTACTTCACACCGAGATTTTGAGCAAGAAGTAGCAGCTATTGATAGTTTTCACCGCCGCCGGGTGGACGGTATCTTGGTAGCCGATTCGCGAATTAGCAAACACCATACACAGCAACTCGCGCAAATTGCCGTACCAATAGTTTTTCTCAATAGCCAGACTCAAGAGCAGCCCGAAATGTTTCACTTTGTTGCCATAGACGACTGTTTGGGTGCGCGATTGGCTGTAGAGCATCTTTTGAGTCTAGGACATACCTCTATTGGATACTTGGGTGTAGGCGATCGCAGTAGATCGAACCAGCTGCGCTTGGAAGGATATCGCATGACTCTGAGTGAAGCTGGTTTATCACCAAAGACTGATTGGGTGGCAATGAGTGATGAAGAATATGGCAGAACCAACGATGTTGCGATCGGTCAACAACTGCTACCTACACTATTTAATAATGGCGTAACTGGCATTTTTTGTTATAACGACATGGTAGCCGTTGGAGCAATGCTTGCTTGTCAAGAGCTAGGTATTTCAGTACCGCAAGATTTAAGCCTAGTTGGATTTGATGGTATTGCACTGTCGCGTTACGTTACCCCGCCACTGACAACAGTTTGCCAACCAATGTTAGAACTTGGTCGCTCTGCTATGCAAATGTTACTTGATGTATTACAGGAAAAAAGTGTAGAAAATCTTGTTTTATCTCCTTTTCTAGTAAAACGAGGTAGCACTACAGAACCAATAATCAATGGCTAATTGCTAATGGCTAATTGCTAATGGCTAATTGCTAATGGCTAATTGCTAATGGCTAATTGCTAATTGCTAATTGCTAATGACAAATGACAAATAACCAAAAAAATATGTTGACCAAAAAATGGAGTTTATCTCCTAATCGTTGCTTTGCTCCAGAACCCGTTCAAAGACGGCTAGCCCATCAATTTTTTGAAACCATCTCTGCTCTACCGTTAGTCTGTCCTCACGGTCACGTAGATCCAGCCTTGTTAGCTAATCCAACCGCCCGTTTTGGGTCGCCGACCGAATTATTTATTATCCCCGATCACTACATTTTCCGCATGCTCTACAGTCGGGGTATATCTTTGCAAGCTTTGGGTATCCCTACAAGCGATGGTTCGCCTGTAGAAACTGACCACCGCAAAATCTGGCAAATTTTCGCCGAACATTTTTACCTATTTCGGGGTACTCCATCGGGTTTGTGGTTGAAAGACGAACTTATTAACGTCTTTGGGGTGGATGAGCCTTTAAATGCTCGCAATGCTGGTTATATCTACGATTATTTAGAAAAGCAGTTAGCGTTACCAGCATTTTCACCTCGTGCTTTATTCAAACGCTTTAACATTGAAGTGCTTTGTACTACTGATGCAGCGAGCGATACTCTTGAGAACCATCAATCTCTCCACCAAGAAGGTTTTACTCAAATCAAACCTACTTTTCGACCAGATGCAGTGGTTAATCTAGACACTCCAAGTTGGCGCGAAAATCTGACTAAGCTAGAAAGCACTGTAGGACGAGAAATTAACACTTACGCTATTTTTATACAAATTTTAGAAGAACGTCGGGCTTTCTTTAAAAAAATGGGTGCGACGGCTACTGACCAAAGTGCAGCTACACCTTATACTACGCGTCTTTCCGCGCAAGAAGCAGAAACGATTTTTGCAAGAGCATTAACTAACAAGCTAAATCCAGGTGATGCAGAGCGTTTTACTGGTCATATGTTCGTGGAAATGGCTCGTATGAGTGTGGAGGATGGGTTGGTGATGCAAATGCATTGCGGGATTATGCGTAATCATAATCCCGATATCTTTGAACGCTTTGGGTCTGACAAAGGTGCTGATATTCCTTTAAAAATAGAGTGGACTGAAAATCTGCGCCCTCTGTTGAACGCTTATGGTAACAATTCACACTTTCACTTAATCCTGTTTGGATTGGATGAAAGCACTTATAGCCGCGAACTAGCTCCTCTTGCTGGTCATTATCCCGCAGTCTTGCTCGGTCCACCCTGGTGGTTTCACGATAGCGTAAATGGTATGGAGCGCTACTTCAATATGGTCATGGAAACGGCTGGGCTTTACAATACGGCAGGATTTAACGATGATACACGGGCTTTTGTTTCCATTCCTGCACGTCATGCTGTCTGGCGGCGTGTTGCTTGTAACTGGATAGCTGGATTGGTTATGCGTGGATTGGTTGAGGAAGAAGAAGGCTATGAGATGGCTCAGGCTTTAGCTTACGACCTCGCTAAAGCTGCTTATAAACTATAGCGGTTCTCAGTTGAATCAAGTACAGATCGATCTGCGTCCATCCGCGTTCATCTGCGGTTCCATAACTTTTTTATGTATTGAGGAATTATTAATGCCAGACTTGATTTTGAATAAACTTTTTAGTCTGAAAGACCGGGTAGCTGTGGTCACGGGAGGTTCTGGTGTGCTTGGTGGGGCTATGGCAGAAGGTTTGGCTCTTGCTGGAGCAAAAGTCGTTGTTTTAGGTCGCAATGAAGCACGGGCGGCTGCGATTGTGGCTGCGATTACTGCTAGCGGTGGAGAAAGCATGGCTGTGCTCGCAGATGTTTGCGATCGCTCTCAATTAGAAATAGCCAGAGCCTCTATTTTAAGACATTGGGGTCAAATAGACATCTTAGTCAACATGGCTGGTGGCAATATCCCCGCCGCCACCATTAATGCAGATGCTACTATTTTTGATATGCCACATAAAGCTTTTGAGGAAGTGGTTAGCCTCAACCTGATGGGGACTTTACTACCCAGCCAAGTCTTTGGTCAAGCAATGATCGAAAGAGATGGAATGGATAGTCAACCCCACGGTTGTATTGTCAATATTTCTTCTATGTCCGCTACACGTGTTATCAGTCGCGTGGTTGGTTACTCAGCCGCTAAAGCGGGGATAGATAACTTTACACGATGGCTAGCTGTAGAACTCGCGCAAAAGTATGGAGCTGGGCTGAGAGTGAATGCGATCGCACCTGGTTTCTTTATAGGCGAGCAAAACCGAGATTTACTACTACATCCAGATGGCAGTTTAACCATTCGCGGGCAAAAAATCATTGAGCATACCCCAGCAGGTCGTTTTGGAGAACCAAACGAATTACTCAGCACCTTAATTTGGTTGTGCAGTGCTGGTTCTAGTTTTGTCAACGGGGTAGTCGTGCCAGTAGACGGTGGGTTTAGTATTTATAGTGGAGTTTAAAAATGTATTCAGCAGCCATAACTAACGGAATACTTTCCGAAGAAAAAGTTTCTCAGTTGGTTCATGAAGCTTTGGCAGACCCCAAGTTAGATGGACAGCGCATCCTAGTGTTAATTCCCGATGGAACTCGCTCTGCTCCCATTCCTCAAATGTTTCGATTGCTACACAAAGAATTGAGTGAGAGGGCTGTATCTCTGGATTTTTTGATTGCTTTGGGTACACATAATCCCATGAGTGAAGAACAAATCAATCGCTTGGTGGGAGTAACCCCCGAAGAGAGAGAAACAACTTTTAAAAAAGTTCGCATCTTTAACCATCTTTGGAATGAACCGGATACCTTTATTTCTTGTGGAGTTATTTCAGCTTCGGAAATAGGAGAAATCAGCAATGGAATGCTGTATCAGCCAGTAGAAGTGAGGATTAACAAACTTGTAACAGAATACGATTTAATTGTTGTTTGCAGTCCAGTCTTTCCTCACGAAGTTGTTGGTTTTTCCGGTGGAAATAAATATTTTTTTCCTGGTATTAGTGGTCTGGAAGTCATCAATTTATCACACTGGCTGGGGGCATTAATTACCTGTTATGAAATCATTGGTACACCAGGAATAACACCCGTTCGGCGATTGATTAACCGAGCCGCCAGCCTAATTCCTACTCCAAAGCTTTGTTTGGCAATGGTAGTCGCACCAAAAACGAATCAATTAGCTGGGCTTTACATCGAGAAACCAGAGGAAGCGTGGGAAGCGGCTTCACAATTATCAGCCAAACTGCATATCAAATACGTAGACAAGCCGTTTAAACAAGTGCTTTCTGTCATGCCCAAAATGTATGATGACATTTGGACAGCAGCTAAAGGAATGTACAAGCTAGAGCCTGTAGTGGCTGATGGAGGTGAATTAATTATATATGCACCTCACATTAGTGAGTTTAGCTATACACACGGTAAAATCTTGGCTGAAGTTGGCTACCACGTGCGAGATTACTTCCTCAAACAGTGGGATAAATTCCAAGGTTATCCCGGTGGAGTACTAGCCCACAGTACTCACTTGAAAGGTATGGGTACTTTCGATCCTAAAAAAGGCGAACAAGCACGGATTCGTGTCACCCTAGCGACTGGTATTTCCCCCGAACGCTGTGCTGCTCATAACTTAAACTATTGCGATCCGGCTACCATTCGACCTACAGAATGGGCTAATCGGGAGAATGAAGGTATTTTGCTTGTGCCGAAAGCTGGCGAAATACTGTATCGTCTTAAGTAGTTCCTGCTACCAATAACACTTTACGAGCGCTTCCAACTAGTACTGAGCCAATATATTGATTAATTCATGAATTATAACAACATTATCACGAGCGAGCCTGGAAAACGTAATGGAAAACCCTGTATTAGGGGAATGCGAATTACCGTGTACGATATCTTAGAATACCTTGCAGGCGGTATGACAGAAGAAAAAATCTTGGAAGATTTTTCTGAACTAACTTCGGAAGACATAAAAGCTTGTCTTGCTTTTGCAGCCGAGCGCGAGAAGAAGTTATTTCTGCACCACAAGAAATTGTAGGCTATTTTTAGCATTGCTGATTGATAGTATGAAAATCGCACGCACTCGTCACAGAAAAACCTTAGCGTCTTTGCGTCTTTGCGTGAGGCTAAAAAATAATTCATATTTTAATTCAGCAACGCCATATTTTTTATTTGGAAGTCCGTAACGTCGCACAACTAGCTCCTGTAAAAAAAATTATATCTTTGTAGGGAATTTAAGTAGAATTTAGTCCCGTAGAATGATATTATGAGAAAAATTTTCAAAGCAAAGTGTGTTTCTGCATCCAAATTAAATAGGATGTTATGTGAGGAGTCATGGTGCAACAATTGCCCGTGTTAACAAGCTGTTATATCGTAGGAGCGATCGCCCTCCTATCCGCTCAGCCTGTATGGGCTGAAATGAACCAAGTCACTGATGTTACCGTCAATCCTGCTAAAGAAGGAATTGAGGTTATCTTGCAGACAACAAGCCCCAAGTTGTCAAAAGTTGTTAGCTCTACCTATGAAAAGACTTATATCGCTGAACTGACAAATACCCAACTGCGTTTGGAGTCAGGAAAACCTTTTAATGTCAGCAATCCTGCTAATGGTATCACTAGTGTTACCGTCACTTCCTTCAATACCAGTAGTGTACGTACTGTAGTGACTGGTATTGATAGTCCACCTGCCGTTAAGATAGAACAAAGTGATGGTAACTTGGTGCTGACAGTAGCTGCACCAGCACAGACATCTGCAAGCGCTGAACCACAAGAACTCACCGCAAAACAAGAACAAGAGTCAGATATTGAACTGAGTGTTACCGCCAATCGCCCCACGACTCTTCTACGGGAAATACTAGCGACGGTAGACATCAAAACAGAAGAGGAACTGGAGAGGGAAGAAGCCCTTCCTCGGACTGTTGGCGAACAACTGCAAGCTTTTCCAGGAATTGTTATTAACCGTTTGGGTGTGTTGAGTGGTTCTGCTAACGTTCGCGGATTGACAGGAGAACGGATTGGCGTACTGGTGGATGGGGAAAGCTTACCGAATTTAGAATTTGGTCTGGATTTGGGAAGCGATCCCTTTCGAGTCGAACGATTAGAAGTTCTTAAAGGTTCGGCGTCATCTATTTACGGTGCTGATGCTTTTGGAGGTGTGATTAGTATTATTACTACGACTCCCAAACCGGATGCACCTTTTGGCGTCCGTGCTTTTGCATTTGGCGGTGGATTTGTACGTATATAGGGCTTTTCAATTGGGTGCAATACATAAAAAAAAGTTATGGAACCGCAGATGAACGCAGCCCGTAGCAGATAAATCTTATCCTCATCTTCAGTAAAAAGAGATAGGTAACCCTTTTAGTACATGGATACTATAAATTGAGGACAACGAAATGTATGATACATATCTATTAGTCGTAGGGGCGCGGCGGCCTTGCGTCCCTACAGAGGTATTTGTATCAGCAAACGGTGAAAGGCTCAAGCCTCGTCATCAGCATCGCGATCTGTAAAGTTGAAACGTGTTAGTACTGGTAAGTGGTCGCTAATGGTATCAATCACCTTCTTACGAACTTCCCTTTCTGTTAATGCTAAAGGGCTATCGTCTAGAATTGTCCACTCTACCACATCTGCTTCTTTGACAACTGCCTTAGCTGCATCGATAGTGACAGCTACGACATCGAGTTTTGACCGACGACCCCCTACACTTAGGTGACTGCCTTCCACTTGAGAATTAACAAAGTTAAAACCCTCAAACTTGAGCAAGCCTTGCTTTTCTAGATCTTGAATAGGTTCCCATTCAGGTCGATTCGGATCGGCATTCCAATCACCTGCAATAATAATATCTTCATCTGCTGCATCATTTTGAATGTATTCTGCAAGTCGTTGTGCTGCTGCTTTGCGTTGCTCAAAACCGCCACCACGTTGAGACTTAAGATGTACTCCTACTAAGTTAAAGTCGAAGGGATCGTCAGCCGTGCGAACCACAAAGTTGCTTGCTAATGGCAGACGTGGGAAAACTTGCTTTTTCAAATTTTCTACGTTGACAGTTAAATCCTCGTTACCAAATAGTTCTTTGATGTCTTCTGACGCTTTCACCCATTCCGTATCATACATAATAGCTACACGTTGGTCGCCACCTGTAGTTCCGTAAGCGACTTTATAAAGCCCAGCACTGGAATCGATGAGATTTTGCGCTACAACGTCAAGGGAATGCTCTTCAATCTCTTGGAATACGAAAATGTCAGCATTCAATTCATGTAAAATGTTTGTGATAATAGCTACTCGCTTCGGGTCACGGTTGTTGAAGAATTTGATATTCCAAGTTATGAGATCGAAAAACTTATCGCTACCTTGACTTGGATCTGGCACTAAATCTTCACTTTGTAGTAATTTAGAGATTCGGTCATTAGATGCTACTAAGGGCGGATTAGAATTAGGTTGTCTAGAGCGACGATTTTGCTTTTTTTTTGAGGACATAAGTTTTATGAAAGTTATAAATGGGATAATGTAACGCTCGAAGCAGGTAAATAAGTATGCACTTTTGTTGAAACCTAAAGTGATGTAGGTTCAGCTATGTTGTTACTCACTCGATTGGAAAAACCAAGTTTACTAATAATTTATTGAGAAATAGTTAGACTGCTAAGAATCTGCAAGTATAGCTGAAGAAAATTCAGCACACCCTTAATGATAACGAATTGATTCTATCATGCTAGATGTGAATTGGTGACAACCCGATAGCAAAGCACCCTCCAGGGTACTATTGCAGTTTGATGACATTACTTAGAGTGAAAATATAAACTTGACTAGCGCGGTTAAGACGCTATTTATCAAATGCAGATACATCGGTTGCTTTAAGCAACAATACTGGTGCGAGCGATCGAGCACACAAGCTGTACCCAGCTTATCGCCACTGTCTTTACTCTGCAAACAAGTTGAAATGTGAGTTGATTTACGGAGGGCGTGACATGGAATTTGCCATAGTTATTCTTTTAGCAGCTTTAATTATTTATTATCCACGTAAGGACGGTCCAGCTCAAATTAAACGAAGAGATGCTGGTTGTCCAATTTTAGATGTGACTTTTAATGGCAACGAAGAAGAAGAAATGATGTTGGATACAGGAGCTAGTACAACAGTTATTAATAAGAAGACGGCAGATAATTTAAAGGTTAAGCCAGTGAGAGAAGAAAAATTTATTATGGCAAGTGGTAAAGTAGAAAAATTTCCCGTTGGTTATGTTAATTCAATAGAAGTTGGTGGTGTAAAGGTTGATAATGTAGAAGTTGCTATTTTAAATTCTAACAAAGAAACTGGTCTTTTAGGACAAAACTTTTTTGGAAAGTATGACATCACAATTAAACGTGATGCAGTTGAGTTCAATAAACCATCAGAATAAAATGATGCAAAAAAACGTTGTCCTACGGCTTGTGCTTATCGTTGTTAGCGATAAGCTTCGCTTAATGGCTTAAGCCTTATCGGTTGTGCGATCGCGCTTCACTGTTCGGTAAGCGCGATCGCTCGTCTATACTTCCCATGGGTATAGATTGCGCTTTTGAACCAAGTGTAGCGGCGTAATGCCTTGCACCCCTACAAAGGATGTTGTTCATTTGAATGCTCAGCTTATGACTGTGCAAAGTATAACTAGAAGAGTTTATTACAACCGAAAAGCCAACAAAACCAATGTTTCGGGTATTGGGCATTAATAAAGTCTCTATTTTAAATTGATATCAAAACGTATTGTTTGCAATAGTATCAAGTCGTGTTTACCGAACTAAAATGTTCGGTTAGAACTATTTAAAAGCTGTATTGTAACACCTACAGATTAACTTCTCTTATGGATGCTATTCATTTTTCTATGTCAAGCACTCTTGAAGTTTTGTAACAATATCGTTATCTTTATTTACATAAGATAACAAACAAGGAAACGAGCTATGTATACCACTGTTAACGAAGATGGTGTTCTTAACAACTACCCAACTGAGCCAAAAATGCACTTTGCTGAATACCCCGCTATTTGGGAGCAACGTCAATATGTGAGCCAAGGCGTGTTTGCTACGTTACTTGTCACTACTTTAGTTTTGGTTGCTTTTGCAGTTGGTTAAGTCTTTTGGATTTTGCTATTTGAAACTCTTATCGACATCTGGGCTTCCCATTCTCACCCTAGCTTGATGGCTAGGGTTTTTCCATTGGAAAGAATAAGACTGACATTGACATATTCGCTTCCATCAAAACATGACTGATTCCGAGTTCAACTGCAAGAACTTCGAGTTACCTTCGACTTATTACTGACTTTCTGACACTTGGAGAAAGTAAAATCAGCTTTAACTCAAATTACTCAAGGTTCAACTCCAATAGGCTAGTAGGGCTAGCAGTAACTGTTCGCGCTGTTCTAGGCATACAATATCTTCTAATAGCTTTGGAGTGCGTTGGCGTACTTTTTCTAGATGACAGTGGTAATAGTTTTTATCAAATTTTACTATTACGCAGTGTATGCGCTAAAGCGCAACTACGAACGGAACCTAAAAATTTGACGCTTTGTTATTGCTGACCTATTTAAAAGGTACCATTTTTTAGAAATTCTAGAATACATTGGGCTATAATTTTTGGCTGTTCAATTTGGGGAGCGTGACCGCAATTCTTTACCTTTATCAATTGAGAATGCTTAATATCCTTATGAAAGTTTTCTGCGTCTTCTGGTGCTAGCATATCATCAGCTTCTCCCCATAAAATTAGCGTTTGTTTGTCAACTTGAGGAATTTTATCGGCTAAATCATCGTATCCACCAGTCTTGGCATAAGAAATCATAGCTTCATGCCACCCAGGCATTTCTTGATGTAGCATAGCACATTGAATATCTGCAAGCGTTTTCTTGTCTAAATTAGCAAAAGAACTACCTAAATTAAATACCATAAGTTTGCGTTGACGCAGATATTCTACAGCTAAAAAATCAAATGGTGGAAATAAGTATTTGCTAAAAGCTGGAGCGGAAGTATAACCTATGCTATTAATCAGGACTAGAGATTTCACAACTTGAGGATAAGTTAGGGTAAAGTCAATTGCAGTCGCTCCTCCCATTGATGTACCCACTAATATCACAGGTTTAGCGATCGCGGTTTCCCAAAAATGGTAAAGGTGAGTTTTGATGGTACTTGGGCTATAGTTTATTTCTTTTTGCTTTTGCGTAAAGCCAAAGCCTAACAAATCTACTGCCCATGTTTCATTGTAAGGTGCAAGTAACGGTAAAAGAAGACGAAACTCTAAAATGGAACTGTCAAAACCATGCAATAGTAAAATTGGTATTCCCTGACTCCCTTGATGGATATATGTTGTAAGAATTGGTTGGCGGCTTAAGGAACTCGTAATGGCAATTCGTTCAATATTTTGAAGCAGAGCGATCGCATCTGCATCTTGTATTTGCTCAACTTGAGATGGCAAAAAAGTGGGAAACATTTGAAGAAGGATAAAGTATAAAGTATGAAAAAATCATACTTTATCCTCGTTCGCTCAAAAAATCCTGCTCTTTATAGAGCGATGATGAATAAGTTAAAATAGTTATGACAGTAGGGTAAGTGGTGAAGCAGATACAATAAGTAAGGATTGGCACTATTTAATACACTTCATCGTGATTACCAATATCAACAAACACAGCTTTACCATCCTCTATGAAGTAGAACAATACTCTTTCATCATATTCTCAGCTAAAACTCCATAAGTCTTTAAGCTTGCCTGACAATTTATGAGTTTTCAAGCTTGGCTCGAAAGGGTCAATAGTAAACTGCTCTACTTTTTGCCAAAACCTTGCTTCTAAGTCTACATTCGAATCATCCCACAACCGTTACTAGCCCTCACCATACAAATCCTCCCAACGGGGATCGGCTTCATCCAGCAAGCAGTCATAATCCAGCCCGTATTTCTCCGCCAGCAGCCTCAACAAAGCAGGCGATTCACTGCGATCGTCACGCCCAACCAACGCCAAATAATCAACCAAACCCTCACCCTGCAATCGTTGTCCAAAGGTATGCAACCCCATTGGAATCGCCGCTCGCTGCAGTTCAAACAGATCGAAGTCTCAATCCTACTGAAGAATGGGTCATTCAAGTGAGATTTTTAGGTAAAATCGAACTGTTAAGTTTGGTATCGTAGTTTTAAGCTCCTGAAACTGCTTAACACAAACCTGTCATTTCCATAGCTACCCCGGTGGCTTTAAACTGAAATACGGTAAAGAGAGGATTAGACACAATGGCATTCGTACAGGAACCACTACCATACGACTTTAATGCTTTAGAGCCATACGGCATGAAAGGTGAGACCTTCGAGTATCACTATGGTAAGCACC
Organism: Scytonema sp. UIC 10036; assembly: GCF_009725235.1. Next base: position 52,761 of record NZ_WJFC01000057.1, read on the forward strand.
ACAAAGCGTATGTAGACAACTTGAACAAGCTGACTGACGGTACAGAACTTGCCGACAAATCCTTAGAAGAGGTCATTAAAATCTCCTTCAAAGATTCCTCCAAAGCAGGGATTTTCAACAACGCCGCCCAAGTGTGGAACCACACTTTCTTTTGGAACTCCCTAAAACCCGGTGCTGGTAGTCAGCCAAAAGGTGAACTAGCTTCTAAGATTGAGAAAGATTTTGGTAGCTTTGACAAATTCAAAGAAGAGTTTTCTAACGCTGCTGCAACTCAGTTTGGTAGCGGTTGGGCTTGGCTAATTGATGATGGTGGTACTTTAAAAGTCACTAAAACACCAAATGCAGAAAATCCCCTAGCTCACGGACAGAAGGCGCTTCTGACCCTAGACGTTTGGGAACATGCCTACTACATTGATTTTAGAAATGCTCGCCCTGCATATATCAAGAACTTCCTAGAGCAGTTAGTAAACTGGGATTTTGCGGCTGAAAATTATGCCAAAGCCTACTAATTATCTGTCAGTTATGTGCTGGTAACGATAGTAGGTTATGCGAAATTTGTCAGACAAAAATAATTGATTTACGCTCTTTAGAAGCAGTCACGACTTCGCTCGTGGCTGTTTTTGCTCAAGCCATACCAATTGGTATAGTTTTTTAGTTACGTATGCTGGGCTGTGGTAAAGTGAATGTATGGATAGTATACAATTGGCAAAGTACTTAGAACAAACTAACAGCATAACCAAGCCTTGGCTGTTAGTACAGTTGCGATTGAAAAAACTTCAAGAGCGTAAAGACGCGATGACGGAAGTTGATTATATTCAAGAGTTAGAGGATATCCGCCAAGACTTGATGAATTTGGGGGAATGGTGGATTGGTATTGAAGATGAGGTATTTTAAGGGTTAGTGGTTAGTTGATAGTAGTTAGTGGTTAGTTGATAGTAGTTAGTGGTTAGTTGATAGTAGTTAGTGGTTAGTTGATATTGGGTACGAACCACCAACCACCAACCACCAACCACCAACCACCAACCACCAACCATCAACCACTAACCACCAACCACCAACCACTAACCACTAACCACTAACCACTAACTACTAACAATTATTGACAGATGGACTACAAAGAGGCGGGGGTTGACGTTGAGGCGGGTCGAGAATTTGTCAATCAAATTCGGAATTTAGTTCATAGTACTTTTAGACCAGAGGTGCTTGGTGGATTGGGCGGTTTTAGCGGCTGTTTTCAACTACCATACGGTTATCAGGAACCAGTTCTGGTTTCAGGAACTGATGGAGTGGGAACAAAACTCAAAATTGCTCAGTCTCTCAATCGTCACGACACCATAGGGATTGATTTGGTGGCAATGTGTGTTAATGATGTGTTGACATCTGGCGCAGAACCTCTGTTTTTTTTAGATTACCTGGCAACGGGTCATTTGGAAAAAGAACAATTAACTGAGGTGGTTGCAGGTATAGCCTCTGGGTGCAAGCAGGCGGGGTGCGCCTTACTGGGGGGAGAAACTGCAGAAATGCCCGGTTTTTATCAAGTGGGTGAGTACGATCTGGCGGGTTTTTGTGTGGGAATTGTGGAGAAAAGCCAGATGCTTGATGGTTCTCAAGTACAGGTGGGAGATGTCGCGATCGCTCTTCCAAGTGCTGGTGTACATAGCAATGGCTTTAGCTTGGTGAGGAAAATTGTCAGCGACAAAGGATTTTCTTGGAGCGATCGCCCTGACATATTAGGAGGGCAAACACTGGGAGAAATTTTCCTCACACCTACCTACATTTATGTTAAACCCGTGCTGGCGGCGCGGAAAGCAGGGTTAGAAATCCACGGGATGGCACATATTACGGGTGGAGGACTACCTGAAAATTTGCCACGTTGCTTGGGTAAAGGTCAAGCGATTAAGATCGATCCCAAGAGTTGGTCTATCCCGCCTATATTTCAGTGGCTAGCCGAAGAGGGATCTGTGAATTCACAAGCGATGTATAACACTTTCAACATGGGGATCGGGTTTGTACTGCTTGTTCCCCCTCATGAAGTAGAGCCGGCAATGGCACATTTTACTTTACAAAATATTACAGCCCATTCCATTGGCGAGGTTATTACAGGTTCTGGTGAATTGTTGGGATTACCAATTTAAATAGTATATTTTATACATATTGTTAAAAACCTCTTTTCGTTTTTATCCCATTTTTTTCTTGTGCATTTGAACATTCGCTCACTTGAGATAGGGCAGGAACTAGAATTTCCTCCTGTCCTCTGCCTTTCTCGATAAATGATTCCTACTAGTTGTAGCTTGTGAATTGAACGGAGACGGGCTGCAATATTTCTTACTTTTCCTTATAAAACCAATCGAATATACGCATGACCGTCAGCCTTTGAATTTGCTAACGTAGTCTTAACATATTGAAAAAATTTGCCAAAGATGCCCAGAAGCTTATTACCAACACACCTATGTAGTGCTGGTGTATTCTGGGCTATTAGCGTCATGCTTTTCTGTGTAAAAAATGACCTATTTGAAAAAGAGGTACGTATGACTGTAAAGGTTGCCGAGGTATCCACCTCAAGCGAACAATTGAAGTATATATTTCAAAGCATAAATGCATTGAGTTGTCCGATGAGTTTCAACTTTCACATGCACACCGTCCACTCTGATGGTAAATTACAACCAAGTGCATTGATGGAGCAGGCGATTGCCATTGGTTTAAAAGGGCTTGCCATTACTGACCACCATAGTATAGCTGGTTATCAAGTAGCGCAAAATTGGTTAGAACAATGGAGATGGAATCATCCAGGTGCAACTGCACCCCAGCTTTGGACTGGTGTAGAAATTAACGCCAATCTTCTCAATACAGAAGTTCATATTCTGGGTTATGCTTTCGATGTAGAACAAACCAGTATCAGACCTTACATTCAAAGAAAAGTCACCACAGGCGAAGACTATCAAGCAGCTAACGTGATATCTGCTATTCATGAAGCAGGAGGACTGGCAGTTTTGGCTCATCCGGCTCGTTATCGGCGATCGCACTTTGATTTGATTCCCGCCGCCGCCGCCGCTGGTATTGATGGCGTAGAATCTTTTTACGCTTACAACAACCCCAACCCGTGGAAACCCAGTGTTAGGGAATCAGAACAGGTGCAACAATTAGCCAGTGAATACCACCTATTTAACAGTTGTGGGACTGATACTCATGGCTTAAGCTTGCTGCATCGCTTGTAATGATGTTAGTTAATCACTCTTACCAAAAAACTCCTGGTTATCTACGCCAGGGAGTTTATATTCCGCATTGCCGTTCCAAATAATTTCCTTGATACTCACTTGTTTTGGTAGCACCTTAATTTTGGAAAAAGTATCAGCTACCTGTTGCGGTAGCAGCGATCGTTTCATTAATCTCACAAAAATAAGTTATGCTTAGAATAATTTGTTGTATATGAATTCATTCAACTATATAAGGAGTAAATTATGTACGAAGTTTCTAGTGATAAAAACAAACTTTCTAATCGGATATCACCCATAGTAGAGCAATTATTTCAAGAGAATATTTTATTTAGAGAAAGACTAAATAAGGATGAAATGATTCAACTTGTGTCAAATCTATTGCTAGAAAACTTTTCAATAGAGCAATTAAAGGCTATTGATGATGATGATTTGAAAGAAAGAATAGATGGTGTGCTAGTCATAGAGGCGGTTTCGGGAACATTAAATGATTTAACACCAGAACAAATAGAAATGTTTGATTCTGCTGTCGCAGGGAGATAATTTAAGAATGGCTTATTTGCTTGATACAAATATAGTGACAGCAATTCTAAAGAATAAACCACCAGCAAGAAAGAAACTACGTGAATTTGAAATTCGGCGAGAAGAATTGTAATAGGAGCTACTTACTTTTTACTTGCTCTTTATTTCCGCCTCTATTGCTGCCATTCTTTCCTCAAGTTCAAGCACCCGACGTATCAACGGCACATCATCAGCACAACCCAAGTAATACGCCAAAGCATCAACCATGACCTTGGTTTTACTTATGCCACTCTGTTTTGCATAAGCAACAAGCCGTTCTTCGAGTTCTGGTGGTATCCGAACACAAAATTGGGGTGAAGCCATATCAGCAATTTATTGAAGTTTAACCTAATTGTATAGCAGTGCATTTTTTTAATAGCAGACGGGCGATTGGCTCAGGCAGTTCCTCGGACGCTTGCGCTCACATCACCACCCAGCCTGCGGTCAACTCAACAACCGCCGCAACATAGACCCCTTCAATCAACTCAAAGAGCAGCACCAAACCGCACTACAACACCAGCTGACAGGACAATTGGGCTAATCGCCCGTGCTGTCATTATCTCTGCCGTGGGTCAGTACGCAGCTTCTTCTCAACCCGCTGTAACTTCACATTCGTGTAGCCCGCTTGCTCGCGAGTATACTGTATCTTCTCACTTTCAGCCACTGGCAGAGGAGCAGGCGACATCTCAAACACAGCTCTCGTCATCACGGCAGTGGCAGTACAAGCGCTCACCAGAATTCCTCCAAACACACCCAACAGCTTATAGTTCAAGCCCCCCAAGTTGGCGAACAATCCTAGTAGGTTTGGCTTGTTCTGCTCTCGAGATATCTGGGATATCAACTCCAGCTGCTTTTCTTCCATCAAGTCTATCCTCTCTTGTATCTTCCGACCCACCCCCGTTATCATCGTTTGGGTTGTGTGTATTTTTGTCCTTCAAAAGTGCGCTTTAAAAAGCATTCGGGCTGTCGTTAAATCAAAGTCGGAAAATTTCATATAGTGTGCGAATTGACGCTTGAGGCTAAGACCGTTGTGCTACAATCGATTTCACTTTATGCGCGAATTGCGTCGTCTCAAACCTGCTTCACTCCGTTGTTAAAATTTTATCTTATGTGCGAACCCACAGCTTAATTCTGGTTTCTCATGATTCCGATATGCAGAAAGTTACAGGAATTCTTTTAGAAGATTGGTTGCAAACAGAATCATAAGTTTGAGTAGATTGACGAGCGCACCCCTAAATCTCACAAAAGATAAGTTATGCTGAGGATAATGGATTTTCTCTGAATTCATGAAATTACACAAGGAGTAAATTATGCACGAAGTTTATAGTGAAAGAAAGGAAGCCATTGTACGGATATCAAAGATTATTGAGAAATTGATAGAAGATAATAGCCTGTACAGGGAAAAGTTAGATAAAGAGGGAATGATTCAACATTTAGCAAAATTTGTAGATAAATTTTCTCCGAAATATGTAAAAAGTATTCCAGATGATGAATTAATAAGTATAATTGATAGTATTTTAGTAATAGAAGCAGTTGCTGGAACATTAAATGATTTAACTCCGGAGCAAGTAAAAATGTATGATGAGGCAGTAAAAGGGAGATAGTGAGTCATAATGGGTTATCTCTTGGATACAAATATATTAACGGCTATTTTGAAAAAAAATGAAAAAATAATTAATAAACTAGAAGAAGTAAGGTTTTTAAGACAAGAAGTTTTTATAAGTTGTATAGCATACTACGAATCTAAAAGAGGTCTGATTTACGCAAATGCTACTAGGCAATTATCTGAACTTAATGAAGTTTGCACAAATTACAGAGTTTTATTTTTAGACAAGTTAGAAATTTTTGAGAAAGCGTGTGAAATTCATTTGGATTTAAAGCGGAGAGGTAACCGTCTGGAAGATGCAGATATTCTGATAGCTGCAACAGCGATCGCACATGGCTTAATTCTGGTTTCTCATGATTCTGATATGCAGAAAGTTACAGGAATTCTTTTAGAAGATTGGTTGCAAACAGAATCATAAGTTTGAGTAGATTGACGAGCGCAGGGTACGTTCGGATCGTGCGTTCAGTATGAAAGACAAAAAATTAAATACGGTTTATTTATCAAGTTAAGTAATTTGAAGACAACAAAAGTTTTTTGTAAATTACGGTAAAATCACAATTGACACCATTAGTAGTAGACTTTTAAGCTCAAAAGATTAGGCAGTCCCGATGAAAAAATTTTATTTCGACAATCGTGAAAATTCCTCTTAGATCGCTCCTAACCCCTGTCTCCTATTTTCAAGACAGTAGCGATCGCAATTGCTTATTTAAGAAGTACTCCCATTCTCAATATTGCAAGGGCTGAGAGAAATTGTAGGTTGGGTAGAGCGATAGCGAAACCCAACAAATGCTGATAAATGTTGGGTTTCGTTCCTCAACCCAACCTACCTTGAATTTGTGTTTTTAGCAAAACCTACGTAGTATTGCTCCCACTCTTGATTTTGAAATAATGACAGATAGTATTATTCAGGAACAAATTGCTTACTACAGTGCAAGAGCCAACGAATACGACGAATGGTTCTACAGAATTGGACGTTACGATCGCGGAGAAGAAATCAACCAGCATTGGTTTAACGAAGCTGCTGTCATCAGAAATGCTTTGTACCAAATTGGTCATGTGGAACACGTTCTAGAGCTAGCATGTGGTACAGGAATTTGGACTCAGGAACTTTTAAAGATTGGTAAGAAAATTACTGCCATTGATGCTTCTAGTGAAGTGATTGAGATTAATCGCAGCAAATTAGGTGCGGCGAAGGTTGAATATCAGCAAATCGATTTATTTAATTGGGAATCCGATACTGAGTACGAGCTAGTATTTTTCTCCTTTTGGCTTTCTCATGTACCACCAAATTTGGTTGACTCATTTTTGAAAAAAGTCTATAAAGCGGTGCGTACTGGCGGACAAGTCTTTATGATTGACTCTCGCTTCGAGCCAACATCAACAGCCAAAAATCATATTTTAGAAAATGACAGAAATATTTACGTCACCAGAAAATTAAATGATAACCAAGAATTTAAGATTGTTAAAATTTTTTATTCTCCCGAACAGCTTCATGACAAGTTAATACAAGCGGGATTTCAAGCAGATGTTAAAGTCACAGATAACTATTTTATTTATGCAAGTGGGAGCAAAAGCGATATTCACTGATATCCTAACTTTACTGAGGTGAGGTTAATGTTAGAACCCTGGCAAGTTATTGGAAGTACAATCAGTTATGAAGATCGATGGTTAAAGATTCAAAGCGATCGATGTTTAACAAAAACTGGTAAATTCATAGAACCCTATCATGTCCTTCACTATCCCACATGGGTAAATGTCGTTGCACTGACTGCTAATGCAGAAATTATACTTTTATCTCAATATCGTCACGGAGTCAAGTTAATCAATCCCGCAAGTATTGCTTTACATGAAGCAGTAGGTTTTACGTTAGTAGGTGTTTACCAGGCAGTTGGTTATGAGCTGGGACAGTGGTACGATGTTGCTTGGTGGCAATTATCTCTACAACAAGAACAATCGGAAATTGTGAACCCACCTCTTTCTTGGCAAGAAGTTGAGAAATCGCTTCTATGGTATGAGGCACTCAAAAGTGGTCTTAACTTCCTGCGGGTTTAGGGCTGCTTTTAAGGTATATTACTTAATTAAGAGGCAATACATAAAGGCATACCTAATGTCAAGATCGGCGTTGATGGCATCATTACGGCGAGCTTATAAAATCACTAGGGCATCGCTAAAAACAGGGATTCCAGCAGACGAAATAGCTGATATTGTCCGGCAAAAGATAACCCGCCGACGTCTTCTATATGGCGGTTTGGGATTGGCAAGTGCTATGAGTGCAATGATGTGGCATGGGGAACCAACTTCTGCTGCATTTGCCAAAAATCCTAAAGTTTTAGTCGTAGGTGCGGGAATTGCAGGGCTTGTTGCTGCTTACCGCCTTTCTCAAGCTGGCGTCCCTGTAGATATTATTGAAGCTAGAAATCGTGTTGGCGGGCGGATACATACAGTACATAATGTTGCTGGTACTTCTATACCTGTAGACTTGGGCGGAGAATTTATTGATAGTCATCATACAAGCTTACGCAATTTGGCAAAGGAATTAGGTCTAGAAATTGTAGATTTGTATACTATAGATAGCAATTTGATAGAAGGAATATCGTATTTTGATGGACGGATAATTTTAGAGAAAGAAATATTACAGTGGTTACCACCATTGGTACAAAAAATAGAGCGAGATTTGGCAGGAATTGGTAAAGCACCTGTAAATTATCGAACCAAGAATCAATTGGCTATTAAGTTAGATAATATTTCTATTACTCAGTACTTAGAGGAAGCACAAATTCATCCAATTCTAAAAGCAATCATTGAAAAAACTTACACGGGTTTATACGGTCAAGAAACTAGAATTCAATCTAGTTTAAATATGTTGTTATTTATTGGTACGGATACTAACAGCTTCGCTCCACTGAAAGAAAGTGATGAACGGTATCAGATTGTTGGTGGGAACAATCGCATCATTCGTTCATTGGCACAATTGCTGAAAAATTCTATTGAACTAGAGACGGAATTAGAAGAGATCGCCACTCAAAGCGATGGTAGATACCGGGTGAGTTTACGTTCTGGTAACCGCTCTGTTGAGAGAATTTACGAGCGAATTTTGTTTGCCCTACCGTTTAGTACTTTGCGTGATGTCTCCTTAAATGTAGATTTGCCAATCTTGAAAAAGAAAGCGATCGCAGAATTAGGTTATGGTAACAATGCTAAATTAATTACTGCCTATCAAGAACGAATTTGGCGCACGCGGCATAACTCAACTGGATTTGTCACGACTGACTTAAACTTTCAAACCATCTGGGAGCCATCCCATTATCAAAAAGGCTCAAGTGGTTTACTCACCAACTTTTCTGGGGGTCAAAAAAGTTTACCACTAGGGCTAAATTCACCTGAAATTCAGGCTCAAAAACTGCTATCCCAATTAGAAAATATTTTTCCAGGGATTGGTAGTGTGTATCGGGGTCAACCTATTTGTGCTTATTGGCGTCGGGAACCCTATACGAAAGGCTCCTATGCTTGTTACCTTGTGGGACAGTGGACAACAATTGCAGGAGTTGAACAACAACGGGTGGGGAATTTATTTTTTGCAGGCGAACACTGCTCCCAATTGTTTCAAGGTTACATGGAAGGCGGTTGTAGAACGGGGGAAATGTCTGCTGCGGATATTCTGCGTTCTTTGGGGTTGAAAAAGATGTAGGGGCGCAATGCCTTGCGCCCCTACATCTTTTCCACGCCTGTGTCTATTTAATTGCGCTCAATAATAGGACAAATAGTTTCTTCGCTTTGTTCGGTGATTTTTTCCCAACTAGAAAGTAGCCCCTCCAACTCTGACTTTAGGATAAATAATTGCTGAATTTGTTCATCAATAGCTGAGAGCTTGTTTTTCAACTGCACTTTTATGCGATCGCAAGGCATAAACCCATTATCATGAACATCTAAAAACTCTTTGATTTCCAATAAAGTTAATCCCAGATTTTGAGCACGTTTAATAAATTTTAACCGTGCAAAAACCTCAGAATTAAACAATCTAAATCCACCTTCAGTTCTCCCCGAAGCTTGAAGCAATCCTAGTTCTTCATAATAGCGGATAGTTTTAATAGGAACGCCACTTTCTTTAGCGACTTCGCCTATTTGTTTTAGCGGTTCTTGAACTAACATACCTACTTTACCCTGTCTTTACCCTCTCAGGAGAGAGAATTACCATTGTCATTTTAAACTCTCCAGTGAACTAGAGAGTCAAGAGATTTCCGAACAATGCCCCCTGTTAATTTTGCAAAATTTTAGGGAAAGCTAAAACAGTAGCTTCTCCAACAGGTGGGGTTCACCAAATATGATGAACGATAAAAATGATAATAATGAAGACACTCACTCAGAATTAGCTAATACAGAAGTTTACTCTTCGGAGTATAAAGATATATATCAACTTCTTGATATTCCAGCTATACAGACCGAGAACCTGCCCATATGGGATTTAGAACAGTTAGACTCAAAGGAGTTAGACAGAGGCTCCTGCAAGTACCAGAGACTCAAACCGGAGTCTTCAAGAATAGCTCATTGGCTGGAATATGAAGACACTGTAAGGCTAGAACGATTTAAGCTACCTACAGATAGCGATACCAACTTTAATCTTGATTTATACCTTAGAGATGATTATAAAGTAGGTTGGGTTGAGGAACGAAACCCAACTTGAACCCTTATTGTTGGGTTTCGTTCCTCAACCAACCTACCATTTTTGACATTTGAGGTGTCATTTTTTTGAGAAGCAATATTACTCAGATCCAGATGAGATGTCCCATCTGGCAGTATCTAAAGTATTGATTAGCATTACAAATTTTTAAAAGCTAAATCTGCCACTGCCACGTTCATCACTAATGTTCACACGATGCTCCCTGAAAATCTAAATTTTCTAATTCCATTTACAAGCTTCACAAAGAAAAACAGGAAAGCAAATTGTTAAAAATAATTATGACTTGTAGCTTCAGCAAATTCACTACAATACTGTAGTTAAAATTAAATCTCAATTTATACTAATTAGAAAAAAGACTGCTATATATACTGAGATATACCGAGGTAAAATTTCCTCAATCAAAAACCAATGAGCTATTTAAGAGAAAAATTGATACCAAAGGAAAAAAATCTCTCTTCCCTAAACCCTGATTCCTGACTCCCGTGATACATACATTAAAACGGTATCACGTCTGGCAGTTCTCGATCGCTGCTAAATACAAAACTTGGTAGCTAATCGGGAAGAGGAGGCTTTAGTCTTGCAATAAGCTTTTTTGAGCAAGAACATATTTACATTACTCCAAAACGCAGTTAACGTAATTGCCAAAATGCCAAATTCGACAGTGTAAAGCATTTTTGGAATTGCTAGAGCGTCGGTCAAGTCATAACGGTTGACAAAAACAGAATTATGTGCGTAAGTTAAAATGACGATTTCAGGCTAAATTTTTGGGTCTAGTTTTTAGCGATTCTCCTTCGGAGACGGTACGCGATCGCCAATGTAAAGAGTCTTTACTGGATTGCACACCTCGACCATTCTGAGATTTGTCTTATCAGAGTAGTATTGCGTCTCGTGGGGTGGGCGTCCTCGCTGGCTCAATTTACAAGAGACTAGTGGGCTGCCTCGTGGCTGTAGGTTACAGGAGGCGGAGCCTCGAGTAAGGCATTTCCAGGCGGAGCCTGGGAACGAGGAGATAATTTAGTCCTTGCCTTGCGGACTTTGTTTGTATAGCCGCGATTTCCAATCGTTGGGCTAAATAAAAGGGGTTACTACTCCAACAAATCAGGTTCTTCGCGTACCGCCTTTTGATAGATTGGCTGAAAACTGAACCACCCAGCTACTGGGGTTCCAATTTGACCGCGTGTGAGGCGTGCGGTTTCAGGTTTTATCAGACGGGGTTGACCCGCTGCTTCAGCCAATAGTTGAGCTTGGGACGATCGCTCTAAGCTAATGTACCACCACGCTGCTTCGTCAACAGTTTGACCGACTGTCAAATGACCGTGATTGCTTAAAATAACTGCTTTTTTGTTGCCTAATGCTTCAGCAATGCGCTTGCCTTCTTTAGGGTCTAGCACAACGCCAGTATAGTCGTCAAATACTGCGTGGTCTTCGTAAAAAGCGCAAGAATCTTGAGTGAGGGGATCGAGTAAACGATGAAAACTTGACCACGTTTTACCGTAAATTGAATGAGCGTGTGCGGCGGCGACAATATCCGGTCGCGCTTCATGCACTTGGGAATGGATGGCAAAAGCAGCTCGATTCACTCCACCTTCGCCTTTAACAACCTCTCCTTTTGCATCAACTAGAAGAAGGTTTGAAACCCGGATTTCAGCAAAGTTGAATCCATGGGCATTGACCCAAAAATGGTCTGTGAATTCCGGATCGCGGGCTGTAATATGACCTGCTGTACCCTCACTAAAACCAAAACGTGCAAATACACGAAAGGCTGCAGCTAGGTGTTGCTTGCGGTAAAGGCGTTCATCTTCTAGGCGATTGAAAACGGGGATTTGCGGTCTCTCATACTTTGCCATGGTTTTTCCGTTCCTTTTTGCAGGGGGCGTTTGTGCATCTACTTACAACGTTTTTCAAGTGAGCGCAACTTCACCTGCAAACCATCTTTCGGATGAGGAGTAGGTACCATCACAAGGTGATTGTACTTGTAATGCACGAGGCATCAAACGCCTCCTTATTCTAGCTTTACACGGTCTTCCTTGCTTGAGCCTGCGAGCGCAAAAATTCCTATTCTCAACCCTAATCCACAAGGGATCAAGGCAAATTGTAACGAAATTTACAAAAATGATATTTTTTTAGAAAAATAAGGATACGCTAAGCATAGTTCCCTCAAATGTGGTCGAATCTTGACAAAGTCATTTCTTCCAGTATAAACCAACACGACTTGTTGCACAGCCGCACTTGAAAAGTCATGTTGCGTGCTGGAGGATAGACTACCAAATACTCTCCCAACACTGTCACAATCGCCAAGGGTTGAAAGCAGTTGGAGCTACATGTGTGCTGATATCGGTTTGATTGGGATATCTATCCCAATTCAACAATTGCTATGGCAAATAATCGATAAAACTATGAAAAAAGCATAGATTTGACCCCATATAAGAGTCATTTCAGGAACTAACAATCGTACACGTCTAAAAGAGCGAAAATACCGCTATAAGGAGAAAATTTTATGGTTTCCTCTTGCGAGATCCCGTTGGTGGCTCCAACCCCCGCGCATATTTGTCCGTTCGATCAAGCCTGTAGCTATCTAGAACAGGCTGCAAAAGAATTGAATTTGGATCGGGGTTTGTTGGAACTTCTGAGACACCCACGCAAAGTCATCACAGTTTCTATTCCCGTCAAGAGGGATAATGGAGAGATTGAAGTTCTTGCTGGACATAGGGTACAACACTGCGATATTTTAGGTCCTTACAAAGGCGGTACGCGTTACCATCCGGCTGTTACATTACAAGAAGTGTCAGCACTTGCGATGCTCATGACTTGGAAATGTGCGCTCGTTGGTTTGCCTTATGGAGGTGCAAAAGGAGGTATTGCGATCGATCCAAAACTCTATAGTGTTGGAGAACTTGAAAGAATTACCCGACGTTACACAACGGAGTTAATTAAAGATATCGGTCCATCAGAAGACATTCCCGCACCAGATATGGGAACCTCTGCTCGTGAGATGGCATGGATGATGGACACTTACTCAATGAATGTAGGTCATGCCGTACCGGGAGTTGTCACTGGGAAACCTATTTCCATAGGTGGTTCGAGAGGAAGGGAAATGGCAACCGGACGCGGTACGACGATTGTTGTACGTGAAGCGCTAGCAGATATGGGTAAGTCGTTAGCAGGAGCGCGAATAGCAATTCAAGGTTTTGGAAATGTAGGTGCTGCGGCAGCTTTATTGATGCACCAAGCAGGAGCAAAGATTATTGCTGTTTCTAATGCTTCTGGAGGAGTTTATTCAGATATCGGGCTGGATATCCCTGCTTTAAAAGACTATGCAACACAAAACCACAAGAGCCTTGTTGGGTACCCAGATGCAGTGCCAATTAGTAATGCTGAGCTATTGACTTTGCCCTGTGATGTGTTGGTTCCGGCGGCGTTAGAGAATCAAATCACAGGGAAAAACGCTCATCAGGTAGAAGCAAAGATTGTGGCAGAAGCAGCTAATGGTCCTGTGACTCTTGAAGGAAATGAAATTTTGGAAGCAAAGGGGATCGTGGTGCTACCAGATATTTTGGCAAACGCTGGTGGTGTTGTGGTGAGTTATCTGGAGTGGGTGCAAGGTCTTTCTTATGTATTTTGGGATGAAGAGCGTGTCAATAAGGAACTGGAATTGCTGATGGTGCAGGCATACCGTCAAGTCATGCAACAATCTCAACAACGTCACATACCTCTGCGGTTGGCAGCATATACTTTGGGTGTTGGTCGCGTTGCTCAAGCACTTCACGACCGGGGTCTTTATCCTTAGAAATTTCCAAGAAGTAAATTCTGCATCTTGTGGTGCGGAGAGCAGTGCTGTACGGTGAGTCTAGTCACAAGTTAGAATTACCCCCCTTAATCCCCCCTTATAAAGGGGGGAAATTGATTGGCTTATTTACCCCCCTTAATCCCCCCTTATAAAGGGGGGAAATTGATTGGCTTATTTACCCCCCTTAATCCCCCCTTATAAAGGGGGGAAATTGATTGGCTTATTTACCCCCCTTAATCCCCCCTTATAAAGGGGGGAAATTGATTGGCTTATTTACCCCCCTTAATCCCCCCTTATAAAGGGGGGAAATTGATTGGCTTATTTACCCCCCTTAATCCCCCCTTATAAAGGGGGGAAATTGATTGGCTTATTTACCCCCCTTAATCCCCCCTTATAAAG
>NZ_WJFC01000058.1 GCF_009725235.1 Scytonema sp. UIC 10036
ACTTTTGACAAATGACTTTTGACTTTTGACAAATGACTTTTGACAAATTGTATCGAGGTACAGGCAAATATTAAATTTTTTGTCAAAAAATAATTTGTTTCAAAGTTTACAAGGGATTTCTTGGAAGAAGTGAATGTATCATTCTTATCTCCCGCTCTCTTGTATGACTTATAGCCTTAGAATTGCTGATATGCCCATGACCGAACGTCCGCGTGAGCGATTGTTGACATACGGTCCCAAAGTTTTGGCTACAGCCGAGTTGATAGCAATTCTGCTAGGCACCGGTCAAGGAGCCGGAAAACTTTCTGCTGTGGGTTTAGGGCAGTACATTTTGAACGAACTGGGGAAACACCAGCGTGAGAATGAGCCTTTAACGATTTTGCGAGATGTCAGCGCCGCACAGTTAATGCAAATCCATGGTATAAAAGCTGCGAAAGCAGCAACCATTGTGGCAGCAATTGAATTGGGTAAAAGAGCATTTCTATCTCGTCCTGGAGAAAAAACGATCGTTGATAGCCCAGCAGTGGCTGCTGCAGCCCTCAGCCAAGACCTAATGTGGCAAAATCAGGAGAGGTTTGCTGTTGTTCTGTTGGATGTGAAAAACCGTTTGTTAGGAACGCAAGTCATTACAATTGGCACTGCAACAGAAACTTTGGCACCGCCGAGGGAAATTTTTAGAGAGACGATCAGGCAAGGAGCGACTCGGTTGATCGTAGCCCACAATCATCCATCTGGAAATCTTGAACCCAGTCAAGCCGATATTGAATTAACCCGTCAGTTACTCGTTGGGGCAAACTTATTGGGCATTCCTTTACTCGACCACCTGATTTTAGGTGATGGAACTCACCAGAGTTTGCGGGAAATTACAACTTTGTGGGAAGAATGCCCGCAGGGAGATTGAGAAAGTTTAACCTTTTTCTTGGAAAATCATAAGTGTCCTAATTTACCGATATTAACTCATCCTATGGACACGATTAAGTACGTTCTGAGTGAAAACCAAATGCCTACAGCCTGGTACAACATCCAGGCTGACTTGCCACAAAGTTTACCACCAGTTTTAAATCCTGGTACTGGTAAGCCAGTTACACCAGACGATTTGTTACCTCTGTTTCCCTTGGCACTGATCGAGCAAGAAGTTAGCCAACAAAGATGGATTGACATACCAGATGAAGTTCGCTCTATTTATTGTCAATGGCGACCCACTCCTCTTTACCGTGCTCGTCGTTTAGAAAAAGCTTTGGATACACCCGCGAAAATTTACTACAAGTATGAAGGTGTTAGTCCTTCTGGAAGCCACAAACCAAACACTGCAGTTCCCCAGGCTTACTATAATAAACAAGCTGGAGTAAAAAAGCTAACCACTGAAACAGGAGCGGGACAGTGGGGATCGTCTTTAGCTTTTGCCGGTGCGCTCTTCGATCTAGAAGTTTTAGTTTACATGGTTAAGGTCAGCTACCAGCAAAAACCTTACCGCCGAGCATTAATGGAAAGCTACGGTGCGAGGGTCGTTGCTAGCCCAAGCCCTGAAACTGAAGCCGGACGCAAAATTCTGGCAGAATATCCTAATAGCACGGGTAGTCTGGGAATTGCTATCAGTGAAGCTGTAGAAGTCGCTGCTGCTGATGAATACACTAAGTATGCTTTAGGCAGTGTTCTCAATCACGTACTGCTACATCAAACTGTCACTGGGCTAGAAGCACTGACTCAATTAGAGATGGCAGGAGATTACCCCGATATTGTCATTGGCTGCACGGGTGGCGGTAGCAACTTTGCAGGAATTACCTTTCCATTTATCGGTGCTAAACTTCGAGGAGAACGAGATATACAAGTCATTGCTGTCGAACCAGCTGCGTGTCCCTCATTAACTCGTGGCAAATACGCTTATGATTTTGGCGATACCGCCCACCTGACTCCACTCACCAAGATGCACACTTTGGGTAGCGGTTTTGTACCAGAAGGCATTCATGCTGGAGGCTTACGCTATCATGGTATGGCTCCTCTGGTAAGCCATATTGTGAATTTGGGATTAGTTCAACCGCGTGCTGAATACCAACTCGGTTGCTTTGCGGCTGGATTAACTTTTGCACGCGCAGAAGGAATTTTGCCAGCACCAGAAGCTAACCATGCAGTCAAAGCAGCCATTGATGAGGCTTTGCGCTGCAAGTCAACTGGAGTGAGCAAGACTATTTTATTCAATCTTTGCGGTCACGGGCACTTTGATATGCAAGCTTATATCGATTATCAAGCAGGACAGCTTGTTGATACCGAATATAGTGCTTCTGAGGTGGCAATGGCGCTAGCCGGATTACCTGTAGTTGAGTAAGTAGTTCATTGAATTCGGGAACAGGGAACGTTTGTTGTTCCTCTCGTTCCCAGGTTCTACCTGGGAACGAGTTGGTACAAGTTTTTGAATTTTTTGTGGAACTTTCTTCTGGAACTGGGCATCATAGGCAAGGTGCTTATGGAATAATAATATGTATCAATTGTTACGATGCTTTGGTTGGGCTTTAGCAACTTTTTGGGGTATGTTAGCACTCGCTAACTTTGGGACTCCGGCGATCGCAACAACTTTCATCATTTGGGCGCTTTTGTTTTTGCCTCCGCTTTACCAAAACACAAAAATGTATGACTTAAACAAGAACATTCTCTGGCGGGTTGTTATCTTTATCTTTGCTCCTGTAATGATTCCTATAATAATGTCTGTTAATGTCACATTGCCTTAACTTTGTCCCTAGAGAGCTTTATACTGTCCTAATTCCCCCAAATTCCTTAAAAGTGTCACATGACTGAACAAGAATTGTTGGAAGCCATGAAACTCACGATTATTGCTAGAGACTGGCAAGGTTATCTGAGTTTTCGCCGTCAGCTAATCGCTCTCAATCCCAAATTTCAAAGCAAAATGCGGGCATTCTACGGTGAACTATCGGATACCGATTTAATTGCGTATGCAGATTACTTCGGTTTCGACCAAAAACTACCAAATCATATAAAGGAATACCTGAAAATTAAGGAAAAAGCCAAACAAGAAGAAAGGGAAAGGCTTGCACAAGAAAGAACGGCAGCCTGGGAAGCAAAAGCCAAAAGCTTGAAACCAATACTACGCAAACCTTCTAACGATTAAAAGTGGTAGAACATTAAATTAGCTGTATCTTTGTTTCCATTGCATATTAATTTATAGCAAAAAAACTTGACAAAAATAATTTATCATGGTTAACGTGGGGAGTCGGGCTTTTAAACAGCCTTTAACGATCGCTTGGCTCGCATTTAAGATTTGGTTGATAGTTTTATATTGTGAAGCTAAATTGAGCTTTGCAAGATGAAGAAAAACTGCTGGTTGTTGCTATCAGTTGCTCGGCATGGGAACTGCATCAACTGGAAACAGATGTGAGGAGAAAAGTATATGCAGCGATTTAATGTTGAGCAATTGCTATCAAGTGCAATGAGACGGCGGCAGTTTTTAATTGGCGCAGGAGCTGTAACCGGGTTTGCGATCGCCAATCAGTTTCCCAGAAAAGTCAATGCTCAACCCAAATTTTCTACATATCCATTTAGTTTGGGTGTTGCGTCAGGAGATCCATTGCCTAAGAGCGTAATTTTATGGACGCGGCTTGCACCAGAGCCTTTGATTGAAGGAGGTGGAATGCCAAAGCAAAACGTTCCAGTGCAGTGGCAAGTTGCAACTGATGAAAAGATGCAACAAGTTGTCCGCAGTGGTACGGTAATGGCAATTCCAGAGTTTGCCCACTCCGTTCATGTTGAGGTAATGGGGCTAGAACCCAATCGCTGGTACTGGTATCAATTCCGTGTAGGTAAGGAAGAGAGCCAAATTGGGCGCACCCGTACTGCACCAGTTCCAGGCGATTTCCTCAGCGAGCTAAATTTTGCCTTTGTGACTTGCCAAAAGTGGGAAGATGGCTTCTATTCTGCTTACCGCAACCTAGCTCAAGAAGATTTAGATTTAGTCTTCCACTTAGGTGACTACATTTACGAGTATGGTATCAATCCTGGTGGTGTACGTAATGCCTCTTTGCCAGAGCAATTTCAGCAAGAGACAACCACATTAGAACACCTTTGCTTCCTTCGTGGTTGAGAATGGTCGTCCCGGCGCTCAACCAGCATAACCTTTGAAAGTAGGGAGTAGGGAGTAGGGAGTAGGGAGTAGGGATGGGCTTCTCATGGATTTTGTAAAGTAGAAAGCCAAAAACTTTAAAAATGTTTAACATAATATAGCAATCCTAAATCATTTGTGAAACGTTAGAACTTTGACTTCTTTGAGAAGTCGGAGTTCTGGACATCATGAATTTCATCAATCAATAGGATTGCTTTTGTTAAGAGTAACTAGCGTGCATTATGCTATTGAGTAGAGAAAAAACAGCATTTTACTTGAAAGATTTGGAAACGCCAGTAGGCAAAGCTGTTAATCTTACTATTGCCGGGTTGGTTTTACTGTCATCAGGAATTTTTGTAGCGGAAACATATAATATTCCTGAGATTATTCGATTAAACCTAGATGCAATAGATACAGTCATATTGTTCGTTTTTGTAATAGAATATTTCCTCCGTCTTTGGAGTGCAGAAAATAAGGTTCAGTATATTTTTAGTCCATACGCACTGATTGACTTAATGGCAATCTTACCTGTTTTTATAGGAACGGTGGATATTCGCTTTATCCGACTGCTAAGGTGGTTTCGGATTTTAAGACTCATTAGGTTTATAGATAAAAAGTTTTTATTCAGTATTGATACTGAAGATGGCGTGATTTTTGCACGTATACTATTTACTCTATTTGCTATTATCTTTGTATACTCTGGCTTAATTTATCAAGTAGAACATCCCGTAAATCCAAAAGTTTTTGTAACTTTTTTGGATGCTTTTTATTTCTCTGTTGTCACCATGACAACTGTCGGGTTTGGTGATGTAACTCCTGTATCTGAATTAGGGCGTCTGCTGACGGTATTGATGATTTTGACTGGTGTTGCTCTGATTCCTTGGCAAGTGGGCGATCTGATTAAGCGATTATTCAAAACAGCCAATCAGGTAGAAACAACTTGTTCTGGTTGTGGTCTTCGTTTCCACGATGTGGATGCTAAATTTTGTAAGAGTTGTGGAACGAAGTTGCGTAGGTTGGGTTGAGGAACGAAACCCAACATTGAACCCTTATTGTTGGGTTTCGTTCCTCAACCCAATGAGCAAAATACATTTGGCGATTTAAGATTTACTTTATAAATAACCTCTTAATGGTATTACCTTATTTACATCCCTAAAAAATTTAGTATAGGAAATAACCTTTTTGACAATATTGCTTGCGGTAGAAGCATGATGTTCCCTAGTAAAATTATTGTAGATTGAAAAAAGTATGAATAATTCATCTCATATACAGGGTAAATGTACTCACCACGTTTCATACATTGCTTGGTGTCTATCACCGCAAGCATTGTTGCCGGAACTTTTCTACAATCCACTACTATAAATTCTGAAGGTAGTTTTACCAACGCTCGACAATCCCAAGCTCAAAAGGTGCAGGTATTATCAGTAGAATTTCCCCAACAACAAGTTCCTATTGTGAGGTTTCCTCGTGATGTCTATCCAGAGATAAAGTTTTCAGAAATTACGCAGCCACAAATTCAAGTGCAGGCAAATAAGCACTTAACTATAATTACGATACCAACCAGTCTATTATTTGAGTGCGGTAAGCATCACATTGCTGAAAAAGCAGAGAAGGCATTAAATCAAGTTAGCCAAGCAATAAACAATCGGTATTCAGGCAGTTGGTTGCAAATTTTGGGGCATACTGATTCTAAAGGTAGTAGCAAGGACAATCTCCAACTCTCAGAACAGAGGGCTGTAGCCGTACAGCAGTGGTTGAGCAAACAACATCACTTAAATGTATCTATGGTTACTACACAAGGTTATGGTGAAACTCAACCCATTGTATCAAATACGAGATTTGATTGTTTCGAGCGCGCCATTGCAAGGCAAAAGAACCGCCGTATTGAAATAGTTATTCAAAAGCTCGACCATCAGGTGTGATCTATAGTGGTTCTAATTATTACCTTAAAGATTTTTTTAAATACTGGCAAAAAAGTTTACATTTTTGCAGAAATAGAGTTTAATTTACCTAACCTAAAATAAGTAATTAAATTAAAAAATATAGTATAAAAATCGTTCTACTATTTCATCAGTAAAGGTTTGAACATTTTGCATCTACTATCATCGCTAGCATAAAGGCTTCTGTGCATCTACCAGACTTTTTTCTTTGTTAACAGCTAGCAGTTAACAGTCAACTATTCGTTTGAGGTTCATTGTGATGCTTCTGGCAGATGTGACAATTAATAGCACTTACAACCCACACCTTGTCTTACTTTCAATTGTCATAGCAGTTTTTGCTTCTTACACTGCTCTGGATCTTGCTAGACGGGTAAAAACAACTCAAGCAAAGGCTACACTGGCTTGGTTAATTGGCGGTGCTGTTGTTATGGGTACTGGTATCTGGTCGATGCATTTTGTTGCCATGCTAGCTTTTAGGTTGCCAATACCAATGGTCTATAACGTATCTACTGTTATCATCTCTGTGTTACCTGCGATTGTTGCTTGTGGCACAGCGCTTTTTCTTACCAGTTGTCAAACGTTAAGCAAGCAGCAATTGCTCGTTGGTGGGGTATTGATGGGCATTGGTATTGCGGCTATGCACTACATTGGAATGGCGGCAATGGAAATGGATGCAACCATTGACTACAATCCTTTTTTGTTTGCACTTTCTGTCACGATCGCAATAGGTGCGTCAATCGTAGCACTGTGGATTGTCTCTGAGCTAGGAGGACGATCTAGCAAAGGCAGTCGGTTGCCAAGAATTTTGAGTGCGCTGGTTATGGGAAGTGCGATCGCGGGAATGCATTATACAGGAATGGCTGCTGCTTCTTTTCACTCAACAAAGGCTGTCAATGCAGTTGCAACCGAAGCCATGAACATTTCCTTCAACTGGTTGGCGCTAAGTATCGATATTGCTACACTTGTCATTCTTAGTTTTACTCTCTTAACTTCTCATGTAGATCAAAAACTGATCGTTCAACAAGCGATGCTCTTACAACTCCAAGAAGCTGAAGCTTTGCGCTCCCAACTCTTTACAAAAATTGCCTTCCGCATTCGGCAATCCCTAAATGTTGACGACGTCTTAAGAACCTCTGTCCGTGAAGTCCGGCAAGCACTCATGATGGATCGAGTCATTATTTATCGCTTTAATCCCGATTGGACTGGCACGATTGTTGCCGAAGCAATAACATCTGATTGGGTAAAAACTTTGGGACAGACTGTGAACGCTCCATTCCTAAAAGAGTACATAGAAATGTACAAAAATGGTCGAGTCCGAGCAACTGATAACATTTACGAAGCAGGTTTTACAGATTGTCACAAAGAGATTTTAGAAGGATTTCAGATTAAATCAAATATAGTTGCGCCTATTGTTACCGATCGTGAGTTACTGGGTTTAATCTGCGGTCATCAATGTTCTGGATTCCGGAAATGGCAACAACGAGAAATTGATTTGTTCCAGCAATTAGCAACTCAAATTGGTATCGCTTTAGAACAAGCCTATCTTCTCCATAAACTACAGCAAGAACAGGAAGTTTTGAGACTGCGCGATCGCGCGATCGCCAACGCAAGCAATGCTATGGTCATTACCGATCCCCGCTTGCCTGACAATCCTATCATTTTTTGTAATCCTGCTTTTGAAAGCATAACAGGCTACTCACAACAGGAAATCATTGGTCGGAACTGTCGCTTTTTGCAAGGAGCAGAAACCGATCCAATGGCGATCGAGCAGATACGCGAAGCCATCAGATTCGGACATGAATGTCGGGTTATAGTTCAGAATTACCGTAAAGACGGTACTTCCTTCTGGAATGAACTGACAGTTTCTCCTGTCAGAGATACTTCAGGAAAAATTATAAATTTCATTGGGATACAGACTGACATAACTCAACGCAAGCGGGCGGAAGAAGAATTAAGGTTGAGTCAAGAAATTCTTCAACAGAATTTATTAGAATTCATTAATGATGTTGAAGAAGTCGCTCAAGGAGATCTGACAGTTCGGGCTAAAATTACAACTGGTGAAATTGGAATTGTATCTGATTTTTTCAATACTATTATTGCAAGCCAGAGAGACACAATTACACAGGTTAAGCAAGCAGCCCTACAGGTCACTTACTTTGTTGGAGAAAATTCCAAAGCAATTCGTAATTTAGCAGATGAAGCACTCGCACAAACCGAAGAAATTATTCGGACTTTGGATGAAGTTGAGCGAATGAATCAATCCATTCAAGCTGTAGCAGAAAGCGCTAACCAAACCACAGAAGTTGCTCGTACAGCATTAGATATAACCGTAGCTGCGGGACAAGCAATGGAACTAACAGTTTCTAGCATCTTAGATTTGCGACAAGTAGTTACACAAACAGCAGAAAAAGTCAAGCATTTTGGCGAATCATCCCAACAAATTTCCAAAGCAGTCACCTTGATTGAGCAAATCGCCATGCAAACGAACTTACTGTCTATAAATGCGAGTATTGAAGCGGCTCGTACTAATGATGAAACTCAGGGATTTGGGTTTGTAGCTCAAGAAATCAGTAAACTGGCAGTGCAGTCCACTCAAGCCAGCCAAGAAATTGAGATCGTAGCTCAAAACATCCAATCAGAAACCAATGAAGTTGTACGGGCAATAGAATTTGGCACAACTCGGGTTGTTGAAAGTGTTCAACTCGTGAAAAACACCAAACAAAGCTTAGAAAGGATTGTGGAAGTCTCTCATCAAATTGACAAATTAGTACAATTAATTTCTCAAGCAACAGTGTCTCAAGCAAGAACCTCTCAAGCTGTAGCTATTCTTATGAAAGAAATTGCTCAAGCTTCAGAACGCACGGCTAATTCATCATGTATTATATCTTTGTCTTTAGAACAAACCGTAGACCTGACGCAGCAATTGCAAAATTCCGTGAGTGTATTTAAAACTACAAGCACATAGTATGGTTCTAGACTGTCAAAACTGCTGTAATGTATATTTATCTCCTCCACTGCTAATATTTCAAGTCTTTGCGGTAGTATTGCCGCAGTGCTTCTTAGAGTGTGAAAACATGGCTGAGACTGTGTACGTTAATCCAACAGCAGGCAGTGACAGTGCGGCAGGTAGCCAACAAGCACCGTTAAAAACAATCACCCAAGCTCTTAAGCGAGCTTCATCGGGTAGTCAGATTCAATTGGCAGAGGGTTATTACAATGCTGCTAGCGGTGAAATCTTTCCGCTTGATGTTCCCGTTGCTGTCACGATTATAGGAAATGAAAGTAATAAAGGTAGTCATGTGTTGATTGAAGGGAGTGGTGAATATCGCAGCCCTACCTTAGCAAAGCAAAATGTTACCTTCATCTTGTCCTCCAATGTTACAGAACTTCGAGGCATAACCGTCACAAATCAGGCTAACCGTGGAGTTGGTGTTTGGATTGAATCAATTGCTTGTACCATTTCTAATTGTACTTTCATCAATTGTAACCGTGACGGTGTTTTTGCCTCTGGTAATGCTCATGTCACCATTACTGGTAGTTTATTTGCACAGAACGCTACCAATTGCATTTCCATTTTTCGCGACACTCAAGGAGATATTATAGGTAATATATTATATAAATCTGGTTTTGGTATGGTGATTGGCGATCGCGCTTCTCCCATTCTTACAGAAAATCATATTTACGAAAATCGCTCTGGAATTGTTGTCTCCGGTGATGCCCGCCCAGTATTGCGAAATAATATCAGTGAAAGAAATACTGAAGATGGTCTAACTGTAATTTCTAACGCCTTACCAGATTTAGGCAATACAAATGATTATGGAGGCAACATTTTGCGCCTCAATGGTAAGTTCGATTTGCAAAATTCTGGTTCTCACAGACTATTAGCTGTCGGCAATCAAGTAGACCCAGGTAAAATCAAGGGATACGTAGAATTAGTTTACAATCAAGCTCCTACATTGACTCCTAAACCAACATCCGTTTTTACCCAGATACCAAAACCCATACCCGCACTTCCTCAAGCACCTCCAGCCTTACCTGCGTTGCCACAAACTTCTATACCTACACTCATTTCTACGCCTGTTTCCACACCTATACCTAATTTTACATCTTTTGCATCTCCGCTCAAAGGATTAATTGATATTAAGAATCATTGGGCGGAGGAGTTTATTCAGAAATTATTTAAGTTGGAAATAGTCGTTGGTTTTCGCGATCGCACTTTCAAACCAGATGCTACCATGACGCGATCGCAATATGCTGCAATAGTAGTAAAAGCATTTAATCCACCTCCGAAACGGCAAGCGGTAGACTTTAAAGATGTGCCGGGGAGTTTTTGGGCTTATAAGGCAATACAGCAGGCATATGAAGGGCAGTTTATCTCAGCTTTTCCCAATAATACTTTCCGTCCCCATCTCAATATGAAACGATTGCAAGTGATTGTCTCTCTCGTCAATGGATTGGAATTAAGCACCGATAATTTTACTGCCAACAACGTTTATACTGATTGGGAAAAAATCCCAGAGTTTAAAAAGAGAGAGATAGTTATTGCTACGCAAAGAAGAATGGTTGTTAACTTTCCCAATCCAAAACATCTCAATCCCAACCGAGATGCTACCCGTGCTGAAGTGGCAGTTATGGTTTATCAAGCATTAGTGGATGTCCGTCAAGAAGAGGCGATTAACTCTCCTTATATAATATAGGGATTTTTACTCAATACTATAAAATCTTACTGGTTTTGAAAAAAAGTTCTTCTATCAAATGATATGTTCGCAAGAAACTGCAAAGGCAGTATTTCTAGCAGGTAGAATAGGGGTAAATTCGTGACATGACGGGGACTGTACGTAAAGAAAATTATATGCGCTCTCGATTGCTACCTTATGGAGTTGCGATTCTGGCAGCGACAGTCGCCTTTCTGCTAACACAACTGCTTCTACCGCAACTCAATCCTCTTATATTTCCGCTATTTTTTGCTGCTGTTGCAGCTACTGCTTGGTATGGGGGTTTGAAACCGGGATTGCTCGCGATCGCCTTGTCTGTTGTTTACAGCGGCTACTTCTTTATTGAGCCGATGCACTCATTTGCCATTACTAGTATAAATCTCTTAGTGCAATTGTTTGCATTCTCGCTAGTGTCATTTTTTATCGCGTTACTTTGCACGCAATTACGGCTTGCCAACCAAA
The DNA here is from genome assembly GCF_009725235.1 of Scytonema sp. UIC 10036. The sequence continues at coordinate 11,226 of NZ_WJFC01000058.1, forward strand.
AAACCAAGGCAAACTTAAGGGCGCTGCGGGAAGCCAATCTGCGAATTACGCGGACTTTGGAAAGCACGAGAGATGCTTTTGTAGCGGTTAACCGTGACTGGCGGATCGTTTACCAAAATGCGGAAGCCGAGAGAATTAACAGCAAACCTCGTACAGAAGTCATTGGTAAGACTTACTGGGAGGAGTGGCCTGTATCGGTAGGAACAAACTTAGAATATCAGTATCGACGGGCAATGGTAGAACAGATTCCCGTCCACTTTGAGCATCACTTCTACCAAGCTCCCAGATATAATCTGTGGCTTGAAATTGACGCTTATCCTCATGAAGATGGTCTTGACATTTTCTTCCGAGATATCACTCATCGCAAACAAGCAGAAGTTGCCTTGCGAGAGAGCGAGGAACGCATACAACTTGCTATTAAAGTGGCTCGGTTGGGAACTTGGCGCTACGACATCGACACAAATCTTGTGGAACTAGACGAAAGGATGCGCGAGATTTGGGGCGAGCCGAAGGATGCAGTCACAATTCCCCTTCCAAGAGTGATGGAACGGATACATCCTGATGATAGAACACGCTTATCGACTGCGATCGCAACAGCGCTCGATCCCGCGCTGTCAGGTAATTATGAAATTGATTACCGCATTGCGTGGGATGATGGCAGCGAGCGGTGGGTTTCAGCCAACGGGCAGGTACAATTCGAGGGAGATGGAGTCGCCCGACGAGCAGTTAGTTTCATTGGAACTGCACTTGATATTACCGAGCGCAAACAAACTGAAGCAACCCTGCGGCAAAGTGAAGAACGCTATCGTTATTTAGCAGAATCGATCCCGCAACTGGTTTGGACTGCCAACAGCGATGGAATACTGATTGATGTCAATCAACGCTGGTCAGATTTTACTGGGTTAACCCTAACCCAAGCACAAACCTTCGGCTGGGAAGCGATTGTACATCCTGATGATGTCCCAACTCTGAGCCAAAATTGGGTAGCCGCGCAACAGGCAGGTGCAAACTATCGAGCTGAAGGTCGAATGCGACGGGCAGATGGAGCTTATCGCTGGTATTTGCATCAAGCTGTACCACTAAAAAACGAACAAGGGCAGGTTATTAAATGGTTTGGCACAGCAACAGATATCGAAGCTCAAAAACAACTTGACCAACAGCGCCAGTGGCTGCTCGAGCAAGAGCAAGCTGCCCGTGCGGAAGCTGAAACTGCTAACCGGATCAAAGATGAGTTTTTAGCAGTGTTATCTCACGAGTTGAGATCTCCCCTCAATCCTATCTTAGGTTGGTCTCAGTTACTCCTTAGCGGTAAGTTAGATGCAACAAAAACGGTTCAGGCGCTACAAACTATCGAGCGCAACGCCAAACTCCAAGCACAACTGATTGAAGATTTATTAGACGTTTCTCGCATCCTACGTGGCAAACTGAGCCTTGAAATGGTACCCGTGAATTTGGCATTGACGATTGAAGCAGCTATAGAAACAGTAAGATTGGCGGCTCAAGCCAAGTCCATTCAAATTGATACAGTCTTTGACTCAAAAATCACGCAAGTTTTAGGAGATTCAGCTAGATTACAGCAAGTGATTTGGAATTTGCTGACTAACGCCGTTAAATTCACTTCACCGGGCGGACAGGTAGAAATTCGATTAGAGTCCATTGACTGGCAGGCTAAAATTACAGTCAGCGATACGGGCAAAGGCATTCATCCTGACTTTCTGCCCTATGTGTTCGAGTACTTCCGTCAGGCAGATGCGACGACAACCAGGAAGTTTGGCGGATTGGGGTTAGGATTGGCGATTGTCCGTCACTTAGTCGAACTACATGGTGGTACTGTTCGAGCCGAAAGCCCAGGGGAAGGGCTTGGAGCTACTTTTACTGTTGCTTTACCGCTTTTAGAAGACAAAAGCATAAAAAATGAAGATAATTCCTCTTGCGCCATAGATGAGGCATTACCTCTAAGTGGTGTGCAGGTGCTTGTTGTTGATGATGAGGCAGACTCAAGAGAGTTGATTGCTTTTATCTTAGAACAACGTGGTGCGATCGTCACAGAAGTTGCTTCCGCACTTGAAGCACTCCAAGTCATAGCAAAGATTCAACCTGATGTATTAGTCAGTGATATAGGGATGCCGGATATGGATGGCTATACGCTAATGCGACAAATCCGAGCAATGCCAAGCAAGCAAATTCATCAGATAAAAGCGATCGCTCTCACTGCTTACGCAGGAGAGATAAATCAGCAACAAGCACTTGCTGTGGGGTTTCAACGCCATATTGCCAAGCCAGTAGATCCCGATCGATTAGTTCAAGCGATCGTCAATCTGGTGAATTTGGCATCATCCCATTGAAAATGGGAAAAGCATATGACATGAACTTGGGTAGGTTGAGTTTCATATTTGTACTAGTTTGTTTTGAGAACAAACTGTAACTTTTTCAATAATTCATTCGATGTGTAAGGCTTTGATAAAAAGGTTGTGATGCTGTTCCCAAAAATTTTAGCCATCTGAGAAATCCACACAAGTCCGCTGATACCAATAATCTTAAGCTGTGGATTAATTTTTTTTAACACTCTAATCGTAGTTGAACCATCCATTGACGACATCATCATATCAATTAACACAACACTAATTTCTTTCTGATGTTGTGTATACAGCCTTACTGCCTCAATTCCATCCTTAGCAATTAAAACCCGATATCCATAGGTTTCCAACACAGTTTTAGTCACCTCACAAATTGAATCTTCGTCATCAACAAAAAGAACCAACTGTTCAAACCCAACTGGTAATTTATCATTATGTGTGAAGCAACTTTCTGTTTGATTTGTTAGCGTTACAGGCAAGTACACCTGAAATTCTGTTCCCTTTCCGACCTCACTAACAACGTTGACAAAACCCCCGTGACTTTTCACAATGCCTATGACAGTTGAAAGACCAAGCCCCGTGCCTTTGCCGACTTCTTTTGTTGTAAAAAATGGTTCAAAAATTCGCTCGATAATTTCTCTTTCTATCCCACATCCTGTATCAGATACTGTAATAACAACGTATAAACCCTCCTTAGCCTCAATATTCATTCGGGCATAACGAGCATCAATCCAAAGATTTTTGGCAGAAATTTCGAGGATACCACCATTAGGCATAGCATCACGAGCATTAATGCAAAGATTCATCAGGAGTTGGTGCAGTTGGGTTGCATTGCTTTTGATAGTCCAAAGGTTTTGTGCTATTACATTGCTGCGAACTTCTATACTTTTGGGAAATGTCTGTTTAATAATATGCTCAACTTCTGAGATAATCTGTTCTACGTGTAAGGTTGTACGCTCACCGTCAACACCGCGTGCAAATGACAGGACCTGTTTTACCAAATTTACCCCACGTTGTATATTTGTTTTAACAATCGAAAGCCACTGCTGACTTTGTTCATCCAAAAGTTTCCTTTCTAAAAGTTGAACGCTCAGTAGCATTGGTGTGAAGGTATTGTTGAGGTCATGAGCAATACCGCTTGCTAAAGTACCGATACTTTCTAGGCGCTGAACTCGGAGAAACTGTACTTCAAGTTGTTTTTTCTCGGTAATGTCAGTGTTAACTGTAAGAATAGATACTGGCTGCCCATCTTCATCATAGACTAAAGTCCAACGGCTTGCGACGATAATTTCCTGACCTTCCTTGGTGATCTGACGTAACTCTCCTTGCCATGAGCCACACTCAGCTAAACTTGTTTGAATATCTTGAAGTTGAGTCATAGTTTTGCGTTTGTATAAAAGCTCATTAACATTCTTACCTATCGCTTCTGTTGCGCTCCATCCGTACAGACGTTCAGCGCCTTTGTTCCAAAATCGGATTTGGTTGTCAAACAATTGAATTTGGTTATTCAAGTCTCGCACGAGAATCGCATCTGTCGTAATATCAAGCAGTTTGGCTTGTTCGCGGATTTTCTGTTCTGCTTGCTCGCGCTCCTCTTGTGCTTGTTTGCGATCGCTAATATCAATAATAAAGCCAACCATGCGAGCAATATTGCCTGCACTGTCTAAAACAAAGTACCCTTTATCCTCAACTGTGATGTAAGTACCATCTTTGCGAAGGACGCGATATTCTAGATGAAATGGCTTTTTTGTGGATAAAACGTGGTTAATTTCTCGATTAAATAAGTTTTTATCTTGGGGATGAACGAGCTCTTGCCAGTGGTTCAAATCTCCTGACATTTCCTCTAGAGTATAGCCTAATATCTGCTCTAAGTTGCCTCCATAGGTAACTTCATGAGTATGAGGGTTTGAGGCAGTTAACCAAAAATCTTGAGAAAGTTAGATAATTCTATAGAAAGCAACGTAAAATCTCTAGAAAATGAAAAAATACTTAGCGATTGGAGAGGTCGCAAAACTCAAAGGGGTAAGAGTAGAAACTGCTCATAATTGGACAAACTCAGGAAAATTGGAGTTGATCACAACAGATGGAGGGCATAGGCGATATCCTATTGAACAGTTTCTTGCCCAATCCAACCAAGAATCTAGAATAACTATTCTTTATGCATTCGTTACGTTCTCACGACCAAAAAGAAGACTTGGAGCGGAGCGTGTCAAGTTCTACAATCTTTTTATCCCAATGCCGAACTTATTAAAGATTTGGTTCGGGGACTTAACTATAAAAAGAAGGGATTGACACGTGTTATTACCTTGATAACTCAAGGATTAGTAGCAGAATTAGTGATTACTCATAAAGATAGGCTATTAAGATTTGGGAGCACCTTGTCTTTTCACTATGCGAACAGTTTGGAACGAAAGTGACGATACGATTGGCAGCCAACAGAGACGACCTTTGAACAAGACTTAGCGACTGATGTATTGGAGATTATCACAGTTTTCTCAGCGCGTCTTTATGGCTCCCGTAGTCGAAAAACCTCAAAATCATGAGAGAACTGCACGAGATATCTTGGCAAGATATTTAAAAAAATCTGGTGTTGACCTTGCCAAATCTCTCTATATCTGTGATAGGATTTATAGACGCGCACGCATTGGATGTTAGTGTGGCAGAATCAACCAAAAGCTATACAGACCAAATAGATTTTTGGCATTGGGGAGAATTATTTACTATTTCCAATTTAATGGATTCTGCCCGCCATCATTGCCTGTCCATGATTTTGGTAGGAAAAAGCAAGCTTGATTGTAATAAAGAATTACAACGCTTATTCAATATCAACAAGCGATACAGCAATTCCATATATACTGAAGTTCAAGGAATTGTCACCAATGTTAACAAGAACAGAGCCAATCACATCAAATTCTTAGAAGGTCAGATTAAATCGATAAAATCGGATATGAAAAAACGTTCTAAGCAAATTAAAGAATTCGCCAAACAAGAAAATATCTTAAAAAATCAGAAAAAAGGATTTAAAACCAGTAAAACCAAAATCAAAAAGGCGTGTAGCATTTACGCAAGGCAACGTCAAACAACGCAACTCCAAGACGCGAAATTTGGATTACATCAAAAGAAGCGTCGATTGCACCTACTACAGTCACAATTAGCTCATTTGAAGTCCACATCACCAAAGTATGTATTACCAGACAATGACAGCTTTATATTGGTTGGCAGCAAGGACGAGTCATCAGGCAATCAATTAGCACAATTTGATTACATTGAAAAAACTGATAACTTTGTGCTTTCTATCCGTACTCCCTACGCGCTAGAAGAAAGATTGGGTGGCGACTACATTCGGATTGATGGATTGAACTTTAAGTATGGCAAACACAATCTGGTTGAATCTATCTCAGAACGTTGCTATAAGGTAAAAACTAAGGACGGAACCGAGAAGTGGGCAATTGGTTATAGTGCCGTCACGCTCCGATTCTATTGGAAAGATAATTGTTGGTACGTTGCCGCCACAACGGATGTCAACCTACCAGAAATTACATCAGAGTATTTGTCTGGTTATGTAGGTGTTGACTTAAATGCAGATTCTATTGGTTGGGCAGTATGTGATGTCCAAGGTAATTTATTAGAATATGGAGATTATAAATTAGATTTACATTCCACTAGCTCCGATCGGAGGGAAGCTATCCTGAGAGATGCTGCAACATTTATTGCACTCAAAGCTAAAAAATACAATTTTCCAGTTGGATCTGAGAATTTGGATTTTTCGGAAAAGAAGAAGCAACTCAAGGAGAAAGGGAAAAAATATGCCAGGATGCTTTCATCATTTGGTTATACGCAATGGAACGAGGCTCTAGATAATGCGTGCTCAAAATATGGGATTTATCATAAGAAAGTGAATCCGGCTTTTAGCAGCACGATTGGAATGCTCAAATTCATGTCTATGTATGGCATGAATTCAGCGTCATCAGCAGCATTTGTTATTGCTCGTCGTGGTAGAAGATTTTCCGAACGATTGCCAAAACAACATCATTTACTTCATTCCAAGTCCGCCTATACCGATAAAAAGGTAAAGCACGTTTGGTCGCATTGGAGTAAAGTCGCCAAGAGTGTCAAAGGCACTCCTCGGCACCAATATTTTAATGCTCGTCCTCACAGGACACGAGTGGTTACGAGTCATTGTCACCCTACTTACTCTGTAGGTGGGGATGGACTTTTGCTCAATCCAATTCAATTGGAGCTATTCGAGCTTGGTGAAAACCCAAGGGGAAATGACACAGTAACCGTTGCTGTATCTAGGTCTAGAAAACCTCGTAGATGTGGGCAAACTTCATTTACCCAGATTTCTCTAGATTTAAATTAGCGGTTCCAGTCGTAGAGCATCTGACCACTCGCCTGAATGAGTGCTTCATAGCGGTTTTTCCACTCGGTTAATTCATCTGTTTGGCGTCGGAGTTCTTCTTCTACCCGCTTGCGCTCAAAAATCTCTACCTCCAGAAGCTGATTTTGCTCCGTAAGTCTTTTCGTTAGGTTTTGCAGCCGCAAGTGAATATTGACGCGAGCTAAAACTTCTTCATGTTCTAAGGACTTAGTGATGTAATCTACTGCTCCAAGTTTTAATCCTTTGACTTTATCTACCTTATCAGTGATTGCCGTCAAGAAAATGACAGGAATATCTTGAGTGGTTTGATTGGTTTTTAAGCGACGGCAAGTTTCAAAACCGTCCATTTCCGGCATAAGTACATCTAACAAAATCAGGTTTGGAGGGGCATATTCTGCCATTTCAATTGCACTTTCGCCATCTTCTGCCACCACAACTTTAAACCCAGAATCTTCTAAAAAATAGAACAACATTTGTAAATTATTAGGGGTGTCATCGACAATTAAGATGACACCTTTTTCATAATTATTAAAACTCATTGAAACCTCTTAATATTTTTAAGTCTTAAGTTTTTTTTAAAATTCCCGAATTTGTTTTCCTTTAAAACCTTTTGCTAGTTGGCGCAGATGCATGGCAAACGGCAATCATTAATCAGATTGAGGAGGTGTTCGCCGCACTGATGAATAATGCTCAAACCGTTCTTTTGATGATCTATTATTGTTTTGCCTTTTTTGAGGATTTGAGCATAACCCAAAATCCCATTAAGTGGAGTGCGGAGTTCGTGGCTCATGTTATCTAAAAACTGACTTTTGACTCGGTCAAGTTCTGCTAACGCTTCAGCCCGTTTGCATTCCATTTCCAAACCACGGGTGTTGGCGATCGCTGTCGCTATCTGACTTGCAACTAAGGCTATTGACCAACTACTGACCGAACCCAAGGGGGTTTTTGACCAATCAAGCGATCGCATCAGCGCTCCCATCTCCCCACCGCCCGCCAGACAATCTTCCGGTTTAGCCGTCTTCACCTCATAAATCACAAGTTATCCTCCTGTTTGGCGTGTGGCAATAACATTTAATTTCTTTCTAGTCTATTGTCCATGCACTAGTGACTTAGTTTAAGTTCAAATTACGCAATTTTCCGTAAACCCATTGAAAGTAACTGCTCACAGTTATAAGTATGTTTTGATGCGAGCTGCAATGATTGGGTTTTTGTCTGTCTAATCTAGAATGACTGAATTCTTACCTCCATCGCGATCGCAACGTCAGTATTAACTTCTTCATCCAACAGCTAACGCTCGTCTAACGCGTCTACAAGTGTCAAAATGTGTTAATGATTTAGTAGCAATTGATAACTGGGATGGCGCAAACAGAACGAACTGCTCAAGAGACACAAGAACTCATTTTGGCAACAGCTGAAGCTCATCTCCGGCGGTACGGCTACTCCCGCACTACAGTTAGTGAAATTGCTCGTGCTTGTAAAATGTCCCATGCCAACGTTTACCGCTTCTTCAAAACCAAAGCGGATGTGATGGATGCTGTCGTGGGGCGCTGGTTTAGCGGTATCGAACAAGCTCTGCTAGAGATAACTCAAAAATCGAATTCTGCTGGGGAGTGCCTGCAAGCCTACGTATTGGGACTTTATCGACTCAAACGGGACAAACTTGCCGCTGAGCCAGAACTTTTTGATGCTTATCTCGCCATTCTGGAAGCCGATCCCACGGTGGCGGAGCATCACTTGCAAGTTTTATCTTCCATCCTTCAAGGAATTTTAACCCGTGGCGTCGAAAGTGGAGAATTCCAGATTGGCGATCTCTCCCTGGCAACTGCGGCAGTAAGTGCTGCTACCCTCAAATTTCACCATCCCCTAATGATTCGAGAATCCGCTCATGAGCCACTCGAAGAACAGGCGATCGCAGTCGTCAAATTACTAACCGTATCCCTAACGGCAGAAAAAATCTAACTATAACAAGCTTTGTGACATTTTTCAAAATTTGTAATTTGTTAAGTCTTTATCCCTTGTGATACAATACACTCATAACCTTAATAACAAATGACAAATTTTGTAATTTGTAAGAAAACTATATGCAAAGGAATCAAAACTCATGAAATATCGCCAACTCGGAAAATCTGATGCTCAAGTATCAGCATTGGGTTTGGGCTGTATGGGTATGTCGGATTTTTACGGTGGAAAGCAAGCGAACGACACCGAAAGCATCGCGACGATTCGTCATGCGATCGAACTTGGGGTGAACTTTCTTGACACAGGGGACTTCTACGGAGTCGGGCATAATGAAGATCTGATTCGCCAAGCAATCAAAGAAATTCCACGCGATCGAGTTTTTATTGCCGTGAAATTTGGCGCTTTGCGAAACTGGGATGGCAATTTCATTGGTTATGATAACCGCCCTGTTGCAGTGCGTAATTTTTTAGCATATAGTCTGCAACGTCTGGGAGTAGATTATATCGATTTGTACTATCCAGCCAGAGTCGATTCGAATGTGCCCATTGAAGACACCATTGGTGCGATCGCAGAACTGATCCAAGAAGGCAAAATCCGATATGCCGGACTCTCAGAAGCAGGTGCAGACACTTTGCGTCGTGCGGTAAAGGTTCATCCAATTGCAATGTTGCAAACTGAATACAGTCTTTGGACGCGGGAACCAGAAACAGATGTGTTGCCTGTTTGCCAGGAACTAGGAATTGGATTAGTGGCTTATTCGCCCCTCGGACGTGGCTTTTTGACTGGAACAATTCAAAAACCTGAAGACTTTGCACCTGATGATTTCCGCCGTCACTTACCACGGTATCAAGGTGAGAATTTTGAACGAAATTTACAACTTGTGGCAAAAATTAAAGAGATTGCAACTGAGAAAAACTGTACACCCGCACAACTTGCTCTTGCATGGCTGCTTGCACAAGGCGAAGATATTGTACCGATTCCCGGAACAAAACGGCGCGAGCGACTTGAAGAGAATCTTGGCGCGATCGCAATCGAATTGAGTGATGATGATTTGCGGCGAATTGAAGATGCTGCGCCGATTGGAGCCACAAGAGGAACGCGCTACCCAGAAGCAATTATGGACACAGTTAATCGATGAATCCATAAGAGTTGGTGGCTCAAAATCTAACATCTTTTTTATTGCAGGTCTTTCAATGGCTTGACGTAATTCATGAGACTTCAGAACAATTCCAGCTTGACCGTCCCTTGTTCGACCTTCAAAGAATACTGAGGTAAGTCCTGGCATTTTAAAACCTTGCCACTAAATTGTTAGCAGCTTCGTGATGTTTCTGCACAAGAGAAGGAGGAGCAAGCACTTGAGCCTTATCCATGTAACGATAAACCCAAAACAAAAACTCATTTAAAGAGCGTGGTGGTAGCGCTATAATATAGTCCACAAAATTAACCTTACCCGTTACTTCATCTAGAGGGCTAGAAATAATTTCTTGATTGGGATGGCGGAGTTCTCCTTCTTGGATAAACGCAACGAGCGGATGAAAGAAACGCACTTTTACCGTGACATACTCTAACTTACCTTGTAACTCTAACTGTTGGTCGTTTGGTTCTCCTAAATTGAGTCCCCAACCATTTTCTAATAGTTCGTATGCTTTCCCTAAGCTATATCTTTGTGCTTCTGTACCTCGACCCGAATCATTTAAAACTTTGCAGTAGTTCTTGAATCGATTCATTCGTCCAATCGCCAAATGTCCGCTATCGCAATATTCGTAAAGTAAATACCAAGCGATATCGTAATAAATCAACTGTAATGGTAAAACTTGTATGGGTCCGACACGACCAGTACCATAAAGATCTTGACTGCGGGAGATTTCAACGGGTTGTCCTTGAATGATGGCTTGTTCCAGGATTGGTAATTTGTGGAACAGAGTATCTTGGTTGTTTCCTTTTTCTGCCATTTCTTCAGGGTCTGTATGGACTATGGCACGATTGAGATATTGTCTGATAGGGTAAAAAAATTCTCCGTTGAGTTGCAAATCCAATCCTCTCAACCTTTTGCTAAGAGTCTCGTGAATGCGTCTGACTTGGGAATCTCCTTGATATTTGGCTTGGGATGCTATAGCATCGATCGCAACTTTCAGTTCTTCTTGGGACATGACGCCTGTACCTAAATAGTATCCCCACCTGTACATCCTTCGATCTAGAATGCCATAGTGTCGAAGAGTTTCTAAGTCTTTGCGTAATGTTGGTGTAGAAGGATAATTGGCTGGTAATTGGATTCCAAAAACGTTTGCTAATTCACGCAATCCTAACTGCACTTGCGTGAGAGCATTATGATGTTGGTTTTTAGGTAAGTCCTCCATGCCATCAGGACAACCGATTCCTGGATACTTTAGTAAAGTTGCAATCAGCAACATAAGTCGCTCAAAGCTTAAGGGATCTTTGTAAGGGTGAGAGGTATCTTTTTTACGCATATTAATAACAGTGACCAATGACAAATGACAAATGACAAATGACAAATGACGAAGCTCGATTTAGGACAATTTACAAAAAATATGACTTACCCAAATGTTGTATCAATCTATTCCAGGATTGGCAAGGGTTTCGTGCTTTGTGAAGAAATGGTGAATTATTCTCTTTTTCGTGCTTTTTTTGGGTCGAGCGAATATCTTGATGATATGCAGCGCTGCATATTATACACCCCTATGTCAAAAAAACGAGCGATCGTTAATCTTTATGTACATTTCTCCGCGTGTTTCTACCATACGCAACACTTTAGTTTCTGTTTTTACGGGTGGCATTACTCTTATTATCTTGCTGATTGCCCCCTTGGGATTAGCAGCAGTCATTATTAATACACTATTGGTGACTTTGACGACTTTTGCTGTGTCTAGCGTTGCTGACCGAGTGATTGCTTGGTTGGAACCACAACGTCAAGTCGAAGTACTATCTTCAGATTCAAGACGAGAAAATTCTCATCGTCGTCGTCAATCATCTTTGAGTAGGTGGTGGAGAGGTTAAGACTCGCTCTTAACTTAACTTATGAGGACGCTATATGTTTCCCAGCAGAATTGCTATGTTTCTTTACAGCAAGAAATGTTAATCGTCAAGCAGAAAGAAACGATTTGTGCTGAAGTGCAGTTACCACTCTTGGAACAAGTTCTGATTTTTGGTAAATCGCAAGTGAGTACCCAAGCAATTCGTGCTTGTCTTTGGCGAGATATTCCCATTGTTTATCTTTCGCGCATGGGATTTTGTTACGGACGTATCTTACCAATCGAGCGGGGTTATCGGCAATTGTGCCGTTATCAACAGCAGCTGTCACCTGTGGAAAAGTTAGTCACCGCTAGGGCGATCGTACAAGCAAAATTGAAAAATAGTCGCGTGCTATTGCGACGACAGAGAAAACGGCTTGAGTCGGAAGTGTTGGAAGGAGCATTGCAAAGCCTAGATTACTTGGTTTCGCAAGCTGCAGAAGCTGATAGTTGGGAACGGCTAATGGGCTTTGAAGGTTCGGGTGCGGTACAATATTTTTCTGCTTTTGGAGAATGTTTGACCAATTCAGAATTCGTCTTTACCGGGCGCAGTCGCCGTCCACCAGGAAACCCTGTCAATGCTATGTTAAGTTTTGGCTATCAAGTGCTGTGGAATCACCTACTAGCAATGATAGAAATACAAGGACTCGATCCCTATTATGCTTGCCTACACCAAGGTTCGGAACGTCATGCTGCTCTTACCTCGGATTTGATTGAGGAGTTTCGCGCTCCTATTGTGGATTCCTTGGTTTTGTGGTTAGTTAATACTAAAGCTGTAAATGCACAAGATTTTGAATACCGAGATGGGGGTTGTTACTTAAACGATTCTGGACGGCGAAAGTATCTCAAGGCATTTTTACAGCGTATGGAGGAGGAAGTGCAAACAGACTCTGAAGAAAAACAACCCAAATGGGATTTGCTAACTCAGCAAGTTAAAGCTTACAAGCAGTTTGTATACAATCCCAGTCATACATACCAGCCTTACTTAATTCGTTGAGTTCATGTTATACGTGGTAGCTTATGATATTCCTTGCGACAAACGGCGCAAAAAGGTATCAGATTTGCTAGAAGGATATGGCAAACGGGTACAGTACTCGGTTTTTGAGTGCCAATTGCCTCCAAGTAAGTATAAAGAACTTTGTCAAAGGTTCAAGAAAAAGGTAAAACTTGCAGAAGACAGCGTGCGGTTTTATCCTTTGTCTCAGCATACTTGGGGACAAGTGGAAACTTGGGGCGTTGGTCCCCCTGTCACAGAGCTACCTGGTTCGATAATCGTCTAATTAGCAGCGAGCGGGTCGGGAAAAGTCTGAAATACTGATTCTTTCGTTGACCCCCTCGCCGCCTTGTCCTGTAAGCGTTTCAGCGATTTTTATGATGACTTTTTTCCCTTTTCTCGTCTCATTTTCTGACCCCCTCGCAAACTGCCTCTGGACTCCTTACGGGGTAAGGGTCTAAACTAGAGGGGTCCCTACTCGCTAGGGAAACTAATAGATTGGAAACTTCCTCATAGCATCTTTTCAATGCGTTGATTAAAAGTCCCTACTCGCTAGGGAAACTAATAGATTGGAAACTCGCTGATGTCCTCGTTGACGCCATATATCTCGGCGTTGTCCCTACTCGCTAGGGAAACTAATAGATTGGAAACGTGAGGAGATCGTGAGTTTCCATCTCCTTCCCACTGGGTCCCTACTCGCTAGGGAAACTAATAGATTGGAAACGGAAGCCGAACGAGCCAGATTAAATAATGCAGCCCTCACGTCCCTACTCGCTAGGGAAACTAATAGATTGGAAACCTTTCAACCTCGGCTTCTGCTTCATCCATTGTTAAAGTCCCTACTCGCTAGGGAAACTAATAGATTGGAAACCAGACGAAGAGGGAAATCTTTGCTCCCTACTCACTCACAGTCCCTACTCGCTAGGGAAACTAATAGATTGGAAACCAGCAAATAATTGATAGCTATGCAGCGATTAACCGGAGTCCCTACTCGCTAGGGAAACTAATAGATTGGAAACACGACTACCATCGAGTTGTGAAAGAGGCGACGTTTTCGTCCCTACTCGCTAGGGAAACTAATAGATTGGAAACTCACCAAAATCTGCCAAGACTTCTTCAAAGCCATTCATTAAGTCCCTACTCGCTAGGGAAACTAATAGATTGGAAACAAGCAGCGATCGCGACCCCGCTTGGTTCGGCAAAGAAAAAGTCCCTACTCGCTAGGGAAACTAATAGATTGGAAACGGGAATGACTTTAACCAATTGATAAGTCACCACAGATGGTCCCTACTCGCTAGGGAAACTAATAGATTGGAAACTATTCGGGATTGACCCAACAGCAAATCAAGGGGGCGAGTCCCTACTCGCTAGGGAAACTAATAGATTGGAAACGACTATATATATACTGATTCATAGAAGGGAGGACAAGCCAAATGGTCCCTACTCGCTAGGGAAACTAATAGATTGGAAACCTACAGCTACACCTCATGGTTGACTGCATATCTCAAGGTCCCTACTCGCTAGGGAAACTAATAGATTGGAAACGCAATGGTTTATCATTGCGAGCTTTATCAATTCATTGTCCCTACTCGCTAGGGAAACTAATAGATTGGAAACAGAGACACAAACAATCATGAACGTAATGCCAGTTTCCATGTCCCTACTCGCTAGGGAAACTAATAGATTGGAAACTACATCTAACCCCAACTTTGAGTGGGAGAAAAACACCCGTCGGTCCCTACTCGCTAGGGAAACTAATAGATTGGAAACGACAGTGCATCTCGCGCATTATCAGCACCTTTTTTGAAGATGTCCCTACTCGCTAGGGAAACTAATAGATTGGAAACATAATCCCATCTTTTTTGGCTTGTGCCTTGTCGTATAAGGTCCCTACTCGCTAGGGAAATTAATAGATTGGAAACCTAAAAATGATTTGTCCTCTCATATAAGCTCCATTTTGTCCCTACTCGCTAGGGAAACTAATAGATTGGAAACAATCGACGAAGGTATTGTTCTTTGAGACCCAATTCTTGCCATTTATGCTCAAATTATGTATATTTTAAGTGCATGATATGAGCAAAAAGGATGAAGCATGAACATCGTTTTTTCAGATGTTGATGGGAACTACATTCGCCAGAAAGTAGAGAGCGGCTATTATAGCAACGCTACCGAACTGGTTCGCGATGCCGTGCGGCGATTGCGGGAGAATGAGAAAGCATTGATGAGAAGTAGGCAAACCCCGAATGTGGACGATCTCAATATGGGGTGTTACTTAAAGTAAAAAGTGGCAGTTTTAAAACCATAGAGTGGCAGCAGTCAAAAACTTTCAAAAACCTATAGTGTTCGTGTATTTGAGAGATTTTTGCTGCTCGATCGCTTCAAAATTAATGTTATGAAAAGTTCGAGAACCACAGGAAGAATCGATTATGAATCTTACTGAGTTGCCAGGGGCAGAATTCGTTTTACCAGGAATAGACGATCTTCACAATGGCGAAACGAATACAGTTGGAGCGTTGTTAGTTGCGATCGCAGCAACGCGCTTAACCGAAGCAGGTTTAGATATCCCAAAAGATCGTCTAGCCCCAGAACCAGAATTAACCTTGTATGCTCGTCTTCAAGATGAACGGGATGATGCCTACCCTTATTATAATGCTTTGCTAAGGAGACTCAGTAGCTTTTGCAATGCACTTGAACTTACAATCAAAACTTCAAAATAGACACATATTAATCTCTACTCCTACTACAATGCTTTGTTGAAACTCAGTATATCAGATGAAATACTAATAACTTCGTTAGAAAACTCCACGAAAAAAAATGCCCAATGTCATTGTGAACGAAGTGAAGAATCTCTTTAAGTACGCAAGTTCTACTTTAAGATGCTTCGTTACGCTTACGCTACACTCAGCATGACAACATTGGATCGATTATTCTGTGGACTTCTCTTAAGGGCTTAATAAAGCGATCGCAGTGTACAATGAATTTATAGAGTCTTTAACTTCTAACCGATAAATTTTCATTTATAGTTTGTTATGCCCTACAGCCAATTTACCATCGACAAAGCGAAGCGGGATTTGAAACTCACTATTGTTGAAGGGGTAAAATTTTTTCCAGATACAATTGCACCAATAACCCTTAGTCCCAGGCTAGAAATAATGTTAGAAGATTTACTTTGGGCAGTAGCAGTAGGTACAGAAAAAGCTCGTTCTGAGGTCATAATTAATCCTGTACTTTTGGAGGTACGACGCATTCTCAACAAAGAAATCAGCGTTTTTTCTGGGGAACAGTTTGATGTAGATATAGATGCAGGACTCAATGGCGTCTGCGATTTTTTAGTTAGCCGATCCTCAGAACAATTAACTGTAGAAGCTCCTACTATAGTTGTCGTAGAAGCAAAAAAAGCGGATTTAAAGTTGGGACTAGGACAGTGTATTGCTGAGATGGTTGCGATGCAACGCTTTAATGAAGCTTGCGGTCAACCAATTTTAGTTGTTTACGGCTGCGTCACCAGTGGCACACAATGGCGATTTCTTAAGCTAGAGTCACAAGTTGTCACAATAGATTTGAATGATTATCCTTTACCTCCAGTCGAGCAAATTTTGGGTTTTTTGGTTTGGATGATTGAAGAAGGTTAATGCAGGGCGAATTTTTCCCAATCTTCTGTATCAGTGAGTGCGATCCCATTCCCCAATCGCTAGTCCCCAGAAACAATACACAAAACTTTAAAAAAGTCAATAAAAAGAAAATATTGATTTGAGTGGTACTTTTTGACTGAAAACCTTACTGCAAGCCAATTTGGATAATCAAAATCTTTCTTCAGAAATATTTGCTGTTATTGGACACTTGGGGATATCAATTCATACAATCCATACTGGAGACAACAACTAAGGAATTCACTGGTGTCAGAAGCATACTGGCAAACTAAAATCTGGGGATTGCTACACGATCCCGTGCTAAAAGCACTACATAACAACCAATCAGGGCGCGGTGAGAACAGCTTCTGGCAACAATTGCCAGTCATGCAAAATTGGGTTGAAAATGGCTGGAACCCTGAAACATCAGGAGGTACAGTTATGAAACACATCCATCAAGCTGATTGGATTGCCTCGGCGAGCGATCGCGGTGCAATTGGCAGTATCATTCAAAGTGTTAACTACAAGGACGATGGCTTACAAATCGCTCACCTACTTTCGGGTGCAAAACTAAATTTTAAAATCCCACAGCACTCAGAACTCCTCAATAAACGGCGCGAATACCTCCAAAAACAAGAACAAAACCTGTTCGACAAAATCCCCGTTGAAGCCAAGAAAAAGGAAAACTACAAACAGTTGTTCTGGTGGCTGTGGCGTTGTTTGCCAGAGGCTGTCTGCCAAGAATTCCAGGATAAATCCCTCATCTTAATGCCTGCGGAAACTCGCTTTACAATACGGTCCCGATAGCTTGCTATACCCCAGTCTCTTCCAACAACCACTCATAGACCACTGGTTGCTACAAACATACCCAGATTTTAAAGACTGGATCGAGAAACCATGCGATCGCAGAAGGGACGAAACAAGTCAAAGAAGCAGATGGTTATTTTGTGGAGAATGCTATTCGCTTGCTTCCTGGTTGGAGTTTAGCAATTGGTATAGATCGAGAAATTGAGACTCCTACAACATTGCGTTTGGGAGGAGAGGGACATCGAGCTATTTTACTCCGGTGTCCAAATCTAGACGAACAGTGGAATAAGTTGCAAAATTTATCTGAACGTAATTTCCAAACGGGTGGTAAATCTCTTGCTTATTTGGTGACACCGGGAGTCTTTGAATACAAAGACAGCAATAATGGTCGAGAAACTTGTTTATGTCAAGCGTCTCCTTTGCGACGGCAAGCGCTTCAACTGGTGGTAACCAGAGCAACGCGCTGCCTCGTCTTTGCGTGAGTTTTATTTAGGGTATATAAGCGGACGTGATATTACTCGTTGATTGTTGTTTCATGTGATAGTGACTTTGAGCGAATGCAACAAGTACGAGAATTTTCTTGGGAAAGCTGGATTTGAATAAAACAGGCTTATATGATACTTTGAGGGAACTATCCCATTAAGTGATTCATTTATTTTTCAGCCTTAAAAATAAGCTTTATGATAACAATACCTTTGCCAATTTACGAGGGTGAATGGATGTATTCACTCTTTTTTCTCTGAGGCTTGGCAAAAACAATTAGTCTTAAAAATTCCTGCAAGGTTTCCCATAGGATTTTTTTAACGTATCGCCTGTATTATAAAGGGTTTGAGATTATCAGCCTGTTTGTCAGCTAAACGCTTATCTATGGGTTATTTTGCCAGATTTTGTCAAAATTTTTGTAGGCTCTTATTTTGGCAAAGGTATTGTGATAAAGAAGCTAATTCTTTACAAAGTTTTATAAATAAAACCCCGCCTATCAATTGACAGGACGAGGAGTTATAAAACTATATTGGGGTGTATCTAGTGATTTATAGCGTTTCCTAATCACTTGAGGTACAAATTTATCAGCGTCCATCCGCTACAGGCTGCGGTTAATTTATTATTCTGTATCTCACGAAAGTGGGAATTGCTATAGCAGTTTATCGAGCGTAATCGGTAACTCTCTAATGCGTTTGCCCGTCGCGTTAAAAACTGCGTTGGCGATCGCAGCCGCCACCCCCGTGATGCCAATTTCGCCGATACCGTGTACGCCTGAGGGAGCGTGTTCGTCAGGAATATCGTTATAAATAATTTCGATATGCGGCACGTCTAGATTAACCGGAATGTGATATTCTGCAAGTGAGGCATTCATGATTCGCCCTTTTCGCTCGTCAAATAATGTTTCTTCAGTTAGCGCCATTCCAATGCCCATAATAATGCCGCCGCGAAACTGACTGGTCGCAGTTTTCGGATTCAGAATTTTTCCGCAGTCGAATGAACCCAACCAGCGCGAAACACGCACTTCGCCAGTTTCTTCGTTAATGCGGACTTCGCAGAACTGTGCGCCGTATGAACCCATCGAATATTCTTCTATCTCCGAAGGCTCGCCCGATGCCGCTTCCGCTTCCACATATTCCTGCCCAACACGCTGCAAGATCGACGTGTAAGTTTCACCTTTCGATGAATCCTCCTTGCTAAAAATGCCGCCGTCACGCACCTCAATGTCTTCGTATTTTAGACCCGAAAGTGGCGAATCGTCTCCAGCGATCGCGAGCAGTTCGCGCAAAACCTTTTCAATCGTTGCGGCAATCGCTGCGAGGTTACTAGCAGTTTGATTCGAGCCGCCAGCTAACGGTGCCTGGGGTAAATTTGAATCGCCGTATTCAAACGAAACTCGCTCGATTGGCAAACCCAATCTCTCTGCTGCGTGTTGAATCTGCACCGTTGCCGTTCCCATACCCATCTCGTGTGCCGAGGCTTTAACGACTGCCGTGCCGTCAGCAGAAATTCGCACGCGGGCGGTCGAAACGAAACGGTAATATGGATAATAAGCCGTCGCCACTCCCTGCCCAACGAGCCATTTACCATCCTTCTGCGATCGCGGTGCTTGATGGTTCCAACCGAATTTCTCCGCTCCACGCTGGTAAGCCAAGGTCAAATTACGCATTGAAAACGCAACATCTCTCACCGGATCTTTCGTTGGCTCGTTGATGCGCCGGAGTTCTATCGGATCGATTTTTAGTTCGTAAGCCAGTTCGTCAATCGCCGACTCTAACGCGAAGGTGCCAATTGATTCACCTGGCGCACGCATAAAAGTGTTCGCGACGGTATCGAGATTGACGACTTTCTGTGCGATGTAAAAATTTTCCGCAGCATAAAGATGTCGCACTGGAAAGGTGAACTGTTCGGGGAAATTGTTATGCGTCGTTGCGGCGGTGATGCCACTGTGAATAACCGCAGTGAATTTTCCGTCTTTACCAGCACCGAGTGCAACGCGCTGTTCTGACGGCGTGCGTCCGCCGACAATGCGAAAAACGCCTTCGCGTGAAACGGCTAATTTCACCGGACGGTTGACAACTTTCGCTGCGATCGCGCAAAGTGCCGTATTCCACCACATCGTGCCTTTACCGCCGAATCCGCCGCCGACAAACGGCGAGATGACTCGAACGGCTTCGGGTTGAATGCCGAACATCATAGCGAGGGTGTAGCTTAAGTTATGAATACATTGCGTACTGTCGAAAACGGTTAAACTTTCATCATCGTGCCAGATGGCAATGGTTGCGTGCGGCTCGATCGCATTGTGGTTATAGCGCGGCGTATGATAAAGATTGTCAACCTTAAATTCTGCTGCATCAAATGCGTTTTCCGCGTCGCCGATTTTGATTTCAGGCGGTTCGCCAAGAATATTCTCAGGCTGTTTGGCAATCTTTTTCAAAGCGTCAAAAGAAACTTCCACCTCTGCCGTTTCATATTCGACTTTAACGAGTGTAGCGGCTTCTTCCGCCGAATCCTGGGTTTCAGCAACAATGACAGCGATTGGCTGACCGTTCCAATGCACATCTGCTTCCTGTAATATCGGCAGATCGCTTGCCGCCGCACCATTGCCGCCACTTGGATTGAACGGCAACGGTTCGTTCATTTTCGGGGCGTTTTCGTGGGTGACAATCGCTAAAACGCCGTTTGCTTTTTCGGCTCTCGATACGTCGATTTTCGCAATTTTTCCCTTGGTAACCGAACTGTAAACGAGGGCAGCATAAGTCAAATTTGCAACGTTATACTCTGCCGAGAAAGGAACCTCACCTTTGACTTTCAATTGCCCATCAACTCGGTTCAAAGGTTTTCCGATGAGACTGCGCCGATCTTGAGATAGCGGAGCGGTTTCTTTGTACTGCATGACGGTTTCCATCATTTTCTGCGTGTCGATCATCGGTTTGTTCCTCCTTGTTCCGCCAGTTCCTTCAGCACGCCAACAATCACCCGTTTCGCCAATTCGATTTTGAAACTGTTGTTGGCAAATCCCCTCGCGTTTTCTAATTCTGCTTCCGCCCCACGCCAGAAATTCTCTTCGGTTGCAGGTAAACCCAGCAAAACTTCTTCTGCAGCAAAAGCCCGCCAAGGTTTATGAGCCACGCCGCCAAGCGCGATTCGCACGTTTTTAATTTGTTTATTTTCGATTTCTAAAGCACCAGCCACGCTCACCAATGCAAAGGCATAACTTGCTCGATCTCGCACTTTTTGATAAAGCGAATTTTTTGCGAAATCGTTTCGCGGAATTTCTATCGCCGTTATCAATTCACCATCTTGCAACGCGGTTTCAATGTGCGGCGTGTTTTCGGGAAGACGGTGAAAATCATTGATGGCAATTTCGCGGGTGCCATTTGCGCCTTGAACCAAAACTCGTGCATCAAGGGCGGCGAGCGCTACGCACATATCCGATGGATGCGTGGCAATGCAGGCATCGGATGCGCCTAAAATCGCGTGAATTCTATTAAAACCCTCGATCGCATCGCAGCCCGCACCGATTTCGCGTTTGTTGCATCGCGCCGTGTCGTCATAAAAATAATAACAGCGAGTTCGCTGCAATATATTACCTCCGACGGTTGCCATATTTCTGATTTGTCCCGACGCGCCGAAGAGAATGGCTTGGGAAAGAACAGGAAATTTCTCGCGGATCGATTCGTGATTGGCAAGGGCAGTGTTTTTCACCGCCGCACCGATTCTGATTGCGCCGTCGGCAGTTTCTTCGATTTCAGCAGGTAAATGTGTCACATCCACCAGTGCATCTAATCGCTCGATGTTTTCGCGCATCAAATCAACCAGATTCGTTCCGCCGCCCAAAAATTTCGCGTTTGTGTTTTGTCCGATTAAATTTATCGCTGCATCTGCGCTGTTGGCTTTCTGATAAATAAAATTTTTCATCGTGCCGCCTCCCCATCGAATGCGGTGTGAATCGCTTCGGTAATGCCGACATAAGCACCGCAGCGACATAAATTTCCGCTCATCCGTTCTCTGATTTCTTCATCGGAAAATTCATATTCTCCGTTCATACTCGGTGAAACTGCGCTTGGCAGATTTTGCTGAAATTCTTTGAGCATTCCGATCGCAGAACAAATCTGTCCGGGGGTGCAGTAGCCGCACTGAAACCCATCGTATTCGACGAACGCAGCTTGTAGGGGATGCAGTTCGCCGTCATTTGCCAAGCCTTCGATCGTCGTGATTTCCACACCTTCGTACTGAACGGCGAGTGCCAAACACGAATTGATGCGATCGCCGTCAACCAGCACAGTACAGGCACCGCACGCCCCCTGATTGCACCCTTTCTTCGTTCCCGTGAGTCCAGCAAACTCGCGTAAAGCGTCGAGCAAAGAAACACGCGGCTCGATTTGTAAATTGTAAACCGTGCCGTTAATTTTTAAGTTGACCGCTATCTTGCTTGGCGACAAATCTGCCATGCCAACAGCGTTTCCCTCAGCTAATTGTTGACTCATAACTATATTCCCTTCAATCGTGGTGTCAGCAGCGACTGCGCCATCGTTGCTCGCGTAAGTTTACCTAAACCCAAAGTTGTAGAAAACTCCACAATAGTCTCTCTTATTTTCTACATAATATCTATTATGTTTGCCTTCCTTTTGACCGATCTCTGACTTTAGGAGGAGAGTCAATTCTCTACACAATATTCTTTTCGTCTGCACTAACTTGACCGAGGCGATTAAAACGGTAAATGAAGTATAATTACTGGGAATACTATTACCTGTTGGCTAATTACTAGACATCTTCAGCCAACCAAAAATCGTATCTACTGTTATGTCTAGGTCGATACTCTCTAATATTGACAAGCGATCGCTACCTAATGACAATTCTGGTTGTTGACCTCGCCGAAAGACTAAAATAGATCGATCTGCTGGATCGATTAACCATCCCAGCTGACAACCATGTTGTAAGTAATAAAGAATATTCCCAGTTACCCGATTTGAACTTTGTTCTGGAGAAAGGATTTCAATTGTCCAATCTGGGTATAATTTGTAGCAAACTTATGTACCATGTAAATTATGGGATACACAACTAAATTCTCTGGCAAATTCCAGCTTGACCATCCTTTGTTCGACTTTCAAGCACTGTATCTTTTGGACTTTGCTCGTACTCGACGAGTCAAGCGATCGCAATCTATCTTAATGATAATTCCCGATCCCGGTCGAGAGGCTGTGGGTTTGCCATTGGGTGAGGAAGGAGGCTATTTCATTAATGAGTCGCATCCACAAGCAGCAGAATCAGTGATGGATGAAAACCGTCCTCCCAAGGGACAACCCGGACTGTATTGTCAATGGCAACCAACTGCTGATGGATGTGCTATAGAGTGGAACGGGCACGAAAAATTTTATCGCTATGTGGAGTGGTTGCAATATCTACTCGTTCATTTTATTATTCCCTGGGGTTATCGACTGAATGGAACTGTCAGCTACTTAGGAGAACTTTCATCAGATCGCGGACAAATCGTAGTGGTGGATAATCGAATCGTTCAACCAGAAGATGCAGAAGATAAGTTAGCTTTTGCTACGAGTCCTGTTTTAGTGCCACATAGTGTATGGTTAGGATTCTATGCCGTTCATTCTGCCGAACCAAGTAGATTAGTCAGTTGGGTAGCAACTTTACAACGGGTGACTGAGTTGGGTTATCCCGAAACTGCTAGTTGGATTGAAGAAAATCTTACCAAACTCTATGCGCCAGGAATCGATCGAGGCTTTGTATCGATGGAAACAGGAGAAATGTTTTTACCATCTTGCTACCCGATTGGAAATTGACAGTGACTAGTGACCCGTCATTGGTCACTGGTCACTGTTTGTTACACACGTTTGAGATAATTGTCAAACACGTAATCGGCAATTCTTGTTCCTGCTTTGACTCCTTCATCGGCGTCAAATTGGTAATGAATTCCCAAGTAGATTCGACTGCGGGCATTTTCTAACATTGCCTCTGTGAAGGAGTCATATGTTCGCTCGCGCATTGGTCTTACTGTCCCATCAACGTCTCTATTAATACCATTAAATTCATCAGATACTAATTTGAAAGAGATGGTATCTCTTTTGTAAAAACGTATTAATGTTTGGAACACGGCAGCACCAAAGGTTGCATGTCCGGAGGTATAAGATGGGAAGTTAGGTGTAAAGTTTATACTGCCTTGTGGTGCATTGGTATTGGGTGCTCCTAACGGTACAAAAAGAGGGTCTCCGACTGTGTTTACATTACCATCTCCTTGTCCTGTGGGGCTATTACCTGCATCTGCTTCGCGAACAGCAAGGATGGGTCGCCAGAAGCTGTAGAAATACTTTGTATCCCAACATTGAATTCCCGCATCAGCCATTGCTAAGTTCGCTAATGCAAATAGGCGAGCATTTTCTTTGAGAGTGTTTTTTTCTTGAACTGCGATCGCTCTTACATTCTGGTTATACAGTCGGGGTGGTGTCCCAATTCCTTGACTTCCGTCATATGCCCAGAAAATGCCGATTTCGGTTTCATCTGCCGTGCGAGTTGTTGAGTTCTGGGCTCCGTTTGCCTTTACGTCGTTAAAGTCTTTGGTATAGCGATCGCTGTTAAGTGCTGGTGGTGCTTCAGAGCGAAATTCTACAACACTTGGTAAAGCAAATGGCTTGACGCCTCCCCAACGAGGTGTTGAAAAGCCTTGATTGGGATTGAGGGGATCGGGACGATGCTGTCCCGGTAAGATACCTGCAATATATGGCATATCAACTTGAGAACCATCTTGACGGCGATCGACAAGAATGCGATCTGCCACATCTGCTCCGATATTGATGCCTTCATCGCGATCTTCTCCTGGTGGAATTGATGCTAGAAAATCGTTGAACTTGGAAGTGAACACTTCTAATTGTTGCGGGTATAAAGCTGCTAAGGTTGCAAATGCAGCTTGAGCAATAGCTGCATCTTTAGATGCACTCCTAGATGATGGTACAGAAACCAAATACTGTGTGAAAGAACGATCGATTGAATTAAAAGCATCAAACATAGCGACATGAACAATTGCTAACGCCCGTGAGGTTCGGGTTGGTCCCCCTTGTTCGAGAGGTGCGGGCGATCCAGTGTGGTCATTTGCTACTGCTGTTAAAGCAATATCATTCCAAAACAATATAGCGTCCATTATGAAACTCCTGTCAAAGTTAAAAAGCAAGCGCCAATTTTCCACTTAGGTTAGTGAATTTTTAGGGTTTTATGTCAATTTGGTAGAATATTGCTAATAAAACTCCCTAACAACAAATAAATCAGAAGAATTCTGATGTATTAGTGTTTGGTAAATTAGTGTTTTCATTGCGCTAATCGAGTTTGTATTTTCACTCTAGAAAATGCCATCAAACTCTTACAGTACCCTGGGGGGTGCTTTGCAGCGAGCAAAAAGTAGAGCTTATCTTTAAATCCTTTACCAAATCTTTACTCTGACAGAATAAATAACTCGATATTTTCTCAGAAAAACACGCAAATGCTCGTGAAGTTGTATCATGAGTGATTTTTCTGAGGTCAATACGATGAAACTACAATATTGTATAACTTCATTAATAGCGTTAGGAATAATAAAGTATCAGCGTTAGGTTTGGGTTGCATGGGGATGTCAGATTTTTACGGTGGAAAGCAAGCTAACGACGCTGAAAGCATAGCAACAATTCGTCATGCTATTGAGCTTGGCGTCAACTTTCTAGATACAGGTGACTTTTACGGAGTCGGACATAATGAAGAACTGATTCGCCAAGCCATCAAAGAAGTTCCACGCGATCGCGTTTTTATTGCCGTGAAATTTGGTGCTTTGCGAAACTGGGATGGCAATTTCATTGGATATGATAACCGTCCTGTGGCTGTGCGTAATTTTTTAGCATATAGTCTGCAACGGTTAGGCGTAGATTATATCGCTCCTATCATCTCCAATACAATATTGCAACTGACATCTAAGCAGTTAGCAAAAGCCAGAGTTGAATTTGATATGGAATTGGAGGCGCTGCAAACTGAACGGGGAATTTGAAACGATCTCACCATTTTTTATGCGTTTGGGCGCAAGGCAGCATAACAAACTTCTTCAAACTCAGAAAAATCCGGAACTTTTTGAGATAAATATGTAGATAAGATACAGTTTGTCTTTGAGTATTCTCAGTATGTTAGCCAATGTTGATAAAAGTTCGGTTCTGAGAATTTTGTCGAAATGAGTTCAAAATGCTAAATTTCCATTCCTAATTACATTTGGAGAATTATCAAGATGCCCCTGAAAAAAGGTTATGCAGTCTTAAAAGGTCATGCGATCGCGCCTTCCTGAAGAGATCGTACACGCTACGATTGCGGTCATGATACAGATTGCTAAAAATACCCAACGACGGAATTGAGTGAAAAATCGCATAACATTTCCCTGGTTAAACATAAAGATTGTATAACTAGGGGAATAAATTTTATTAAATTAATATATACCTTAAGACAGAACTTTCTGAGACCGTAAGTATGCTTTATTCGGATATAATGAGGAAATGACTTGCTAAGCTATCAAAGGAGTTTCACGCGAGCGCAAAACTCATCTAAGAAGGCAAAATCAGATTATGGATTCGGTTAATCATTAGAGAAGTAGACAAAACGAAGCAATTCGTAATAAATCGGAGGAATTCGATTTATTGACTTCACCAGACTCAGTACAGAACTGTATATTCTGTATTACCTGCAAAGGTTTAAGTCGGCTTTTAAATCATGACTTAATGAGATTAGCCCGTCTCAAGCGTCGAGGGAGGAACATGGCTACTTTGTCATAGCGCAACACCGAACCTTTTTGAGAAGTTTAAAAGCAGTGTCGAGGCACACCATACCCCAATCGGGAGATTCATCAAATGATGATTACTAATTCTGTATTTGTTCTCAGTAAAAATGGAAAAATACTAAAACCAACAACACCAGCTAGAGCAAGGATTTTACAATCTCAAGGCAAAGGGAAAAAGCTGAAATTATTCCCATTTACTTTAATTCTAGATAAGGATGTTGATGAAAATGTAGAGCCATATTTAGAACTTCGCTGTGACCCCGGTTCAAAATTTACGGGCATTTCCTTAGTAGACTTAAATAAGAATGAAGTCATCTGGGCAATGGAATTAGAACACCGAGGTGCTCGGATTAAAATGGAATTGATGAAACGTGCTGGTGTTCGACGTTCTAGAAGAACCAGAAGACTGCGCTATCGCAAAAAGAGATTTGACCGCAAAAAGCCACTTGGATGGTTAGCACCAAGTTTACGTCATCGGTTGTTAACCATTGAGACTTGGATCAAACGATTGCTGAAATTAGCACCGATTAAATCCATCGCAATTGAATCGGTAAAATTCGATTTACAAAAAATGGAGACACCAGACATAGAAGGTATTGAATATCAGCAAGGTACGCTAGCGGGTTACACCTTACGCGAAGCGTTGCTTGAGCATTGGGGTAGAGAATGTGTTTATTGTGGTCAAACAGATGTCCCCTTACAAATTGAGCATATTAATGCACGCTCTCAGGGAGGTAGCGATAGCTTCTCAAACCTGACATTATCTTGTGAGAAATGTAACCAGAAAAAGGGGAATAAGCCAGTAGAGCAATTTCTTCAGGATAAACCCGAAATCCTCAAAAAAATTAAATCCCATCAAAAACAATCATTATCGGATGCTGCTGCAGTTAACTCAACTCGTAAAGCAATATTTGAAATGGCACATCAATTTGGATTGCCTGTCATCAGTGGAGACGGTGCATCTACTAAAATGATTCGTATTCAAAGCGGATTGCCAAAAGCGCACTGGATTGATAGTGCTTGTGTAGGAACCGACCAAATTGTCAAATTGCGAATATGTCAACCATTGCGGGTTACCTGTAAAGGACACGGGACAAGACAAGTACAAAGAATGAATGCTAAAGGTTTTCCAGCGATCGCTAGTATCAAAAAAAATCCCATGACTGGTAAAAAAGAAGTTAAGCTAGTAGCCAAAAATCAAAAGTATACTCATGCTACGGCAGGCGATTATGTTGTTTGTACTTTACTGAAACACCGCAAGCACATTCAATCGGGAATTTATCGTGCCAGAGTTAAAACTCCCACTCCTAAAGGAGTAGAAGTGCTCATTAGCGGTCATCGGATTTCTCTAGATCGACAATATATCAAACTTATCCATCGTGCTGATGGCTATGAATACAGTTTTACTACGATTAACCAAGATTTACTACGTTTTAAACCTATCTAATGGTGTGACATCTCGAGAAATTAATTATGCATTGCCTGAAAGTCCTTGTAGGGGCGCAAGGCATTGCGCCCTTACATCTTTATCGGAGATGTCTAATAGAACGGGATTTTCAAAGAATACTGAGGTAAGTCTGCTCGGAGTTCATCGGTAACATTCTTAACTTACGATTCTTCAAATCTGGCTCTAAACCCAAAATCTCCATTGGCGTCACACCTAATAGAGCATAAGGTACTTCTGTCAATTCTAAACAATCAAAAGTTCCCTGACGATTTTCAACACAAAGTTCAACATCTCTAAAAATTCTTCCTTTTTGAACTCCGGCTGTTGTCTCCACATTTGCTTCTCCGCCTGAAACCAGACCTAACTGGCTAATTATGGTAGCAGGTAAACAAAGTAAAGTAGCTCTTGTATCGACTATGACATCATTTAAGACATAGGAGCGAACTTCTTCGTTTGGAATAAAGCCTCTCTCCGCTAAAACGCGGTCAATACGGTTAGTGACTGTCAGGGTCACAATAACTTGCCCCATCTGTTTATCCTGAAGATTTGGAAATATTAATCTACTCATCTTAACCAATTTATTGATTATTAATACATATATATTATCTTTAAATATAGAATTTTAGGCGTAGGTTGGGGAGCCACAAAAAGTGCGGGGGTTCCCCCCGTTGAGTGATGTGGCATTTGAGGAACGAAAACCAACATTCAAGTAATGGACTCCTTGTTAGTGGTAGTGATGATATGGAGATTAAGCTTTGGCAAGTTCCTTCATAATTTTCGTGTTGTCAATTACCACTAATAGGTTGTTCCCAAACAAGTTTTCTACAAACTTCGCATGCTTGTTTTTCAATCTCATCTGAGAGGTCTTCTAATATTGGATGATAACGCAAGCGATCGCAAGCCATTTGCAACCAGTTTTTCCAATTTCCACCCCACCACAAACGCACCATTCCGTCCCAACTTCCACTGACAATTGTCAGTCCATCTTGACTGATTGTAACAGCACTCACTACATCTTTATGTCCGGGGAGGAGACTATCGAGGAGATAACCCTGACGATTCCACAACCGCACGCAATTGTCGCGAGTTCCACTGATAATATACTGCCCATCTGCACTTACAGCAACGGAATTGGGATATAAATCTGATATGTGGCGATCGAGGAGCGGTTTACCTTCCCTATTCCACAATCCTAACGTATCATCATCACTACTCGTGACAATCGTTTGTCCATCAGCACTAATAGCAACTGCATTGATACAAGCCGAGTGACCATGAGAATTTTCACCAATGAGTTGACCTCGGTCATTCCAAATTTGAATATTCACAACATCACTGATACTGACAATTGTCTTACCATCAGCGCTAATAGCAGATCTTCGATGATAACTTTTTTGTCCTTCAAAGATTCTTTCTTCCAGCAAATTCCCAAAACTATTCCATACCCGAATCTTGTCAAAATTCATGTCATCACTTCCACAGGTAATGATGTTCTTGCCATTATCACAAATACTAATTGCATTGATAGTACTTTGATAGGCTTGTAACTCTTTTAATAAATCGCCCTGTGAATTCCACAAACGTAGAATTCCATTGTCAGTTCCTGTGGCGATCGCATTTCCATCAGTACTTATAGCGGCTAATTTCACAGTTTCTTGATGTGGAAGCGGTTGACGAATGGCATCTCTTAGATTCCATAATCTAGCGCCATCATCACTTGCACTCACAATAATTTTACCATCTTCACTAACAGCCACTGAGTTAACAGTTGCTTGGTGTCCTGACAAGACATCAATTTCATCACCTTGCAAATCCCATAATGTGACTTTACCAAGGTCGCCTCGGCTCCCTGTAACAACACATTTAGCATCTGCACTGACAGAAATATAATTTCCTAAATACTCCCGTTTTTGAATGAGATATCCTTCTAAGTTCCACAATCGCAATACAAATGATGGCGTGGCTGTTTTACATTTGCTAATACAAATAATTTTCTGACCATCTGACGTAAAAGTAACAAATTGAATGCCATTTTCTTTTAAGCTTATTTCATCTTCACTTAATAGAAAATTTTTCAGAAACTCACCTTCGGAATTCCATAACTGAACTTTTCCTGAAGGACTAGCACTCCCAGTTACAATATATTTCCCATTAGGGCTGAAATCTACAGAATTGATTTCTTCTGTGTCAAGTAAATCTTTGATTAAGTCACCATTAACATTCCATAATTGAGTTTTTGTCGGCTCTCCACTACTAGCTGTTACGATGTATTTTCCGTTAAAATTTATTGAATTGATTTTTGTTTGAGAAACAGAAAATTCTTGAATAAGATTCCCATTAAGATTCCATAGCTGCACTTTTCCTACAATTCCAAAAGTAGATGTTAAAATAATTTGACTATCAAAACTAAAAGTTAGGGAACTGAGATGACCATCGGGAACTGTAAAGTCACAAATAAGATCGCCATTAAGTTTCCACAAGTGTACCTGGAAATGGTCACTCACAGTTGCGATCGCTTGACTATCCGGGCTAAAAATAATGGATTGAATGCGATCGCAATCGGGAACTAAAAAACCATTAATAAAATTTCCTTGAAAATCCCACAAACGCAATCTTTGAGAATCAAATACACTATAAGCTATATATTGTTTATTAGGGCTAATAGCCACAGCAGATATATTTCCAACTCCCAAAACATCTCGTTCTCTAGCATTTTCCACTGCTGCTCTTAAACTAGACTGTACGGGACTAAGAACTGTCGTAAGTTTTTCTACATTTTGTCCCAATGTTACAACTGCTAGAGCTAAACCATTCGTCTCTTGTTTCAGATTAAGTAGCTGTTCCACGAGATATGCTTGCTGTTGTAGTTTTGCTGTGAGTTGATACTCCTCAAATATTCGTTGCTGTTGTGCCTTTTCCTCAAGCTCTTTTTTTCTTATATTGATACTCGTTTGAATAAATTCTATTTCTTGTTGATTCAGCCAAAGACCATCTTGAGAGCCAAGTAATTTTTCTAAACCATCGAGACGAGGATCTTTCACCCAAAGATATCCTATGGCTCGCTCGTGCTGATTCCAATCATACACAGCAAATGTCAAACGTTGTTGTAATATAATATTTTCGTGTTCTTGTCGCTGCCATGCGTCTAACTTGTCCCACTCTCGAACTAGCGCATCGTGGACGGGTTCTGCATAGGGTTCTCCCCCGATATCTTGTCCCCGAACAATTAAGCAAACACGCTCGAAATGGTCGAGAATCTTCTCCACTCGTTGGTTTTCTGCTTCCAACGGGTACTTAAGTTCCCATGAAGGGACTCTTCGCCTTGCTAAGTGTCCATCTTCAATAGTCACCATTCTTAACATGACTCGTCGCAATGTTGCTTGATGGGCTGGGTCAAACTTGTCATATTCCTCTGTTGCTCGTTGTCTTAACGAACCAATAACCCCTCCCAAAGTCTCATAATCGTCTTGAGTTAAAGTTCGTCTTTCTTCTACCACGCATTTTATATAAAGTTCGCTGAGTGTAAAAGATAACAACGATAGCGCTCCTGGCATTTGTCCCACATCATCAATAAGACGATCCACAAATGTTGGAGGCTCAAATTCTAAAATCTTTTCCATTGCAGGTCTTTCAATGGCTTGACGCAACTCATGAGATTTCATCGCTTTGACTTCAAAACGTCCTGCATTCCAGTAGGATTTCAAAGGAGAATCTATGAAATGGGATTCAAAGTCAGACCGCAAAGTCAACACGACATAGAGGCGAGAATCAGCAGCCAAAGCTTGTGCGAGAAAATTTAAGAAACTTTCTCGCTTTGCTTCTGACTTGCACATTGTTACGAGTTCTTCAAATTGATCTACAACCAGTAAATACTTTGTGTTGTCTTGAACTTGGTTGTACTGTTGAATCAGGTTAATAAATTGATTCGGTGCTTCTTGAAGCTTTTGTTTAAGACGAGCAATTTCTTCTCGTCTCTCCACCTCATCTGGATATGCATTTATTAAAATCGCTTCTGCAAGCGCTTTAAAAGGAGATCTTGTTGGTCTAATTGTCGGTAAGATAAAAAATTCTTGTTCGGGCTGATTTCGCAAGCAAGGAATTAAACCTGCTTTGACTAAACTTGATTTACCGGAACCGGAAACTCCTAAGACGACCGCGAGTTGGTGATGGCGATCGCGAATCCGATCGTACAATTGTTTTATCGGTACATCTCTACCAAAGAATAGAGAAGAATGTTTTTCCTCATAACTTTTGAGTCCTTGATAGGGATTGGTGTCTAACTTCAGGACGGGTGCATCTTCGAGATTTTCCCGATTGAAGTGAGGTAACAAGAAAATATATTCCCCTTTGTCGTGCTTTTCTAGAGGAAATAAACTAGGTGTTTGGCGACTATTGCGGTCATCAGTCATCGGTTCGATTTTATCCCGCACGTAGGAATAAATTTCCGTTGCAGTGATAATCCCATCGCCTCTTTTAAAAGTTGTGTCAGCGTCACCTTCCAATGCTTCAAATAATGCATTAGCAAAAGGCGAATGGTCTTGCGTCTCGTCGCTTTCTCTCTTACCAAAAAAACCAAAGAAATCAAGGGCTTTTTGATTGTAAGCAGCAGAGGTGATGACTTGCCATGCAGGTTCACTAATGAAGCGATCGTATCGTTGTTTGTAGATTTTGCGTACAGGCGTAGCATTGCGATAAGAACTCGAACGAAATGCACCTGCAAAACAACAGTCTAAAATTACCAGCATATGACGACAAGGCAATTCCATCAGAGCATCATGCAAATCTTGCATGGGTAAAAGAAGGTCTTGCGATTGAAGGAGATTCTCAGTTTTTGCATCTGTTGGGATGAGATAACCTCTGCATTCACTGTTATCTTCAAGTTCATCTGTAGGAACGATACCATGTCCGGCAAAGTAGAATATGATGCGATCGCTCTCTTGAACCTCCACAGTTGTATCACCTACTGGGAATTTCTTGTTTTTGAAATCGGCAAGCAGAGAGTGTAATCCAGAAAGGGTAGCCTGTGAATTGAGTAGAGTCTTAACTTGATATTTATAGGTTTGTTGAAGAATATTTGCCAGTTTTTCGGCATCAGCAACAGGAGTTGTTAAGGGCGGGATACCATTTGAGTATTCATTAATACCAATGATAACTGCTAAATTACGTTTAAAATCATATCTAGACTGAGTCATAAATAATTAGTAAATAACTGGATTGCGAGATATTTTGTGTGCCATTAAAAATTAGTTAGTTTTTTTATACGTAAGACTACACGGAGGGAGCGATCTTCTCCGGATATCTAACTAGATTAACAAAATAAATTTACAATCTTGCACTTGAATGCACTTTAATCACTGTCTGTTTGCTCCTAATACGGTTCGGATAAGACTCGATACCCTAGCCCCCCTTAAAAGAGCTACGGTGTACACACAAGTAGGCCTAGAGCGAGTTTCCAGCCAAAAAAGGTAGACTCAAACTGATAAAGCCCGCGAATCAACGTAGTCATACCTGGAGGTTTTTGGGACTTGTAACCACACCAACCGCCTCCTCGAGCAATAATCCAAGTAGCCCAAGGTAAAGAATGGGGAGGGTAAGGGTTTTTTTGGAATTGAGTTTTTCCTTCTACAGTTGGTGCTTTTGAAAGTTAAACATTGCTGTTGTTCATCGGAGAAAGCAATGGTAGCAGGTAGTTCGGGATTATCTCGACCTTGAATTAATTGTAAGGTTTTCAAGGCAATAGATAGGGCCAATACAGTCAGTTTTTGAATAGCAGAAATCGATTCTAATTGAGTGGCTTCTACATTTAATCCGGCCTTTTTCAAGGTGGCAAATAGTTGTTCAATGCGCCATCTCCATGTGTACCATTTAATCACACAAAGTGCTTGTTCTAAACAAACGACTTCATGGGTTGTTAACAATCGCGGCTTGAATTGGTTCCTGCCCACTAGGTGGGTTAACTTCAACCGCTTCAACTGCGTAAAGCGTCACACTTGGTGGATAATCTGAGGCACTCAATTTATCTGGACGTTGAATGTTCACTTTTGCACGGCGAACAATTAATAACGCTTCTCTTGCAGTTCTGCCAGTACGTGAGTCGGCTGGTACATCCACAGTATAAGTGCCTTCTGCTGGCTGTTGGTTTAAGTATTTAAACAGTGACGCGCTCTGGACTTTGAGGCGTCGGTCCTGGCATGCTCTGACTAATAAATGATTATTTTGATTTGGTACCGTCGCAAATTCTTCATACATATCGCTTTCTCGGTCAGCGATGTGAGTTATGCTTTTTGCATGACCAATAGTTAAACAGGGTTGGGTTTCTTCGGCAGAACGTAGCCACTTATATGATTCTTTTTCTTCTATCGGTAAAAGTTGGTAGTTGCGCTCATACTTGTCATCATGTTCTAAATCTCTAGTCCACAATTGTATTGTGCTCAACCCCAAAGGAAATCCATTTTCTGCGTTTAGTATTAGGGTGGGATGAATATAAAATCCTATATCTTTATTGTTTCCTACTACCCCCAACCCCTCTGGTTTCAATCTCCCTATATGCGACTGTAAATTGATTTCACTACTGTCACTAATTGCTAATATGTGCTTTCCTTCTACTTGTAACCAGCATTGGTTTGATAGACTCCGAGCTAATTCTCCCAGGCTCACTTTTTCATTCTCCAAAAAGCGGTAGTACCCTACCTGTTCAGCTCTATTTTTACTGATTTGTCGAATGATAACTGATTGATGTTTTTCCATCGCTGAGTACAATGCCGCCCCCTTTTTTCCAGCCTAGGGTCTCCAAATGCTTGCCCCTCGAATATTTGAGCATGAATTCTGATTGGATTGGACATTCTTGCTTATCCCCTGAAATCTCTTTAAGTAGTAGTTTACCAAGGGCAAGTGCGGACTGCCTACAATGTAAAATTAGCTTTTGACAAGACTTTCAGCCATTTCAAGATTTAAGACTATATATAAATGCGCGAACCCACAAATGTTCTGGCGAAGGCGACGCGAATAGCAGCCTGAAGAGTTGAAGTATACTAAACCTCAGCGACATACTCCACAAAATCCGGAGAGATTTGTTTTTGATCGCCTTGCGGCGGACAACGAGCATTCCATCAACCCTGCTTCTCACAGAGCTACTAACCTGTTGTCACATCGCCCAATTCTGCCTGTGTTGTTTGCGATCGCCTTGCGGCGGACAACGAGCATTCCATGAACACTCCCCTGAACGGTTACTGGGCTTTATCAGGCGCGAATCTACCTTTTTTGGCTGAAAACTCGCTCTGGGCCTACTTGTGTGTACACCGTAGCCTTAAAAGAGGGGGAACAAAGCCCCCCTTTCTAAGAAGGGTTGGGGGATCTTCAAGGTTAGAATTGTTAACCGAACCGTATTGGGACTTGTTCGTCAGGACTTTGAAACGTTAGCGTACAGAATAACAGATGTAACTGTTCTGCCACTGTTGCTGGACTTTTTAGGCAGTATACTTACTATAAAATTGATGGCACATGGAATAACTTCAGAACTAGAGTGCATCTTTGCACTCATTGGGTTTTCAAATCAGACACGACATGCTTCAAAATCATTTAGGACAACATATGGGTTCTTGTCAGATTTTGGTGATGTATTGAAGTGACTTTTAAATTGACACCAGAGGTGTGAGTTCATCGTGCTGGGAATGAATAGGTTTGGTGCGTTCTCGGAGCGAGCTACCACTGTGACAAGCAACAACAGCTTGAATTTCTGCCACAATTGAAAGAGCAATTTCTTCTGGAGTATTAGCACCAATGTCGAGACCAACCGGACTGTAAAGGTGAAGCAATTGGTCTGGTGTAGGCATGAATCCAGAGGCTTGTAAGTCTTGAAGCAATCGTTCTCGTCGAGTTTTCGGTCCTAACAGACCAATATACTTTAGGGGAGACAATAGTAAAGTTCTTAACAATTCTAAATCGTGAAGGTACTTATGGGTCATCACTACAGCAACCATATGAGAATTGAAACTGAGGTGTGCTTTCAGGTTTTCTGGATCGCAAAAAATGATATCATCTGCATTGGGAAAGCGATCGCGAGTTGTATAACCGGGTCGATTATCAATGACTGTAACGTGCCAACCAAGCTGTTTGGCACAGTTAACAACCGGAATAGCATCATAACCTGCTCCAAATACTAGCAACGGGAGGGGTGGTTGAATAACTTCCAGAAGGACTTCGACACGTCCGTTGACGAGTGAGTAAGATGCAACACGCGATCGCCCGTTTGTCAGAACCTCTCGAGCATCTTGCAACACTTTTTGAGCCAATTCACGGTCTTTAATATTATTAGTTACAGCACCATCTTGTTTTAAGAACAGCCGAGAGGCAACTTTTACTTGGGTTTCTCCCTTAACATCAAAGATAGTTGCGATCGCTCCCGATTGATATTGAAGAAAACACTCAGCGATAAACTCCAGTTGATTGCTAGCAAATGCATCCGCAAGAGATTCAATTAAGACATTGACAACTCCATTACAGCCAAGACCAAAGCCCCAAACAATATCGTCGCTAGATGTGGTATCATATTGTACAACTAACGGCTCGCCCGAGTAAAACATCAACGGTTGCGATCGTTCAAAGACGTTGCTCTCCAAACACCCACCACTTATAGCGCCGATTGTTTGACCATCATCGGTAATCAACATCCGTGCGCCCGGTCTGCGATATACTGAACCACTCGTTTTAACAACAGTGGCAAGAGCAGTACGTCGATCGGTGAGTTTGGATTGCTTGAAGGTTTCAATAATATTTTGAAGTTCTTTCATTTACCTAGCTGCATTCTTCTTTACATTAATTATGCCAATCTTTTCTGCTGAGACATAACAACAAAAGTGACTAAAGCGAGAACTATTACCAGAATCCCAGCCAGTCCGTAAGCTACTCTCAATCCTACTAGCTGACTTAATGGCTGGCTAAGCAGTGGTGACATAAATTGACCAAAGAAAAAGCAGGTTGTCAATCCGCCTAAAGTTCGTCCGCGTAGAGTATCAGGTGCGATCGAGGTTAGACAAAGATTCATATTCGGTAGCAGCAAGCCAAGTCCAAAACCCGCGATCGCAAGTCCCGGTAGAACCATCCCGTAGCCGTTTGCAAAGCAGATTAGCCCATATCCAACTCCTATACTAAAGAAAGCTATCTCGTAAACGCTCATAAAGGTTAAGCGGGCTTTGATGCGTTGATACAAGATAGAGCCGATAGCAGCAAATAAAGTGGCTAGGGCAATTGCTAGTCCACTCTGAGAAGCACTGGCATTTGTTAAAGCTTGTAGATAAAAGGGTAACTGCACGGGTACCATGTAAAAGACCACTTGAGCTAAAAACGCGATCGTATAAGTCAATACCACCAGTGCAAACGGGAAGCTAACAGCCTGAGTTTGAGAACTACTTTGTTGCTCTAAGGACTGACTGTTACGTCTGGGTTCCGGCAAAATCAGCAGAACAAGTGGCAAAAGTAGCAAAGCAACTGCATAGAGTAGAAATGGCATACGCCAGTTTACTTCCGCTAAGAAGCCACCGCTTGAGAGAAAAACGACTCCCCCTAATGCCATGAACGCCGCCTGCAACCCCAAAAATTTTGCACGGGCTGCACCTGTATAGTAATCAGCAATCAATGTCGTGGCGGTAGTCATAATCCCAGCGACACTCAAACCTAACAACGCCCGCCCCACTAAGATGAGTCCTATAGAATTCAGCCATAAGCCTGAACTGCCAGCCAATCCGTAAATTATTAACGTAATTGCTAACAGAGTTTTGCGCCCTATGCTATCAATAATGAAGCCTGCAAAGGGTGCTCCAATCGCAACGAAAAGAGATGGCGCGGTCAAAACCAACCTAACCCAATAGTCTGCATTATCGACGTCAGCGAAATGTTCTCGCATGATTGGGAGTGAAGGAGCGATTGTGGCGCTTGCCATGACAGCTAGAGTGCTGACAAAGAGCAGCGTTATTTTGACTAGAGGCGAGTTAATCGGCTGGCTCATGAATTTGTTTATCCCGCAAAGAGTTAAGTCGGTAAGATCCCCGACAAATAAGTGCGAAGTCGGGGATCTGAACCTGCTCAAGAGGTGAAACTGTGTTGTGCTGCACCAGTAGCTTTTTTTACCGCCACAGCAATTGCTTCCATAAAGGGTGGCAAGTCAATCGGGTGACGACTGGTAATTAAGTTACCATCAACCACAACTGGTTCATCGATCGCAATTGCACCTGCATTCCTTAAGTCGTCATGAATGGGCCAGTTCGCTGTCGCCCGCTTACCCTGCAAAATTCCAGCGCTGACAAACACCCACGGACCGTGACAGATCGAGGCAGTTACTTTGCCACTCTCGTAGAATTCCTTGACGAACTCGATCGCTGCGGGTGTTGAACGTAGGGCATCAGGATTCCACGTACCACCAGGTATAATCAGTACATCGTAGTCAGACACTTTGACTTCATTGAGGAATCGGTCAATTGGGAACCAACCAGCGTTCTCCATCCAGCGCACTGTCATAATATGTGTAGCCCGCATTTGAGGATACTGTACGCCAAACTTTGCAGGTGGCATCTCAAAACGAGGAGAAACTAGATGTACAGTCCCGCCGCGTTCCGCAATAAATTTATAAGGCACGGTGAGTTCGAGTTCTTCGACGCCATCTGTTGCTAAGATGACGAACCGCAACCCACCCATCTGGCTTGGATCGGCGGGAGGCTCAAGCAGTAAGCGCCGCATCGCCTCGTTTTCAGGCTCACCAGCTGAGACAATCAGTTGAGTGCTGATACGTGGTACGCTGACTGGCGCTTCGTAGCTTACTAGGCGACGATGCTCGTCGTTTGTCACAGTATTGTGTGTAGACTCATTCATGTGAGTTACTCCCTATAACAGCTTATCTGGGGTAATTGGCAAGTCGCGGATACGCTTCTAATTTTTTTCAAAGGAGCACGTTTCATCATAAGAGTTTGATGGTTGCTCTGTCTTTCTCATTCTTGCTGTCTTTGATACAATTTTGGGCATTGGGCATGGGAAAAGAATTATTTTCCTAACCTCATTGAGGGCTATTGCCCGTGGGTGTCTAGCCAGAAAATGGGGAGTAGGGAGTGGGGAGTGGGGAGTAGGGATTTTCTATAAGCAATCGTAGTTATCGGTCAAGAAGGCTCATCATCTGTGGAGCATAGCGATCGCCTGCTGTTTCTCCCACAGGTGCAACGCGATCCAGTTGTGCCAATTCCTCAGCACTCAAGCTAATATCAACTGCTGCGGCATTCTCCTCAACATATGCCCTGCGTTTCGTCCCAGGGATAGGTACAATATCATTGCCTTGGTGCAACAACCAAGCTAATGCAATTTGTCCGGGTGTCGCCCCTTTAGATTGGGCAATCTGGTTAACCTGCTCGACAATTCTCATGTTAGTTTCAAAATTCTCACCTTGAAAACGAGGGTCATTCCGACGATAATCATCTTCAGCAAAATCTTCAGCCCGTTTGACTTGCCCTGTAAGAAAGCCGCGTCCGAGTGGACTATAGGGAACAAAACCAATTCCCAAGTCTCGTACAGTTGGCAGAACTTGTTTTTCTGGGTTCCGTTCCCAAAGAGAGTACTCGGATTGCAATGCACTAATGGGGTGGACTGCATGGGCGCGACGGATAGTTTCTGGACTTGCCTCTGATAGTCCTAAGTAGCGAACTTTACCTTGCTCCACCAAGTCTGCCATTGCACCAATGGTTTCTTCAATTGGCACTGTCTTATCCACCCGGTGTTGGTAGAACAAGTCGATGTGGTCAACTCCCAACCTCTGTAAAGAAGCATCACAGACGCGCCGAACATTTTCTGGTGTGCTGTCTACACCAGCTATATTACCGTTTTCATCAATCTTGAAGCCAAACTTAGTAGCAATGATGACTTGGTCTCTACGGTCTTTGATAGCCCGACCCACCAATTGCTCGTTGGTGAACGGACCATAAACCTCAGCGGTGTCTAAAAAGTTGATGCCTAATTCAATAGCTCGGTGAATTGTTTGAATTGACTCAGCTTCATCTCTACTGCCATATGCCCAACTCATACCCATGCAACCGAGTCCGATATCTGAGACTTCTAATCCTTGTGTTCCGAGTTTTCGTGTTTTCATGTCTGATTTCTCCTAAGGTGATAGATACATTGCTGTTACAGCAGACTTGTCGCTGAGTAAGGTTTTTTAACCTTAGACCTCAATAGAATGATGTAACCTCAGGAAGGCAAATTTCAAGGAACTTGCAAAAAAATAGCTGGTTCTCAGCTTAATTGCTAAATGTGACAGAAAAATGACAGCCAATTTTCACATAAATGAATCGATCGCGCTTCCGCAGTTCTGTGTGAGACACCAAAGGCGATATACTTCAGGTACGCTTCGCGATTCTCGTTAAGACGGCAAAGGAGATGGATGAACCGTCACTTTGCAATTTTTGGTGGAAATAGCATCGGTAACTCAAACTGCGGAAAAAGCTCTCAACAGTTCGAGCATTTTTGCCTTGAGTGCTGCAATTGCCTCTTCTAAAGACTCACAAGGTTCCGTATTCAGCAAATGGGCTTAACCGACAAGTATTGGATTGGTGGGTTCTTGGCAGATCGTCGTAATGTGACTACCTCGTTGTCGATACACTGAAAAGCCAATTTTCTCTAAAGCTTTAATGCACTCCGCACCCGAAACAATTGGTAGCTTACTCATACAGCAACAACTTCAATGTACAAAAGTCAGTAAATCGCAAGTAATTATGCGAACATAATATGATTGCCCTATTTCAATACAAGCTGACGCAGGCGAACTACAAGCAGTACATTCGCTCTCTTAGGGCAGTATGCAAGAACGCGGATTACGTTTTAGCACTTTAATTTTGCATGGGCATCCAAACGCTGAGTGCGTTTG
Organism: Scytonema sp. UIC 10036; assembly: GCF_009725235.1. The sequence goes on from NZ_WJFC01000058.1 coordinate 52,004, forward strand.
CCAATTACGGAAAGCTCAGCTTTGGGAGGCAGTGGTGGCGGTTCATCCGGTGGTATCTCTCTCTGAACTTGACTTATATTGACCCCAGGGATGCCAATGGTAAGAGTTGTCGTCTTTCCTAGGGTAGATGAATTGGATTGAGCTTGGCTTTTTGCGGTTGCGTCTGCAACGGTTGTAGCGATCGCAGAAGCCATAAAAATGACATAGCGCTTTCTATTTTTCTTAAGCTTGAACAGGTAAAAAAAATAGTCATCGTATCCTTATATTTACTGAATATGTTGAAACTCAAAAAGCCTTAGCTATTGCGATCGCTATGACAGCTTGGTGTGATAGGTTGGAATTGCACCTTTAGATCGAATCGTCTGTTGTGGCTAAGGATCGTTTTCATCAAGTTGTTAAGACAGCTCTTGCTAAAGATGGGTGGAATGTGACTCACGATCCGCTTCAGATTAAAGTAGGTGGTGTAGATATGGAAATTGACTTCGGGGCAGAACGATTACTAGCTGCGGAGCGAGGAGATGAGAAAATTGCCGTGGAAGTCAAAAGTTTTTTGACCAGTGCTTCGGCAATTTCCGAGTTTCATACAGCACTGGGGCAGTTTATTAACTATCGGGCTGCATTGCGTCGTAAAGACCCGGATCGCATTCTCTATCTAGCCGTACCCGATCTAATCTACAACAGTTTCTTTCAACTTGATTTTCCCGCCTCAATGCTGCAAGAAAACTCCGTAAAAATAATTGTTTACGATATTGAATTGGAGCAAATTTCACTATGGAAAGAGTGACGGATAAATTAACGAACTATCAGCAAATTGTACAGCAATTGTTGATGGGTTATGCAGAAATTAAGCCAGCTTATGGTGAGATTGAGGTTGAGACTATTTTTGATACGCAGCGCCATCACTATCAAATTGTGCATCTAGGTTGGCAGCATAAGCGCTGGGTGCATCATTGTGTAATACATCTTGATATTCGCAACGAGAAAATCTGGATTTTTTATAATTCAACAGAACATGATATTGCGGCAGATTTAGTCAATTTGGGCGTACCAAAAGAAGATATTGTGCTAGGTTTTTATCCTCCTTTCATGCGGGAAATGAGTGACTATAGTGTGGGCTAAAAGTAGAAGAATTAAAAGGCGATCGCTTTCCGGTGAAAATGGCTTTGATTGAAGATGAGAGGCGATTACTTGATAGATAAGTAGGGCGATATAAAACCAAAGCTTTTACGTATTTTTACAGACTGCATATGAAGTCTAAAAAATTGACATTAGAAAATTGAGGTGTTATACAGGGATATTGAAGCACTTATTTAATTTATACCAGAGCAAAAAAACAACATTGGAAATATATTTCTGTGTTATGTGCCACAGTTTAAATTAAAAAAGTATTTGCGTATTTTTTTATACAAATTCTATGTTATGCCCAATATCCTGCCCCTGGCTCCTGGAATGCGAGTCTTATGCCGTGATGCTGAATGGTTGGTACAGCGTGTAGAAGCATCTAATGACATCGGCTCACAATATGCAGTGCATATGGTGGGAGTTATGGCGATAGCGAAATAAAACGAGTGTTGAATTACACTCGCTTCTTGGTGCCTATACCTTTACTTCTGGGTTAACTGTTGAGTTGTAGCCTTCTTTTTGGGCTGCGAGCTCTTTAACCAACTCTCGCGCACAGCAACATGACAGCCCGACCCATAATGCGAGTGCGAGCCTTTGCTGCCGAGCGTTTTGGTTCTTTCGTACATAGCGTGCTAAATTTTCATAAAAATTTATAATTATGCTTTATTTGCAAGGCTTACAGACACTTCTAGTTTCAATTTTAGAAAAGAATACTGTTATGAAGGTAATAATGGCTGTAATACAATCCAGACAAGGATTTTAAGCTAATTTTTCCATAAAAATAGCACGCTAAGTACGCAAGTACCATAATTTTCACGCATAATAACTAGCGAGTGCATATGCATCCCCTGCATCATCTTTATCTTCTGTGTTGCGATATCGACACAGTTTATCGTGACCTACGAGCAGTACTTCTACTCCTGCAAGCTTGAGGTGGTGAATCCACAACGCCTGAGTAGTTTACCCCTGTTGGTTCTAACACTGCTACGGTTGGCTTTAAAGCCAGCAAATCACCAATACCAAATACTTTCTCTTCGGCATCAAGATTGGCACTATCTGTAATATTTCTCTTTTTTTTCAGGCTGGGATTTGCTTCGTATGTCTGAACGACATAAGTTGGAGTTAATTGACGCTTTGTAATTTTATGGTTAATGTAATTGCCGGGTTAATCGCTTATACATATGGCTCTTGCGTACTTAGCGTGCTAAAATTGTAAAAAAATAAGCTTAAAACTATTGCTGGGCTTGGCTTACAGCTATTATTAGTTTCAAAATGTTACTCCTTGTTAAAATTGAAATTATAAGTGCCTGTAAGCCTTGTAAATACAAGCATACTTGTAGATTTTAATGAAAATTTAGCACACTATGTACGAAAGAACCATCCATTCCTGCTACCTGTAATTGTTGTATCAGTCGCTTCCACTACATACTTATACCCGGATTTCTCACCAGGCTTGAAGAAATAAGGGTCAAAAACTGCCAAAATCTATATTGCACAACGATGAAAGCGGTTTGAAGTATAACCCCAAATAAAAATCATAGTATACCGAAACAGTTCGTATTTGAACAAGTAAGGTCATGTCCAGTTATAGTTAATTTCAATGACAAGCCTGTAACATCCGATGCAGGACTAACATTAATTACGGAACTGGACAGAAAAAGAGAAATAACGTCCCGGTTAGCAGCGTGTTTCAAAGACTACCGAGATCCCAATAAAATTTTGCATCCAGTTAATAGCTTAATTGCACAAAGAATATATGACTTAATCATGGGCTATGAAGATATCAACGATCGTGAAACTCTACGTCACGACCCAATATTTGCACTGGCGGTAGGAAAAGTAATTAATTCAGAACAAGAATCAATTACTTTGGCTGGGAAAAACACTTTAAATCGTCTTGAACATCGTCCAGAAGACGTATCTTCAAGATCGGATAGTCGATATCACCGTATTGAACATAGTACGAGTAGATATACTTAAATTTGTTCACGATTACTAGTAAAGGGAATGTATAAGCGCAACAAAAATAGTACTCTAGATACCGCAAAGCTATCGAACCAGCAAAAGAAGATGGTCTTCTGGCAACGGATAATGTTACTTAGTAAACGGCTTTTTGCACAGTCAGTATTTCAGGCGCTGCTGTATCCAGTTTTCTGTGGACTAGGTATCATCCTCATCTGTCTGGTTGCCCTGATAGAGTATCCGATTCATGTAACGGCTCAAACCCCCACCCCAATTATTGCTCCCACGACTGCCTCGAAGGCAACTACTAAACCCCCCAATGCACAGACTCGATGTAAAATTAATGCCTATATCATGAGGCTCAATGATTTTAACTTTACACAAAGCTCGTTTTTTATCGATACTTGGCTGTATGCTAATTGTAATAAACCGAATGCTCTTGACTTCAAAACCGTATATTTTCCTAACGGAAAAAACTACAAAATGACATATACTTCAACCACTCAAATGGGAGCGGGAACATATGTAATTGGTAATCTCCAAGGCACTTTTGAACAAAACTGGGATTTGAAAAACTATCCTTTTGATCGTCACAAGCTGCAACTTTTTTTTGAACCTAGTGAAAATATAAATGTTGACAATCTGGTCTATGAAAGTGATATGAAATCTTCCAAGATACATCCTGATATCAACCTGGAAGATGGTTGGAAGATTACTAGTTTCAATGTGAAGCCTGAAAGTTCTCACTATATCTCTAATTTTGGCGATCCAAGAATAAAAACTGATGAATTCTATTTTCCAAAATTGATAATTACTTTTGATCTCCAACGAATAAGTTACATGAGTTTCCTCAAGTTAACTGCGGGGGTCTATATTATCTTTGCTGTTTGCCTATTATGCATCTTTTTTGATGTATCGCAAAATGACCTTTTTACAGCGAGTCTTAGTCTACTAGTGGGTTGTTTGTTTGCAGTTTTCGTGAATTTGCAGGTTGCAGAGTCAATGCTTGGGCAAGTCGAAGAGGTGACTCTGGTTGATAAAATTCATATTGCTACAATGCTCTTTATTCTGTTTGTAAGTGCGATTCAGACCTTTTTTCACAGACTTTACAATGGCGAAAAAAAGAAAAATCTACTGCAAATAGAACACCTCAGTTTAGGTGCGACTCTTACAGCTTACGTGTTCATGAATATCTTCTTTATTACTAGTGCTCTCCTAACTGGGTGATAATTCTCGAAAATTAGGAACGATTATTCCAGATAGTGTTTGGGGAGAGTTAGTTCCTGGTAATTTTTCTTTAGTACTTGTGTTGCAATTAATTTGGGTACACGGATTGTAATTGTGTCTTTATTCTTCCAAATTGCCTAATAATGGTGCATTTTCACGTCTTCCTCCCCGGCGATCCTGTTTGAACACTTTTTTACTACTCATAAGCAAAATGAATTCATCACAAATTCATTTTACTTCTTTGAGTACCCAAGATATCTGATTTTTTTTCGCTGCAATAAGCAAAGCTTATTTATGTATTGCTACAATCTTTACTCTGCTTGGTTTTCAGACTTTTTCTTACGCCGAACTCAGGTTTACTAAAGTGGGAATCGCTATACCTCATTCAACGACTACCTCCAGTATTTGAAGCCGCAAGCAGAATTGCACGCCGCACCAACACCTCAAAAATAGGTACTTTATACCCATTCTGTGAGAGCGGCTTTGCGCCTTGTACTGCTGCACGTGCTGCCGCAAGCGCCATCTCTTCATTAATCTGTTTGCCAATTAAAACAGCCTCCGCAGTCCTAGCACGCAACGGAACAGGAGCGGCTGCACCGAGGACGATAGAAGCTTTTGTACAGCGTCCACCAGACTGCTCCAGCATCACAGCAGTTTCTGCGATCGCCCAGTCAAAAGACTCTTTCTCACCCTGTTTGAGATGCACCGATCGCACGTTTGCCCCCAGTACAGGTACCCGGATTTCTGTAATTAACTCGTTAGGCTGAAGCGAGTTTTCGCGCAGCACGTCTTTTTCTGGTGTGACGAAAAACTCTTCCAGTGCAACTTCGCGCACTCCTTTTGGACTCGTCAACACCAGTCGAGTACCAAGGGCGAGGAGTGCCGTTGCAGCTGTAGAAGCATGCACGCAAGGGCAAACCTCATTATCAAAAACAGCATGAAACTTGTGTTCCCCTTCAATAGCAAAGCATTCCTGACCTCCCCGCTTCAAACAGCGAAACTGTTCGGAGCGGAAATACCAACAGCGCGGACGTTGTAAGAGGTTTCCACCAATAGTAGCAACGTTACGGATTTGTGGTGTGGCGATATGACTTGCTGCTTCAGCAAGGGCAGTATAACCTTGACGGACTGCCGGATCTGTGCTGAGTTGAGCAAGTGTAACCAGAGGTCCGATGCGTAAACCAGTTTGGGCATCTGCACTTATGCGATCCAGGTTGGGAAGGGTGCGGATATTGACAACTCGCGATGGCGTAACTAACCCTTCCTTTAACAAATCCAGTAGATCGATACCTCCTGCTTTAACAATCGCCGTGTTATTTGCAGTTTGGTTTTTCTTGGTAGCAGCCATAGGGCTAGCAGCAACAACCGTAGCATCGGCAACCGTACTGTTGATTTGCGTTACAGCCTCATTGATGTTAGAAGCATTTGTCCATTCAAAGCGCTTCATGATGTTCTCCTTGATGCATTTAAGGCAGCTAGTACTCGCTCTGGTGTCATTGGTAATTCCCGCAAGCGTACACCAGTTGCGTTATAAATGGCATTGGCGATCGCCGACGCCGTTGGAATAATTGCTGGTTCTCCGATACCACCTGCATCCGTAGAACTACGCCCCTGATAATCCTCTAGCAAGAGAATTTCGATATTTGGAGTTTCACGGGAACCAATTATTTTGTATTGGTCTAAGTTCGCATTGACCATGACTCCCGATTTTTGACACAAATGCCGATTTTCGTAAAGCGCCCATGATGTGCCTTGAAGAATACCGCCATTAATTTGGTTCTCTAGTTGCAATGGATTGATGGGACGACCGCAATCATGAACCGCAACCACACGTTCAACTCGCACCAGCCCTATTTCCGTATCAACTGACACTTCAACAAACTGCACGCCACCTAACCCCCCATGGCTGAAGCCATCTCCAGAAGGAGTTTTGATTTGGAAACCACCATAGTCTTCGCTGCGGTTTGCCGTGACTGCAATTTGCTCGGTTGACAGTTTTTTGGCTGCTTCGCGAAACGATAGCCCTTTTGATGGCGCAGCACTCACAAAGATACGCCCATCTTTCATCGTCAAAGCATCTGCATTCACTCCTAGAGCGGGCGCAACTTGTTGTAGCATTTGTTGCCGGACACGATATGCAGCATTGCGAGCAGCTGGTGTGATTGAGCCAGTGGTTTTGCTACCGCCCGAACCCGGTCCTACAGGAAACATGGTATCACCAATTCGCACGGTAATATCTGTTGCTTGTAAACCGAACTCTTCAGCAACCACCTGCGCTAACACGGTGCGAATACCAGTGCCAATATCCTGGACACTTGACCTCACCTCAACTGAGCCATCCCGCAAAACTCGCACTTCACAAGACGAATCCATTTCAACGATGCGGGGCCAAAAAGACTGTGCCATACCAATACCCCGCTTAATCGATCCGGAGTCTGCACCAGGTGCGTGTCGCCGACTCCAACCAATGCGTTCGGCACCGATGCGGCGTTGTTCGCGACGTGTCGGACTTTCATCTATTTTGTCACGCAGCGCTAATGGATCTATTTGGAGCCGTTCGGAGAGTTCATCAATCAGTTGTTCTAGGGCAAAAGCACCTTGGGGATTGCCCGGTGCGCGAAAGGCAGCACCTGGTCCAGCATTGATGAGAACGTCGTACTGTTCCGAATCAAAGTTTGGGCATTTGTACATGACCTGAGCAACGTTGCCAACGCCTGCTCCCAATCCAACACCCGCCGTCCCGTAAGAACTGAGACTGATGGCGGTGAGCGTTCCGTCACGTTTGGCTCCAATACGCAGCCGTTGCATTGTACCCGGACGATTGCCAACGGCGAGATGCTCCTCTTTGCGATCGAGCATCAGACGCACGGGCGCACCTGCTTTTTTTGAGAGGTATGTCGCCGCAGCACCGTAATTACCGATTCCAAATTTAGCTCCAAAGCCACCACCCATAAATTCTGTGATGACGCGCACCTGGCTTTTTGGTAACTTGAACACATCTGCAAGCTCGTTACGCACACCTACAGTGTCTTGGGTGGAGATATAAACGGTTAAGCTTTCTGGTTTCCAATCGGCTACAATACCATGGGTTTCCAAGGCAGAATGGGTCTGTACTTGCGTGCGAAATTCCCCTTCAACAGTTACCTCTGCTTCCGCAAACCCTTGTTTAACGTCACCACGCGACCCTCCAAACAAATTTTCTTTGACTGGTCCTCGCACATTGCCGCGTTGGGGTAAACCCTTGGGTGCTCCACCACCGCCTCCCGTACCTGCTTGTTCTGTTGGTCCTTCAAAAACAAGGGGTGCGTTGGGCTGACGTGCTGCATCCATATCGGCAACAAAGGGCAATTGCTCGTACTCCACTCGGATCGCTCGCACTGCTTCCTCTGCAGCATCTAGTGTTGTGGCAGCAACAGCAGCAATTGGCTGACCGACAAAGCGAATGAGGGGCAGTTGTCCGGGTGTAACGGGTTTGGGATCGCGCTCTGTTGCGCCTCCTACTACCCTATCTAGGATATGCACGGCACGGACTCCAGGATAGCGTTCTGCAGCACTTGTATCGATGGAGCGAATGCGGGCGTGGGGATAGGGCGATCGCAACATTTTGCCATAAAGCATTCCGGGCAACTGCACATCTGATGTATAACGCGCTGCTCCTGTCACTTTGAGGCGGGCATCCAAACGCTGAGTGCGTTTGCCAATTACGGAAAGTTCGGCGTTGGGAGGCAGTGGTGGCGGTTCATCTGGTGGTATCTCTCGCTGAACTTGACTTATGTTTACCCCTGGAATACCAATGGCAAGAGTTGTCATCTTTCCTAGGGTAGATGAATTGGATTGAGCTTGGCTTTTTGCAGTTGCATCTGCAACGGTTGTAGCGATCGCAGAAGCCATAAAAATGACATAGCGCTTTCTATTTTTCTTGAGCTTGCGATTGGGAGCCATACCTTTAACTCCTTCCCCTTTGAATGGACTTAGCAGCAGCGAGGGTTGCTTCAAAAACTTTGGGATAGGTACCGCAGCGACACAAATTACCGCTTGTTGCTGCTTGTACATCTTCAAGTGTGGGGTTTGAATTCCTTGCTAGCAGAGCCGCGCAACTCATGACCATCCCTGGGGTACAATAACCGCATTGCATGGCATCGTATTCAATGAATGCTGATTGTACTGGATGCAAATTTTCTCCTTTGGCAAGTCCTTCGATGGTCGTGATGGCGCGAACGCCCACATCAATAACTAGCATCATACACGAACACACGGGTGTTGAATCCAACCAGACTGTACAAGCCGAACAGGAACCGCGATCGCACACAACTTTTGTACCTGTTAAACCTAGCTTGAAGCGCAACACTTCGGCAAGGGTGTTGTGAGGTTCGACTTCCACACGGCGTTCCATTCCATTAATGCGGAGTTGAATCGGCGTGCGTCCCGGACCAACAAAGTTGGAAGGTGCGGCTGCGGCTTCTTTAGTATTAATCAAACCAGAATCTACGATCGCTGCGCTAGCTACGGTGAAACTTGCCCTTTTGAAAAATCCGCGACGAGTCACACCGCTACGTTTTCTATTTTCAGGCTTGTCCTGTTTTGTCATTGTTCCTCACTGCCATTCGATGGTTAAGTGCGTGTAACGCCCAGGAATGCGAATTGCCGGATCTTAATGTTTTGATTATCGCGAATGAATATGACAGAAAAATGACAGTTATTGATTTACAAAGAAAAAAGATTAACAACAAAGTTCATATATAGCAATCCTATTTGATTTTGGAACTATATGTAGGGCTGGCAATGCTAGCGCCATCAAGGTGGATCAAAACTTCAGAAAATGAATAGCTTTCTCACCTCTTACCTCTGCGTACTTTGCGTCTTTGCGGTTAAAAAAATGACTTTTCAACCGCAGAGGCGCTGAGGGCACAGAGGAAAAAGAAGAGGAATTGCTGCCTGAATCAAAATTTTATGAGTAATTCATTTGATTGTAAACTGGAGCACATAACACATTCAATGAAATATGAATAAGGTGACGACTCCACACATTCCCCTGATTACAGGGTGAATGTGGGCTTCTAAAGAAATTAGGAAGTACGTCATTAGCCTCTGTAACCCGTTATGCAAGAGTTACTCCGTTTATTCAGAATACATAGGTACTTCAGAATACAGAGAGTAGCGTCTCGATCCCTAGTTCTGAACACCCTTACGGGTTCGCCAGTCCCCTACGAAAGGAAACCTTTCTGCAGGGCAGGCTCACTACGGTCAGTGATTAAACATCTCTACAGGAAGAAGAGAAGTGTTGCTGATACAAAACCTGGATAAACATTGGCAAAGGGAACCACGCTGAAAAGCGATCACCTGTTGATTAGGAATATCAATTATGAAAGTCTACGTTGTCAACAAATATGGTAAACCGTTAATGCCGACTTCCCCTCGTAAAGCTAGGTTGCTCTTGAAGGAAGGAAAAGCCAAAATTTCTAGTCGCGATCCATTTACCATTCAATTAATTTATGGTTCTAGTGGTTATACTCAACCAGGGGCATTAGGTATTGATGCAGGCTATGAAAATATTGGATATAGCGTTGTCAATGAGAAAGAAGAATTGATTGGTGGCGAAGTTCGGATGTTAAAAGGTATGTCTGAGCGATTGACAGAACGTACCAAATACCGTTGCCAACGTCGCAATAGAAAAAGATATCGTGCGCCAAGATTTGACAATCGTAGGTGTCAGGAAAATTGGTTGGCTCCAAGTATCAAGCACAAACTAGATACCCATCAGAAAATTCTTGACAAAATCCAGAAAATAGTTCCAGTTAAAGAAGTGGCGGTTGAGGTAGCTAGTTTTGACATTCAAAAAATAAAGAATGCTGAAATTAGTGGAGTAGGTTACCAGAAAGGTGAGCAGTATGGTTTCGACAATTTACGTGAATACATTTTGCACAGAGATCAGCATAAATGCCAAAACCCAAATTGTAAAAACAAAGATACCAATCCAATACTAGAAGTACATCATTTAGGATTTTGGAAAGAAGACAGAACAGATAGACCTGCCAACCTGATTACCTTGTGTGATAAATGCCATACACCAAAAAACCACAAAAAGAGTGGATTTCTGTTCGGATGGGAGCCAAAGCTGAAGTCATTTAAAGGTGAAACCTTTATGACAACAGTTAGATGGCGTTTGACCAATAATGGAGAACATAGCTCAACTTACGGTTATATTACCAAAGGCATTAGAAGAGAATTTAAAATAGAAAAATCACATCACAATGATGCCTTTGTAATTGCGGGTGGTACGACTCAAAAAAGAGTAGAATCATTAATCCTAGAACAAATTAGACGTAACAAGCGCTCAATGGAGCAGTTCTATGATGCCAAATACATTGATGCAAGAGATGGCTCGACCAAATCTGGTTCAGAATTATCCTCTGGTAGGAGAACTCGCAACAAACAAAAAAATGGTGAAAACCTCAGAGCTTACCGTCAACGCAAAATCTCAAAAGGGCAACGGCGAATTAAAAAATCCCGTTACCGATACCAACCCAAGGACTTAGTTCAATTTGAAGGGAAAGTGTATGAAGTTGTTGGAATGCAAAACTTAGGCACTGGTGTTAAATTAAAAAACTATCCTGGTATTAAAAATAAGGTGGTTAACGTTAATAAAGTCTATTCAATTAAAAGGAGATCTGGTTTATGCCAAATCGTGCCGTAATTGGCAATTCCTCATCGACTTCACTCCCGCGTTAATCTTTGATTAACATAGGTAGTTCGTCAATTCGTCATTGCCCCAAGATTCATCTCATCATTCCTCTGATTACAGAGTGAATGAGAGGCTTCTCTTGGATTAAGCTAAATAACGCTACCCATTTTCATTATTGTACCATTTTCCATGTTGATCTGTATTGATGCCCATATCCCCTTTCCTCGTCCTTTGGTTTATGCCACTTATCGAGACAAGCTAACGGAACTTGTGTCGTATATGCAGGGCAAACGCACCTTGTCAATAAAAATGCCATATTCTCAATAAACACCTAATGTTTCGCATTAAACCCTATTTATTGAGAATCAATACCATGAGAATTTTTACCTTACGTCTACGGATAAAAAAGAAGATTAACGAAAAACCTTATTTATACGTCAAATACATAAACTAAATTTTTTGTCCATTTAGTTTTGTTAATTTTAGATGCGTTTGCCCTGGTCGTATATGCCAAAGGTCAGAAAAATTAAGTTCAAATCAAGCCAAGAGCAAGACGGACTTTTATATCTAGTACATGAGTGGTCTGGCGGTGCCAATATTCCAGCAGTAGCACATGCTTTCCTTAGCGAAGATTTACTTAATTGGACAGAAAATTCTATTTGGAATAATTCAGACTATACAAATAGTTGGCACATCAAAACCCACGTCTTTACTGAAGCAGTTCGTTGTACGGGCAAAAATCACTTTTTCAAAGACGATCGAGGAACGGTAATCCAGAGCCAGGTCGAACTCATTATTGACCCTTCTCAGATAAAAGGTACACCGCAGCAGTTAACAGTAGCGATCGCTCGCATTGTTGAGAATTCGGTTCTTTCGGACATAGCGTGCTAAATTTTCCGGAAAATTTATAATTATGCTTTATTTGCAAGGCTTACAGACACTTATAGTTTCAATTTTAGAAAAGAATACTGTTATGAAGGGAATAATGGCTGTAATACAATTCAGGTAAGAGTTTTCCGCTAATTTTCTCCTAAAAATAGCACGCTAAGTACGCAAGAGCCGAATGTGCCTAAGGTATCTGCTCAACAAGCTCGTGACATTGCATCAAATACACGTCAAGGTTTGTGGGGGTTTGTCTTCGGTTCCTTAGTAGGTTTACTTGCTTCAATGATTGGATCTGTTGCTGGCGCTCGCAGCCCTCGCGTACATAGGAGTGAAGTATACACAAGTGAAAGAGTAAGCTAAGGAGTTCACTAACGCTCTTCCATCTATTAGCGAAGGGTGCAATGGCAAGTATCGCTGCTCTTGCCATGAAAAACCTGTTTGAAAGAGGTGGACAGGCAAATTATCGACACTACGCATACCCCTCACTTTTAAGCGCTATTCATCCCCACCGGGGTTCAGTCATATGACTCACCATAGCCAAAACGCATTTTGGATAACAATCCATGCCCAGAAGATAAAGCTGCTTGAGGATGCGGATCTCAAGGCTACGCAACTTAACTTTTAGAGACACAAATGTTTGAGATCTACAAGATCCCCCGACTTTTTCAAGAAGTCCGGGATTTAACCGAGATTCTGAGCAACTTAACCCATTAGAATTAATGTGGTCAAGTACTAGTCTTTAGAGTTTCAAGACAAACATCCATATAAAACTTGGCAACTTAGCCAGAAAGCTGATGCTCGACTTTAACACCTTAACTGAATTCTCAAGCACTTACTGCATTGGGATTTGTGCTTTTTTAATTCCAGCTAACCTAGTTACTACCTCATCAACAATTATTTGTACACTGTTGGGTCGTCCGATGATTAATATCTGGCAAACTGCTGGAATTGCTAGTATCTTTGCTTTATTGATGATACTGCATGTCTTTGCTTGGTTTATGATGGGAGTAGTTATGGCTCCCACATATATATTATTGGCCCTAGCAAGCATCTGTCTATTCGCCAATTTAGGCGCAGTTCTCAAGAGACAAATGCCTTGCAAATACATATAACTAAATACATTAAGTACTTATCAGTTAAAACCGTGAGGAGTTCAAACGACAATGGATAAGCCAATCCTGGAAAAAGATGACATTAAATATGAGTTGGGAATTAGTATACCGTGGTATGTGGCGGTATATTATCATCCCATAGCTCAAGGGAATTATTCTTATGCTATTGCTATTCATAACATATTAGAGCGCAACCCATTCCCCATTGCCGACTTTGACTCATGCCTGTTCGGCTGTTACTCTACAGCACTCCAAGCACTGAATGCCGCAGTTGAGGAAGCGAAGAAGAGAGCATCTGATTCTGGCAAAAACATCAAATAATTATCATGCTTTTGGAAAGTAGCAGATACTAATTTCTATGAAAACAGTGTTGATACTTGCATAAGCAAATGCTTAAATAGCAGATACTAACCGTGGAGCAGCAACTACTTATAGTTACTGCCCCACAATGGTGTGGTTTCAATACGGCTCGGTTAAGCATAAAAACACGCAATTACGTAGGTTGGGTTGAGGAACGAAACCCAACATTTATCGGCATTTGTTGGGTAACGCTTGTGCTCAACCCAACCTACAA
>NZ_WJFC01000059.1 GCF_009725235.1 Scytonema sp. UIC 10036
TCTGGGGTTAGGGTTGTGTAAAAAATATTTGATACATCAATCATGACTTTTCTAACATCCTCTTAGGATAAAGTTTTACCTGAAGATTTTCCGCAATTTCCGGTAGATGCTCTAAATACTGGCGGTGCATGGCACCCTTCTCATCATACATACTAGGAACAAATCCCAAAATTGTCGATTTGGGGTCGAGTTGCAGTTCGTCAGCTATAGTAATGCACCATTCTATCAACTCAGCCGAACCGGAGATAGCTTTCATCTCCAATTGTACGGGGATGATAACGTAGGTTGCCCCTGCAATCGCATTGGTATTAAGCATACCCAAAGTCGAGGGGCAATCTAGGATTTGAGTCAACTTTTGGTTGAATTGTAGTAAATATACTGCCTCACCAATGCTTTGTCCAGTAGTTTTTCCTAATATCAGGAGACCGAAAAGTTTGGCGAACGCCAAAAAATAGTAGTCTGTGATACTGTTTTTTGAGAATTCAAAAAAGTTGATTGCTTTTGATAAATTATAAAGAAAATTCTTAGAAATGTATTCAAAGATACAGTTAGCTAAACAAAAGTCTGGTTTTGAGTTTGTTTTTTAGAACGATCTCAAAAGTTTTCGGTCTACTGAATGTCGTATTTCTAAGTTTGACGAAATTTATAATGAAAAATCAGTTGTGAATGGAAATTAGCTGCACTTTCAAGACCAGATTTGAAATTTTGGCAGTGAAGCTTCCTAAATTAATCAATTACGACTTACGCCAATGTTCGCTCCAGTAGTCCTTTCCCAAGCAAGATCGCGAAGAAAGCGCCCGCCGGAGGCAGATTGGCTAAAATTGATGGATTAGTAACATAAGAATAAAATTCAGCCAAAACTTGAGATGATATACACAATATTTCTCTTTCACTAGGTCTAAATATTTCTCATGCCGCTCGATACTGCGCCGCTTTGATATTAACAACATAAGCTAAAACATTAGTGTCAAGATAAATTTGTTTAGGTTCTTTGTTCATAGAGCTTACTGCGGTCAAAAGGTACTAAAATTTCACTAGCAAAAAATAAATCGTTCATATTAACATCTTCATCATGATTGGTGTAACTTGATTGTTCTTCTTTACTATTCTGATTACGAATCAGTTGATTTTTAGCGTGAAATGCCTCAATTATTGCTTTGATTTGCTCAATTTGCTCTGGAGTTAATCCAGTAACATTAAGTGTTTGATTGGTCATAGAAATTGATTGGTTATCTTCAATATTCTAATTATACCGCTTTATAAGGTGTTTTAAAAATCTAACTATTAAAGAATTAAGGTTTTAAAACCCACGTAGGTGGTGAATCCAGCCCTGTAGCAGCCCGTAGCGGATAAATTTGTACTTCGTATAGGAGATGGCTATCTGTACGTCATATAGAAGAAGGGAAAAAAAATTTTGTTTCCAATTGTTACCACATGGTTGTCTACATATTTTCAACCAGACAAACTGATTTATGTAGTCATCGATACGGCTTTAGCCGTTAAGTGCGATTCGTTCACTCGAAATGAGTATTTATACTCAAGGATGAGTGGCAGGGGATAAAAACCGGGCAACCGGAACAGAACCTTGACAACTGAATGACCAGTGCGATTCGTTCAGTCGAAACCTTTTTTTTAAGGGGGATGACTGGCTTTTGTTGGGTAACCCAAAACCGGGTTGAGTTCGCACTTTAAGCCCCCAACAAATGATAACTCATTATTCATGTAGGTGCGGAAATCTAGCCAAGCCATAAGCCAAGACAGCTAGAGGAACAATGGGAAAGACTAAGGGTCACCCCTAGAACATAACCTAATTCCGCAAGACACCAAGTCCTACTGTCCCGGTGCGGGATTAAAAGCACACAGCCTACCAAAGGTAAAACCTCGGTAGCCCCCACGCCCAAGACTGATTATCACACGGCGTGTAAGCAGGGGGTGAAAGCAGTCAATGCGGTAATTGCTGAAAGCGTACACTGCTAGCAAGAATCCCATGGGTAGAACAAGCAAAGTGTCGTCTGAGCCATCGTCATCAGTTACCAGGGGCAATAAGCAAAGCGGATTTTATCCATACCCCCTGGGTCGGAAATATCCGACAAAGGCAGAGTCCATCAGGTTCTGGTTACCGTGATGGCGCACCACTCAAAACCTCGGTGGAAAGGCACACCCTAAAGGATTCCAATATGGATAATGGGAACGAAACAACCCCTCATACTCTCCTGAAATTAGTAACAGGTAGGTATCAACCATAAGACATGAGGGAGCAGGATGGTTCAAGAAGCAAAAGCCCAACCTGAAACACAGGTAACGCCTGAAAAGGGATGGCGTAACTGCCGGGATAAGCAGACGTGAACCGCAGTGTGGGAAAAGCTAGAGGTAACAGTAGCAATTAATATGACTAAAGCCGAACAACAGTTCAGGTTGGTATGGGACAACGATATACCTGTATGCCTTGGTTTTGAAATTTCTGACTGGAAAGATATAAACTGGCGCAAAGCAGAGAAACGTGTGTTCAAGTTGCAAAAACGCATCTATGCTGCTTCCCGCCGTGGTGATATCAAGCTATGCCGCAAACTCCAAAAGACGTTGATGAGGTCTTGGTGTGCGATTCGTTGGTCGCTGAATCACGGTATAAGTCCGTACATAAGCTACCCAAGGCGAAACCCTAGAGTAACCTTGAACTTCCGGTGTGATGTGGGTGAAAGCCCCACCTACCAGACTCAGGTATGACTCCCTATCTGCCCACACTGACCGAACTCGGTTTTCGGAGGGTGAAGCTGGGAACAGGGCACAATCAGACGGCTGTTATGGGCTGACACTGGTGCTAAAGGGGCGTTCTTACGGTGAAACCGAGCCTAGAAAAGCAACCCACCTCAGAGCGGGGCATAACATAACACCCCCGACTCCACTGGAGATAATTCCCGTCGCACTTTGCCAAGGATAGCGGCTTGAGTCTAGGGGATTCAGTGGTTGAAGTGGCTACACCTAAAAGAACAAAGCAATCTCACTGGAGGAACGAAAAAAAACGGATTGAGGGTCAGAGGACAGGTCGAACCCCCTGTAGGCTAGACGAGTAGCGGAACTCCTTCAATTCGGATAGGATGCGACGTAATTGTTGCAAGGTGTTCAGAGTAAACTTGTTGGAGTCAGTGTATGATTGGACACAGCAGTAATGCTAGTGAATCTTGGATAAATCTACCGTGGAAGAAATTCCGCCGCGATTTATTCCGCCTACAAAAGCGTGTTTACAAAGCTGTTCAAGCAGGCGACTACCGGAAAGCGAAGTCCCTACAAAAGCTCATAATGAACTCCACCGCAGCGAGATTACTGGCTATCCGTCAGGTATCACAGCTAAACGTTGGGAAAAGGACACCCGGAATTGATGGTAAAGCCAAACTCACAATTGAGGAAAGGTTTGAGCTTAGTGATGAACTCAAGCACCATAGTAATAACTGGCACCACCAGGGGTTACGAGAAATTCCCATTCCAAAAAAAGATGGGAAAATCAGAATTCTGAAAGTCCCCACTATCGCGGACAGAAGTTGGCAGTGCCTAGTGAAGTACGCCTTAGAACCAGCGCATGAAGCAACCTTCCACGCCAACAGTTATGGATTTAGAACCGGACGCTCGGCGCATGACGCACAGAAAATCCTACAATTAAATCTACGCTCAAGTTGTAATGGAATAGAGAAACGAGTCATCGAACTTGATATCGAAAAATGCGTGCGCCGCGACGATTAACGCGGTATTCCCAACCAAGTTGGGAGAGACTAAGAAGAATGTCTCTAAGTCAACCAACTTACCTGGAGTCGAAAGACAAAAGGGACAACAGCATGTTGGTAAAGCCGGAAATGGAGAGAAGGCGTTAAAACCATTGTTCGGCAAGACTTGTGTGACAAGGTGAAGATTAAACTATCTGAAGCCCAATTCTGACGGTATACTCGATTACCTATTCCTACAACGCCTAAAAGGAATAATCGTTTGTGTGTAGTTTTAAGCATTTGAACCACACAACTTCTTTAAACGAAGTCAGCCACCGATGAGATGGCTTAACGAATGAGTGGGACACCTAAATCACACTGATACGTACCGAGTTGATGAAGCGCGGGATGGTCTATGGGACGCGAGTCCTATGACTACAGAGTTCCCATAGTAGTCCGAGGGCGGGAAAGCCGTCCACATGGCAAAGGGGAACAGGTATTTCTTACATTGTTACCGAGAGGTACGCGAGATGCGAAACGCCGAAACGGTGTTAAATGTAAAATACTGGAGAGCCGTGTACCTGGAAACTCGTAAGCACGGTTCGGCGGGGGCTAGTTGGAAAAGGAGCCAATAATTGGAAACCTCGCTAGCTAGCTACCCACTTTCGACAGGATAAGCCACTCGGCAATAATGGATAGGCTCATTGCTCCTGTGAGCATAAAGACCGGAATTTTCCGATGTTTAAAAGCCGGAGTTAATCCAGAATTTCCCGAACAAGGAACGCCACAAGGCGGCGTGGTAAGTCCCCTATTAGCGAACATTGCGCTCAATGGAATAGAGGACATACACCAATCGGTGCGGTACGCAGACGATATGGTTATTATACTCAAACCCAAAGATGACGCAACGAAAATACTTGACAAAATTAGTCGGTTTCTTGGCGAAAGAGGGATGAATGTAAGCGAGAAAAAGACCAAGCTAACCGCTACGACAAATGGCTTTGATTTCCTCGGCTGGCACTTTAAGGTGCAGAGCAACGGGAAGTTTAGGAGTACTCCCTCAGTGGATAACTTTAAGACATTCCGTAAGAAAGTAAAGGCGATTGTCGGCAACTCGAACATTGGTGCCACGGAAAAAGCCGCAAGACTAGCACCCGTGGTTAGAGGCTGGAGGAACTACCACCGCTACTGCAACATGAATGGGTCACGGTTATCGCTATGGCACATCAACAACAGAGCGTTCAAGGTATTTAATCAGGAAGCCAAACAAGACCGCGAATCTGTCAGAAAACTGATAAACAAAGCGTTCCCAAAGGTTCCCCACTCCGAAAATAAGCACGTCAACGTCAAAGGTGAGAAATCGCCTTTCGACGGGGACATCGCCTACTGGAGCGAGCGAAATAGCAAACTCTACGACGGTGAAACCTCTTTTGCCTTAAAACGGCAAAACCATATATGTGCCGCCTGTGGGCTAAAACTCCTGTCTGATGAACGAGTACAGCTCCACCACATTGACGGGAACCATGCCAACTGGAAGAAAACGAATCTGATAGCTGTACACGAAAGCTGTCACGATTATCTGCACATGAGCAAAAGCGAAAGCTAAGAACGTCGGAAGCTGGGTGCGGGGAAACTTGCACGCCCAGATTTAATAGAGAGGTGCGGCGGATAATACCGCCCATCGACTCTACCCTAATAAGGTTTTAGCGGTACGACGGGTCACACAGGATAACCAGGGTGTGCGACGTGAAAGTTGTACATTAGGCGCATCCGCGCCTTCAAAACTGGAGAGCCATCTCTCCCGGAGAATTCTCTCTCTCCGTCCCCACATAAAAAGGTGGTTTCACCCCGCCTACAACAAAATTAAGTAATGAATTTGTTGGAATGCAAGGCATGAAAACCTGTTAGCTGAAAGCCTAAATCAGTAATACGGGTAAGGGGAAGACCGATTCGGGTTAACTTAAAGTGAATCACTGTAAATTCCGTTATATCTGAAGAGTGAAATAAGGCTGATACACTCTAACCAAAAAGGTAAGTGAGTAGGTTATTAACAGTTCCTTGGGTTAATAACGAGAGAACATAACTCTCACCGGAGTATAGGTGGAACCCAAAGCGGTCACTAGTTAAATGTACGAAACACGGTAAGCCCTATAGATTCTCAAACAGGTCGATGATTTGAGTAGGTAGACCGCAAGGAAAACGGAACTATCTAGAGGGTAAAGGATGCTGGAGAAAGCAAAAGCTCCTAGTAACGTGGGAGATAGGGATTCAAAATTTGTCCCACATTGAAAGATGGCAAACTTCCAGCGGGTCTTCAACGATAAACAAAGTAAAAGGAATCGAACCGAAAGTGAAAGATAGAGTCAGCAATGACATCGGAGCCAAGGAACCGCTGAATAATTGGGCTGAAATTAATTGGAAGCTGGTTAAAAAGCGGGTTAGAAACCTAAGACAGAGAATTTATCGTGCCACCCAGAACGGTCGGTGGAATCAGGTTCGGAACCTGATGAAACTGATGATTCGCAGTTACTCCAACCTGCTATTGTCCGTGCGAAGAATCACCCAGGAAAATGATGGAAAACAAACGGCTGGCATTGATGGTCAGACGGCAATAACTCCAGAACAAAGGGTGAAGATGGTCAAAGAGATGAAGGAATATTCCTTATGGAAAGTTCACCCTACTAAAAGGGTTTTTATTCCCAAACAAAACGGGAAATTAAGACCATTGGGAATCCCTACAATTAAAAATCGCATAGCACAGGCAATAATCAAAAATGCCTTAGAACCAGTCTGGGAAACTAGATTTGAAGCCAATTCTTACGGCTTTCGCCCTGGTAGAAGCTGTCACGATGCCATTGAGCAAGTCTGGATTAGACTCAACGCGCAAGGAAATGACAGATGGATATTGGAGGCGGATATTCAAGGAGCATTTGATAATATTAGCCACGAATATTTACTCAATACCATAGGAGAAATCCCCGGTAAAGAGTTAATTAAACAATGGCTAAAAGCAGGATATGTAGAGGCTGAAATTCTCCACGAAACTCTCAGCGGAACACCACAGGGCGGAATTATTTCACCCGTACTTGCGAATATAGCCCTCGACGGAATGGAGAAGCTCCTAAGTCAATTTCAAAAAACAAAGGAGTACCAATATACCGATTCTAAAGGTCGGAAAAGAACAGAGAGGGAACGTAAACCTAGATACGGATTTGTCCGCTACGCGGATGACTTTATCATCACCGCAGAAAGCAGTGAAGAACTGATAGTCATACAACCCATCATCTCAGATTGGCTGAAACAACGAGGGCTGGAATTTAATACGGATAAAACCAAAATCACCCACATTAATGATGGGTTCAATTTTTTAGGGTTTAATATCCGACATTACAAGGGTAAATGCTTAATTAAACCGCAGAAAGAGAAGGTCAAAGAATTCCTAACTGGGATTCAAGAGTGGCTGAATCAACACAAAACTGTGGAAACAACAGCAGTTATCCAATACCTCAGCCCAGTTATCCGAGGATGGGGAAACTACTACAAGCATAAGGTCAGTAAGGACGTGTTTTCTTATGTAGACTACAGACTATGGCAAATGCTATGGAAATGGTCTCTCATGAGACATCCAAACAAAGGGAAAAAATGGGTAGCGCAAAGATATTTCAAAACCATTAATGGAACAGCATGGAACTTTGCTCAAACCATAAAAGACAGAAACGGTAAGGATAAATTAATCACCTTACCTAAATTGTCACACATCCCGATAATCCGCCATGTCAAGGTTAAAGGCACGGCATCCCCTGATGACCCAACACTCTCCGAATATTGGGAAAAACGACAAACCAGATACGGCAAATCATACTTTGCTCAAGGTTCAAAACTCTATCAGGTAGCCCAGAACCAAAAATGGAAGTGCCCAATATGTGGAGAAAGCTTGTTTAATGGAGAAGACTTGCACACACACCATGTAGTGAAGGTGACAGATGGAGGGAAAAATGAGGTGGACAACCTTGTACACCTCCACAAATCCTGCCACTTACACTTACACACAAGTCAACGTACTGGAAAGCAGAAGGCTTGAGCCGTATGATGCGTAAGTGTCATGTACGGTTCTTAGGGGAGAGGGACGCGGCGACGTGCGCCCTCTTACCCGACAAAAAGACGGCAGGTGTGGATGGTATAAAATCACTATCCCCAGTAGAACGTCTTGAACTGGTAGGGCAATTAAGAATCACTGGCAAATCCAAACCTACACGTAGAGTATGGATTCCGAAGCCTGGTAGAGACGAAAAGCGCCCATTAGGAATTCCCACTATGTACGACCGCGCACTACAAGCTGTAGTAAAAGCTGCACTTGAGCCAGAATGGGAGGCGGTTTTTGAACCAAGTTCCTATGGTTTTAGACCAGGGAGGTCATGCCATGATGCAATCAAACACATTAAAGATGCCATACAAAATCAGGCAAAATTCGTACTTGATGCGGATATATCGAAGTGTGTGCGCCGCGATGGTTAATGCGGTATCCCCAACTTAGTTGGGAAAGACTGAGAAGGGAGTCTTGAGGTCAACCAACCTACCTAGAGTCGAAAGACGAAAGGGACAACAGCATGTTGGTAAAGCCAGAAATGGAGAGAAGGCGTTAAAACCATTGTTTGGCAAGACCTGTGTGACAAGGTGAAGGTTAAACTACCAGAAGCCCAATTCTGACGGCATATGCGATTGCCTATTCCTACAACGCCTACAAGGAATAATCGATTGTGCGTAGTTATAAGCATTGGAACTATGCAACTTCTCCAAACGATGTCAGCCATCGATGAGACGGCTCAAAGAATGAATGGGACACCTAAATCACACTATTACGTACCGAATTGATGAAGCGCGGGATGGTCTACAGGACGCGAGTCCTATGACTACAGAGTTCCCATAGTAGTCTGAGGACGGGAAAACCGTCCACATGGCAAAGGGGAACAGGTATTTCCGACATTTTAACCGAGAGGTACGCGAGATGCGAACAGCCGAAACGGTACTAAGTGTAATCCGAGACAGAGGCTACCGGGGTTTACCATTAGATGATGTTTACAGGCAACTGTTCAATCCCGATTTGTTCCTCCTAGCGTATAGCCGCATTTATAAAAATGCAGGAGCAATGACGAAAGGAGTAACAGAGGAAACTGCTGATGGAATGTCCATCAAAAAGATTGAGAATCTGATAGAAGAGATTCGATATGAACGATTTCGATGGACACCAGTGAGGCGAATTAATATTCCCAAGAAAAACGGGAAAACTCGACCATTAGGTATTCCTACTTGGAAGGACAAATTGGTTCAAGAAGTAATACGTTTAATGCTAGAGGCATATTATGAACCGCAATTTTCCGACAGCAGTCATGGTTTTAGACCCCAACGCGGATGCCATACGGCTTTAACAATAATAGACCGCACATGGCAAGGAACCAAGTGGTTTATTGAAGGGGATATTCGGGGATGTTTCGACAACATAGACCATAAAATCTTAATGTCAATACTACGCGAGAAAATCCAAGATAACCGCTTCCTGAGATTGATTGAAAATTTACTCAAGGCAGGCTACTGCGAGCAATGGAAATACTCTTCCACCCTTAGTGGAACTCCACAAGGTGCGATTATTTCACCACTACTCGCTAATATTTACCTTGATAAATTGGATAAGTTTGTGGAAAATCATCTAATTCCAGAGTATACACGGGGTAACAAAAGGGCAGAAAATCCGGAGTACTCAAAACTCCAAAAACTTGCCTGGTATTTTCGGAAAACCGGACAAATAGAAAAAGCACATCAACTGGAAATAGAATACCAACGTATGCCTTCTAAAGATGTCCGTGACCCTGAATACAGAAGGCTTAGTTACGTGCGTTACGCTGATGATGTGCGCCATTTTACCAGGCGCTAGACCCCTTTCATAGAAAGGAGAGGTACGGAAAAAGTGACCTCTGGGTCAACAACTTACCTAATTGCGAAAGCGAGAGGGGACTGTAGCATGTTGATAAAGCGGAAGTCATTAGAAGACGCTTATGGTGTCGTTCCGCAAGACCCGTGCGATATGGTGAGAGCCAAACTGCCCAAACCTCAGTTTCCAATGATGCAAGCGTACATCCCCCGATGACAGCGTCTCAAACGCGGGGTCACAGTGATAGGGTGATTAAATCGTCGTCATCTGAATTTTCCGCACTGTGAATGGTGAGGAACGACCTCACTCAAGGAAACGGACGAGGCACCTAAGTTGCACTATATACATCTAGCATCTAGGGAATATGGGATTGCCCGACGTGTCGAGAGACACAGGGTAACGGAGCCACCGTAGTACTCCGAAAACGGGAAAGCCGTTTACATGGGGAAGGGTGGCAGGTGTTAACAAAACCCTATCAGGGAGGTACGCGAGATGCGGAACGCCAAAACTGTATGGGTGAGAAAGGTAACACTGGAGAGCCGGGTACTCCGAAAGGCGTAAGCCCGGTTCGGGGAGGGGCGGACAGAAAAGTGCTTATTGTAACTCGCTGGTCGCCTACTCTACTTTGTAATTCTCCATGATGATATAACCGTTGTCCAAAGATGCCAGATAATTATATCTGAGTGGTTAAAAGGCATGGGTTTGGAATTGAAGCCATCAAAAACACGCCTAACTCACACTTTAAATAAGTATGAAAATGAAGAACCAGGATTTAACTTCCTTGGTTTTAATGTTAGGCAGTTTCCAGTGGGTAAATACGACTCAAAACAAGGCTTCAAAACAATCATCACCCCAAGCAAAGAAAAGCAAAGGATACACTACGAACGAATAGCTAGTATCATCAACGACCATAAACAAGCGCCACAGGAGGCGTTAATCAGCCGACTTAACCCGGTAATTCGAGGATGGTCAAACTACTATTCAACGGTAATAAGCAAAGAAGCTTATATATCACTAGATAATCTCATGTATCCGAAACTAAAAGCTTGGGCAAAACGCCGTCATCCAAATAAATCAGGAGAATGGATAACCAAAAAATATTGGCGAACCATTGGCGGTGATAATTGGGTATTTGCCACACCGAACAAAGGTAACAATCTCATGCGATTAATTAATCATACGGATATGCCTATAGTTCGGCACATAAAAGTGAAAGGCGATGCCAGTCCATACGATGGCAACCTAATTTATTGGAGTTCAAGAATGGGTACACACCCCGAAGTGCCAAAAAGAGTGGCAACACTTTTAAAGCAACAAAAAGGAAAATGTGCTCACTGCGGATTGTACTTCCGAGAGGAAGATGTACTGGAGATTGACCACAAAATACCATTAAGTCATGGGGGCAAAGATGAATATAAAAATCTCCAGCTATTACATAAACATTGCCATGATGTCAAAACAACCGAGGATGGTTCGGTTGGGGGTATGCAATTGGACAAGCACCAAATTACTGAGGAGCCGGATGAATTGAAAAATTCACGTCCGGTTTTGAAGACGAGTCGCTCCGGTAACGGAGCGGCTTAGTTTAATGCGAAGCTTATCGCACTGCTTGGGGTTGTATTAATCTATTTGTAATTAGCTTAAGTGGTGGATCTTGAGTGGTGAAATTTAAAGAAGTTTCATAAACTGGTTCATTAGATGTTTAACCTTTGAGCGTGAAGGTCATCAGCGATGAATATGTTGCTATCACTCCGTCGATATGGACAGTCAGTTTGGCTCAATGGGTTTGAGCGAGGCTGGATTAGCCGTGGTGAGTTGCAACAGTACATTGAGTCAGACGGTTTAACGGGCGTTCGCTCAAACTTTCAAAGCTTGCAAGTGGCAATTGAGAGACACGAGTACGATCGCGACTTCAGTATACTGGCGCAGCAAGGGATGAGCAGGAATGCTCGCTCAGACTATAACTATTTGATTGTGCGAGATCTACAATTGGCGGCTGATTTGCTCAAACAAGTTCATTCTCAGACTCAGGGATGCAATGGCTATGTTCAAATCGATCTTCCGCCTGATGCACTGCTTTCACCTCAAACAGCGATCGCAGCAGCGCAAGACATCTGGCAGTCAGTTGGATGGAGTAATTTGTTGTTGAGAATCCCAGCGACTCAATTGCTGCTACCAGTGATTGAACATCTAATTGGCAATCGTATCAATGTGAATGCAACGTTAGTTTTTTCTCCAAGTATGTATGAACAAGTATTCGATAGTTATAAAAGAGGGCTGGAGAGCCTGATTCAGCAAGGAAAACCGATGAATGACGTTGTTTGTTTTACAACTGTCCCCATTGGTCGTTTGGATAGAGCGTTTGATCCACTTATTACCGATACAGAAACATCTTTCAGTGTGATGCAAGCCAAACTTCTGTACCAGCATTATCGAAATCTCTGTCAAAGTGTTGACGAAGCTTTTCCCCTGGAAACACGCTGGCAATCGCTCCCAGAAGGGGTAAAACCGCTGCGTCTGGTATGGGATTGTACAGATATTCCGCCTGAATCCGCGTGGCGCTATATTCCGACTCTCGTGGCTCCTGAAACCGTCATGATGCTGGAGCCGTCAACGCTCTTAAAGTATCGTGAGGTTTCTTTGCTGCCGACGAGGTTGACAGAGGATGAACAAGCTGAACAACATGTGACAAACGGATTGTCAGAGATATCTTTGGATGAACGAGTTGACCAACTTGTGAACGAGGAAATGGCGCGATCGCTCAACGCCTTTCAACAGTTGCTAGACACGATTGAGCAGAAGAGAAGGCGCTGAAGTTGGATGTGCATCACTTCAGCGGTCAATTGCTCCTAGCGCTTTAAGGGTAGCTCTTTGAGCCACTGTCAACCCGGTTACTCCTTGAATATTCATACCTTCATACAGGCGCTCGATCGTTAGCGTGCTGATACAACTTCCTGTCTTTACATCCCATAGTTTTATCGTGCGATCGTAACTGCCGCTCAGTAGGATTTGACCGTTGGAGCTAAAGAGGACTGAGGTGACCCAACTGGTGTGTTCGCACAATATTTGGAGGCAGTGTCCCGTTTGCAAATCCCACAAGCGGATGGTTTGGTCATCACTGCCACTTGCTAAGATTCGACCATCTGAACTGATGGCAAGCGTCCACACAACTCCTGTATGTCCCTGCAATAGTTTCAGACATTTTCCGGTTTGCACATCCCACAAGCGAATCGTTTGATCGTGGCCACCGCTTACCAATCGTTGACCACTGCCATCAAATACCAGCGTGAAAATGGCACCCGTATGCTCCTGCAATACCCTCAAACATTCTCCAGTTTGCACATCCCACAAGCGAATGGTATCATCAAAACTACCACTTGCCAAGCATTGACCTCTCTTGTCAAACGCGATCGCGAGAATACCGCTCTCATGCCCGCGTAACACCCGCAAACAATGATGTGTCTCCACATCCCATAGTCGCACAGTGCGATCGTAACTACTGCTTGCCAAAATCTTTCCCCCTGGACTGAACAACACTGTCCAGATGGATTCGCTGTGCGCTGACCACTCGTCGAGATGTCCGGTTTGAATATTACACACGGCGATCGACTTATCATGTCGATTGATCGCCAGCATTTGACCATCAGGACTAAAGCTGACGTTGCTTAATGATGAAATCCGACGGGTCGGGCTGGAAAAAGTTTTGTAGGGGTGAAGTTGTGGCAGATTGCTATCGGGCTGCAAACTCCACAACTGAATCGTTTCATTTTGACCACTACTGGCAAGCATTCGATCGTCCGAACTGAGGCTCAGGGAGTGAAGCCCACCAGTATATCCACGCAATGTTTTCAGGTTTCGTCCGCTTTGCAAATGCCACAGCCGCACCGTATGGTCTTTTCCTGCACTCACCAACAATTGACCGTCGGCACTGATAGCAAGCCCGTGAACATCATGCGTATGACTGTCGAGCACGTGGGTGGATTGCCCATCCTGGACACTCCAAAGGCGCAGAGTGCCATCGCGACTGGCACTGGCTAACAAAGGACCATCCGGGCTAAAGGCGATGTCCCAAACCCAATCGGTATGTCCCTGTAGCACCTTGAAATTGAGCTTTGACGAGCGCTCGCTAGCGAGATAATCGCTCCACAGTCGAATTGACCCATCACGACTTCCGCTAGCAAGCAGTTGACCATCTGGGCTGTAGCACACACACTGAACCCCGCTGATATGTCCCTGTAAGATACTCAAGCACTGACCGTTGCTCACATCCCAGATCCGAATGGTTGTATCATGACTGCTGCTGGCTAACGTTTGCTGGTTAGGAGCGAAGTGGGCAGCATAAACACTCTGGGTGTGCCCTTTCAAGACACGGAGACACTGCCCTTGCAAATTCCACAAACGCACGGTTTGGTCGTCGCTGCCACTCGCTAATTGCTGACCATCGGGACTAAAACTCACTGACCAAACACAGCTTGTATGCTCTGTTAGCACCTGCAAGCATTGCCCACTTTGGACATCCCATAAGCGCACCGAACTATCAGTACTACCACTGGCTAACGTTCTGCCATCCGGACTAAAAGCAACCGACCAAACCCACCCTGTGTGACCTTCAAAGGTGGCTAAGAGTTGGGTTATGGTGATGTTCCAGAGATAGATGTTGCCATTGGAAGTCCCAACTGCAACGATCTGAGCGTCTGAACTCAGGCCAATTGACATGGCATTACTGAGTGTTTCTGAAAAGATGGATTTGGCTAAATTGGCATTCTGAAAATTGACTCTTGCTAAATTGACTTGTCGTAAGTCGGCTTGTTGCACTATGAGATTAGAAAAGTCAGAGCCGCGCAAATCCACTTGAAACTGTACCAGCAGGTTAATTAAGTTTCCTGCAACGTACCCTGGTTTCTTCCCCTGTTGCATCAATAAGTGCCTTGCTTGCGCCTCGATTGCCGCCACACTGTCAAAGCGAGACAGAAGCCGCTCCATCACGGGTTGCATAATTAAGCGCGTCTGAATCTCTCGAATGTAATCTTTTGCCTGTACTCGCAATAAGGGATGCGTTTGCCAAAAGTTAAGCTGCTGCGTCTCAAATTCTATGCAAAGAAGCTGCACGAATCGTTCTGTGACATATTCCATCACTACAGGTTGCAAGAAGAATAACCCATCGGTTTTTTCAATTAGCGATCGCCTCAGCAGTGAGTTGATCGAATTAGGTACACTTTGTTGAGCAGCAGGATCGATCGCGTTCTCTCGAATATCTGCCATTGAGACTGGCTCCCGATAAATTGCAAACCAGGACAGTGTTTTCTGTTCAGCTTCAGACAAGCGATCGAACTGACGGTTTAGCAAATCGCGGATGTCTTCGAAAACAGCCAATCCCTGACTGAGATAGGGCAGCACCTCGGTAATACTGCCGTTAAATAAATCTTTAATTGCGGCAGCCACCAGTTTTAGCGCCAAAGGATTGCCGCCATAGTGATGGATCAAAGTCTGCCATTCGGATTCCGATCCTGTAAACGCTCCTTTTTGCCGAAAGATAGCGCGTCCGTCATCAGGTGTCAGCCCGCTCAAGGTCAACGATCTTACTAGCACCTGTGTACCTTCCATCAGTGCTATTTCGCGTGGCTTTTCTCGACTAGTAACCAACAAACAACTTTGGTGGGATGCTTCGCCAATGGCTCTGAGCAACTGCCCGTAACCTTCGTAACCCGTGAGCCATTGTCCCACTGGCTCACGCTGCAAAATGGTTTCAGCATTATCCAGTATCAATAAACACTTACGTGACCGCAGATATTGCATCAGTTTGGAGATCTGTCGATCGAGCGTGGAGGGAATGATAGGATCTTCCCCATAAAGCGGCATGAGAAACTTCAGCAGGCTTGACAGGAGTTCATCCAGTGGTGGTGCATTAGCCAAGGAGCGCCATACGACAATCTCAAATTCTGTTTGCATTTGAAGCGCAGCCTTGACCGCGATCGTACTTTTGCCAATGCCGCCAATGCCCAATACTCCAACCAAATGACAGCGCTCGGACACAACCCACTGCCACAGTTGCGTTAGTTCTGCCTCACGCCCATAAAACACTGAGGCATTCACCGCTGTGTCCCAGTCGAGTTGGGGATTTGTCCATCGGATCGGAGTCTCTTCAGATAAGGCAGGGGATATCAGGTCTGTTTTCGTCAATTCCAGCCCAAACGCCCGGAACAGATACTCTATTGACTGACGATCGACCCCCAGGTCGCGCTTGAAAATGCGAGCGAGGGTATTGAGGGAGAGTCCGGTGCGATCGCTGAGAGCTTCCTGAGTGAAGCGCTTACCCCAGGTTTCGTCGGATTCCGCCTGCTGTTTTGCCGTCTGAAACTTTTGCCACCCTTGAGGCGATAGGATAACTCCTCGCACTCGAAAAGAAGTGGAGTGACCTCGTCTAGATTTTGATGGGTTGGAATCCATAGAGCAGCCAATGGTACAAAGGAACTGGCAAATCTTTTCTTGAAATATCGAGCGTTTCTTCAATCTTTGACTGACGGGGAGTTTCAGCAACACAGATTGACAGGCAAAGGATTTTATGTTGGTTAAAGTATACCAGGTTTTATTGCTTGTGGCTCACTAGTGGTAACGTTCCTCAAGTACAGAACAATTAAATTGCGTTTTAACTCAAATAACTTGAGTGGTCTAAATTGAGCGATCGTAGAAGAATGAAGTTAACCGAGGTGGATATTAAAGAGGACTTCCGGGTGGTGCAGTTTACCCCTCAACCCCCTTACCCCTTCCGCTATTAACGCAATGCACTGCCGTACTAGCCAACAAGTCTTAGAGGAGTCACAAATGAGGATTTTTGTTGCTGGGGCAACAGGAGCGATCGGTCGCCCGCTACTCGACCAATTACTTGCCAAAGGACATGACGTTGTAGCTATGACCCGCTCTCCAGAAAGAGCACAGTCATTAGCGGCACAGGGAATAGAACCTGCGAACGCGGATGTATTCGATGCAGATTCAGTTAAAGTAGCGATCGCCCACACTCAACCGGAGGTGGTGATTGAACAACTCACCGCCCTACCCAGGACTTACACTCGCGAATCTATGATTGCAGCAGCGCCTTTGAATACGCGAATTCGGTTAGAAGGGGGAGCCAATGTGCTGGCAGCAGCGCAGGCAGCAGGGGTGCGCCGTTTTCTAAGGCAGTCCATCGCCTTCTGGGGAATTCCCGGTGCTGGATTGGCAGATGAGGAAACACCGTTATCGCTTGATGCCTCCCCCGCCGTTGCCGCAGATGCTCGTCTCGTCACTGAGATTGAACGTCGTTTATTGGAAACGTCAAATCTCGAAGGAATTGCCTTACGCTATGGTTTCTTCTACGGACCGAGCACTTGGTTCAATCCGGATGGTGATGTGGGGCAACAAGTACGGCAGCAACAGTTTCCGATCGTCGGAAATGGTGATGGCGTCTGGTCATGGTTACATATTGAGGATGCAGCGATTGCCACCGTTACCGCTGCAGAGCAGGGCAATCCTGGTGTTTATCTGATTGCCGACGATCGCCCTTTAGCAGTGCGCGACTGGCTCCCTGCGTTTGCTCGATGGCTGAATGCTCCACCCCCACCACAGGTATCGGTTGAAGACGCTTTGAAAAGGGAGGGTGGTGCGGATATTGTTTACTACGGCACTCAGATGCGAGGCGCATCGAATGCCAAGGCAAAACGCGAACTGAATTTTCAGCCTCGACCGTTGGAATGGCTGGTTGGCACCACCGTGGCTCATACCGGTTAACAAGTTAAACTGAACTTTTACCATTCAAATGTACTATAAACCTCTGAAACTGTTGAGATATATGGTTTTGAGTGCATGTGGTTTTGAGTGAAAAACACTGCCCAGCAAGGTAAGTTCTTGTGTTTTCATAACTCACTGTAGATAGCTCAAAACTCAACAACCATAAACTCATCATGAAAAAACTAGAAGGAAAGGAGGAATTTATGAGCGCTGCTAAAATTCTCGCTTTTGCCGGGAGTGCTCGTCAAGATTCGGTCAACAAAAAACTGGTGAAAATTGCCGTTGAAGGAGCTAAAGCCGTAGGTGCAGAAGTGACTTACCTAGATTTCCGCGATCTGCCCTTACCGCTCTATGATGGGGATTTAGAGGAGTCTGAGGGACTGCCAGAGAATGCCCTTAAGCTCAAGGCCCTAATGAAAGCGCATCAAGGATTCTTAATTGCCAGCCCAGAGTACAACAGTTCGATCTCCCCACTGCTGAAAAATGCGATCGATTGGGCATCACGTCCTGAACCGGACGAACCTTCATTAGTGTGTTTCAAAGAAAAGGTTACCGTGTTAATGAGTGCATCCCCTGGATATTTGGGAGGCTTGCGAGGATTAACTCATGTCCGTTCTATTCTTGGCAACATTAAGGTTCTGGTGTTGCCAGATCAGGAGGCAATTGGGAATGCTTATCAAGCATTTGATGAGAATGGCAATTTGAAGGATGAAGCCCAACAGACAAGTATCCTGCAACTTGGCAGCAAACTTGCAACGGTGATTGCCAAACTCAATCTCCCTATCTAAACAAAGTAGAGCATTTCAACGTTTAGCGATCCAGACGGTAAAAGTTGAGTGCTCCAGAAGGTGCGCCTTCCTGGGTTGACACCACCATGGCTCTTAGTTAAAAAGAAATGTACTACTTGCCTATGCAGCATGGTTTCATCGCAAATTAACTGCGTCTGAGTATGAAAAAGTTTGACTAGTAAATTTCAACAACATTGGAGAACAACAATTATGACTCAAGCAAAGCATCCTGCCGATCCAACCCCTCCAACCTTGGAAGGAAAACTAGCTCTGTTACGGAAATTAAGGGATGAATTGGGCAGCGGTGATACCATTCGTCGTCTCTTTTTTGGCGACCTGGAACCCATTGCCCTTCAACCGGGAGGAGCGGGCACGGTAGTTCATCTTTACAACCAAGTTAATGATGTCACGATTGCCTATTGTGTTTCTTACGATGTATTTCTGGCTGCCCGTCCGGGACGAGTTATCGAGTTCGATCCAGCTGAGATCAAATAAGCGACTGGACTGACCAGAGGCAAAATTTTCGGTTCTGTTGCAAGAATCGTTGAGCACGACGATCTCAGGCAGAAAGTGTCGCCACTTGAAGAAGGTGGAAACAGCCATTTAAGTTCAGAACAACTCACTGCGAATGGCTCAAAACTCAACAGCCATGTTCTTTAAATTATCAGAGGTGTTGTCATGAAAATTGTTGTCATTGGTGGCAGTGGGCTGATTGGTAAAAAACTTGTGAGGAAGCTACAGCAACTCGGACATGAGGCGGTAGCAGCGTCCCCTTCTTCAGGTGTTAACGCTGTTACAGGTGAGGGACTGGCTGAGGTGTTAGTGGGTGCTCAAGTTGTTGTCGATGTGACGAATTCACCCTCCTTTGAGGATGCGGAGGTGTTAGAGTTCTTCGAGAAGTCATCTCGGAACCTGTTTGCGGCGGAGGCAGACGCTGGTGTGGCTCATCACATTGCACTATCAATCGTCGGTGCCGATCGCATCCCTGATAGCGGCTATATGCGTGCGAAAGTCGCCCAGGAAAAGTTGATCCAGTCCGCAGGAATACCCTATACAATCGTCCGCGCTACGCAGTTCTTTGAGTTCATCGGCACAATCGTGGCTCAATTTCCCACCGATGGGCAAACGGTTCGCCTGCCCCCTGCCTTTATCCAGCCCATCCTGTCGGAGGACGTTGTTGTCGCGCTGGTCGATATCACACTGGGAGTGCCAGTAAACGGCATTATCGATTTAGCTGGTCCAGATCGGTTCCGTTTTGAGGAAATCATCCGCCAATTCCTAAGTGCAACTCACGACTCACGTCAGGTGGTTGTAGACAGTCACGCCCGTTACTTTGGTGCGGCGTTAAACGATCAGCTCGTTCCGGAGGGCAACTCGCTCATCGGGTCGAACCGTTTCGAGGACTGGCTCAACCGTTCTATCGCTTAAAGATCGGCAATGAGAATTCAATGCTGACATAGGTTGAGTTGAGGACACAAAGCCCAACGTTCTGCAACTGCTGAGTTTTACAAAGCTCAACTCAACCTACACCCGTCTAAGCCGCGATCTGCTTGATTCAGCATGAGGGCACATTAGACGGATTTATATCCACCAGTTTGCATTCACGCAAGGAGAACGGAAGTGTTTACTAGATTTTTCTCGCAAGTTGCATTCATGAGTCTTTCCATATTCATAGCGCTCTCCATATTCGCAACTCTCCCCGTATTCGCAGCTTCAGCCAATGATTTATCTGCTGATACGTCTAAGGTAACGCTGGTATTCGACCGCGCCCTTCCTAATGTGCCTGGAAAGAGTGTCAAAAGCTTGCTGGTCGAATATGGACCAGGTGGCTCAACACCCCCACATACCCATGCAGCCTCAGCTTTTGTCTATGCAACAGTGCTGGAAGGTGCGATTCGTAGCAAAATCAATGATAGTCCGGAGCAGGTGTATCACGCTGGTGAGAACTTTTTTGAAGTACCTGGCGATCGTCATCGTGTTAGCGCAAATGCCAGTGACACTCAACCTATGCGTATGCTAGCCGTCTTTATCGTCGATACCAATGCAGAGAACCTGACCACACCGGACGACGAGTAAGACAGCTAAATCGATAAGAAAATCATCATCTGGGTCGCGTGCTAGGGGTCGCTATAGATAAAAAATACTACATCGGTTGGCGATCGCTAAAAATGATTTTGCACGATCGATTGCTCCACCAAACAACGCTTCCCCTACTCCCACACTGAAATCTGTACTGGCGTAGCCAATCAGCGCTGTGCTAATATTGAGTTGATTATACTTGCTGAAATGCAATGCAACTGGATGAAATTATTTGGAAAGACAAATTTGTTGAAAAACTAGCAGTTAAGCACAGTGTTACCACGGATGAAGTTGAGCAAATTTTATTTTCCAGACCTCATGTACGGAAAGCACAGAAAGGTCAAGTGAAAGGTGAAGATGTATATGTAGCTTATGGTCAGACTTACGGAGGCAGATATTTAGTTGTATTTTTGATTTATAAAAGGCAAATGTCAGCAGCATTGCCTATTTCAGCACGGGATATGACTACATCAGAACGGAGATATTATGAGCGACAAGCAGAAGCGGATTGACCCAATCCCCAATGAATTTTCAAGTTTAGAAGACGCAGCAGAATTCTGGGATACTCATGACACAACTGATTATTTAGATAACTTTGAGACTGTCCCTATAGAAGAAACTCAGTTAAAGCAGCGACACTTTGAAGTTGAAGTAGATATGGATTTGATGAAAGTGCTGTATGAGAAAGCACAACAGAAACAAGTGGGTATTCGTCAATTGGTGAACGAAATGCTCAGAGAGCAACTGCGTCACGTCGCCTAGTAATTCCTTCTCAAACGCCCAGACGCACTTTCTATCATTATAATACTGCTGGTCGCAAACAATGCTAGATTCCCTGTTTGCATAAGCCACACCAATTCTTGGTCATTTCCTTTGAGATGCGATAGCGTAAGCGCTAACGGCTAAAGCCGTATCGCTTCGGCGCAAGCTGTAGCCAGCTTATCGCCAATCGAAAAATTGACCGAGACTGCTCATGAGAGGTTAGGCAATATTTTGGGAACAATACACCTGATGTTTGCAGCCATTTTGTGGCTCGGTCAACAGCATGAGAGTGCCATTTCCCAAAAAACACCAGAAATATCCTCCTTCTCCCCTGCTTTCTAAGCTGCGGTGTACACACAAGTTGAAATTACCACCCTTAGTCCCCCCTTGGAAAGGGGGGAAACGCAAATTGAATTCCCTCCCCTTTCCAAGGGGAGGGTTAGGGTGGGGTAAAACTGACGCTCAAATCTTCATTCGTAAAATTTCAGACTTCTGTGTACATCATCAGCTTTCCCAGGGGGGTTGGGAGAATCGTATCGGTCAATTTATATTGATTCTTGCAGTTTTCTGCATTTTATGCATTAGCTTGATATTTATACCAGTACAAACTCATGCGGCTACTACAGAAGCCAATAATACAATTAACACGTTGCGCCAACAGCAACAAATGGTTGACCAACAGCGCCAAAGCTTTACTCAAGAACGCCAACGCTTGAATAATTTGCAAAACGCAGCACAAAATCGCCTCAACGGTTTGGAGCAAAACCTACAAACAACCGATGTTCAAATTCAAGATAGTGAATTGCGATTGCAAAGGGCGATTCAAAGGCTACAGCAACTACAAGCCGATCTAGCGACAGCTGAAGTTTCCTATCAGCAACGCCAGGAAGCAACAATTGCTCGTTTGCGCTTTCTCCAACGGAATCATTTGAACCAAGGATGGGGAGTTTTGCTGCAAAGCCAGGACTTGAATGATTTTTTAGATCGTCGCCGTCAGTTGAAGTTAGTTTATCAAGCCGATCGCCACGTTTTGGCTAAACTGACGAAAGAAGCAAATCGGCTGAACGCTCAAAAAACACAGGTAGAAGAGCAAAGAAATGAAATAAACTTGATTCGTCAGCAATTATACGCCCAAAAAGCTGATTATCAAACACAAGCACAGTTGCAGGGAGACTTAATCCAACGTTTGAGCAGCGATCGCTTAGCTCTATTAGCAGCAGAAAGTCAGCTTGAGAGAGATTCTCAGGCATTGGAGTCCTTAATTCAGAAAAAAGTTGCAGAAGAAGAAGAGAGACTGAAAACAAACAGCCGGAACAGCGTGATTATTCGTGGAACTGGTATTTTTGCTTATCCTAGTAATGGTTCTACAAGCAGTCCCTTTGGTTGGCGGACACATCCGGTGCTTGGGTATCGCCGCTTTCACGCTGGGTTAGATTTTGCTGCTAGCTATGGTAGTACCATTCGTGCTGCCGATTCGGGAACAGTCATTTTTGCTGGATGGTATGGTGGTTATGGTAAGGCTGTGATTGTTAACCACGGCAAAGGTATCACAACTCTTTACGGTCATAGTAGCGAGTTGTTTGTTTCGGAAGGACAAACAGTAGAGCGAGGACAAGCGATCGCGGCTGTGGGTTCTACGGGATTATCCACCGGACCCCACCTCCACTTTGAAGTGAGAAAAAATGGTACCCCAGTTAACCCCATGAATTTCCTTTGATTTGGGTTCGTAGTTGCGCTTCAGCGCATGCACCGCAACTACAAACCTTTCAACAATCTTAAATTAACTGCACAGTTAACATAAAAATGCTATATTAAGAAAAATCGTGGGCGTGTAGCTCAGTGGATAGAGCAACAGATTCCGGTTCTGTTGGTCGGGGGTTCAAATCCCTCCACGCTCGTTTTTACAATGACCAGTCATCATTTGCCACATTATTTGTCCTTCTTGACAAATCATTGTCTGCATAAACAAATTAAGTTTTGGTGCAATCGAGTAAAATGTTTTAGCACCAAATATTTGATGCGCTAACATCAGGTTAACGAATAGCACGTTAACGGTAATTGAACGGAGAAGGGTATGCGTACAACGCTTGATATCGAAGAAGATGTACTCCTTGCAGTCAAAGAAATAGCCCGCCACCGAGGTGCTTCAATTGGCAAAGTACTTTCGGATCTGGCGCGACAAGCTCTATCTCGACAAGATGCTGGAACGGCACGCAATGGTGTACCACTCTTTCCAATACAGCCCGGAGCAGGTGTCGTCACGCCAGAACTTGTCAACCAACTGCGCGATGAAACGCCATGACCACTTACCTTCTGGATGTAAATGTCTTGCTTGCCCTCTGCGATCCGATGCATATTCATCACGAAATTGCTCATAGGTGGTTCACTGTCAAAGGACAGCCCGCATGGGCTACTTGTCCAATTACAGAAAACGGTTTTGTTCGGATCGCCAGCCATCCCAACTACCCAAATCGGCCAGGAGATGTCCCGGCTGTATTACTTATCTTGCGTCAATTTTGTGTAATGGCAGGTCATCACTTCTGGAGTGAAGATTTGAGCATTCGCGAGTTGCTTCAACCCAATTTGCTTATTCCCCATTCCCAAATCACTAATGTTTTTTTACTGGGTCTTGCTGTTGGTTCTAGAATGCCAAAAAGCTGGTAATTTCTTGTAAAATACTGTAAAAATGGTAACTTCCCTACTTAAATTTTAACCATCAAAAATCAAGCAGTTTGATGGACAATTTCAAAAAGAATAATGCCTAAGCGATTCATTCCCATTGTCCACAGTGTTAAGAATGATTAAATAGCTGAAATAATCTTTAAGAAAAGCCACTAAAATTCTATAAATAAAATCTAATTTTGTCGAAAAATAAATCCATTAGTTAGGTCGAAACTGTGGCGAAAAAGAAATCTCTGTATGCTGAGTTAACACATCGAAGTTACTCTCGTCAAAAAGATGATTCTGGTAATCGTATACCTCAATTAAGGCGAGGAATAGAAGCTCAATTGCCATTTCATCCATTTCTAGAAGATTGGGGTTTTTACTATCAATCTTTCTTCCATAGCGCAGTTAATCAATTACAAAAAGGTCAAACTGAAGACCAAATAGAAAAAGAATTTCAAAAACGATTTGGGATTGAATGGGCATGGGCTGATTCCTTAGCAACTGATGCTAAGTCAACATATGACCAATTGGTAACAGCTAGAGAGAATCGAATTTTAGAACTGAGTAAAGATATAGAAAGTGGGTGGAAAGCTGTATCCGAAGGAATAGAAGATTTAGAAAATAGATTAAAAAATCCGACGCGTCAAAATTTCCAGGGATTTGAGAAGAAATTACTGGGACTTGAGTCTAAAACATCTAGGCTAATACGCAAGCAAGGCGATTTAGATAGATTGCTATCACAAAAAAGGTTGCATATCTGTTTTGGAGGAGTAAAGTTATTTAATAGCCAGCATCATTTAGAAGCCAATAATTATAAATCTCATGACGAATGGAAATCTGATTGGGAAAAATATCGGAGTGGCAATTTTTATTCAATTGGGAAAGGAAGAACACCTGGGAATAATAGAGTTGCCGGAATATTTTATCAGGGGGATGACAACTTTACTGTTCGTTTTGCTGTTCCGGGTTTCTTAAGAGAAGATTATGGTCAATATGTTTATTTAACGTTTGAAGTCACAGGGCAACGTAAACATGACTTGTTATATGCTTTAGAATCTAATAAACCAGTTACAGTTCAATGCTTTAGACGTGAGCATAAATCCGACCAATGGTACATCCACCTGACAACTTATGTACAAGATGTGCCCAGAATCAGTAGCTTACAAAATGGTTGTATTGGCATTGATTTAAATGCAGAAACTATTGACATTATTTATGTAAAACGCGATGGCAACCCCGCACGCACATCTGGTAAGCAGATCATCTTAAGTTTTCCCATCCCAACAGGCACAACTGGCCAAAATCAAGCGGCTCTCAGAGATATTGTTTGTGAAATAGTTAAATTAGCATCCATCTATCAATGTCCGATCGCCTGCGAAAATTTAGATTTCTCACTCAAGAAAGCTCAACTACGTCATAGTGGTTCAAAACACTATAACAGAATGCTTTCAAGCTTTATATATGACAAATTTCGGAGTTTTTTAGTTGTCAGAGCCGAAAAATCTGGAATAGAAGTCAAATTTGTGAGTCCATATATGACCAGTGTCATTGGAATGGTCAAATATATGGCGAAATATGGTTTAAACAGCGCTTCGGCGGCGGCAATGGTTATTGCTCGTAGGGCTTTGGGTTTTAAAGAGTATATCCCCCACTTGTGGTTAAAAACGCTTTCTCCATTTTTTGAACCAGAGGATTCAAAGGATGGAGGCTTTGGGGGAGGATGGGGGAAAATTTCATACTGGTTAAAAATTTATTCTATCCGTAGACCCCGATTGTTTCAACCTGATACCGTGTTGCGGTTCCTACTGGATTCCTTGACTGTGGCTAGTCCTAAAAAACCTAGACGTAGAAGGGGAAAAGTTACTGCAATTTCTACAAGTGTAGAAACAGCTTGAAGCTTTTGTTACGTTACAAAGGGGGTTTCACCGATACGGCTCGCCTCCGGCACTGAGAAGCTACTGAATATACCAGTTATGAGTAGATTTTTTCAGGTTATTTGTAGGTGTTCATAAAGGCGGTAAGTTAGCTACTTTCGACCAACGGATTTTCACCTCTGCTATTCAGGCAGGTAGCGAAGCGTTGGAGTCTATTGTTCCGTGAGAATCAGCAGTAGACTCTAATAATTTAAAGTGAAATTTTACCATCTGGAAAATAGCTTTGCAGGTAGTTCAACACCAATCGTTTAGTTTCTGCTACTAGCCGTTGGCTGAATGGTTCCTCTTGGCTCAGCGATAACCACAAGAGTGTACCGATCGCTTTCACCAGTACAAATGCCATTGTCTCACAATCAGCACGCTCTAAATTTGAGTCGCGCTGAGATAAGGCAGTTGCTAAATCCTGAATGAGTATAGCATCGCCTGCGCTTTCAATTTCTTCCAGTTCTGGCATGGTTCCTTGCACCTGCATATAGATTGCATGATAGCCAGGATAATCGGTAAAGAATCGATCCACTGCATCAATGACCCGGTCAACATAGGTTGATAAAGGCAGATTTACCATTTCAGGGGTATGTAGCTCCACAAAGTGTTGGTGCAGCCGCTCGTTGTAGCGCGTCGCTAAGGCTTGCAAAATTGCCCCCTTGTCAGGAAAAAACTGGTAGAGCGAACCGATCGCTACTTTAGCACCAGATGCGATCGCGTTTGTTGTGGTGGCATTGTATCCCTCTGCAATAAACATCTGTTCAGCCACATCTAAAATCTGGTTCACCCGTTCTTGGCTGCGAGCTTGTCTTGGTTGTCGCCGCATTCCAGACGGCTTTGATGAGTTCGCTGTCATTTATATATTCTTCCTTGACAAAACGTGAGTATCGCTCATATTATCAAAACATGAGCGATACTCATATTTTAGAGAAATTGATGTCGCTTGGAAAACTTTGTCTGGGAGAAAATTGTTATGAGTCAGGATTTGCTCACACTATCCAGCCCCGCAGCAAACCGAGTGCTTGCAGAGTACAGTGAAGATCCGTTGGGATTTATGACTCGATGTGCTCGTGAATTCGGGGAGATTGTCCCATTTCGCATTGAGGATCGGCTAATCTGTTTGCTCACCAACCCTATGCATATCACTGAAGTTTTGAAAGATCCGCTCTTGTTCATCAAAGCAAAAGACTTACAGATTTTGCATGGTTTGCTTGGCAATGGCTTAATCACCTCTGAAGGGGATTTTTGGCAACGACAGAGACGGCTGACTCAACCAGTGTTTTATCACCAACGTATTAATAGTTACGGAGCCGTGATGGTGGACTATACGAAACAAATGTTGCAAACTTGGTGCGAGGGTGAAGTTCGCGATGTACATGATGACATGATGCGTCTCACGCTCAATATCGTCATGAAAACAATTTTCAATCGGGATGTGACAGATGGTGAAGCTAGTTATGTGGCTCATGCTTTAGATGAAGCTATGAATTGGTTTGTATACCAAATGAATAACTCTTTAGTGGAGGAACAAGATAGTAATGTCGATAGGCGATACCAAGACGCGATCGCGCTTCTTGACGACACGATTTACGCTATGCTTAAGCACCGTCGTTCCAGTGGTGAAGAAGGCGAGGATTTGCTAGGGATGTTAATGCAAGTCCAGGATGCAGACGATGGCAGTCGCATGAGCGATCGGCAGCTGCGCGATGAAGTGGCATCGTTAATGTTGGCAGGACACGAAACCACTGCAAACTCCCTGTCCTGGACATGGATGCTGCTCGCTCAACATCCTGAAGTCCAAGCGAAACTCAAACAAGAGTTGAAAATGGCATTAGATGGACGCACTCCAACCGTCTCATCTCTGTCCCAATTGCCTTACACCCACATGATTATCAAAGAGGCGATGCGACTTTACCCACCAGTTACTGATGTGAGTCGGGAAGCAACCAGAGATTGTGAAATTGGTGGATACTTTATCCCGAAAGGTTGCACGCTGATTGCAAGCCAATGGGTTATGCATCGAGATCCGCGTTACTTCCAACATCCAGAGGTGTTTAACCCAGAGCGATGGGAGAACGATCTGGAGAAGCAATTGCCACGCGGTGTTTATTTTCCCTTTGGGGATGGTCCGCGCATCTGTATAGGTAAGAGTTTTGCTCTTATGGAGGCAGTTTTGATTCTAACAACGATCGCTCAAGCGTTTGAATTAGAGCTTGTGCCAGATCGAGCGATTGAACTTCAGCCCTCAATCACTTTGCGTCCCAAACACGGCATTCAAGTGGTACTGAAAAAAGCCTAGACCGTGAAAATTCACTAACGCTCGATCTTCCGTTTTTTTATATCGAGCGTTTGAAATCCTATTGTTTAAGCTCACATCTTAACTAATTACGATCTGCCCAAATTTCATGAAGTGCTGCTACATCGGATTTCGCTTCTTGCGCTACAAGTTTTATCCCTGGATTGTACTGCTTGTCGCGCCGCTCAAATTGCTTACTTCATCAGGCGTTAACCGCACACACGAAATAATTCGCTGCTTAATAGCAATGAGCAAAATTGATTTTGCTAGTTTTTACGGATTAATCAACGATTTGTTATGGTGAGGTAGCTTGTGTTTTTTACAAATGATTTAGGAGCGCTATAGCAGTCTTAAATTATTCGTGAAAAATTTTAAGTACTGTAGGTAGGGCTAAAGCCCACCTAGCTCTGTCAAGGTAGATAAAAACTTCAGGAAATCAATAACCCTCTCACCTCTCACCTCTGCGTACTCTGCGCCTCTGCGGTTAAATAAATGATTTTTGAACCGCAGAGTACGCAGAGAACACAGAGAGAGAAGATGAGAAATTGCCACCTGAATCAAAATTTTATTTCTAAATTCATTTCCCTTGAGACAAGGAACTTTGATTAATTTTTCAGTGTAAATGCTATTACGTATGAGTTCATATATATTTATTATTTATACAAGAATTAATACAGTGAAAAAATGATAAGAATTTCTTGTCGCAATATGAGAGCGATCGTTCAATGGTTTGGAACCGTCATGCTTGTAGCTATAAGCATTCAGTATATTCACTGTCAAATAAAGCATTTTTCTAAGTTAACATATAGCCTGATATATAACTCATTACATCACAAGCCTGAGTTGCTTTGAAAAATGAATATTAAAAAACTTTTGGTAATAATTCAGTGCTGGGATTTGCACCAACATCGTCTTCTTTGGACGCAAACTGCTAAAACTAAAAAATTAGGAAATCGAAGCCTACATTTTGGCTTTATTGCAGTTGCACCCGATGGCAATAAATTAGTAACACTGTCCCATAAGGTTGAGAGAAAAATTGCCATTTGGGATGCTAAAACTGGTTTACAACAAGGAAGTTTGGGTATTCCTGGCGACTGGGTTATGTCGGCGCAATTTGTTGACAACCATGTCATGGTTCTGGTTTCTGAAAGTAAGGAAAGTACGTTTTTGTGCCGCATCAACATTGAAACCAAACAAATGTTAGACACCACTCAAATTCATCTAGAAGACTTGCGTTCTGTCAGTATTGCAGAAAACGGTCAAACCGTTTTAGCTGCCTTCAATTGCTCGTTACAATCCATTAACATCGCCTCAAAGACAGTCGAGGACACATACAATGGATGCGTGAGGTTCTATGTATGCGCCCTTTCACATGATGGACGTTATGCGATCGCTGGAGATTCTAGCGGTGGAGTTCACCTGTTAGCTAGGGCTTAATCTGTTGGAATACAAGCCTCACATTAAGTAAATTATATTGTTGGGTATCTTTTAAC
Organism: Scytonema sp. UIC 10036; assembly: GCF_009725235.1. The sequence goes on from NZ_WJFC01000059.1 coordinate 29,390, forward strand.
TTAGATCGTACAAAATAGCCAGCAATTGCTGATAAAAACTCTCTTGTAGTCTAAAAGACGCATTACGCATTCCGTCTACCAACTCCTGTAACAAAGAGACAGATGGACGTGCGTGGCGTACCCATGCACTTAGGATATCTGGAATTGTTAGATAGGAAATGCCTAAAGTCCGAGCTACCGTACAAGCACCTTCATCACTTGAAAGAAACACAGCTGTTAGAGCATCTCTCTGGGCTAAAACTAAACAAGCAGCCTCACCACTACCAATGCCATAGGTATTCCTTAATTCTTCCCTTCTTGGAAGCTCTTTTAACTTTAAAGGTTCAATAAAAAGGCTCCCCGCCTGAATGTAAAGCTTAAGTTGAGTAGCGTTTTCTAAACGAGCTTGAAAACGCTCTCCTTTAAGTCCTGGTAAAGTTTGAGCTTGACGACGAGCATAACGTATGCCTGTAGCCAATTCACTCAAATTTTCATCTGATGAATTGAGAGGAAGATTGTCCTCATCTTGGTTGTACACCTCACAAGGAAAACTTGCTCGTGAAGCGTTGAGAGCCTCCAGCAAGATATTAATTCCTTGAGGATGAGCAAAAGCAAATACTCTCAACACCACTGTATCGAGAACAAAGTTAGACATAAACCTCTTCGGATTCTTCAGTATCGTCTCCGTAGAGCCTGTCTTCTAGTTCAATATCGCTGATTCTTAACATCTCAGCTACCCGCCTTAGAGAAAGAAGATTTTTTGATAAGGCACGATAGCCTAGTTCCAAAAAAATTCTTGGTAAGCGTTTTTCAAGTGGCAATGGGCGTGATTCTAACTCATAAAGAGATGGAGAGTACCCTAATGATTTAGCGATCGCAATTGGTTTCACGCTATTTTTAAACGTTTCTATAGGAGCGCCTAATTTCCGATCTGCTTCTAGTCGATAAATAGTAGCTTGATAGCTAACTCCAAAGTAGCAGGCAATATGAATGACTTCTTCAGGTTTCTTGACTGTCTTAATTCCTAAAACTTCTAGTCGCTCTTGTAATCCTTCCTGGGGAATTAAAAAGTAGGACGCAAATCGATGTGCAAAATTTTCTAACAAGTTTGTTTTCTCTGAATCACGACAAAGAATTGCTGGACGATCCCAGTGAAAAAGGTTGTGAGCAATTTCGTGACATAGCGTGAAGGAAAAACAACTAGAAGCCCGGTCTTCGTTAAACACTACAACTGCTCCTAGTTGTGGATGCAAAAAGAAAAGACCAGAGAGATCCGTTTTATCCTTTCCTAGGGAAACAGCAAAAACTTGATAGCCTTGTGCTTCAAGAAATTCCTTTACATTAAGCAATGGAGCAATTCCCAAATTATAGTAACGGCGTACTTTTTGAGCAAATTCTGCTACCTCATAGTCAGTGTAATTTTCCTTGGGAAGAGCAGGAAACGTGGGATGTCGCTTACCTGGAAAAGGTGTTTCGGTAAGGCGGTAAAGTTCCTCCAAATCATGAATTTGCTGGATTAGCTTTATAAGTCCGGTCTTGCCTGTAGTAGAGAAATGACTCCCTAGTGTCCGCAGTACAGTTTCCCAATCTGGCTGCTGGGGATACTGGTTAGATGCGCTAACATCTGCAAAAAAGTAGGTCACAGGGATACCGTACAGACGAGCGATTCGATCCAGAGTCAGTGCCTCGATTCTCCGCTTACCACCTTCATACTGACTGAGTGCAGCATTCGTAATACCTAATGATTGAGCCGCTTCACCTTGGGCAAACCCTGCTATTTCACGAGCTAGCCGCAGTCGTTCTCCTAAACAAATCTCTGGTGAGGGACGGTCATTAGAATTCAGCACAAACATCACCTCAAAAGTTGTAAAATTTAACAAATTGTTATTTTTTGATTTCCACTACTATTATTTTAACATTGGGAAGATTTTTTCGCTTTTCGACTAAAGCCAGCATGCTTACCGGAAATCCGATAAATGACTGCTTGTCCAGTGGTGCAGCAAAGGTATTGTTTCAGCCAGAGATGTGAGGAAAGATGAATAACCACGTTTGATGACGTTCAATTTTTGCGGTGCAAGATATAAATCTAGCAACTTTACAAACCATCAACCGTAAGAATGACTTTGCCGCTTGTTTCACGATTGAGGATAGCAGTGTGAGCAAAAGCCGCATCCTTTAAGGAAAAGGTTGGATTGAATACTGGGTGCAACTTGCCTTCGAGCGACCAGGTAAAAAGTTGCTGTAGCGATGTATTGAACTGCTCGGGGTGTTGTTCGATCCAAACATCGACGGCGAAGCCTGTAATGGACTGGTTCTTAAACAAAATACCTTTCATTTGCTCGGAGGTAAAAACTGGGAACTCTCCGGATAACCAACCATATGTTACAAATCGTCCTCCGGTAGCAATGCAGTACAAGTTGCTACTGACCATTGATGCTCCCACCGAATCCAGAATTATATCCACTCCTTGACCTTGCGTTGCTGTTAACACTTCCTGCGACCAGTTCGGATCTGTATAGTTGACTGCACAATCAACACCAATCTCGTACAGACGAGAACGCTTTTTCTCACTGCTTGCTGTACCGATGACTAATCCTGCGCCCATAAGTTTGGCAATTTGGACTGCCATGTTACCAACTCCACCAGCTGCTGCATGGACGAGCACACTCTCTCCGCTTTTAAGGCGTCCCGCTCCATTCAGTAAGAAGAATGCTGATAGACCTTGAACAAGCAGTGCTAAGGCAGTGCGATCGCTAATTCCATCAGGAAGTGGTACGAGTTGTTGTCTGGGAACGACAGCATATTCAGCGTAACCACCAGCAAAAGCAGTTATAGCAGCAACACGACTGCCAATCAAAGTGTTGGAAACTCCTTCACCAACGTCTGCTACAATACCAGCAACTTCCATACCGGGGATATAAGGAGTGGGAAGCTGACGGGGATAAGAGCCTTGGTGCTGCATGATGTCCACAAAATTCACCCCAGCTGCTTTTACCTTTAAAAGCACTTCACCCGGTTTTGGTATCGGTTTGGCAACATTTTGCAATTGTAGAACACTAGGATTACCACGCTCTGACACAACGATCGCTTTCATTGAAAACTCCTTAGATTTGGACATCTGGTGGTGAAGAAAGTCATGACGCACTTGCTCCGAGGGATCGCTCAGAGGTGAGGAGTTTGTTCAAGCTGCGGCACTCATCTCAACCATAAATTGACGATAATTCATGATTTAACTTAGATAAAGTAGGTTGGTTTCACTTTACTTGTGAATAAATTTCATGAATTAAGGATTCTGTTGTATGGACAAACTCAACAGCCTGACCATCTTTACTCGTGCAGCGCAAACACGTAACTTCGCATTAGCTGCTCAGCAACTTGGTATTTCTCCCTCTACCGTCAGTAAAGCAGTATCGCGTTTGGAAGAACGCCTGGGGACGCGTTTACTTCAACGCACTACCCGCAGCATTACCCTGACGGATGATGGAACACGGTTTTACAATCGGTGTTGCCAGATTTTGGAGGATATTGAGGAAGCTGAATCGGAACTCAACAGAGCGCAATCTCATCCCTTTGGAACGTTGCGGATCGGTATGGTTCCTTCATTTGCTAGAATCCATGTTATGCCAGCTTTACCAGAATTTGCAGAACGCTATCCTGATGTAAATTTAGAGCTTTTTCTCAGCGATCGCTACGTGGATTTGATTGAAGAAGGTTTTGATGGAGTCGTCAGAGTCGGTAAGAGTCCTGACAGTAACTTTGCCATGCAATCCCTTGCATCCGCTCGGTTGGTTGTTTGTGCGTCTCCAAATTACTTCTCGCGCTATGGAGTTCCCCAAACACCAGAAGACCTCTTGCATCATAATTGTATCAACTATGTTGTGCCGCAGACCGGACGAATTCGTGAATGGACATTTCAAAACGGAAAGAAAAGGTTGCAATTGCCTGTCAATGGACGGTTTTGTATTGACAATGCAGAGGCAAGTGTGGAAGCCGCGATCGCCGGAACCGGAATTATCCAGTTATATAACTTTGTTGTGGGTCAAGCTATCAATCAAGGACAACTTGTGCCTATTTTATCAAACTATGCACCTGCCAAAGTGCCGATATCACTTATCTATGCTCAGAAGCGATATTTATGTGCTAAAGGACAAGTGTTTATCGAGTTTCTTCAGAAATTAATAGCACAGTTAAAGCGCGAGCGGATTGTGGAGTGAGTTTCACTGTCAGCAAAATTGGTATCAGGTAACACAGAAAAAGCTTTAACCCGCCATTCATCCCCACCGTAAGACGGATGAGGTAGCCCTGACAGCTTGATTAAATGAATTCAGCCTGACTTTTAATGGCACCACTTACAGCATGAAGCAAGAAACTCTCATTCTAAGTGGTGAATATCTGCTATTGCTTGCTTGTGAAAAGCTAATGAAAGCGCTGACACAAAAAAGTGTATTGAATGAAACATAGGCTACGCAAATTTTTTGGAATTAGCAAACAAAAAACGGTGAAAATATTATGACTCAAACACAAGAATTACAACCACCACAACATCAGAATCCTCCCGGACGAGAAGGCGAAATGACGCCAAAGCCCCAATCTCAAAATCCTCAATACAAAGGAAGTGGCAAGCTAGAAGGTAAAGTCGCGTTGATTACAGGTGCCGATAGCGGTATTGGTCGCGCAACAGCAATCCTCTTTGCTAGAGAGGGGGCGGATGTGGCTGTTGTTTATCTGAGCGAACAGCAGGATGCAGAAGAAACAAAGCGACTGGTGGAAACTGAAGGTACGCGCTGTCTGTTGATTAAGGGAGATGTCGGTAGCGAATCGTTCTGCAAGGAAGCCATACAGCAAACGGTTAATCAGCTTGGACATCTAGATATTCTCATTAATAACGCAGCAGAACAGCATCCACAACAGAGCATTGAAGACATCTCAGCCGAGCAATTGGAGCGGACTTTTCGCACCAATATCTTTGGTATGTTCTTTATGACTAAAGCAGCTCTGCCACATCTTAAAGAAGGTAGTGCTATCATCAATACCACTTCAGTCACCGCCTATAAAGGTAGTCCCCAACTGCTAGATTACTCAGCAACTAAGGGTGCGATCGTTGCTTTTACTCGTTCTCTCTCGCAATCCCTGGTTGAGAAAGGTATTCGAGTCAATGGCGTTGCACCAGGTCCCATCTGGACTCCCTTGATTCCCTCAACTTTTCCTGAAGAGAAGGTAAAGAGTTTTGGCGCTCAAGTTCCTATGCAACGAGCCGGACAGCCAGAAGAAGTTGCTCCTTGTTATGTATTCTTGGCTTCTCATGACTCTTCTTATATGTCAGGTCAAATTTTGCATCCCAATGGTGGCGAAGTGGTCAACGCTTAGTCTCTAGTGCATTTGGTCTTGGTAATTACTTTCTTTTTCTCAAAGCTTCTGAAATATCTCAGAGGCTTTTTTTGTACTTGCAATACAAAAAACCCCCGATTGTATCGGGGGTGAATACAAACTAAGATTTGCTCCTCTTATCTATTCTGCTAGGGAGTAAATTATTGCACCTCACTCAGAAGATGTAACCGGAAATAGGTAACCTTGTATACATTACGGTATTGGATGAAAGAGAAGGTCTGGAAAAACGTAGTTAAACAAAGCCCAAGTCGTAAAAGCAACTGACACTGAAACAACAGCAAGAACTGGTGCTAGAGAAAGATATTGAACGAAATAGTTTACTTGGTCGTTTTGTTTTTGCATGATGAAATACTCCTTCAAGAACTAATAACTGTTAACTGAAATGACTTATAGCCTTTCTCAGGCTAATGAGGTACACCACCCTTTCATCCCCCCTTACCAAGGGGGGACAGAGGGGGGTAATTTTTGTACCTCACCAAGTTGAAATTTGCTATAGCTATAAAGCCGCTAATTTTGCACTATCAGCTTGACATTAGAATTTTGCAGACCTGGTTGCTTGATTTGGCAAATGGTCTTATTAATTGCGTACTTTTGATTGATAGAATTAATCAGCTGAGCCTGATTGTGTTTAATAGCAACACCTGGTATGTCAGCGATTAGGTCAAAAGTCCCATCAGCATTGCGAGACCAGCCAAGGTCACATTCTCCATCAAGTACAGCCACAATATCAGCAGAAACTCGCTGACCATTAACGCCACGGACATTACCATCTGTAATTGCACGGATACCTAAATCGCGTAGCGTTGTTTTTAAGATTTCAAGATCGGTGAGTTTAGTGGGAAAACTACAAAAGTGAGACACAGTTATTTCCTCCTAGAAAATTTTGAGAAAAACGACTTTTGAACAGGTCTATTTTTGACGCAAAAATCAGAGCAATTGATTGCTTCTTCAGTTAAGGCAAAAATTGGGTTTATGGTACACTTAAGACGATAATCGCCTGTAAAAAATCGACAATCTGGGCACTTAATTTGATGCAACCGTTTGACAGTGGCAAACCCAATGCCTGCAGCCCGCCACATAGACCACAACATAAAAACAATTAATGCCCAAATAGCGATAAAGCAAAGAAGGCTTACAACAGGTGGTAAAGCCTGAGTTTCGGATGACAGTGGTTGAAACATAGTTGGGCTTCAGCAACAAGAAAACTTTAAGCAGTTACTTTAATTGGCATTGTTAATGTTCCTAAACAAATCTCAATATTTATGCGATCCCTTCGATAGTAGTTACCTTAAACACGACAATTCCCTGTCTGTAGTTTTAAACTGTAGGCAATCTTAAGGACGATTCTCTCGCTAAAAAAGCTGTATCCTGGAACACAATCAGTCAAGTTAGCAGTTAAATATTAACAGTGGATATTGTTCCAGTATTGTTGAACCATCTGCTCATATATTTCCACAAGGCGCAAATACGCACTGGTGGCAGCTAAATGGGCTTGTAACGCCTGCACAAAAAAAAACCTGAGTATTTCCCCCCCCCGCAAAGTTATAAATAAAACATAATTTTTCGAAACTTCCATAGAGTACTTTAGGAATGTATAGTACTCTTCAATAAATTCGCTATACTCAGGAGAAACAGACAGATTGTCTTGAGGACTGCTGAACATAACTGTTTGCAGGTTTGATACTTCACAACAAGGTAAACACCTTTATTTCCCTAAAACATCCCTCATTAGAATTAGTGAAGATTACGATTCTCTGTAAACATAGCTACAAGATAGAATTTTAACAAAAAACTTTGTAGAGTTTTATACCATTTAGCAGAGGAAAAACGACTGAGTTTGAAATAGAAATTATGTATCTTTTGTAAATGCCTTCTACCCTCTGCTTTTCTTCAAGAAGAAACGCGTAAATCCTTGCCATATTTTACACAATTTATAGGAAACAAACAATGACTGATAAAGCAACAAAGCCAAAGAACCATCTCGTCAAGATTAAAGATTACGGTCAAAGTATTTGGATGGATAATTTGACCCGTGACATGATTCAGTCTGGTGAACTCAAACAACTGATTGAAAATGGTGGTATCCGTGGGATTACCTCTAACCCATCTATTTTTGAAAAAGCAATCAAGGGTAACGCAATTTACGATGCTGATATTGAAGCTGGGGTTAAAGCTAAGTTACCGATTGATAAAATTTACGAGTCACTCATCTTTGATGATATCCGTAATGCTTGTCATATCTTGAAACCTGTCTATGAAGCGTCGAATGGTTTGGATGGCTATGTTAGTATAGAAGTACCACCAGTGATTGCCCACGACACTGAAAGGACAATTGAGGAAGCTCGACGCTACTACCAAGAGATTGGGCGAGAAAATGTGATGATTAAGATTCCTGGTACAACTAAGGGTTTGCCTGCAGTGGAACAAGTCATCAGTGAAGGAATCAATGTCAATGTGACTTTGCTGTTCTCAGTTAACAGCTATGTTGAGACAGCGTGGGCTTATATTCGAGGTTTGGAAAATCGGTTAGCAGAAGGAAAGGATATTAGTCAAATTGCGTCGGTAGCGAGTTTTTTCCTGAGCCGAATTGATAACAACATTGATAAGCGCATTGATGAAAAACTGAAAAAAGGCGTTGATGATATCGCCATGGAAGCAAAGTTAAAAGCTGTGAAGGGCAAAGTCGCGATCGCTAACGCTAAAATAGCATATCAAAAATACAAGGAGATTTTCGCAAGTGATAGATGGCACGCTTTAGTGGCAAAAGGTGCTAAAGTTCAGAGGTTATTGTGGGCTAGTACTAGCACAAAAGATCCTAACTATAGTGATGTCATGTATGTAGATGCGTTGGTTGGTCCCGACACTGTTAACACTTTGCCACCAAACACTATTGAAGCTTGTGCTGACCACTGCGAGCCAGCAAATCGCATTGAAACTGACGTGGACGAAGCCTATAACCTCATCGAGAACCTTAAAGACCCAGATATTAACATTAATCTGGATCAAGTGATGAGCGATTTGCTAGAAGAAGGAATTGACAAATTTATTCAGCCTTTCCAATCTCTCATGAAATCTTTGGAGGAAAAGGTGAATCGTTTATCTCCTGTTTAATTGGGATTTAAGAAAAACTTTGTTTTACCCCACCCTAACCCTCCCCTTAGAAAGGGGAGGGAACTTGATTTTTTGTTTCCCCCCTTTCTAAGGCTTGATTTCTTGTTTCCCCCTTTCTAAGGGGGATTAAGGGGGTAAATATTAAAGTTCTCCTTTTTAAAATGTGAAATATACGTAGGCTAAGCATTGCTTACCACATATACTTTTTGGTGAGTAAAGTCCTACCTATAGGATTAAAAATTGTTTGGAAATGATATAGTAAGATTCCTAGAGTAAAATAAACTCGAAAGTGCATTGCATCTACAACTATTAATAGAAGCAGCAAGCGTTTGATGGCTAAACCAATCGTTCTAACAAAACGGCTCGGCAGACAGATCATCCACTGGCTGCTCCAAGAAGACCGACAAAAAAAAGACGGTCCTTACCGTCAGGAAGAAGCACACCGCAGTCACCCTTGGTGGCAGGTGATGTGTCTGACTGGGGTAGATTATTTCTCGACACTGGGCTATCAACCAGGTATTGCAGCCGTGGCGGCGGGTGCGCTCTCTCCCCTTGCCACCCTCATTCTAGTTCTGCTGACACTCTTTGGAGCGTTGCCGATTTACCGACGGGTTGCGACTCAAAGCCCCAATGGTGAAGGGTCGATCGCAATGCTTGCAAACTTGCTTCCCTGGTGGCAAGGAAAATTCCTCGTGCTTTGTCTGCTTGGTTTTGTGGCAACGGACTTCATTATCACCATTACCCTCTCAGCTGCTGATGCTACAGCTCATATCATCGAAAATCCCCTCGTACCAAGTTGGCTTCACCATCAGGCGATCGCTATTACTTTATTACTGGTGGCAATGCTAGGCGCAGTGTTTCTTAGAGGTTTCCGAGAAGCGATCGGCATTGCAGTCTTTCTAGTTGTTGTTTATCTATTGTTAAACTTCGTTGTCATTGGCGTCGGTTTCTATCAAGTCCTAAATCGCCCATCGGTTATTACTGACTGGCAAACTACACTTTTTACAACTCATCAGAACCCCGCACTCATGCTGGGTTTAGCCATTCTGCTATTTCCAGAGTTAGCGTTGGGATTATCCGGCTTTGAGACTGGGGTTGCCGTTATGCCCCTAGTGCAAGGCAGTAGCAAGGATGCTCCAGAACACCCTAAGGGGCGGATTCGCAATACGTATAAGTTGCTCACATCTGCTGCATTAATCATGAGCTTCTTTTTACTTGCTAGCAGCTTGATAACCACTCTACTGATTCAACCAGAAGAATTTAAAGCTGGGGGCAAAGCAAGTGGGCGTGCTCTTGCCTATTTAGCACATACGTACCTTGGTAATGGCTTTGGCACAATTTACGATCTCAGTACCATTACTATTCTATGGTTTGCAGGTGCATCTGCAATGGCAGGCCTGCTTAATATCGTACCCCGCTACCTACCAAGATATGGTATGGCACCAAGTTGGGCATTAGCATCCAGACCACTAGTATTAGTCTATACAGTCATTGCTTTTGTGGTCACAATTATCTTTAAAGCAAATGTAGAAGCTCAAAGCGGAGCCTATGCCACAGGTGTGCTTGTATTGATAACCACCGCAGCATGTGCAGTCACTTTATCAGCCTATCAACGGAGAGCGAAGGGAAGAGCCTTTGCTTTTGCAATTATCACACTGGTGTTTATATACACGACTATTGTAAATATTATTGAGAGACCTGAAGGGATTAGAATAGCTACGTTCTTTATCGTTACTATCATCGTCACCTCATTGATATCACGCGTTTGGCGTTCAACTGAGTTACGTGTGGAGCGGGTTGAAATAGACGAAAATGCCGATCGCTTTATTACAGAAGAAAGCCAAGGTACAATTCGACTCATTGCAAATCGATTGAATGCAGGCGATGTGCAAGAGTATTTTTTAAAAGAGAAAGAGGTGCGCGAAGACAACCATATTCCACCAACCGATCCCATCCTCTTTTTAGAGGTTTTGGTATCCGATGCTTCGGAATTTGCCAACATTATTAGAGTCAAAGGGATAGACGTTGGTGGCTACCGGATTCTACGTGCAGAAAGTGCTGCTGTACCTAACGCTATTGCTGCTATACTTCTTTATCTTCGCGATCGCACGGGTACAATACCGCACGCTTATTTTGGTTGGGCAGAGGGTAATCCAATCAAATACCTACTGCGTTTTATTTTATTTGGTGAGGGCGATATTCCTGTTGTCACCCGTGAAGTGCTGCGTAAGGCTGAGAAGAACAGCGAAAAGCGTCCTGCTATTCATGTTGGAGGCTAATGGCTAATGGTTAATGGCTAATGGAACAATTAGCTATTAGCAATTAGCCATTAGCTATTTATTAAAAATAGTACTCGCAGAAAGTTGAGCTATCATTTCAGCACGTGACGAGACTGCAAGTTTGCGAAACATCCGCTTGAGAGCCTGCTTCACAGAGTTTTCTGTAATCCATAAAGACGCGCCAATCTGGGCGCTAGTCAGTCCCTGTGCGACTAGTTCGGCAATTTGAGCTTCTCGCGGAGTTAGGCGATCGTAATTTAATCTAAAGGCAACTGGGTTTGAGCGCAACACTGCCACCCGCGTAGAAAAATGTATACATAAAGCACTTAAATCTGCTAAATCATCTGCATTAAACGCGGGATTGCTGCGGTGGCGGGTAAAGGCAATTCCGCCTACTAGCCGACCGTTGCTCACAACCGGACCCACCATCACATGCCCGTGATCTGCACGAGGACAAATTGTTTGCCAAACACCAGGAGGCAAAATCACTTCATCATGCACAGCAGCATGGCGCTTAACCAAATAGCGCAGGACAGGATTGTAATCTAATGATAACGCTAGTTTGATGGGGGCTGGAGTGTTAGCATCCACAGCAGGAAACTCATCTAAAAAAGCCAATTTACAGCGTGTAGCAGCAAAATATTCTCCCACTTTCGCCACGATATGCTGTCGAAGTTCTTGCTCGTCCCGAGCCTGAGCGATCGCATGAAATAAAGACTGTAAAGAAGTTGCCATAATTCTTACTGCTCGTTCTGGCTATTGCTACTGCGGCAAAATGTACTCGATCGAGGTCTATTCGTCGCTTAAGATAATGTACTATCTTAGCTTTGTGAAAACACAAAAGTTACTTCAGAACTTATCTCATCTTCGGGTAAATATTGATACTACGTTTGTAGTTGCGCTTTAGCGCATACATTGCAACCACAAACGTAGTAGGGTGGGGCAATGCCAACCCTACGCCCATAGGTAATCTTTACAGCACCGAAGGGAGTAATAGATTTGTACTTGCGACACATGCGCTAAAGCGCAACTACGAACTTATTAAGTCATGAGCTGAATATGAGATGAATTCAAACTTTACTTAAGCTTGCTTCAAATGAATACTCAAAATTCAAACAAACTACAAATTGGTATCTTTGTCAGCCCCAACTGCTATATTCCAGACATTATTGGAGTCTATACCGTGTTTAGCGTTGTCCCTGACTGCGATATCCACTTCATCTGGGAGAATACGGATCTCATCGTCGGGTATCCAAATTTCCCGATGCATGCTACAACAACCTTCGCGGAATGCCCGCCAGATCTTGATGTCCTCTGTATTGGAGCTTCTACAGGCACATTGTCAGATGAAGCTTTAGAATTTCTAGTAGACCGAGGTAGTAAAGCAAAGTACTTGATTGGGATCTGCGGTGGTAGCCTCATCTTGGCTGCTGTAGGTTTGTTAAAAGGGTATCGCGCTACAGCAACTTTCTCACTTGTTGAAGAACTCCGTAATTTTGGGGCGATTCCAGTGACGGGAGGTGAAGTTGTCGTAGATAGAAATCGAATCACAGCAAGCCCAGTTTCTGGTTCATTTGATGCGGCGTTAATTGTTTTAGGAAAGCTACGCGGTGAAGATGCTGGCAAAGAAGCGGAATTGACGATTGAGTATGCTCCTCATCCACCCTATGGTACGGGTAGCCCAGAGTTAGCTGGGCATGAACTGACTCAAAGGGTGCTTCAAAAGTACGCGTTAGCCTTTGATGAATTCCGCAAAGCCGCACGACAGGCATCAGAACGTCTAGCAACTGTTAAGGCTTGAGTTCATTGGCACAGCAATATGCCAACCTGTTAGCCTCCCCACTTATATCTACCCTGAGTACTGCCGAACTGGCAATCTTCAACGTGAGATATGTCATTTCGGCGTTTCAGGTGAACTGCGATCGTCGTTCGCGAAGCCTTCCCAAGGAAAGGCGGACTTAGTCTAATTTATTAGCGTACAAAAAACGTATGGCACAGCCCCGCTAATTTCAACATTGCACTTTTGTGCCAATGACTTGGTAATTTTTTGCAATCTATTAGCGACTCGGTAAGGGTAAACTAAATAAAACGTAGTTAATTTTACTTGTGTTGAGAGTCAATAGGTGATAAATTGAACAAAACAAACAGTATAAATACTAGTCTTCTTATTAAGTTTTTTTGAAGAATTGTTAGGTGTGGGAGAAGCGAAGGTGACAAAATTGGGCTGGGGTGGAAAATTTAGGCGATCGCATGGTAGTTATTTTGCAGCATCGCGTCACTCAGTTTTTTGGAAAAGCATTCTGGCGATCGCAAAGGTTACCGTTGGAATTGCGGCTTTCATCAGCCCAGCTTTTGCTCAAAGTAATATAGTACCGGATAACACACTGGGTTCTGAGGCATCTAGGGTAATATTCAACTTTAACGGCACTTCTAATGAAGTAATTGAAGGTGGAGCGCAACGGGGACAAAATTTATTTCACAGTTTTCGAGAATTTAATGTTGGCGAAAATCGAGGCGCTTACTTCTTTGTTTTCGATACAAGCATCCAGAATATTTTGGCGCGGGTGACGGGAAGTAATCGCTCGGATATTTTAGGTATGTTGGGAACTCGTCAAATCATTGGCAGTAATCTTGTGCGTTCCAATGCCAACCTATTTTTGATGAATCCCAATGGTATTGTTTTTGGAGAAAATGCTCGTCTAGATGTCGGTGCTTCGTTTATAGCGACAACTGCAAATGGGGTTCAATTTGGAAATCAAGGAAATTTTAGTGCGATCGCCCCTCAGACACCAGGAGTGTTAACTATTAACCCTTCGGCTTTATTTTTTAATCAGATTAATCAGAATGGGACAATAGAAAATCGAGGATTATTGAGAGTTCCCAACGGTGAGAGTTTATTGCTTGCAGGTGGAAATGTTCGCTTAGATGGAGGTGTTTTAGCGGCGTTGGGTGGGCGAATAGAGTTAGGCGGATTAGCAGATACAGGTAGTATAGGCTTAGATTTTGCCGGCCAAGGATTAAAATTACAATTTCCAGAAGGAGTGCAAAAAGCAGATGTTTCTCTGGTTAATAATTCGCTCGTTAATGTTTCGGCTGGTGGTGGTGGAGATGTAGCAATCAACGCTCAAAATTTAGAGATTTTGGCGGGTAGCAACATTTTTGCAGGAATTATTGATGATTTCGGTTCAGCAAACAATCAGGCGGGAGATATTACTATAAATGTTTCAGGCACTGTGAGGATTGAATCTGATAGTTCTATTCGCAGCGATGTTAGTCCAGGTGAAACAGGTAATAGCGGCAATATAAACATCACATCTGCCTCGTTGTTTGTACTGGGCGGTTCAAGTTTGATAAGCAGGACCTCTGGAGTGGGAAATGCTGGTAACATCACCATAAATGCACGCGATCGCGTTGTATTTAGTGGTGATGACACGACTGTTGATAGTGGTGTGCGGCTCACTGGTAGGGGTCAGGGAGGTGATATCCTCATTTCCACTAATACCTTGGAAATGTCGGATGGCGCTCAATTAATTACTCCCGCACTTGGTATTGGAAATGCAGGAAATATTGTAATTGAGGCACGCGATCGCATTTCTCTCACAGGTAATAGCGCAACCAACTTCAGCAATACAGCTATTTTTAGCAGTGTAGGGGGAAATGATAACCGACAACAAGCAGAGGGTCAAGGAGGTGATATTCGTATCTCTACCAATATCCTGGAACTCTCTAATGGTGCTCAAATGGCTTCTAGCACGTTTGGTATCGGCAATGCAGGCAATATCATAATAGAGGGAGGCGATCGCGTAACATTTAAGGGCGATGATACTGGTGTTTTCAGTCGTGTGGAACGAACTGGCAGAGGAAAGGGAGGCGATATCCGCATCTCTACTAAAATTTTAGAATTATCTGATGATGCAACCCTCAATGCTAGTACCCTTAATTTTGGAGATGCAGGCAATATTTTGATTGAAGCGCAAGATAGAGCTTCTTTTGATAATGCCTATGTTTTAAATAGTGTATGGGGACCAGCCTCTGGGAACGGTGGAAATATTAATATCAAAACGGGAAACCTCTCTCTCACTAATAGAGCAGTACTCTCTACCACTACATATGGCAACGGCGATGCAGGAAATATAACGATTGAAGCGAAAGATAACGTCTCTTTAGATAAAGGGGGGCGTATACTTAGTCGGGTCGATGAAAAAGCTACGGGTAAGGGAGGTAATATTCGTATTACTACTAACTCCCTTTCGTTAAATGTGGGAGAAATAAAGGCCGATATATTAGGAACAGGTGATGCAGGAAATATAACTATTGATGCGCGGGATACTGTATCAGCCGATTCAGCAATTATTACTAGTGCGGTTGATAAAACTGGCACTGGTAAGGGAGGAGACATTAGTATTTCAACAGGTTCTTTCACTCTCATGGATTATGCAGTTTTAGCTACTGCTACTTTAGGAAAGGGAGATGCTGGTAATGTTGTAATTAATGCAGATAACACTACGTCTCTAGATACGGGGAAGATTTTTAGTGGTGTGGAAGCAGAAGCAATTGGACAGGGTGGAAATATTACTATCTCTACGGGCACACTTTCTTTAACAAATGGAGGAAGTTTATCATCTGGGACTAGCGGAACGGGTAAAGCTGGTAATGTGATTGTTGAAGCACACGATCGCGTTTTGTTAGATGGTTTCGATCCCGATGAACAAAATTCCAACAGTGCCATCTTTAGCAGCGTAGGAAATAATGGTATCGGACAAGGTGGAGATATTCGCATTTCTACAGGTACATTTTCTCTAACAAATGGAGCGCAATTGCTTGCTGTTACCAGAGGAGAAGGTAATGCAGGTAATGTTCAAATTCGTGCTTCTGATGCTGCGAACATCGCTGGTAGTACTGTTGCAACAGGTCGTCCTAGCGCAATTCTAACTTTTACTGAATCTGGAAATTCGGGAGGAAATATTACTGTTGATACTTCCGCTTTCCGTATTTTAGAAGGAGCAGTTTTAGATAGTCGCACAAGCGCTACCGGAAATGGGGGTAACATCACCATCAATACGAATTCTTTGGAAGCTCTTAGCGGTGGACAATTGCAGGCAAGTACTGACGGGAGCGGACAAGCAGGTAAGATAACTGTTAATGCTGACGCTAGCGTCACTATTTCAGGTAGCGATCCAACTTTTTCTGAACGTGCAGCTATAATACCCGAAATTAGCTGGCGTTACAATCCCAACAGTGGGTTTTATAATCGCTCCATTGGCTCAGGTATTGCAGGTGACATCAAAGTTAATTCAAGTTCCTTATCTCTATTTAATGGGGGACAAATTCAAGCTAGTACATTTGGAGAAGGAAAAGCAGGTAACGTGTGGATTACTGCTCGCGAGCGTGTCACGATCAATGGTGCAAGTGCAAATGGGTTATTTCCTAGCGGTATTTTTAGCGAGATTTTCAATCCTCAAGTATTGGGTAAGGGTGGCAACATTGCAATTGAAACTAGCTCACTTACACTAACTAATGGCGCTCAACTAAGAGCCTCTACCTGGGGTTTAGGAGATGCAGGTAATATAACTATCAATGCCAAAAATACAGTATCCTTTGCTGGAACTAGTGAGAATGGTAACTTTTTAAGTGGGCTATTTAGTACTGTCGAATTAACTGGAGAAGGTGACAGTGGTGATATTAGCATCCAAGCAGGTTCGCTATCAGTAACTGATGGCGCTCAACTTCAAACAGTTACTAGAAACAGAGGTAATGCTGGCAATATCTTGATTAATGCTCGTGATTTTGTTTTGTTTGATGGCACAAACTCAACAGGACAAATTCCTAGTTCTGCCTTTAGTAGTGTAGAGCGAAGAGCAGTAGGTCAAGGTGGGAATATTGAGATAAACACAGGTCGTCTTTCCGTTGATAATGGGGCGCTAGTAATTACAAGTAATAACGGTGGAAAAGGTAACGGCGGAAATATTCGTATTGATGCAGCATTACTATCTCTTACAGGTAATTCTCAACTCAGAGCTAGTACTCAAGGGGAAGGAGATGCGGGCAATATTTTTATCAATACCCGCGATCGCATATCCTTGGATAAAGGAGCAATTATCTCAAATATTGTTGGCGATGTTTCTAATCCTGGGCGTTTTGGTAACGGCAAAGGTGGAATAATTCGCATTGATACTGGTTCGCTATCGGTCGCTAATGGCAGTCAACTTCAAGCTAGTACTTTTGGAACAGGCGATGCTGGCGATCTTATTATCAATGCTCGTGAAAACATATCCTTTGACGGCTTCCGAAGCTTTGAAAATAGCGTATTGAACAGCGCAGCTTTTAGTATTGTTGCAAATAATAGTACTGGAAATGGAGGTAATATTCGTGTTAGTACAGCATCATTAGCTGTTACTAATGGAGCATTACTTAGCACTACTACCCTCGGACAAGGTAGAGCTGGAAATATTAATATTGATGCTCGAAATGGCGTTTTTTTGAATGGGAAGAACAATATCAGTGAGTTTTCGAGTGGACTGTATAGTGCAACTTTAACGAATGCACGAGGAAAAGGTGGTTCAATTAGCGTTAACGCTGATGCTTTTCAAATTACTAACGGTGCTGTAGTTAATGCTCAAACCTCCTCTGCTTTTCAAGGTGGTGATGTCACAATTAATTCTAATAGCTTTGAAGCCATCCAAGGCGGACAAATTATTACAACAGCAACCAATCAAGGGCAAGCTGGTAGTATTCACCTGAATAGCGATCGCGTAATTCTCTCTGGTATCGATCCAACTTATCAACCATCACAGCAAAATAAAACATTTGAGAATCAAGGCGCAGCTAGCGGACTATTTGCCAACACAATCTCAACAGCTTCCGCTCGCGGTGGCAATATTCAAATAAATGCTAGGCAATTAAATGTGAGCGATCGCGCCCAAATCTCTGTCAACAGTCAAGGCAGTGGTGTTGCTGGCGATATTAATATTGATGCCAATAGAGTCGAACTGAGAGACAACGCCAAAATCATCGCTGAAACAACATCCCAAGATGGTGGTAACATCTTCATCGATAATGCAAACCTACTGCTACTACGTCATGGAAGCCTTGTGTCTGCAACCGCCGGAGAACAAGGCAATGGTGGGAACGTAAATATCAACTCAAAATTTATCATTGCCATTTCCAAAGAAAACAGTGATATCACAGCCAATGCCTTTGAAGGCAATGGTGGCAGAGTTCAAATTAACACTCAAGGAATATTTGGTACGAAATTTCGTTCCCAAGAAACAGATGAAAGCGATATTACTGCTAGTTCGAGATTCGGTGTTGCTGGCATTGTTAACCTTAACTCTCCCGACAATAGTTCGATTCAAAACAACCTCAGCAAACTTCCTCAAAACGCCATCGACACCAATGCCCTTATCGCCAATAGTTGCATAGCCCGCAGAAATCAACAAAACGGTTCCTTCTTCATCACAGGTTCTGGTGGTTTACCAACACGTCCCGGTGATACTTCACTTTCTTCCTATTCCACTGGAGATGTGCAACCAGTACCTAGCGCAATAGAGTTAACAAAATTACCGACACAACAACGACCTTGGCAAATTGGCGACCCAATTATCGAACCATCTGGAGTATACAAACTCCCAAATGGGAAGCTTGTACTTAGTAAGGAATGTTAATTTGATACAAGCCCTGTCAAGTGGATAAAAACCTCAGGAAATCAATAACCCTCTCACCTCTTCCCTCTGCGTACTCTGCGCCTCTGCGGTTAAATAAATGACTTTTAAACCGCAGAGTACGCAGAGGGTGCAGAGAGTAAAGATGATGAGGAATTGCCACCTTCACAGGGCGCTTCTGTACCCACCCTACGTGTTTAGGCAATCTTCTGGCGGAAAGGGAGTAATGCGAAATCGGCTAAATACCAACTTTGCTGTTGTTACTAACAACTACAGCTTCTTTCAATTGTTGACCTGAACTTGGTGATGATGGTTTGCGCCCGGAAATATCACGCAACAATCCCATAAGGGCGGGAACTACTGTTGGTGTCAGAATAGTGGAGAACGCTAAACCACCTGTGAGCACAACGCCCAACCCTTGATACAGTTCCGCACCTTGACCTGGTACAACTGCTAGGGGTAACATACCAAGCACACTGGTACCTGCTGACATAAAGATAGCTCGCAAGCGATCGCGTGTCGCATTGTACAAAGAGTCATCGTAATCTTGCCCCTCGTCTTGCTGCAACTGCAATGCCCTGTCTACCAGCAAAATTGCATTGTTCACTACGACACCCGTTAGAATAATAAAGCCCAGTGCCGTAATCATATCCATAGGTACAATCAAACCGGGAATGCGGTTGGCAACCACCAAACTCAACAATGCACCACTCATCCCCATGGGTATAGTTGCCATAATCACAACTGGGTAAAGGAAAGAACGATACAGCGCTACCAGCAACAGGTACGTAATCAACAAGGAAAGTACAAAAGCAGCTGCCAACTGAGAAACTGTTTCTGCCAATCTATCTGCAGAACCAGCGAGTTCTATACGAAACCCAGCAGGTAAACTAGCTCGTAAGGGTTCTAATATTTCATCCTCCGTTCTCTGTACTAAAGCGCCAAGCGGTGCATCTGATGCTAGGGACACCGTCAGGGTAATGGAACGCTCTAAGTCCACGTGGTTAATCACGTCAAACCCTGTTGTCTCGTTCACTTGTGCAACATCACTGAGCTGTACCTGTTGACCGCGAGTTGTGTAAATGGGCAGTTGGCGCAGTTGTTCTGGTGTCTGCACAAAAGTATTCTTTAACTCTACCGATACATCTAACTCTTCTTTCCCATCAATAAAATCTGAGGCAATACGACCGCCCAATGCAGATTCTACCATTGTTCCGACTTCAGCCTCAGATAAACCTACCTCAGACAATCTTTCTCGATTGGGAACAACTTGAAGTTCTGCAGAGCCAGCAACAAAGTTGGTACGAACGTTCCGAACTCCTGTATAGTCTCGCAATTTTGTCGTAACTTGTTTTTCCAACTCGCTCAATTGTTCCAAATCGGAACCAACAATTTGAATTTCAAACTCCTTTCCCGGATCTTGAAAGATGGAGAACCGAGTGGGAATCAGGAAGCGATAGCCGACAAAGTTGTTACTTTGAGATCTCATGCGCTCCACCATTTCAGCCAGTCCACTGCTTGTCGCAAATTCTGGCTTTAAAGTTGCTGCAATTCCTCGTCTTCCAGGACGCTCAATAAATAAGACGTTCTGAATTTCTGGTTGCGCTCTAAGAAAATTTCTCGCTGGTTCTGAAATGCGGATGGATTCTTCAACACTTGTACCAGGTAGCGGCTCCGCTATCCAAAACACTAAGTTCCGGTTTCCTTCAGGCAAATAGTCAGCAGGTGGTAATAGAAAAATACTGGTTACCAATAAAGCAATTGGAATAGATAAAATCAACAACCTTCTTCCCAATCTTCTTCGCCCTAATGACCAACTAACAGTTGATGCAAGGAAAGATTCTAACTTGCCTTGTAGAAGGCGAAAAATTGCCGATGTATAAAAGACAGCATATTCAATTTTGGAAACCGCGCTGACAGTTGACTGTTGACGGTTAACCCTTAACAGCGAACTGTCATCCTGAAGCATTTGCATCGCCTCTGACTGTTTGAGGAACAATCCAGAGAGCATGGGTACAAGGGTTAGGGCTGCAAAAAGGGAGAATAAAGAAGAACAGGAGAGAGCGATCGCCATATCAGCAAATAATTGTCCGGCTTCCCCCTGAACTAACACCAGTGGAAAGAACACCACCACGTTTGTGAGGGTAGAACCGAGCATTGCACCCCAAACTTCCTGCGTTCCTTCAATCGCAGCTTTCATGGGAGTTTTACCCCGTTGCATGTGAGTAAACACGTTCTCAATCACAACAATGGCATTATCTACCACCATCCCCACAGCAAACGCTAACCCAGCCAAACTAATAATGTTGAGCGATCGCCCCAACATTGCCATCACTATAAATACTGTCACCAGTGTGGTAGGAATGGTCAGAGCAATTACTGCAACTGTTCGCATGGAACCGAGAAACAGCACGAGAACTATTGTTGCTAGCAATGCACCACTCACCAAGTTCCCCTGTACTAGGGCAACCGATTGATTGATATATTCGTTCTCATCGTAGTTGTAGACAAAACGAATCTCTTCACCAGCACGGTCAAATTGCTGTTCCAATTCTGCTAGTGTTGCCCGAATTCCCTTAGAAACTTCCGGCACATTTGCTCCTACTCGCCGGATAATGCCCATGGCAACTGTAGAATTGTTGTTAAATACTAGAGCGCTGTCTAGGGGCTTGCGACCCATTTGTACTTGTGCGACATCTCGCAAGTACACTGTACCTGAGTTGTCTCGTCGCAAAATGAATCCCTCGATTTGCTCCAGTCGCTGCGAACGACTCACGGTACGAACTCGATATTCTCGCCTACCGAGAACTAAGGGACCACCTCGGATATCGCGATTGTTCTCTCGCAAAACTCGAACAACATCACCAATTGTGAGATTGCGATCGGCTAGGGCTTTGGGGTCAACTCTGACCTCTACTTCTCTTTCTCTTCCTCCGGGAATGATGAACTGCCCTACCCCTTCAACTCGCCGCAGTCGGGGTACAATTGTGTCTTCCACAAGGTCGCGATAGTGGTCGGGGTCACTCTTGAATCCGGGTTTAGGAGTGAGAGCAACCCACATCATTGGTGAATTGTTACCGCCTACGAGTTCCACATCTGATTCATTGGCTTCTTCTGGAAGGTCTTGTACTTGCTGCAATTTGTTAATGACATCGACAAGACGCCCGTTCACATCACTGTTCCATGTGAACTCCAAAGTGATGCTGCTAATTCCCGCACGCGAACTACTTGTAATTTCCTGTACCCCTAGAACTTCCTCCATCCGTTCCTCAATCGGTCGGGTAATGAGGTCTTCCACTTCTGAGGGAGCTGCACCAGGATATGAGGTCGTGATGGTAATTTCTGGGCGATCGCCTCCTGGTTGTAATTCTAAAGGTAGATTTAAGAGCGAAAGCACGCCAAAGAGGGCTAACAAACAAAATAGTACAAAAGTACCGTGACGCCAGCGAACAGCAGTTTCTATGAAGTTCATGTCCTATCGCTCCATAACCTTTACGGCTGCACCATCACTTAAACCATCCCCACCTTTTAAAACAATGGGTTGTCCGGCTTTCAATTGTGGGTGAGAAATAGCAACTTTTTCTCCCATGTCAGTCACCAGTTCCACTTCATGCTGCTTGGCTTTACCATCAGCAACTGTAAAAACAAGCCACTGGTTTTGACGGCGTGTAATAGCATCACGAGATACAACAAAGCTCGGTGTATTTGCTGGTAATTCCAGATTTCCTGTCACCGCCATCCCCGGTAACAAGCCAGAAGGCGGATTGTTCAACCGTACTCTCACCCGTTGGCGTCTTGATGCTGTATCAGCTGCGGGAACGACTCCTGTTATCTGAGCGCGACCCCGCCATTGAGGTAAAGCTCGCGCTGACAGTTCTACCGTATTTCCAGGCGTAACGTTACCACTAAGTTCTTCTGGCAATTCTAAGAAGATATCAAGTCTATCTCCTGCTACTAAGCTGACAATTTGACCTCCATTTTGTACTAAGTCGCCAGAACTCACCAATCTTTGTTGTACGACACCACCTGAGAGTGCTTGAATGCGCGTTCTTTGCAGGGCAAGCCGAGCCTGATTGAGGACTGCAGTAGCGGCGGCTACGTTGGCTCGTTGCGCGTCAATTTCTTCACGGGTAGGACCTGCTTTTGCTTCTGCTAAAGTTGCTTCTGCTGCTAGCCGTTCGCCTTTTGCATTATCCAATCCTGCTTGAGCTTCTACTAACAACCTTTTAGCAAGAGCACCTTGTTGCACGAGATCGGTGGAACGTTGCAGGTTATCTTGTGCTTCTTTCTCTCGTGCTACGGCAGAACTTAAGGCTGCTTGACGCTGGGCAACGATTTCAGGACGAGTCCCTACTTCGAGTCTTGCGAGGGTACTGCGTTGTTGTGCTAACTGTGCTTGTGCTTGTGAAACCGCAAGGCGCTGATCGGTATCATCTAATATAGCTACAGTCATTCCAGGAGTAATGCGATCGCCTGGTTGCACTAACACTTGTCGAATCACACCGCTTGTCTGTGCTCGAATAGTTGCTTGTTGGGTAGACTCTACCTGACCCAAAAGTTGAATGCGTCTTGTTCCTGTCCCTGGAGAGAGTTGTACAACTTCCACTGGACGGGGCGGTGGTGTTTTAGCAGCTGGTGGTTTGGATGCAACAGTTGCAGGAGAAAACACTCGCCAAAGCACAAAACCAGATCCTGTTAATGAAAGTACTAGCAATATCCACAGCCAATTTCTTTTAGGACGAGAAGACTTCGGGTTGAGTTGTGCGGGAGTATCTGGTTGATTATCTGTAGTAATTTCAGGTTCAACAGTTTTCATAATTTGTGAGTGGTTAGTGGTTAGTGGTTAGTGGTTAGTTGCTACTCACTGGTCACTGGTCACTGGGCACGAAAAATTTTGAGTAGGTAGGGCATTGGCCACCAAGCAAGACTCTGTGGTGGCCAATGCCCTACCTACTGGGTTACGAATTAACTGCTAAGATTTCCTTGGGGGTTAGTTGTGCTTTTTGCTGGAATTGTCCAGTAGTAAATGGTTCTACCATCCACTTGCAATGTTTTCTCTGGTTTCCAGTCACCCATATCGAAGGCATGAGATACGATGCGGGTACCGGGTTTGAGTTGCTTAAACAATAGCGGTCTTAACTTAACATTAAGTTCGGGTAACAAGTAGAGAGTTACCACTGTTGCTTCACTAAAGTCAGTGGTAAAAAGGTCTTCTTGGCGGAACGTTACCTTGTCGGTTACTCCTGCCTTTTTCGCGTTCTCGTTAGCCTCTTTGATACGTTCTGAGTCAATATCTATACCAACGCCTCTGGTTCCAAATTTTTTGGCGGCGGTGATGGGAATCCGTCCATCACCACTGCCTAGGTCATACAGAACGTCATTTTTAGTTACCTTTGCGACTTCCAGCATTTTATCTACCACTTCTGGTGGTGTCGGTACATAGACCACATCAGGTTGCTTTTGTGCTGTTTCAGTTGTAGGAGAGGACTGCTGAACTTCAACAGCAGAGG
This sequence comes from Scytonema sp. UIC 10036, assembly GCF_009725235.1. The sequence goes on from NZ_WJFC01000059.1 coordinate 53,318, forward strand.
AAGATGTCTCGCTTTTTTCTTGAGAACTGATTTCTTGCGGACTACAACTCGCTAGCATTAGGCTACTGACACTAACAGCTGTTAAGAATACTTTGAAGAACGATTGCGATTGCCCAAAGGGCAGCAGCAAAGCTGAACGCATAATACTTTCTCCATTCGCTTACAAGTTTGTGGAAGTAGAACGTTTGCGGTTAAAAAACAACAACGGAATACCCGTTAGTAGGACTACGACACCAAGGGTGCCTCCAATACCTGCGTAAGTTACGCTTGAGTAAAGTAGGTAAGCACAAATGACGCAAAATAGCAACGGTATTAAGGGATAAGCAGGTACGTGGAAAGGACGGGGCACATCTGGTTCTCTATAACGCAGGACAAGCAGTGCCACTCCAGACAGCAGAAAAAAGAACCAAAATACAGGAGCTGTATAGTCTACCATTGTTGCAAATCCTTTGCGTGTTGCCGCACCAAGTATGACTAGCCCCAGAGAAATTGCCCCTTGAACTAATAATGCATTAATTGGGGTACTTCTGTGCTCTTGCCACCGTCCCATAAAGCCAAATATGGAAAAGTCCTGCCCTAAGGCATAGTTCGTCCGTGCTCCAGTAAAAATAGTTGCATTGGCGGCACCTAAGGCTGAGACTGCAACGAGAACACTCACAAACCTTGCGCCATTTTCTCCCACAGCGCGACGCATCAAATCGGCGGCTGGTGCTTCCGATCCTGCCAAGCCTGCCAATCCCAAACCTTGTAGGTATGCGAAATTAATTAACAAATATATCACTGTGATGAGAGCAATACTGCCTAAGAGCACCCGTACCATGTTACGTTTGCCTTGGCGTACTTCTGCTGAAATGTAGGCAGCTTCATTCCAGCCACCATAAGTCAGGAGTACAAAAACCATTGCCAACCCTAATTGCGTTTGGGGAGGTGTTGCTGTTGTATTGCTTGCTACCACAGGTTTGGCGAAAGCAATACCAAAAATGACAACGAGCAGCAACCCCAAAACTTTTGCTATTGTGAGCCAGTTTTGTGTGCGCTTACCTTGCTGCACGCCGAGAACGTTCAAACCTGTAAGACAAAGGACTACCCCTGCGGCGTAAATTGCTGACGAGTATTCTCCCAAACGCAGCAATTGTGAAGCATAATCCCCAAACACAAACGCCATGAGAACAATGGAACCTGTTTGGATGACAGTCATTCTTGCCCAAGCAAAGAGAAACGCGGGGATTTTACCAAAAGCACGCAGTAGGTAATGATAAGTTCCACCAGCATGGGGATAGGCTGTTGTCAATTCCGCATAGCAAAGAGCACCTATGAGGGACATCCCCCCACCAAGTAACCACACTAACAGTGCGACTCCTGTATTTGCCGTATTTCCCGCCACTAAGGCAGGGGTTTGAAAGATGCCTGCACCTACTACCATACCTACAATCAAGGCGATCGCATCAATGGTTGAAAGTGTAGGTTTTGGTGCTGATACTTTTGTTACCATAAAATCCGTAACCTGGATATTTCCGGTCATCAACCAGAAAAAAACATCTTTAAAGCTTAGGTTGCTATGGGACTCGTTTGCAATCTATCTTCATAGAGACTGGGGACTGGGGGCTAGGGATCGGGAAAAGCTCATTTTGATTTACCTAAGTGTACGAAGATTTCTCGTGATTGTTTAAGTATGGTTAAGCTATATGAAATTGTAGTGAAAGTTTTGTGAAAAAAAATTTATATTTAATTTATACTACAAAGCAGCAACTGAGGAGGCGGAGCCTCCTTTAAGGCATTCCCAGCCTGAGGCTGGGAACGAGGTGACAGCCCTCTAATCCCGAATCGGTCGTTGATTTTTCAAAAAGTTCACCAACCTCCGGTAGTTTGCCCGCACGACTTTCCACTGGCTGGCAGTATGTAAAAGGATGAATGCTAAAAATGTGTAAGCAACCCAGAAATGCGAGCTTCGTGCTATACCGATCGTGGCATTATTTTGCGGGAACAAGTCTGGTAAAATCAGACCAAAGAATTTGACATTATCACTTTTATATGAGTTAGAGAGAAAAAATCCAGTTATGGGAACCGCCCACATAAAAATATAGAGACTGGTATGGAGAGAGACTGTTTTGAACCATTGTTTGCTCAACTTCGGCGGACGCTTTGTGTACTTTTTCCACCAAACTTGTAGCAGGATAAATATCCGTAAAGTCAAGAATGCCATCGTTAGTACTGCAAGAGTTTTATGAAAATCGTAGAGAGAATTTCGGAAAAACACTTCTCTCGGTAGTCTTGCCATAAACGAACCACTGACAAACAGCACTAAATAGCTACCTGCCATTACCCAGTGCAAAGACATCAGTTGTTTAAACGCAGAGTTGATTCTGGATGGAGCCGTAATTTTTTTAGCTGGCTGTAGCGTACTCATAATATTTAAATATTAATACTTATATGCAGTTATGCTTTACATTTCTTAGTATGTTCGCACTGCATGAATGAGTTATGAAACTTTTATGAATATTTTTTTATAATTTCTTGATGTATTACTGGTTTATCGTTCGATCTTCGCCATCTGCTGGGTTTTCTTCGGGTTCTTCGTCTTCTGCCTTCTCAGAAACCATCACAAACTCAGTTTCTCTCTTGGAATCGTTACCCCATCGATCCAAAACGTCTTTAATCAGGACTTCCTGCACCCAAATTTTAGCAACAACGGTTAGGGGTAATGCCAAAAACAATCCCAGGAATCCAAAAAATGTGACGAAAAATAACTGGGAAATTAAAGTGATTGCAGGTAGCAGCGAGACTTGATGTGCCATGACAACAGGCGTGATAAAGTTACTTTCTACTTGCTGAATGATAAAATAAAGGACGAACACAGCAAGGACTTTCCACGGAGCATCTAGCAGAGCGATCGCCATAGCAGGTATAACGCTCATGGTAGGGCCAAGGTTGGGAATTAAATTTAAAAATCCTGCTAAAACGCTCAAAGCAAGAGCTGAACGCACGCGCAATATTGATAAGCCAATGACACTCATTAGCCCCACGACACTCATGGCAATGAAAGCACCTGTCACCCATCCCTCTAGAGAGACTTCACATTGATCTAAAATTCCATCAACGCGCCGTCGGTAAAAAGAAGGAAACAATCTTACAAAAACTTTGCGGTAAGCTAAAGGCTCAGATAAAAACATTCCTGTTAGAACTAACACCAGCAAAATCTTCAGTACAACCTCTAAAGAACCGGAGACAAAAGCGAAGGAACTTCCTACAACACGATTAATTATGGGCTGTGCTTCTTTAATTAAGGTGTTAATGTCAGGTATATACTGAGTCAGTTGTTGGGGAAGACGATCTCTCAATTGATCCAACCAGGTGTTAAAAAGCTCCAATCCTCTGGGAACTTGTCTTGTCAGTTCTTGAAACTGGTCTGCAAATGGTGGGACAATTAGCCAGAAAAAGCCGATGACTAAAGCTATAAAGACACTAACCGAAAGCAGTACAGCGATTCCGCGCTTAATTCCTGACTGTTGGAATCGGCGAGCCAAACGATTTAAGGTAGTTGCCAATACAACCGCAGCAAATATCAGTAACAGAGCTTCCCGAATTTGCCATAAAATATACAAAGCAAGAACAATGGCAATTAAGCCAATCCACTGACCTAAATTCACTCCCAACTCCTGGCCCGTTACGAGCTGTTGTACCATTTAAACAGTTAGTTTTCCAATTCAGTAGCTCAAACAAATGAAACTTAAAATACTTTTAGGCTTGTAGTTGCGCTTTAGCGCGCTGAAGCGCAACTACGAACATTTTATGTTTTTTTAGCAAGTCCTTTGACGAGCCGTGCTAATTTTCTTTTTGCCTCCAGAGTAAAAAACCCGCCATAATGACGGATGGCAAGAAAACGATAATCAAAGCATTAGTCGCTGTCGCCGGAATCAGTGGACTCGTAGAAGCGTACTTAATCAAAACGGAAAGCACGGCGGAGAGAAAAAATACCTTAAACACAAATCCAAGCTGATTTTGCATAATCATGGCACAAGTACGGCAATTTGCATTGATTTTGTCGTGAAGATACGAAACAAGAGTTTAGCACAATATTAGTTAATAGTTAGTGGTTAGTTGTTAGTGGTTGGTGGAACAAGCACTGGCTACCGTAGAGCCGGTATTACGGCTTAAGAGTTGTCAGTGAATCAGCTAAATTTACCCACTACTAACGATGACAGGCGAGACACCTGTCCTACACCACTAACAACTAACCACTAACAACTAACCACTATCAAAAAATAAAAATGCCAGTAGAAACTAATAAAAAACGTCAAATCAAACCACCGAGGATACGTCAATTTGGTGGTAGCTTGTTGATTCTTTTTACTCTTCTTTTATTACTTAACTTTATTGTTCCCAACTTTTTTGGTCCCAGGTTACCACAGGTTCCATACAGCGACTTTGTCGCTCAGGTACAGGCTGGTAAGGTCGATCGCGCAATTGTGGGCAATGAGAGCATTGAATATGTTCTCAATACGAAAGACTCGGATGGGAAAGCAGTTCAACAGGTACTTGGTACTACACCAATTGCGATCGACTTGGATTTACCAAAAATTCTTCGCGACAATCATGTTGAGTTTGCTGCACCGCCACCCAACCAGAATGGTTGGATTGGAACTCTCCTCAGTTGGGTTGCGCCGCCGTTAATTTTCTTTGGGATTTGGGGTTTTCTGCTCAATCGTCAGGGGGGTGGTCCCGCAGCGCTTACAGTAGGTAAAAGCAAAGCTCGGATTTATTCGGAAGGCAGCACTGGTGTAAAATTTATTGATGTTGCTGGTGTTGATGAAGCCAAAGCCGAATTAGAAGAAATTGTTGATTTTCTCAAAAATGCTGACAAATACACTCGCTTGGGAGCAAAAATTCCTAAGGGTGTGTTACTGGTGGGACCTCCTGGAACGGGTAAAACACTCCTAGCAAAAGCGATCGCTGGTGAAGCAGCTGTACCTTTCTTTAGCATTTCTGGTTCTGAGTTTATCGAACTGTTTGTTGGTGTGGGTGCTGCAAGAGTTCGCGATCTCTTTGAGCAAGCCAAGCAACAAGCTCCGTGTATTGTCTTTATTGATGAATTAGATGCACTGGGTAAGTCTCGCGGCGGTGCTAGTCCTTTTAGTGGTGGTAACGATGAGCGGGAACAAACTCTCAACCAGTTACTCACTGAGATGGATGGTTTTGATGCCAACACTGGTGTTATTATTATTGCTGCCACCAACCGTCCTGAAGTTCTTGATGCAGCATTGCGCCGTCCCGGTCGTTTTGACCGTCAGGTTGTTGTCGATCGCCCTGACAAAGGTGGTCGAGAAGCGATTCTCAAAGTTCATGCCAGAAATGTCAAGTTGGCTGAAGACGTGGATTTGGGCAACATCGCTATGAAAACACCTGGATTTGCTGGAGCAGATTTAGCGAATCTTGTCAATGAGGCTGCACTCCTAGCGGCGCGGCAAAATCGACAAGCAGTGATAATGGCTGACTTCAATGAAGCTATTGAGCGTGTTGTCGCCGGTTTGGAAAAACGCTCTCGCGTGTTGAATGAGACTGAGAAGAAGACTGTTGCGTATCATGAAGTGGGTCACGCCATCATCGGTGCTTTGATGCCCGGTTCTGGTAAAGTTGAGAAAATCTCCGTTGTGCCTCGCGGTGTAGGAGCGTTGGGTTATACAATTCAGATGCCCGAAGAGGATCGCTTCTTGATGATAGAAGATGAAATTCGAGGTCGCATTGCAATTCTATTGGGTGGACGTTCTGCTGAAGAAACTGTTTTTGGTAAGGTGTCCACTGGTGCGAGCGATGACATTCAAAAGGCGACTGACTTGGCAGAACGTTATGTCACTTTGTATGGGATGAGCGATCGCTTGGGTCCTGTGGCGTTTGAGAAGATTCAACAACAGTTTCTGGAAGGTTATGGTAACCCGCGTCGTGCCATTAGCCCAAAAGTGGCAGAAGAAATTGACCGTGAAGTGAAGCAAATTGTGGATAATGCCCACCATATTGCTTTGAGTATTTTACATGAAAACCGGGAGCTATTGGAGGAAACTGCACAAGAATTGTTGCAAAAAGAAATTCTCGAAGGTAACGCATTGCGGGAACGTCTTGCTCTGGCAAAAGCACCAGCTGAGTTGGGTGAATGGTTGCGGAGTGGGAAGATATCTGAGGATAAGCCCTTGATGCAAACTCTGTTGGTTTAGTGTTTTAACCGCAGATGAACGCACCCTTGACGCGGATGTTTTCTGTTTCATCTGCGTTTTAAAGTACCCCCCTTAATCCCCCCTTATCAAGGGGGGAAACTGGAAATTTAAAGTACCCCCCTTATCAAGGGGGGAAGCTGGAAATTTAAAGTACCCCCCTTATCTAAGGGGGGAAACTGGAAATAAGTTCCCTCCCCTTTGCAAGGGGAGGGTTAGGGTGGGGTAAAACTAAGGCTAAAATTCAGGTCTATCAACTATCTCAGACTTGTATGTACACCGTAGGGGAAGATAGACATTTTAGGAAAGATTAGCAATATAGCTGCCATAAAATAAACAGACGAAAAAAGCCATTTTGTAAAGTAAAATACATTTTAAAAATGTTATCTGTACTTGTTGAAGCAGAAAAAGGTTATAACTTGAGGCTTAATAAATTTTTAAGCCTAAATGGTACCATCATGTCATTAACATGATGTGTGTATTTAGGATCTGGAAGCCGGAATCCAAAACTCCCACTTCTGACTGCTCCTAAAGCAGGATTCATGGGATTGATATTCTATCAATAATAGAAATAATTATCAACCAGTTGCATTTGATATTGAGTTCCGGTAAAGTCAAAACAGACACTTAGCAAAAATCCTGACTACTATTTAAAAAGTTGATTCAGGGCGCTAACAAAGGTAAATATCAGGAGACAGAAATATGTCAGCTAATCTTACAGCTTCTACCCAAAAAGAATTGCGTAAAAGCAGAATTCAGGTTGAAATCAAGGAAATATTTGTAAAACCAGTCAGTACAAACACTGCTAGTCAGTTAAATTATGACTCTGATGGTGGTGACTTGACCAACGAATAGTTGCTAATTAATTGCATTGAAGCTATAACTAAAGAGAGTTAAGTGCATAAATAAGGGGACAGAGTACAGAAGCACTGTTCCTGTCTCCTTATTTATGCTGTAATTTCCATGTTTAATAATTGAGAATTACTAGCAATATGAATTCACTGGAGTATATATTAAAGCCATATACTGTTGAAAGCTTCCTAAGTAAGAATTGGACAACTGAGGCGGTTTTCATAGCTGGTGAAAATCACAATAAGTTTTCTCACTTATTTTCTTGGGAACAGCTGAATTATCTTTTGAACTTTCATCAATTCAAGTACCCAGACTTACGTTTGGCTCTGGATGAAAAAGTTCTGGATGAAAACGCCAATACAAATTTGATTAAACAGTGTCAAGACGGTGCAACACTTATACTGAATGGCGTGCATAAACTCACTCCAGAGTTAGTGCATCTCACCTCCGAAGTTAAGCACGATTTTGGATGTGGCGTACAAATCAATGCCTACTGTTCTTCACCACAAAAACAGGGGTTTTCGTCCCACTATGACACCCATGAAGTTTTTATATTACAGATAGAGGGAACAAAACAATGGTTTGTTTTTCCCGATACGTTTAAGTATCCTCTACCCAATCAAAAATCATCTACAATGCCTCCCCCTCAAGGAGAACCTTACTTAACGTGTGTTCTCAAACCAGGAGATGTCCTGTATATTCCTCGCGGACACTGGCATTATGCGATCGCACTTGATGAGCCTTCCCTGCATCTAACTTTAGGAATTCATTGCCGGACTGGAATTGATTTTCTAGAATGGGTAGTTGATCGATTGCGCGATTCAGAACAGTGGCGTCAAAGTATGCCATTATGTATGGAGCCAGATGCTGCAGCTAGCTATATAAATAATCAAATTACTAACTTAAATAACTATCTTTCTTCTAGTAAGATATATGATGAATATATAAGCTATTTAGATAGCTCGCTCAAACCACGGACGACATACTCTCTACCGTATCAAACTGGGTTCAACATTTTTTCTCAAGGTACAGCAACAAAGTTCAGAAATAGAAAGTTTCAGCGAGTTAAAATTTCTGAACTCCCAGATTGTAGTGGATACAGAATTCTTGTTGCAGGAAAAGAAGTATCCCTAAGAGGTATTGATATTTCTACTGTGGAAAAATTATTTACCACAGAGACTTTCACTGGTAAAGATGTGATAAGTTGGCTACCAGATTACGACTGGGAGATAGATATTGTTCCTTTGCTATCTCGCTTGGTAGTTGACGGCGTCATTTTCGTGGACATCGATCGCTCGCATAAACCCATCAGCCCATCATAATCAATGAACACTTTCTTTTGTGCCGATTCTTCACGACAAGCAGGAGAAGATATTATTGGTAGTGCCACCAATCACCAAACCTACGTTTTAATCGAATGTCCTACACCTTGGGCAGCAGAAGCCTTTGATTCGAGATGGGTGCCAGAAAATTTGCGAACACTAGTTAAGGAGGTAACACAGGCAAAAGTACCCATTAGGTTTCTCTTGATTAGCAACGGTTCATCACACAAAACGGATAGTACAACTCTGTTGATTTATCACAGAAAAGAGAAACTCGGTCATGGATATCGCAAGCAAGAATGGAAGCTAGAAAATATAGAGCAAGCAGCTACACTTATCAAAAAATGGTTGTGGGGTAAGTGCTGTGACAATGAAGTTAAAGCAACCGCAACCAGAGATATTTTAATATGTACCCACGGTAGCCATGATAAGTGCTGTGCTAAGTACGGAAATCCTTTCTATTATGAAGCCACAGCCGCCATTTCCGAACTGGGATTAAATGATATCCGTGTCTGGAAGGCAAGTCACTTTGGCGGACATCGCTTTGCACCCACAGCAATAGATTTGCCGGAAGGTAGATACTACGGTGTTCTCGATTCAACATCATTCAAATCAATCCTCACTCGAACTGGTGATATTGAGTGCTTGAAGAAAGTCTATCGAGGCTGGGGAACCCTACCATATCCTCTTCAAACTATGGAAAGGGAACTCATTCTCCGCTATGGATGGGATTGGTTTGATTACAAAGTAGCAAGTCGAATCATCGAACAAAATTCAGATGCCAGTACAATTCATGCAGAGATGTCTTTTGAGAAACCAGATGGTTCTCAAAAGACGTACCAAGGAATATTGGTAAAAGACGAGATAAAAACTTTGCATATCAAAGGTTCGTGCCATGCAAGCAAAAAATCATTGTTTGTGAAGTACGATGTGACTAATCTGTTACCAATTGAAGAGCGGCTGGTAACTTATAGTACAGAAAAATGTGAGAAAGGTCTAAGTAATCAAACGGTTCCCCCTCGGCTATAAATCCCAAGCGGTTGTAAAAGTTCATAACATTGGTTCTCGCCATCACTCTCAAAGTTTTGAGATTCTGTTCAGCAGCAATTGCAATCAATTTCTGCACCAGCTGAGTGCCGATACCTTGATTTTGAAACTCTGGTAAGATGGCAACATAAGCTATGCTTCCCAAATCTTCTGAGAGAGGGCGCAATCTTGCAGAACCTACAATTTGTCTGTCCCAAAGGGCGATCGCATGAAAGGCATTGTCTTCATACTTGTCTTTCTCTGTTCCCCTTGGCATACCTAAAGGTGCTCTCAGAACGAGCCACCTTTGGTAAAGCATATCATTAAACTCTATTTCATTTTGAATTGAGCGAATTTCTATCATCTTTATGGCGTTTCCTAGTCTGCAAAGGTACAGATCGATCTGCGTCCATCTGCTACAGGCTGCGGTTAAACAAATCTCAGTATTGAAAGCACAAGTTCCTGGCAATAGTATTGCTAGTCCAGAAATTGACCACATGACATTTTGGGAAAAATTGGGCAGGGGACAGCTTAAGGTATCTGCATGAGGACTACGAAAATCATTCTTTCCTAACCCCTAACCCCTAACCCCTAATCCCTGCCTAACTCCTCTGCCAAATTTTGAGCGTTTTATCCAAACTCCCACTGACTAAAAGTTCTCCAGACGCTGTGAAGGCAACTGCTGTTACAGTGTGTGTATGACCTGCAAAAGTACCCAGTAGTTCACCTGTTTCTAGATGCCACAACTTGATAGTTTTATCAGCACTGCCACTGGCGATAATTTCTCCGTCAGGACTAAGTGCGATCGCATACACTCCATCTCTATGTCCTTTCAGAGTCCGCAGTAATTCACCTGTTTCTAGATGCCAAATTTTAATCGTTTTATCGCGACTGCCACTGACCAAAATTTTACCATCTGCGCTTGTTGCCAAGGCACGAACAATGTGAGTGTGACCCGTCAGCGAGTGTACTAACTCTGAGTCAAAACTTACGACTCCTCTTTGACGAGAAATGCGCCACACTTTGATTTTGCGGTAGCTACCTGTGATCAGTGTTTTGCCATCGGAACTAAGAATTAGGGAATGGGCTGCAGTATCATCTAAAGATAGAGCAGTTATCACCTGACGTTCTGTCAAGTTCCAAAACATAATTTTCCGGTCGTCTCCCCCTGTTGCTACTGTTTGCCCATCAGGAGTAAAAGCAACGCAGCGTACCATTCCATTATGCTTGTGCATAATATCTATTAAGTCTTGTGCGCCCACGTGCCAAATTTTGATTGTAGAATCTGCACCCCCACTAACCAAAATTTGTCCATCTGGACTAAAAGCCAGAGCATTCACTTCATCTACCACACCGGAAACAGTCCAAGGATATTCTGATAAAGTCCCTACTAATTCACCTCTCGTTAAATCCCACAGCTTAGTCTCTCCACGGCTACCACTTGCTACTATAGGTAAAGCGTCCCCTTTATAGCCCCTGTAGCTAAAAGCAAGACAATTAATTCCCCGAATATGCCCCTTGAGGGTCTGCCAGCATTCCCAGTCTCCGATTATACTTTTCAGAGGGTGTTCGGGCGGAAGTGTTTGAATCGTTTCCGCTATGGCAAAGTCGTCTAATATTTGTGTTGAGTCTTTTTTGGTAGCTAAAAATTCTAAATACCAACCCAATCCCCCAGCGTATAGTAAATCACTTGGAGCAATCTGAAGCTTTGGCTCGCTCAATTCGATACTATCTGTAGGTAGAAAGCCTGCGATGACTGCTTGTTTTTCGTAACCTCGTTTACCTGTAAATGGATAAAATAAGCACAGGAAGACCAGGACTCTGTGATTTTCTAAGTCCTCTTGAGCGATCGTCCATCTTATTTTGTCTTTCTTAATACCATTAAAGCTTTCTCCATCAGTAGCATGAACTTGAATACTGAGTTTGGGGTTGTTAGCAAGTAGGTAATGAAATTTACTTTCTCCACGTAAATTGCCTTCGTCATCCAAAACCATGTTGTTGACAACATCTTGAGGCACTTTTTTAATTTGTTTCCCCAAGCGATCGCTTATCGCACGGTCTACAATTTGTTCTCGAAGAAGATAATCTTCTGCTTGTTGCTGAAAGTATTGTGGAAAAGGGATTGCCCAATCAGGAGGATCGGGATATTCAGGCGGTGTAGCAGGGGGATTCTTGGCAACAATTTCTGCTTGTTGGCGAGCAATTTCCAGCAGCTTTGCCAATGATTCTCCCCAAAATGCCACAATCTCGCTATGACATCCTTTGACTTGACTTTCTAGCAAAGACAAGTCGTAAGTTTTAGGTTTTTTTACTCTTTGAAGGAAATCAGCTTGTTGGGACTTGAGCAAGCTAATCCAATCCATTTGAATCGCTGGGCGGCAGTGTTGCATACCTACGTTATGTTATGCCAGGGCAATCGCTAAGTGAGTTTATCAACAGTAGTTCGTCAAAAAATCAGTAATTACAGTAGTTAATTTAACACAATCATTTGTATGTGTAGATACCAAATGTTTTGTTATTTGAAACCGACTGTTATGTGTTGCAGCGATGGGTTTTGCCTCCTCATAAGAATGTAACGGTTGTTAATTCTAGCAATTCAGATAACAATATACTGTTTCTCAAGAAGCAATTTTGCCTAAAACTGTATTGTCAAAATTTAGGGGTAGGGGTTGGGGGCTAGAGG
>NZ_WJFC01000060.1 GCF_009725235.1 Scytonema sp. UIC 10036
AAAATAAATAATTAAATTATCAAAAATCTATTTATAAAAAATCAAAAATCCAAAATCCAAAATCTAATAATCCAAAATCCAAAATCCAAAATCTAAAATCCAAAATCCAAAATATGTTGACTGATTCTTTTATTCGCGAACAAAGCTACACATACTTTCTCAATGAAGTTCCAGAATTACTACAAACTATTGAGCAAGAACTTTATAGCTTAGCACAAGATTATAGCATTGCTAAAGTACATAACTTAATGAGGGCTGCCCATACAATCAAAGGAGGAGCCGCTATTGTTGAGTTAAAAACCATTAACAAAATTGCTCATTCTTTAGAAGATATTATTAGATGTCTTTACAACTCAGAGGTTGTCATTGACGCTGAATTACAAACACTACTGCTACAAGCTTATGAATGCCTTCGTCTTCCTATAACTGCAGAAATCTCAGGTAGCAGTATTAATGATGAGGAAGTGCTTCAACGAGCCACTACAGTGTTTGCACGATTGCATGAAAAACTAGGTAATGCTTTAGACATTGACAATCGTATTCCCACTTCTGTAGAACTGGGATTTGATATTGTACAATCTATATTTGAAACAGGCGTACAACAACGCTTAGAAAGCATTGCTCAAGCTATTCAAGATGTACGCAATACAGATGAACTCGCGGATTTTTTACGTTCTCAAGCTGAAGTTTTTCTGGGTTTAGCAGAATCTTTAAATTTACCTGGGTTTGGAGAAATCACTAAAACAACTCTGGCTGCATTAGAAGCAAATCCAACTTGTACGCTGGAAATTGCAGAACTTGCTCTGGCTGATTTTCAAAGGGAACAAAAGGCAATTATAGCAGGCGATCGCACTGGTAGCGAGCCTCCTTCTGCAGCTTTACGCCAACTCTCACAACCCTTAATAAAAAGTTTTAATACCCTCTTATTACCCCAAGAAGAAGCTCATACAGATATAGTACGTGAGTTAACTGTAGATACCGTAGAAGATTTATGTGTTGATTCACCTGCTACCACTACATTATTAAGAGATGAAATCTCCAAATTATATAAATTTTTAATTAAAGCTGGTAGCACTAAAAATAAATCTTTAACAACTAGAGAAGCTAAGCTTTATTTAAAAGTTATCCGCTACATTTTGGGATGGTTTAATCATCAACTCAAAGTTCCTTATCAAGAACTTAGTTTAGCTCTACTTGTTCCTAAAGTACAGACAGAAAACTCTCTGGAGGAACTGGAAAACTGGTTATCTCAATGGCTTGAATTTTTAACCGAGCCAATGGATAACTATAGTCTTTCTCTCTACCGCCAAGGCATTATCTTCAAAGTTCTTTTTGCAGTTGCTAAATTTCAATATAAAACATTCAATAGCGAGCTTCCAGTTCTTCAAGCACTCAAAAACCGAATTATTCAGATAGCAAAAGAATATAAAAACTATCCTCCAATTACAGAACAAGAGAAAAATTGGCTAGATAGTCCAAAATTACAGAAGCTTTTAGAAATTAAAACAATACATCCTACATTAGCTCAAGCTAATGACTCTCTCATAGAGACAATATGGGGAACTGAGATTGCGAGCGCTTCAAGTATAGAAACGAACAGTGATGAATCAGTAGAATTTCCTCAGTCATTAGTCATTCAAGAATCAGCAACAATAGATAGATCCGAAACAGTTGCTGAATTTGTTACTTCCGATTCCAATTTAAAAATTGAAAAGCAAGTTGATGAAAAAAATCAACCGTCACAGAATGCTCGACAAAATTCATTTATTAGAGTTGATGTAGAGAGTTTAAATACACTTAATTACCAAGCAGGAGAATTACTCATTTGTCAAAAACGACAGCATCTGTACGATGAACAGCTTGGGGAAATTATTGAACAACTATTTCATCAACTCCAAAGACATCAAAAGACTTTAAACCAGTTACGTGAATTACCACTTCAAGGACAAAATTCTGCATCAAAGAACAAGCAAAACTTTGCTGATATAAAATTTGATACTTTAGAAATGGATGAGTATACAGAATTTAATGTTAATTTGTACTCAGCAATAGAAGAGACATTTCAACTCCAAGAAACAACAGAATCACTCGATCTACTCACTAAACAGGCTACACAAATTCAAGAAAAAAGCCAGCGATTAACACTCAATATTATTGACAATTTAGTAGAAGTAAGAATGATACCTTTGGGAGATATTCTCAATCCTTTTCCCCAGATGGTACAAAATTTAGGAAATTTGTATGGCAAACTTATAGATATAAAATTTACTGGGACTCATGTGCTAATAGAGAAAGCAATAGCAGAAAAACTATCTGCTCCTTTATTACAATTAGTCCGTAATGCCTTCGATCACGGTATTGAGCTACCAGAAATTCGACGCGATTTAGGAAAATTAGAACGAGGTTTAATTGAAATTTGTGCTTATCATCAAGGTAGCCAAACTATTATTGAAGTCCGAGATGATGGACAGGGATTAGATTTAGATAAAATTTGCACAAAGGCTGTAGAGCTTGATTTTATATCGGTTGAAGATGCTAGAAGCTATCTTTCTAAAGCGACAGAAGAAAAACTCCTAGAGCTTTTATTTTTACCTGGGTTTACCACTGCTAGTAAAGTCAGTGAAATTTCCGGACGGGGTATGGGATTAGATATTGTCCGTTCTCAATTATATTCTCTCAATGGCTCCATAACTGTTCAATCCTTACCCAATCAAGGAACAACATTTATACTTAAAATTCCTTTCTCTATGACTACCGATAAACTCATGCTAGTACAAGCTGGAGGTATTGTTTATGCCCTATTATTGGACAGTATTGAAAAAATTATTTTTCCTTCCGCTCACACAATTAAAGAATTTGAAGGTAAGAAAGTTTTGTACTGGAAAACAGACAATGATGAATGCATGGTTAGCATCCGTCATCTTTCAGAATTGATTGACTATAACAGTCGTTATGCTAGTGCCAGAACTCTACAAAACAAACAAACAGATAGCACAGAAAACCTGAAGAATCCCGTACTCTTACTAAGACGAAATCAAGAACGTGTAGGTTTAGAAGTTGACCAAATCATCGGTGAACAAGAACTAGTTATTAGACCTTTAGGTCAAACCATCGCTCCACCTAAATATATCTATGGCTGTAGTAGCCTAGCCAATGGAAACATGGTTTTGGTAATCGATGCTGCACTGCTGCTCGAACCATCTAACCAAATGCAAGCAGTACTTGATACCAAAGCATTATCACCAGCCACTTCTCAACAGAAAGCTTTACCTGTATCACCTTCAACACTAAAACCCATACCTCTCCTGAATTCATCATCAAAGCAAGAAGTTAGTCCTTATCAAAAACAAACTTATCAGACACCAAAAGTAGTTTTGGTGGTAGATGATGCTATTAGTTTGCGCCAAACCCTTTCTCTAACCCTACAAAAGTTTGGTTATCAAGTATTGCAAGCCCAAAATGGCGTAGAAGCTTTGGAACAGTTACAAGCACATCCAGAAATTCAAGTTATAATTTCTGATTTAGAAATGCCACGCATGAATGGATTTGAGCTTTTGTCCCATATTCAGCACAACCCAAATTTAGCAAATCTACCTATAGTTGTTTTAACATCTCGCAGTACAGAAAAGCACCGTTGTCTTGCTCGGGAATTAGGAGCCAAAGCATATATCACTAAACCTTACTTAGAGCATGAATTTATTTCAACAATTGAGAGTTTGTTAACAGTTAGCAGCGAGAAGTGAGCAGTAACCAGTGACCAGCACTCGGCGATCGCCTCGATCCGGTGGCTCCGCCACAGAATGCCTTCTAAGAGACTCCGCCTCCTGTCTTATACTCAGCACCGGATCGAGAGAGTGCTTTTAGAAGGGCTGTCACCTTCCATTGACGTTTCACTTATGACAATTGCAGAATTCGTGAGCACCTTGTTTAACTATAAGTGCTGAAACTGCAAATATTGGAACTCCTGAAATTTTAGAAGCTAAAATCTGACTGATGTCTATTGCTAGTTCTACATCACTTTGGTAAGCTTCAAGCTTTTCACAAAATTTCCACTCCTTACAAACAAAAAGGTTGATTTTTTCTTTGATACTTTTCATGTATGTTTTACCTTTCTTATAACTTAAAAAATTAGTTGTATCAAAAGGATTTACATCTATTTTGGCTGATTTTTCAGATAATATTGACTTTTCTAGCAAAGAATTTCCCAGAGCACAATATAACTCATTCTTTTTTCTTGATAAGTAATAAGTTGCATAATCTGTAAAATAATCAAAATGATCTGAGGAATCAAGAAAATTGTTGGATATATTGTTAGATATATTATGCATCTTTGACATCAATTATTTTGAACTCTAACTCTGTTTTTTATATAATGAAACAAATGTAAAGAAATGTAAATCAATAAAAATGCGTAATTTATAATTAAATTTTACACAAGTTATCGCATCAGTACAGCGCTCGACAAACCATAGCTAGTAGTACTTACCTGTGTGGTAGCAAGATGGTAAATTCTGTACCTTCTCCTGGGAGAGATTGACAAATTAAATGACCGCCATGTTTTTCCACCACAATTTGATAAGTGATAGACAAACCCAAGCCATTGCCCTTACCTACTGGTTTCGTTGTAAAAAACGGGTCACACATTTTATTTTGCACCTCTGCTGTCATACCCACACCATTGTCTGCTATACAAATAGCAACTTGATTATCTTGTCTCAATTCTGTGCGAATTCTAATTTGTCCTTTCTCCTTTCTTAATAAGCGATCGCCAAGGATAAATGCCTCTTCAATAGCATCAATTGCATTTGTCAGTACATACATAAATACCTGGTTAAGTTCTGCAGCATAGCACTGGACTAGGGGTAACTTAGCATACTCGTTGATAACTTGAATACTTTCAAGTTTTGAACTGAGAATCATCAGGGTATTATCAATTCCTTGGTGAATATCAACAGCTTTAAGAGCTGCTTCATCTAAACGAGAGAAATTTCGCAATGATTGGACAATATCTCGAATACGAGATGCACCTGTTCGCAATGAAGTTAACAGTTTAGGCAAATCTACTCGGATATATTCTATATCTATCTCCTCTGCTTTTCCAAGAATTTCTGATAAAGATATTAAAGGGTTTTCTAAGTAAATGTCTACTAATCTTAGTAAAGACTGAGTATACTCTGCTACGTGGTTTAAATTTCCATAAATAAAGTTAATGGGGTTATTAATTTCATGAGCAATTCCAGCAACTAATTGCCCTAAACTGGACATCTTTTCATTTTGGATCATTTGTAGTTGTGTTCGCCGGAGTTCTTCTAATGTGTTTTGCAATTCCTGCGTTCTTTGAGCGACTTTTATTTCCAAAGTGTTATAAAAATTTGCATTTTCTAGAGAAATTGCCGCTTGTGCAGCTAGGATGTGTAAGACTTCTACTCTATCTTGGCTAAAAGCACCTTTGGTCAGATTATTTTCTAAGTATAAAATTCCCACAATATTGCTTTGATGCAAAATCGGTAAAACAAGAATAGATTTTGGTTGATGTGTGGCTATATATGGATCGGAATTAAATTGTTGATTCTGGCTGGCATTATCTAAAACCAACGGTACATGGGTACGTTGAACGTAGGTAATTAGGTTCTTTGGCAATAGGTTACAAGCATTTATACTCTTTGATTGGCAAACCATCGCCTCATTGTCTTCACTTAAAAAAGCCTCCAAAAATAATTGATTATTTTTTTTGTTTAAAAAGAAGACTTTCTGAGCGCCTGCATTTTCCCGAACTAAATGCATGAGTTTTTTGAGCAAACACTCTAGAACAATTTCTCCAGATAATGCTTGAGAGGCTTTAACTACCGTTAACATATCAAAAGTTAGAGAAGCATTAATACTAGTAGAAGTTGTGGTAATAGTACTATCTTTAGAGATTAGTGTTGAAGCTTTAACAGTTAGGTAGGAGTACTGTGTTTCTAATTGTTGAACTTTAACTGTAGCTCCCCATTTCATATAACATTGGTAAGCTGTAGTCATATAAAGTTTAATAATCTCTTGTTTACCTTTACTTAACCAAAACTTTGCTGCTAATTCTAATGCCAAGGCTTCATTCTGAATAAACTCTTGTTCTCTAGCTGATTCAATGGCGCGATCGTATAAATCAATTGCTTCTAAATCCTTTCCGGTAATTCGGGCTATTTCTGCTTCTACTAAAAGATACCTATGTAAAAAATTTTCCGGGCAATTATCCGCCCAAATTTTCATTTGCTGCTGATTTTTCTGTAATTGCTCCAGATATTTTGCTTTTTCATTTCCATCAACTGTAGAGATTAAAAGGGAACGGGGAACAGGGAACAGGGAACAGACTGTAACGTAGGGGGATTTAAACCCCAACCGAAACGAGCAACTTGTAGAAGATGGGGTTTTAGACCCCCTTAAAACAGGGAACTGGAACGGTCTCACATGGATGTTTTTACTTCGTAAAAACACCCCTGTTCCCCGTTCCCCGTTCCCTGTTCCCTTCTTCGATAAATTAGCTAAAATGAGTGAAAGATAAAAATAATATTCAGAAGATATTGCGAAACCTACCATTGATTGAAGCGAATCTTCAGACAACTTCATATAATCTAAGGCAGTCTCAAATTGATTTTTTAAATAGGAAGATTGAGACTTGCAAATAAAATAAACACCTAGAGCAAAGAGATTTTTGTTTTGTTGGCATTGTGCCAAAAATTTAGATTCTGAGATTTGGCTATCTTTTTGTTCTAATTCATTGTCAAGCAAATCAAGTATTGCTAATTTGACTGCTAATATTGTCTCACTTCCAAAAATATGTTTTATTTGTTTTGTGAAAGACAAACAAACTGATATTTCGGAAAGAATTGATTTGAGTTCTAAGCCTTGAAAAAACAAATTACAAATTTTACTAAAAAGATTATATCCTCCAAATAAAAGCTCGCCCGATTCTAAACCTGCTTGATAACCGTCATAATTAATATTAGCTGCTCCTTTAATATGTTTTGACCAGCAGTATATAAAACTTCCTAGTGTAAAACTTGCTTTACAGATTTGAGCTTTATCATTAAATTTTGCCCCTAACTCTAATGCGTGTAAACCAAATTCATAACCCGAACTATAATCTTCAAAGAAACAGCCAAGAATCATGCCATAACTACAGTAAGCTTTTACTGATTCAGGAATATTACCGTATTTTAAAGAAAGATTAACTGCTTTTAAACAAACAATGACAAACAAATCAAGATTTGATTTGATAATAGTAGCTGGCTCAACCGCAATAAGTAGTTTTATGGCTAATTTTTTGTCTTCTAGCAATATCTGTGGCTTATTAACTATTGAGGCAATATCTTGATTATGTAATTTTTTTTCAACTTCTAGAATTTCATCCTTTACGACTGCCGTCAAATTCTCTTCAGGCAAAGGAATTTCTAGTAAATGAAGCCCTTTTTTTGCAGCTTCCACTGCTGCATCATATTTAGATTGTAAAGTATATTGTAAAACCAGAAGTCTGTATAAATCTGATTTGTGAAGACTGGATTTTGTTTGGGTAAGAGCTGTATGTATTAAAGTTTCTGCTTTGTCAAAATCACCATTTATAAATTCAACTTCGGCTCGTTCTTTATATAAACCTAGTGTTAAATCATGATGTGTGTTCCAACTATCTGCTGTCAGTAATTCCATAGCTGTTCGTAAGTATTTAACTGCAGGTTCATAGGCAGCAGAAGCTTTTGCCTTCTGTCCAGCTATTAAGTTCAATTGTACTAGCTCATCTTGTTCTACTCGCTCTCTGAAAGCCGTTAGCCCAGCATTTAGTTGGTTAACAATATCAAAAATATTTTCTTGTAATTGTTCTTTTGGAGTTTTAGACAATAGCAATTGACCAATTTTACGATGAGTCGCTTGCTTTTGCCGATTGGGAATCAACGAATAAACTGCTTGTTGTACTCTGTCATGCAGGAAACGGTATTCTAATCGCGACTCATCAAAGTCAAATTGTTTGAGTTCGCTTTCTCTAAAGAGTAAAGGAACTTTATAATCTTTGTTTAATGGCAAAATAAATCCCTGTTGTAGTGCTATCCACAAGTTCTCAGCTACTTCACGAATAGATTTTTGAGTTATAATAGCCAATACATCTAATTTAAAGCGATCGCCAATACAAGCAGCGTAAGTTAAAGTATCTTGCGTTTCTTTGGGTAACTGACTGATATTGCGTGCCATAAGTTCTACAACACCTAAGTCAGTGATTCCCACTGTTTGAATCTGTTCAATACTCCACTGCCATTGTTTTTGAATCAGATCAAACACCAGTAACATTTCTTGTTGTAGTGTCTTCAACACTTGAGTCATAAAAAAGGGATTGCCAGCAGTTTTGTTAAACAGTAAAGATGCAAGTTCTTGTATTTGAGGTGATTCTGTGCAATCGAGAGTATCGCATAGCAATTGATTAACACAAGCTAAATCTAAAGGTTTCACAGCTATATGATTGATTATCGCTCCTGCCTTTTGTATTTCTTCGACTGTTTGCATCAAAGGATGGTAGGGGCTAACTTCATTATCTCGATATGCACCAATTAAAAGTAAATATTGACTGTCTGGATCGGCGAGCGACAATTGCATCAATTTGAGTGAAGCAATATCTGCCCACTGCAAATCATCTAAAAAGATGACTAATGGATGTTCTTTCTGAGTAAAAACATGAAGAAATTTTTGAAAAACTAGATGAAAGTGATTCTGTGCTTCAGTTAGCCCTAGCTGTTGTACTTTTGGCTGTTTTCCAATAATTAACTCTACTTCTGGAATGAGATCGACAATTATTTGTCCGTTATCACCTAAAGCTGCTTGCAGTTTTTCTCTCCATCTTTGTAATGATACAGCATCTTCTAATAATAAGAATTGTATTAAACTTTGAAAAGCTTGAATAATAGCAGCATAAGGAATATTACGCTGAAACTGGTCAAATTTTCCTGAAATGAAATGCCCTCTTTGTCGTAATATCGGTTTTTGTACTTCATTGACGAGAGATGATTTGCCAATACCAGAGTAACCCGACACTAGTATCATTTCAACTTTGGATTTGGGATTGTGAATTCTGTGTTGGGCTTCCTCTTCCTCTGTGTCCCCTGCTACACGATTAAATGCTGCTAATATGTTTAACACTTCCTCTTCCCGCCCGTAAAGTTTTTGAGGAATGAGGAGATCCGGAGCGCGATCGCATTCGCCCGGTTTGAAGCTCGTCATTAGTTTAATATTATGAAGATGTGCAGCAATAAATTCCAAGTCAGCTTTTAGCCCCAAAGCATTTTGATATCTATCCTCAGCATTTTTTGCCATCAGTTTCATAACGATGGCACTAATGGCTGATGGTATCTGTGGCTTGAGTTGTTCAACAGCAGGAGGAAGTTGTGCAATATGACAGTATACTAACTCCAATGGGTCATTACTTTTAAAAGGTAATTCACCGACAAGAATTTCATATAAAGTTACACCTAATGAATAAAAATCACTGCGATAGTCTATAGTGCGATTCATTCTCCCAGTTTGTTCTGGAGACATATAAGCTAAAGTGCCTTCCAGTTGGTTAGTATTTATCGCTTGGGTTGTTTCGCTATCAAGTTGGCTGGCAATACTAAAATCAGTCAGCTTGACAATTCCAGTTGTAGGGTTGATGATGATATTTCCTGGTTTCACATCTTTATGAATAATATGATGTGAATGCAAGTCTGCTAGCGCTTGTGATAGTTGTATCGCAATATTTAGAAATGTAACTAAATCTAATTGTGTTGCATTTAACAGTTCCTTGAGCGATTGTCCGCCAAAGTCTTCAAATACAATTGCCAATCGATTTTTATAAGTTTCTTTTTTTAAAACTTTGACAATTCCGGGCAAATCTAGATGAGCAACAGTTTCGTACTCGTGTAAGAGGCTGGCGATCGCCTCTAAACACGGAGCGTCGGCTTTAAGAATTTTGAGAATAACTCGCTGCTGGTTTTGTAAAGATAGACCCCGATAGATAACAGTATGAATTCCCTCATAAATAATTTCAGTTAAATCATAGCCTGGAATGAATTGGGGCACGAGCATTTTGTAACCCTCTCGATAGACTTCAAAGTATTGGCTAAATACAGGATTCCCAAAATTTGCTCGCTTCTATTAGATAAAGTTGACAGGGTTGTTAATTTCGTGAGCAATAGCTGCAACTAACAATTTTGAGGCTTTGCAGGAAATCACCAATTGCAGCAAGGTTTAAACTTGCCATCCATATCCGTGATGGAAAGATAACCATCCTACAATACCAACTATTGCCAGAAGTGACCGATCGCGGTGATGTTCGGTGTAAACTGAAAGATATGCTTAGTTTTCCCAATAACATTAGTTGTAAACACATCAAAAACCCGGCTTTTTAAAAAACCGGGTTACTGGAAACAGAAAGATACATCAACTCAAACTTGATACAGAACTACAAATATTTGTACTCATTCTTCCAGCACTTGGCTCTGCACTTCGACTGCTGTTGCGGTAACATCAATTGTGCCATCTGGTGTAAAACGTCGAAAATGGCTGTTTTGAACCAATAACTGTTCCCCACAGTTGGGACACTGTAACTGAGTTTTATTTAAACCTGTAAATTCATATTGACAAACAGGACAGCGATCGCTCACCAAGTTACGTTGCAACCACAGACGAAACCCAAAAAACGCAAGAATGGGTGCCAGCAATAGTAGCCCAACAATAATGAGTACGGAATTTACTAACCAGCCCAAGCCCAACGAGCCAAGCAACCACATGAAGACTAGCAAAGTTAGCCAAGGGCGAAGATTAGACAGATTTACCTGAAAAGTTTTAAGGCTCATTTTTAAAAAACGTCTTGCTCTTCCTCTAGAATAGCGAGTTTCTCAGTTAGTTAAATAAGTCATTTGTCATTTGTCATTGGTCATTTGTCACTGGTTACCGGTCAACTGCTCTTGCAAGCGCCTTTGGAAAGCGTTGATGTCAAACAGAGTCAGTACCTGTTGTCTGAGCCATTGACCGTTACAACGCTGGTCTTCTGCTTTAAGTATTTCTATACAAGCTGCTGCTACAGCATTTGGATCTCGGTGCGGCACTCGCCATCCTAGTTTACCATCTTGTAATGGGTCAGCAGACCCATCATCATCTCCCGAAACTACTGGTATGCCGCAGGCCATGGCTTCTAAATAAACAATTCCAAAACCTTCTTGAGAAGGCATTACGTAAGCATCAGCAAGGCGATAGTGTTCTATCAATTCTTCTGTAGGAACAAATCCAGCAAAGATAACGCGATCTCTGACTCCCACATCTAGAGCTAATTGTGCTAATCTAGGCTGGTCATCACCACGACCGATGGCTAAATACTTGACTTCTGGAAAAACACGAGCTATTTGTGGCAATGCTTGAATAGTAATATCCACCCCTTTATAGATATCCCCCGACCACAGACGAGCGACAGTCATCAGTACTTTAGCCCCTGTCAAACCATAACGCTCCATCAATGCAGGTGATTTTGCTCCTGGAGTAAAGCGATCGCCGTTCACCGCACAAGGCATAAGGTTAACTTTACTGGGGTCTAGGTCATTAGCTGCACAGGCAACTTTGCTTGTATAGCGGCTAACTGTCCAAATACGAGCTGCTTTTTGCAGGCTAGATTTCATCGGAGGTGGTAACGGTTGCCAAACCTCTTTGCCATGAGTCATCACCGTATAGGGAATTCCCAAAGGATTGCACAACATAGCAACAAGAGGTGCAAGGTTAATATGACCGCAAAAAACGTGTTGGGGACGTGATTGTAACAGACAAAAAAGTAACGCTATCGAAAGTTTCAGGCGTTCGAGTTGTGGCGATTGAGACTTAAAGTAGTGAAATTTTAACCGTTCCGATTCAAAGGGATTTGAGACGATAGGACGATCTCTCAGAAGAAACACTTCTGCATAATAAGGTGCCGACAACGCCTGATATGCTCTAAAAATATCTTTTACATAAGATTGAATGCCACCCTCTCGTTCAAAAATTTCTATAAACACGAAGACATGATTGGTTTTTGGCATTTGTTATTGGTCATTGGTCATTGGTCATTGGGCAAAAAGGCAAAAGGGCATTAGTCAACAGGGCATCACCCTACTTTCTTCCTTGTCTCCCTTGTCTCCCTTGTCTCCCTTGTCTCCCTTGTCTCCAGTCCCCAGATCTGCAAAGAGAGGGAAGGCTTCCAATAGACCACTCCCCCGATGCGCGAAAATCTTTGAGGTATTTTGTACTCATCAGATTTTTATTGTTGTCCCTGTAGACCGTATTTGACGATGAGCAAGCAATTTCTTCCGTCTGTACCCCGTTCGTAGAGAACTTTATCTGCCAAGCGCCTCAGAAGAAACCATCCATATCCCCCTACTTGAAGAGTTCCTGGTTCTGGTTCTGCGATCGCATCTGGATTAAAAGGATTCCCCTGGTCCCAAATTCTAATCTCCAAGCGATCGATCCATAGAGAAACATCTATCTCTATAGTTGTTTCCGGCGGTAAGGAATGATGAGCGTGACGAACGGCATTAGTAAAGCCTTCTGCTAGTGCCAGGTTTAGGCGATACAGTTGGCTTTCCGACCAACCACGTGGTGGCAGGTTTTGCAGGCAAAATTGCTCAAACCACTGCTGCACTTGGTTAAGAAGCTTGAGTTCGCTCTTCACCGTCAGATGGTCTTGCTGCACTATGCTAAGCATTGACCTTGATTTAAACGTAAATGAGTTAAAAATGTGTGTACCTCTTGTATATCCCAGATTTGTGATTTTGTAATTACGTTTCGCAATCAAAAATAGAAATCTTATGATACACCCTAAATTATTACAATTGACGCCTGTTAATTTTTCTCAAAAGTACATATTTTGCACTTGTTGAAAAATTCACAGGCGTCTGATTGATGTGCTATTCAGCGACTGATTTAGAACAGTCCGAAGGTAAAGGACTTGTCAATTGGAAAAGTCGCACCAATTCCCAACCACAGAGTCACCAAAGTGCCAATCAAGAACACTGTTGTTGCGACTGGGCGGCGGAAGGGATTTTGGAACTTATTCACGTTCTCAATAAAAGGAACGAGAATTAGCCCCAAGGGTACGGAAGCCATCAACAACACCCCTAAGAGTTTGTTAGGAACTGAACGGAGAATCTGGAACACAGGATATAAGTACCACTCTGGCAAAATTTCCAGTGGAGTAGCGAAGGGATTTGCTGGTTCTCCAACCATTGCCGGGTCAAGTACAGACAAAGCCACTATAGCAGCAAACGATCCCATAATAACAACTGGGAACACGTAAAGTAAGTCATTGGGCCAAGCGGGTTCGCCGTAGTAATTGTGACCCATGCCCAGTGCTAGTTTGGCTCTTAACTTTGGATCGCTGAGGTCTGGTTTTTTCTGTGTAGCCATTTTTTAATGTGCTCTCCTAACTTAAATACATTTTAGTTGGTTGTTAGTTGTTAGTTGTTAGTCGTTGGTTGCTAATAACCACTAACCACTAACCACTAACCACTAACCCTTGAATTACAATGGACCCGAAATGCCTTGCTTGCGAATCATCAAGAAGTGCAACAGCATGAAGACTGCAATCAACCAGGGCAACACAAAAGTGTGTGCGCTGTAATAACGGGTCAATGTAGCTTGACCAACGCTGGAACCACCGCGCAGGAGGTCAGCTATGAGGGTACCAACTACAGGAATTGCTTCTGGTACACCACTAACGATTTTCACAGCCCAGTAACCAACTTGGTCCCAAGGTAGAGAGTAACCAGTCACACCAAAGGAAACAGTGATCACAGCGAGGATGACACCACTGACCCAAGTCAGTTCGCGGGGCTTTTTGAAGCCTCCGGTGAGGTAAACTCGAAAGACGTGCAAGATCATCATCAGCACCATCATGCTGGCAGACCAGCGATGAACGGAGCGAATCAGCCAGCCAAAGTTTACACCATTCATGATGTACTGCACGGAAGAATAAGCTTCCGCAACGGTTGGCTTATAGTAGAATGTCATGGCAAATCCAGTGGCAAACTGGATGAGAAAGCACGTCAGTGTGATTCCACCCAGGCAGTAGAAGATGTTGACGTGGGGAGGGACGTACTTGCTGGTTACGTCGTCAGCTAGCGCCTGAATTTCCAGACGCTCCTCAAACCAGTCGTAAACGTTGGCCATACAATCTCAATTTCCTAAAATTGACTCGCGGTTGATAAATCTATAAAGTTCTGAACTTAACTTCGCCTGTTATACCAATTTGAACAAAGAATGCTATAGATAGTTGGCTGAAATCAAGTCTACAGGACTTTCTCAATCCAAAATCTAAAATCTAAAATCCAAAATGGCATTTAGCTATGCTGCGCTCAGACTTTTCCCTAGTCCAGACTTTGGGATTTGAGCAAAGAGTATTTATACTCGTTTGCTTTTTCAATTGTCACAGTGTTAATAGTTTAAAAAAAACTTTACACTCTGACTAGAGGGAATGTATTGCGTTCTGTCTGCAGCCAAGCACCATCGGGTGATGGACACAAAGCAGAGTTTGGGGTTGGCGATAGTGAGTGCGTGCTGAATCTAACGGATAGAAAGGTTGATGACAGCGATGCATCACTTCTATAAAAAAAGTAACATAGTCGAGAGATAGATTTCACAAATGCAAACTAGCTGAGCTAACTCTGGCAATTTGGGTTGAAGTGATAGTGAATATGGGGTTCATGCACAAACACGTTTTTCGAGTAGGATTGTCATTCTTCGTCGCTTTTTGGTTGGGCTTTTGCAGCTTTTGTCAACCTGCGACAGCTTTAACAGAACAACAAAAGTTGATATCAGAAGCGTGGCGAATTGTTAATCGTACATACTTGGATGAGACGTTTAATCATCAGAACTGGGCAGTGGTACGGCAGAAGGCTTTGGAAAAGCCAATCAAAGACGACCAAACGGCTTACACGGTCATTCAGAAAATGCTTAAGAGCCTTGATGACCCTTTTACCCGGTTTCTTAACCCGGAACAGTACCGCAGTTTACAGGTCAATACCTCTGGAGAACTGACAGGGGTGGGATTGCAAATTGCTCTCAATCCCGAAACCGGTAAGTTGGAAGTTGTAGCTCCCATATCCGGTTCGCCAGCAGAAAAGGCTGGGATTAGACCGCACGATCGCATTCTCAAAATCGAAGGGTTTTTCACAGAGAATTTAACCCTTGACGAAGCAGCGACGAGAATGCGGGGACCAATTGGTAGTACCGTCACGCTGCTGATAGAACGAGATGCGGGGAGAGAGTTAGAAGTTCAGCTAGTGCGCGATCGCATTTCGCTCAACCCTGTGATTGCGGAATTACGCACATCTCCCCAAGGAACGTCTATAGGTTACATTCGCCTCACACAATTCAATGCCAATGCTCCAATGGAATTGGCACACGCTATTTCTAGTCTAGAAAAAAAAGGGGCTAATGCCTACATTTTGGATTTGAGAAATAATCCTGGTGGACTGTTACAAGCAGGAATTGAGATAGCCCGTTTGTGGTTAAACTCCGGTACTGTTGTCTACACCGTAAATCGCCAAGGGATTCAGGGAAGCTTTGACGCCTTTGGTCCGGCGCTCACCGATGACCCCCTAGTGGTTTTAGTGAATCAAGGAACCGCGAGTGCCAGTGAAATTCTAGCAGGAGCATTACAAGATAACAAACGTGCCCTGCTAGTGGGAGAAACAACCTTCGGGAAAGGTTTAATCCAGTCCTTATTTGAGCTATCAAACGGTGCTGGCTTAGCTGTAACCATCGCTAAATACGAAACTCCCAACCATCACGACATCAACAAACTGGGAATTCAGCCCGATATGCAAATTCCCACAGAACCCATCACCCGCGAACAAGTTGGTACAGAAGCAGATACCAATATCAAGCAGCCGTCACAACTGTTGAAAAAAAATGCGGTAGTGGCTAGGGGTAGGGTTAGGGACAAGGGGACAGGGAGACAAGGGGACAAGGGGGACAAGGAAGACAAGGAAGAAGCATTAATAACTAATCTTCAATCCTACCCCCTACTCCCTACTCCCTACCCCCTACCCCCTACCCCCTCCCAAGACGCAAGGCGTTCATAGGCATTGTCAATGAAGCGCTGTCCCGAAGAAAGCCAGTATTGGCACCAGGGCAAATGTAGTGGAGTGTTTCTCTCGTAAAGTTTTTTAGCAGCAATTTGGTACTTTCAATTTGCCGCCACCAATGAAAGGTTTTAGCAGTCCTTAATGGCATCGGCTCGCC
Source organism: Scytonema sp. UIC 10036 (assembly GCF_009725235.1). The sequence continues at coordinate 16,264 of NZ_WJFC01000060.1, forward strand.
CTGTAGATTGGGAAGAAGATGACGACCGGAAAACAACACACCCCCTTGGCTGCTGTAGTAAAGACAGGAGGAACCGGGAGAGTGACCGGGTGTCCAAATCATCCGTACTGTTGAATCTAAGGTAAACTCCTGACCAAAGGTAGTAATTGTTAACCCTGGTAGCAAATAAGCTTCTTGCTCTTGAATCAAAACCTTGCAGTTAAAGATTCGCTGAATTTCTTCTGTCTTACCAATTGCCCCTCGATGGGTGAGAAAGAAATAACTGACGCCCCCATGGGAATGTAAAAAATCCTGATTTATTGTGTCAATTGCCGGACAATCGATCAGGATATTGCCTTCGTTTCTTACAATAAAGTAAGCAGTCCCTCCCAATGTGTCTCTATTTGGTGGAAATGCAAAAATTGTTGTACCAGGCGAGAGGTCTGAACTGAGACTTCCTCCGTCTGGGAGTTCATTTGAGAAAATTGCTCGTGGTGATTTGGCTGTATTGCTTGACTCTTGAGGCAAGGGACACATGAGGAAAACTGTTATTGTGGAGGAGTTGTAAAAAATTGCACTTACAGTATACGCCAATGGTCAATTTTTTGACCGCGAGCCAAAATTAACACATTAAAATAACTGCAAATAGCATGACTTTTTGGTTTCTTCTTCTACTGGGACTCATTACTTACTTAATGGTTCAGCGTAGTGTCGCTAAAATCACTAAAACACCAGTGTGGTTGTTATGGTTGGTTTTAATGACACCAGCTTTGCTGTGGACTGCATGGACTGCAATATACGGAGCACAACAACCACCACCCAAAGAGCTAATGTTTTGGCCGCTCATTATATGTCCCGTATTATACTGGGTTTTATTTCAGTGGGGACGTCGTTCGCTTAAAGAAACACAAGTTGAAGCAGAAGCCCAAAAAACTTCACAGTTGCGAGAGTTACAATTGGATGTAGATCCTATCGCAGAACCAGTGCCAGTGCGTCCCATCGAACCCTCGGAAGAAACCCAGCTGCGAAATTGTTTTCCCTGGTCTGTATACTACATTCAAAACATTGAGTATCGACCGCAGGCGGTTATTTGTCGCGGTCAGTTAAGAACTGCACCAGCTAACGCATACGAAAAAATTAAGGCAAATATCGAAGCACAATTTGGCGATCGCTTCTTAGTCATTTTTCAAGAAGGTCTCAATGGCAAACCTTTCTTTGTGCTTGTTCCCAATACCCAATCTTCTAAAAGCACACCCAATACAGGCAGCGAAAAACTGACACGACCCGTGTTAGCTTCGATGCTATTAGCTGTCACATTGCTATCTACAACTTTAGTAGGAACCAGAATTGCAGGTGTCGCTACGGCAACATGGCAAGCTAACCCGGCTGAGTTATTGAAAGGTTTACCCTATGCTCTAGCACTGATAACCATTTTAGGTATTCACGAATTAGGTCACTATCTTGCAGCACGGTATTACAAAATTCGTGCAACTCTACCTTACTTTATCCCCATGCCTTTCTTTTTGGGAACCTTTGGTGCATTTATTCAAATGCGGAGTCCAATTCCCAATCGTAAAGCTTTATTTGATGTGAGTATCGCAGGACCAGTAGCAGGTTTTTTAGCAACATTACCGTTACTATTTTGGGGTTTGGCAAATTCTGAAGTCGTGCCAATGTCAGAAAAAACAGGAATTTTAAATCCTGATGCTCTGAATCCCAATTACTCCATACTGCTAGCAATAATTGCAAAATTAGCCTTAGGGAGCCAGTTAACAGCAAAATCAGCGATTGATTTGCATCCAGTAGCCGTTGCAGGGTTTTTAGGATTGATAGTCACGGCATTGAATTTAATGCCAGTGGGACAACTTGATGGGGGTCACATTATCCATGCCATTTTTGGACAAAGAACAGCAGTCGTCATCGGACAAATTTCTCGCCTATTACTGCTGCTACTTTCTTTAGTTCAGCAGGAGTTTTTCTTGTGGGCGGTTATTTTATTATTCTTACCACTGATTGATGAACCCGCTCTCAATGATGTAAGCGATTTGGATAACAAACGCGATATTGGGGGACTGTTAGCAATGGTCGTGTTAATTGCGATCGTGCTTCCATTACCGCAGTCTCTGGCCCATTTGTTACAAATTTGATTTGAATCTTCTCCGCATTACGAATTACGAATTAGTATTATGCCTTCACCTTTTCCTGGAATGAATCCTTATTTAGAAGATTCGGAAATGTGGCCAGAAGTTCATCACTGGCTAATTACAGTTATTGCTGAGCTACTGGTTCCACAGTTACGTCCTAAGTACAGAGTTGCTATCGAAAAACGAGTTTATCAAACGACATCTGAAGATTCTGTGTTAATTGGTATTCCAGATATTTCTGTGGGGCGAAATTTAAGTAGTGTTAAAGAGAGATCCAATCTTGCAGTTGCTTCACCCCCTGCAACACCTGTTACAGTAGAAATACCCATGCTAGAAGAAGTGGAAGAAGGATTTTTGGAGGTTCGAGAGGTAGGAACGGGTGAAGTTGTAACAGCAATTGAACTTCTCTCACCTAAAAACAAGCGATCGGGAGAAGGAAGGCGAGCATATGAAAGTAAGCGTCAAAAGATTTTCAGCAGCCTAACCCATTTAGTAGAAATCGACTTGCTCAGAGGGGGAACACCCATGGCTATTTTAAATGGAGCCATTCAAGCAAGTTATAGAATATTGGTAAGTCGAAGCGATCGCCGTCCACTAGCAGATTTATACCCCTTTGAATTGCAGCAGTCAATTCCTGTTTTTCCACTACCGCTACGAGAGGGAGATACTGAACCACTCGTAGATTTACAAGCGTTGCTACATGGGGTGTATGAGAGAGCAGGGCTAGACATGGCTATTGATTATACTTCAGAACCAGTCCCACCCCTGTCTGAAGCTGATGCTACGTGGGCACATGATTTGTTGAAACAGCAAGGTTTACGGTAAAGTTTAGAACCAAGAAATACGTACTATTGTAATTTTATTTACGGAATATAAAATTTCCTATTTGGTTCGTAGTAGCGCTTTAGCGCATACATCCATACTACAAACTAGTAATAAGTATTTATACTGCTATCTTGCACCTACACCCTAGAAGGGTGAGGCCATACAACAATACGGTTCAGTTAGAGCTAGAAACCTGATTTTGCGTAGGTTGGGTTGAGGAACGAAACCCAACATTTTGCAGACGTTGTTGGGTAACGCTATCGCTCTACCCAACCTACAATTATCCTTAACTGAACCGTATTGCGCTATACAAACGAAGAGGGCACTACGCAGGCTAGAAATTCGTATTTTTCGTCTTATTGATAAAAATATAAGTTTATTAAAAACTTGAAAATTCAGTATTAATACTTTGGTGCAAGATGTGAGTATACTAACTTATTGATACTAAAGGAAAACTTTAGTAAAGATCTTGCGCTTCTGCATAAGCAAATTTTCTCAGCGTGTGTCCGCCACAGACTGCGGTTAATTATTCATTTTTTTGTACTTTTAGAAGAACTTTATTATACCTGCTTAAATTGACTGAAAATTTATTTGAGTTTTTGGGAATTCTAAGAAATATGGCAACCCTAAGGTAGGGATACCAAATTCCACATCTCGAAAACATACCTGGCTGGGAATAGGACATGGAACGAGAAACACCAAAAAAGTTAGAAATTACATGCTCTCTCAATCTAAATCCTGAAGATTGGTTATGGGCTACCTGGCCAGTCTCTAAATCTCGCACGTTGGCGATAGAAATATAACGAGGCTTCGGCAAATACCCTTTCGTAAAGTTGTTCGTCTTTCTGAAATTGTACTTCACAGAAATAAACAACTCCCGCACCTTCATTTTCTGGTGGGAGAAATACCCCATCAATCTCAAATTTAGGTTCTTTGACAGCTACCGAATCAAATCGGTATGCACTCGCATTGTTTGGGGCATTTGTCAAAAGTTCAAAAAGCAGTGAGGGGGATTGTTGAAACAATTTATAAAAGATGGAATCGCGGCGCATGAATCATTTAAATTGAAGGAAACAAATTGACAATACATTTTATATTACATCCCCTGCATATTTATTTTCCTAATAGGATATACAATTTCCCTTTTTGGTTAGTTTTGTCAGAGAAAAATCAAATCAACATTGCTGGGATTTAAGCATACCTGAATTTTCTTATACACTCGCGTTTGTTGTAGTGTAATCTTCAACATCGAATCTAACTCTACTTAGCTCAACTGTTCAAACTTGTAAACTATAATTGTCGTTACTATCTCTAGTATCATCTAGCTCAATAGTGAGGCGACTTCTTGACAAGTTCTGGTTAACAAATGCCTTGCTTCTTCTGGTGCTTGTTCTTTAGTGACGGTGGTGGTGAAATATGGGTAGGATTGTCATCCTACCCAATGAGATAGTTGATTTTTTGCAATTCTTTAACGAAAGAATTGGGTGAGGCGAACTGTTTGACTTATGAAAGATTGTTTAACCAAGCCTGCAAATCAGTCAAACTGGTAAAATCCAACAGTGCTTCGCTCAAATCTTCCAGAACAGGTAATGGCAAACCGGAAATTTGCTGACTTACTTCCTCTGAGAGTTTCTGCCCAATGCGTTTAGTTAGGAGTCGAAGAATGAGGTTAGCAGCCTCTTCTTTTCGTCCTTCAACACGTCCTTCAACACGTCCTTCTTCTTTAATTTCCTTGTACACTCGTGTTTGTTGTAGTGTAATCCCTAACATTAATTCTACCTCCACTCGGCTCAACTGTTCAAACTTATAAACCATGATTGTCGTCACTATCTCTATTATGACCTGACTCAATGGTGGGGGGGCTTCTTGACGAGTTCTGGTTAATAAATGCCTTGCTTCTTCTGGCGCTTGTTCTTCGTTGATAGTAGTGAGTACCATCAGTGCTACCCATAAAGGCAAGGAACGGATATCACCTAACTCATTCAAGTACACCCGATGTACTTGGTCGCCGTTGAGTAAGGTGCGATGTGGATAAACATCGCTTTGTTCAAGACTGCGTGTTGGGTAAATTATCACTGCTTGCCAGTCTTTAAATCTTGCACGTTGGCGATAGAAATATAAGGCTGATTCAGCAAATAACCTTTCATAAAGTTGCTCGTCTTTCTGAAATTGCACCTCACAGAAATAAACAACTCCCGCACCTTCATTTTCTGGTGGAAGAAATACCCCATCAATCTCAAATTTAGGTTCTTTGACCGCTACCGAATCAAATCGGTATGCACTCGCATTGTTTGGGGCATTTGCCAAAAGTTCAAACAGCAGTGAGGGAGATTGTTGAAACAGTTTGTAAAATATTGAGTCGCGGCGCATGAATTATTCTACTTAATTGAACGCAGAAAATTGGCAATAGATTTCATCTTACATCCCCCGCTATTTATTTCTCTAACAAGATATGCAATTTCCCTTTTTGGTTACTTTTTGCAGAGAAAAATCATCGCCTCTTGCGCGAAGGATTTTGATAAACTACCAGTAGGTAGGGCTAAAGCCCACCAGATTATTCTATTTTCGCTAATACATGACTTGGTGTCTTTGTATGACGAGCCAGATATCTGTCAGCACCAAATTAAGAGAGCCTTTCCAAAATATATGATTGCTTATCGGGGTAATGCGATCGCGTGCTAATTCTTGCAAAATCTCAGCAGGTGTACTGCGATTAGCAACTACTTGTGCGCGTACTATTTCATCTTCATCTTGGGCTAATTGCGTGAGTACATCAATAGGTGTGTTTGGATTGCTAGCAACAGCTTCGCGGACAAAATATCTTACCTTTTGACCGTTGAAGCCACAGCCACTTTTATCTATTGCTAACTGTCTCAATGTATCAGGTAAAGTGTTGGGATTATTTGCTACTTCAATACGAACATCATGATAGTGATGTTCGGCTATTTTTGCCAATACATGATTTGGTGTGTTTACATGACGAGTCTGGTAGCATGCTCGACAGCGTCATTCATGCTGCGGTCACTGCGGCGATTTTCTTTGGTTTAAAGCAAGTGCGTACCCACCTCTGTTTGTTTGATACGTCAGTGGTAGATGTCACAGAAGAATGTTCCGACCCAGTGGAAACCATTATGAAAGTTCAGCTAGGAGGAGGAACGGATATCGGTCAAGCTTTAACTTATGCTGCATCTCTAGTCGATAATCCCCGCAATACAATTGTTATTCTAATTACAGACTTCTACGAAGGAGCGCCAGTACAGCAACTGCTAACCACTACCAAGCATTTGGTTGAAAGTGGTGTCACGCTATTGGGTTTAGCAACTTTGGACGAACAAGCAAATCCCGATTATGACCGAAATATTGCCCAGCAAATGGTTAATCTTGGTGCTCATGTAGCAGCCATGACTCCCGGAGAATTAGCCCAGTGGGTAGCCCAAAAAATACGCTAAATAAACTATGCTACGTTCAGATTTACTTGCACTGACTGCAGATGATTTAACGGTTCTTAGCAACCGGGGTTTGGTGAAACGCGCTCTCAAAGAAATAGAAGAAGGAAGAGTGTCATCTACCATAACAGAAGATGCTCGAGGAAATGTTATTGTACGCTGGTCGGATGAAGTAGAATGTGTTGTGCCAGCAGGGGAAGAATTGAGCGATAAACATTGTAGTTGTTCTGCGATCGCTGTTTGCCGTCACGTTATTGAGTTAATCAAAAGCAGCAAACCCATCGCTCGCATTCACACCCTAGCTTGTACTGTCAAATTTTTAGTTCCAGGCGATATCCGCTACACTTACTGCGACTGTTCCGAACCCAGCCCCTGTCGCCATACTCTGTTTGGGGTATGGGCTTTTCGCCAACTCAGCAGCGAGCAAATGAGCGGGATAATTTCTACTCAAAAAGAAACCACACCCGTTCCTATCGATGTCTTAGATGAGATTGAAAATAACTTGCGATCGCTACTTTTTGTTGGAATGAGAGGGCTATCTGCGACTGCAATTGGGCGTTTGCGTCGTTTGGAACAAACTTGTCGCAATTCAGGGCTGATATGGAATGCAGAAATTTTGGCGGAACTGGTGCAAGAAAAAGAACGCTATGATTCACGCGATGCTCGTTTTTCACCCACAAAGGTGGTGGAACTTATAGGGGAACTTTGCATTCGTTGCGATGCAATTCGTAACGATACCGGAGCTGTCCCTCAATTATTTATTCATGGCTCTCAAGCAGACAAACTCACGGAAATTGGAGCAGCCAGATTGCTTGGTTTGGGGTGTGGCGTCCAAGTACAAAGGCAAAATGTGCGCTTAATTGCTTACTTCCAAGATACAGATTCAGGAACGGTTGTTGCTGTGTGTCAGGATTTTGCCGAATCTTCACAGGAAGCCAACACAGAACCTCCCGAATTTTGGAAAATGGCTGAGAAACCAGCCTTCAAACAGGTGAGTTTTAAGACATTGGGTGCGGGAGAGATGTTGCTAAAAGGAGGAAAGCGAACTCCCAATTATCAATTTTTACCAAGTCGCACTCAGGTCATAGTAAACCCTCAAACCTTTGAGTGGGAATCATTGCGTTCGCCCTTATTGGTGGAAGATTTTCACTCACTGCGATCGCATTTGCAGCTACAACCCCCCAGTTCCCTTCGTCCAAGACGGCTCACTGAAAATTTTCATGTTTTCTGGGTTCATCAAGTAGAAAATGTTCAATTTTCAAGCATTGAACAAGCCGTTATTGCAGTGCTTTATGACTGCGATCGAAACCAAGCCATTCTAAAGTTTCCTTACACTTACCGCAATAGAGTAGGTACTGAAACTCTGTTAGAACATCTCTTAAATAAGCGCTTGCTATTTGTTGCAGGGCATATCTACTTAAGTACGGAGGGATTAGTCATTACACCAGTTTCTTTGATTTTCCAAACAGGTGAAAGTCGCATTATGCTGCAACCTTCGATTTGTCAACCTCTAGAAATTGACAGCAATTTAAATTTATCAAATACAGAAAACACCTTTTTAAAGGACGATTTATTAGATGGTTACAATCGCCATCCGATCGCCTCTTTTTTAGAACAGCTACAGCAGGTTATGAGCGATCTAATCGTTATGGGATTAGAAAGAATTGACTCTCAAAGTTTACGCCATTGCCAAAACATTTGTGATTTTGGTAAAGCTATGGGTTTTGTTGATTGTATAAAACGGATGACTCAATTCATTAAAATTTTAGAACAAAAGAACAATAGTTTGGATTGGGATTGGCAACCCGCCACTGAAATTATTTTAGAATTGTCTCTTTTAATTAAACTCTCTCAGGATATAATGTACCGCGATTGAGTAGTGAGTACAACTGCCTTACCTCACAGTTCATAACACTTGTTCAGTTCCTAATGCATTAAAGCATTAGCTCACCCTTATAGTTTCTTTTTTTATTTTATATGTCCAATATACAGAATCTGAGAAAATTTTGGTGGCAGTGGGTATTAGCTAATACTGTAAGCATATCTGTAAGCTTAACTCTTTTTTTAGTTTTCACAAAACTTTTGAAAAATATTAGACCACCCTTAGAACATAATTTAGGGGTGACCATAGTTTATCTGACCTTTGCTGTTCCTGGGACTTTAATTGGACTAGCCCAATGGCTGGTAGTTAGAAAAAAAGTTCCTAGAGTTAGTCCTTGGTGGATACTAACGAATATCCCCGGTTTGTATTTAGGAACGATGAGCAGCTATCTTGTTTTTTTTGTTGGTATAGGGTTTCTCTCCGCACCTTTACTGGCGTTTGAGGAACGAAACCCAACATTTATCAGCATTTGTTGGGTTTCGCACACGGTAAACCCAACCTACTATTTCCCAAAACCTACGTAGTATTGGTAATGCCCCTAATTAGGTTGGCACAAACTGATTAATGCGTTCTAGCCAAGTGTGATTGTCATCAATTGTAAGAATAATTCTATTAAAAGATTCATTTTTAAGATCTAGAGTCAAATAATCTCGGTCTCTTGCGACGTACCAAAATTCCTTACCTCTGCTACTATAGTAGGTTCCCACTTTAAGTACCCCTGGAATAATCAGACCGGGGCTACGAATTTCTGTCCAACTACTTGTTGGTGGAACAATCGAAACGGCTTCAATATGATTGAGGGGAATCATAAAATTTTTGTTGATATTGAATGCCAGCATTTGCTCATACCATTCCCATTGAATTTCTAATTTTTCATTCATCAAACTGATATTCATTTGAATTCCTCTTTATAAGACTTGGATAAGTTAAATTTAAAGAAATAATTGAATGAGGCTTGTTTGCTTTGTCCACACCTCTAATTTTGTTCTTAGTTAATTTAAAATTACAAGATATCACCCGATTGGCTCTTCCTCCATTAGATTCAACCAATCGGGTGATAAATGAATGGGAATGATGAACATCAACTTTCATCCGTTTCGCATTTGTCCAATCTTGTACTTAAGTAAGTCGGCGTAAATAATCATTATTGGTTCGTAGTTGCGCTTTAAGTTTACTATTAACAACATGACTAGTACAGCACGGCATAAATAAGGCAACCATTAATAACATACAAAAAGCTTAAATTACAAGCTTTTGCGCCTTCTGCCATCTGCCCCCGAACTTCTGCCTTCATGTACTAGCATCACACCCCCGGCTTAAGTACTTGTTATGGCGACAGGATCGGGTTACGCGAGTCTTCTTACTTATGAGACGTTATCTAACCAAGCCTGCAAATCAGCCAAACTCGTAAAATCTAACAGTGCTTCGCTCAAATCTTCCAGAACGGGTAATGGCAAGCCAGAGATTCGTTGAGTGAGTTCCTTTGAGAGTTTTTGCCCAAAGCGTTTAGTTAGGAGTCGAATAACGAGGTTCGCTGCTTCTTCAACACGTCCTTCAACACGTCCTTCAACACGTCCTTCAACACGTCCTTCAACACGCCCTTCAACACGTCCTTCTTCTTTAATTTCCTGATACACTCGTGTTTGTTGTAGTGTAATCCCTAACATCGCCTCTATCTCCTTTCGGCTCAACTGTTCAAACTTATAAACCATGATTGTCGTCACCATCTCTATTATGACCTGACTCAATGGTGAGGGGGCTTCTTGACGAGTTCTGGTTAACAAATGCCTTGCTTCTTCTGGCGCTTGTTCTTCGCTGACGGTGGTGAGTACCATCAGCGCTACCCACAAAGGTAAGGAACGGATGTCCCCCAACTCATCCAAATACACCCGATGTACTTGCTCGCCATTGAGTAAGGTGCGATGAGGATAAACATCGCTTTGTTCAAGACTGCGCGTTGGGTAGATGATAACAGCTTGCCAGTCTTTAAATCTCGCACGTTGGCGATAGAAATATAATGCAGATTCGGCAAATAATCTTTCGTAAAGTTGTTCGTCTTTCTGAAACTGTACTTCACAAAAATAGACAACACCTGCACCTTCATTTTCTGGTGGGAGAAATACCCCATCAATCTCAAATTTAGGTTCTTTGACTGCTACCGAATCAAATCGATATGCACTGGCATTACTTGGCGCATTTGTCAAAAGTTCAAAAAGCAGTGAGGGTGATTGCTGAAACAATTTATAAAAGATTGAGTCGCGGCGCATGAAGCATTCTACTTAATTTATTCAGGAAAATTTGCAATACATTTCATCTTACATTTCCCGCGCATTTATTTTTCTAAAATTCTACGCAATTTCCCTTTTTGGTTCCTTTTGGTAGAGAAAAATCAACTCCCCTTAATGTTAAGAAATTATCACTCTTCCAACCGCAGAACATCAAACTTTAACAGATACATCAGCGTGCGAAATAATTCTACTGGAGGAATATGTGGATGTTTGTTAAGGATTGTCTCAAGAGATTGGGAGCCATCTTTGACAAACGTAGCTAATACAGTATCTAGGGTGGTTTTTGTATTTCTTCTCTCTGCACCAAAGCTAGTCATCCAATTTTTCTGAAGTTCGCTTAAACCTTCTGAAGTTGCCATAGAACCAAGCCCTAAAACTAATTCATTGGTTAACTTGGGATTTGGATAATGAGCAAACAACGCGAATGGATCGTCACACAGAGGGTAAGGTGGCTGACCGGACTGCATGGGAACAGAAAGCGTCCCTGTAGAGCGAATTTCTGCTAGTTCTTGCCATAAATTCTCGTAAGCAGCAATAACTACTTTCCAGTCATATACCTCTCTAGCACGTTGCTTTCCATTTTCCCCAATGTGCCGTCTGAGTTCGGGATTTGTAATTAATGTTGCGATCGCATTTGCCGCCGCCTCAATATCTACAGCTGTTACCATTGAGGTATGAGCAATATAAGAACTGTAATTCACGCTTTCATTAAGATATGCAAAAGCCAAATCCCGTGCTGAACCGGGAGGTGGTATGAGAGTAGGAATTTTCCAACCATCAATTTCATGACGCACGGATTCTTGATAACCATCCCAATCAGAAACAATGACAGGTAAACCAGCAGCCATTGCCTCTATAGGTGTCAATCCAAAAGTTTCTTGAATATTATCAGCTAGAGAAATAAAAATATCAGCAGCAGACCAAATGCCCGAACGAATTTCTGGTTTGCGTCCATCTACAAAAATACAATTGACTGATGGACAAAAAACTTGAGGACTGTTTTTAAAACTAGCTTCCTCTTTTTCATCTTCAAACCAGCCTGCTTGTACAAAGTGAATTTTAGTTTTAGTAGCTTGTGCTGCTTTTTCCAAAGCTAAATACATTGGTACGGGATGGGCTTTCGCATAGAAACACAACCGTCCAACAAATAAAACAACAATCTCATCTTGGGGAATACCAAGCACTTGACGCAAACGACTGCGAGTGGAAGCAGCAGCAGTTCCCTGTGGAAAAGCATCACAATCCACACCAAGAGGAATAATTGGTAATTGAAACTCAATTTTAGGTCTGCCACCCGTTCTTTGTGCCAAATAATCAGCCCAAGTATTTAGGAAACGCTCAACAGCAGTTTTCACTGCAACAGATGTGCAAATCAAAGCATCCCAAGACTGAAGAGGAGCAATAAGGAAATCCCCAATTCCCTCCATCGCTCCAATACTTGCAATCGTATGAGTCACTCCACAAATACTGTATGCGTTTTGATCGGCAAATCGCCGTTGCCATGCCTGTTTGGAAAGTAACGGTTCGGGACGGTAAATTGTACCTGCTTGTGATAAAAGTTGAGGATTGTGAGATGTCAACCACTGAACTTTACGTTGAGATTTCATCCATGGTTGGATGCGCTGACAAAATTCTGAAAACTCATTTAAACTTCCCGTATAACAAAACAAGGACTCCGCAGTGCCATGCTCAACTAAGGCTTTGAGAAAACCTTCACCTGCAGCTTGACGACCGAGGAGTCTTTTTCCACGAGTTTCAAACCCATCTGCTTTATAAAAAACTGCTGCTGTATTAGTCATATCTCAGTCACCAGTTATCATACCAATTTTGGATTTTAGATTTTGGATTTTGGATTGAACTGCTCTGCATTTGAATTGTTTCAAAACGCGCAAACAATAGTCATGATAACTGGTCACTGGTCATTGGTCATTGGTCAAGTGTCATTTGTCAAGTGTCAATGAAGTAGTTGCTTCCGTCGCTTTTGCAGGTTGACCTCCACCCATGCGAATTTCAGTCGTTAGGGTTGCCATGCTAAAACCGCCAAACCGCTTTAGAGTACCAACTCGCATCCGCAAATTGGGACTGGCAAACCAAAGACGTTCCTCAGACCACATCGTTTCGTACTCTGTTATCAGAGTTAAGGTGTCATCACTGCCCATCTTATAGCGTCCCGCAACGGGCGCTTTCTCTGCATAGCCCATTTCCCGCAATAACCTACCTTCATTGGGATTATCTTCATCTGGTACAACAGCTAACACTGTGGAACCAGCATGCTTTTCTTCATCCCATTCCATCGTGCCATTCCAAGTTACCCTAGCACCACAGGAAGCAAGGCTTGGATCGATTTCGTTATGCTGGCAAAGTTTGATGACTTCAGGATGATCTTTTGCTAAAGATTCAATTACAATGTCCGATTTACCATCTTCCGATTGCTTAAATGCCAAATGATGACTGGTACGATGGGAAAACCATTTCCCACCACTTAGTTCAAAAAACTCTTTTATATCCATAGAAAGAATCTACCTTTCTTCACAATCCTTCTCTTTTCCCACTTATTTTAAAGGTAGCAGGAGGTGTGCAAGTTAATCGATTTTAAATCTTGAACCGCACCCTCGACGCAGATGAACGCGGATAGAAGAAAGATTTATGCGCGTGCGTCTGCTACGGGCTGCGGTTTTATTTATTTTCTCTCAAGCTTGATAACCTGCTTCTTCAAGTCGCTTCAAAGAAATTCTTGATGCTTCACAAACGTGTGGATGGTTATCTTTTTCCAGATATTTTAGGGCAGAGACGCTCTTGGGGGTGGGAAGATTTCCTAAAGCTTCTGCAAGACGTTGGCGTACCAACCAATCTTCTGACTGGGCAAAGCGTAAAATCAAGTCTACAGACTCAACATCTTTAATTTCTCCAAGCGCTGAAATCGCAGCTTGTTGCAAAACTACTTCCTTGCTGTCGAGAGCTTTAATAAGGATATCACGGGCACGTTGGTCTTTAAGATTACCAAGCGATACGGCAGCGCTAAAGCGTACTAACCAATCAGTATCTTCGTAGAATGCACGCATCAACGGCTCAACGGCTCTTGGATCTCCTAAGTAGCCTAAAGCACCAGCAGCATCAGCACGCATACCGTAATCTGGATCTGTTTCCAGAATTTTGATCAGAAGAGGATAACATTCTTCTGTTTGCTTGATGCCTAGAGCAAAGATTGCCATCGATCGCAGTTGGATGGATTCGTCATCTAACACTTTCTTAATCAAAGGCACTGCGTCTTCTGCAGGAACTTCCCTCAAAGATGCAAGGGCTACCATGCGATCGCGTAAATTCTCACTTTCCAACTGGGTGGAAATTTCCTGTATGCTTGGAGTCGCCATTTAGTTTAAGGTATTTCTCTTATCTCTGTTTGTATTAAGTATTATTACAAATTCTCAGGCAAATGCGATCGCCTTAGCAGTGTGTATATCCGTACTGGGGACTGGGGACAAGGGGGACACGGGAGACACGGGGGACATGGAGTCCGCAGGAGAATTAAATAGCTTTTACAATCCACGCATCCACGCATCCAAGCATCCCCTCACTTATTTTGCCGTTCTTGTAGTTGCAGCACGATTTGCGCGTGTAGCTCGCGGGTAAGGGGATAAAAATAAGCTAAAACTAAGCCAAGAATTAAAGCGATAGCTGGTATGGGACCAATAGAGAAGCGAATGACATCTAATACAGATTCTGGTTGGTTTGGTAGCGGGATTTCTGTTGTAGGTTTAATATACCCAGCTGCACCTAACCTTTGCAGGACTATGTTCACAGCCAATCCCAAACAGATTTTCTGCACAAACACGATGAAACTATAAAAAATGCCTTCCCGACGCTGTCCTGTGTTTAATTCATCAAGTTCAATCACATCAGGTAGCATCGACCAGGGAACAAGATAAGCTGTGGATACTCCAAAACCTGCTAAAACTGCTAAAACGTACATCAACACAATTTGACCGGGTTGTACGAAAAAAAGCCCACTCTGAGCAATTAGCCACAAACCCATTCCCATAAAGTACACGGCTCGTTTGCCATAACGTCTACTGATACCACTCCAAACAAATAGCATAGCCATAGCGGTTCCTTGCACTGCCAAGAGTACTGAGCTAATATGCCATTGGGGAAGGCGCATCCAACTGGTGACAAAGTAAGGAATAATACCAGCTGTTAGCTGAACTGCTAACCAAGAACATAAATAAATGCCTATTACAAATAAGAAAGGGCGATTTGTAAAAGCGATTTTAAGTTGCTGTAGAAAAGGAATAGAAACTGTTTGTTCTAGTTGTGGGTGTTGCTTTGCGACAGCTTGAGCGCGACTTTTAGTTCCCCAAACACACCAGTACAAGGGCAACACTGAGACAATGGCACAGATAGCTCCTAGTAGTAAATACTGTGTACTTTTGTTATCGGGAACGACTAGGGAGATGACTAAACCAATTATGAGAGCAAGAATGCTACCGCCAATGGAAAAGCTAAAGCGAAAACTGTTGAGACTGGTGCGTTCGTCGTAGTCTTGAGTTAATTCTGCTGTGAGAGCAGTGTATGGTAAATTAACAACCGTGTAAAATGCATTAAACAAAATTGAAATAGCAGTGTAATACCAAAACAAGCCCCACTGATTCGCATTTTCGTTATTACTAAAATGAGGGACAATCCACTGCAAAAAAAAGAACACTCCAAAGGGAATTGCTCCCCAAATCATCCAGGGATAACGCCTTCCCTGCTGACTTTGAGTGCGATCGCTCAACACCCCCACCATCGGATCGTTGATTGCATCCCACACTTTGCCCACAAGCTGAGTTTGTCCTGCTAATTGGGGTTGCAAACCTGCAACATCAGTAAGGAACGGTGATAGATAAGAAATCCCAATCATAGCAGTAATTGCCGTACCCAAATCTCCAGCACCAAAAGCTAATTTGGTACTTAAGTCTAGCTTTTCACTTTCCGGAGTTTGCTGGGCATAGCCATCAGAGTCAGAATTGTTCATAAAACTTTATACTTATAATGAAATCAACTATGTTGCATATTGTCCAGTGTCGTTTGTCATTTGTCATTGGTCATTTGTCATTGGTCATTTGTCCACTAACCACTGTACGGGCGCAATGCAAGAGCGCCCCTACTAACCACTAACCACTAACCACCAACCACTAACCAACATGCCAGACCTTTACGTTTCTTGGTCAGATTATCACCGAAAAATTGAACAACTGGCTGCTAAAGTCTACCAGTCTGGGTGGGAATTTAACCAGATTGTTTGTCTTGCGAGAGGAGGACTGAGGGTTGGAGATATTCTTTCCCGCATTTATAAGCAGCCTTTGGCAATTTTGGCAACATCATCTTACAGTGGTTCGGGAAAGCAAGAGAGAGGAAATCTCATCTTTTCTCGCCACATAACCATGACAACTGAACATTTGGGTTCGCGCATTCTTTTAGTGGATGATTTGGTGGATTCTGGGATTACGCTTCAACAGTGCATTCCATGGTTACGGGAAAACAGCGATTCTCCCATAGAAGATATTCGGACAGCTGTCCTCTGGTGCAAAGCTTGCTCTGTTATAGTACCGGATTACTACGTCGATTACCTACCAGACAACCCCTGGATACACCAACCTTTTGAACCATACGAATTAATGAATCCTGCGGATTTGGTCGAAAGGGTTAGTAGATAGTGGATAGTGTTTGGTTGTTAGTTGTTGGTTGTTAGTTGTTAGTTGTTAGTTGTTGGTTGTTGGTTGTCAACAACTATCCACTAACAACTATCCACTATCCACTATCCACTAACAACTATCCAAAATGGCAAAGTAAACAGCAGTAGCACAGTTCCCATTGCTAATGCAGTGACAGCAAGATCTCGATCCAGGTTGAAGGTTTCGGCAAGAACTAATGTGGCAAAGGCTGGAGGCATTGCCATTTGTAGCAAAATAACTTGTGCTACTGCTCCCGTTAAACCAAACAAAGGTATAATGCTGCTAACTAATAAGGGAACAACTAACATTTTGATCCCCACACTGATGATGGCTCTTGGGAAACTTCGCCAAGAATTGAGTTTGCTCAGCCGCATCCCGATTAATACAAGGGATATGGCAACAGAACACCACGCTAATTTCTCCAAAAGAAAATCGATGGGTTGGGGAATTTGAGCCTGTCGGAAGAGGAAACCAAATCCAAAACTCCATAAAGCTGGATTGATGAGAATAGCTTGGAGCACTTGCTTGTGACTTTGGGCAGTATCGCCAAAACGGGCTGCTAGAGCAACACCCAATCCGTAAGCTCCTAATGTCGATCCCAGCAAATCGTAAAATAATGCCCATGCAAAATACTGAGTGCCAACTATTGACAGTGTGACAGGATAGCCAATATAACCTGTGTTACCCACCATTGCCGCTAAGATAAAACTACCTTGCGTCGGTTTCTGGGGTGTAGTATTGGTCAAATGGGTTTGTCCTTTAATTCCTAGCCAAGCTAAAAACGCCCCTAGTAAAATGGCTAAGAAGGCGATCGCTGGTGCAATCCATATCGGTCCCGACAAGTCAGCTTTTCGTAAAAAAATTACAATGCTTATCGGTACTCCTACCCAGAAAAGGAATCGACCAACTAGGGTAGGAACTGTGGCGGGTGACTTGCGTCCCAGGATATATCCTAAAAGGACTAGACCCACTAGCAAAAGGTAGAGTTCTAAGAGTTTAATCAAAACTGGGACTTATATAAGTAGATGCAAAATATTACCTAATTTCGTTTCCTTATATCTAGTTTACAATTTTTATGGTTATTTATAAAAGGCAGGAGTGGACTTGTGAGTAATGCTGGTTTTCCCGAACAACCACAGGGCACACCATCTAGTAAAAGTGAGGATATCCCGGCAGCTTTACGCGATACTCCTGATGCAGAAACCAAGGTGCGCTTCCGATGGTTCATTTGGTTGGGTGGAGGAGTAGCAGGAATTGTCCTGCTGGCTTTGTTGAGTGGTTCGTTGTTTCTTTTTATTGAATCTAAAAAACCAAGTAATTCCAAACTTGCTCCTGCAAGTCCAAATTCTGCAACTTCGCAAGAATCTCGAAATTCTGAAATAAATGAAGATTTAGTTTTGGGGCATTTTTCCTACTCGGAAGCCCCTTTAGCTGAACTTAAACCGATTACTGGTGATGGACGTATCAAATTGAGAGCCACTGCTGCTCAAAAATATCAAGAGATGGCAGCAGCAGCAAGAAGCTCGGGGGTTATTTTAGTTCCAATTTCCGGTTTTCGCTCCATGCAAGAACAAGAACAGTTATTTTTTGTGGTTGGTGCTCAGCGAAACCAGACACCCGCACAACGGGCGGCTGTGAGCGCCCCTCCCGGTCATAGCGAACATCATACAGGTTACGCTGTAGATATTGGCGATGGAGCTGCACCATCGACTAATCTCAATACTAATTTTGAAAAAACAAAAGCTTTTCAGTGGTTGCAAGCAAATGCAGCCCGTTTTAGTTTTGAGTTGTCATTTCCTCAAGGGAATCCTCAGGGAGTGAGTTATGAGCCTTGGCATTGGCGTTTCGTAGGCGATCGCGGTAGTTTGGAAACTTTTTACAGAGCTAAGAATTACAAACCAGCCCAAGAAAAATAACGTTACCGTTTGCACAAAGCTGCATAGAGAGCAATAATTGAATCGAATACGCTCGATTGTAGGAGCGCTATGGTATTGCGCCCCTACATCTATGATAACATTCATCTGAGAACCAAATAATGAGTCATAGGTTTGTGTGTGAATGGTTTAACGCTCCCATGATTGACGCCACGGGTCAGGTTTTAGGTGGTATTTCAGTAGCTGTAGATATTAGCGATCGCAAACGTGCTGAAGCTGCTGTCATTCAAACCGATGCTCAGTGTAAAGTGAGTGCTAACATACACGACGGACTCGATAGCACTCTCCTCATTCTCAAATATCGCCTCAAAGCCAACGAACACCGCCCTGCGATCGATGTTATTAAAGAATATAGCGAGTTGCCTCAAATCCAATGCTTCCCCAGTCAAATCAATCAAGTGTTTATGAACATTTTGGCAAACGCCATTGACGTGTTTGATGAGATGGCTCAAACTCGGTCGTTTGCTGAAAGTCAAGCTAATCCGCAACAAATTACTATTTATACAAAGGCGATAGAAAACTGGGTACAAATCCGGATTCGCGATAATGGTAAGGGGATGACACAAGAGGTATCAGCCAAAATTTTTAACCATTTGTTTACCACCAAAGCTGTTGGCAAAGGAACGGGATTGGGACTGGCGATCGCCCGTCAAATTGTAGTGGAAAAACATAATGGATACCTAAGCGTACACTCTACACTAGGTCAAGGAACAGAGTTTACAATTTTGTTACCTGTGAAAGAATAAGCTGGCAAAAACACCTCAAATGTATTGCGTAGGTGTCTTAATGTTTACCAGGAGATTTGTGGCGGAAATATTCTTCCATAACTTGCAGTACCATAGGAGCCGCAACGCTACCGCCACCACCGCCAGAGTGTTCGGCAAATGCTAAAACCACAATTTCTGGCTTATCACTTGGACCATATGCACCAAACCAAGCGTGGTTTGCTTTGACTCGCCGCTTCCATGCTTCAGCAGTACCGCTTTTCCCAGCAGATGGAGGAATGGTGGTCACATTAAGTGCTTTCCCCGTACCTTCAGACACCACTTTTCGCAAGCCGTCGCGCAAAATTTTCACGGTACTTGGCTTCATCTTTAGCGATTCCCGCCAATTTTTCAATTCTTCGTTGTCTTTCAGTAAGTGCGGTTTCACTCGATAGCCACCGTTGGCTGGAACAGCAAACATGACAGCCACTTGTAGCGGTGTCGTTTGTAAAGCCCCTTGACCGATAGACATATTAATGCTGTCCCCCACAGTCCATGGCATTTTCCAGACTCTTCGCTTCCATGCTTCGTCAGGAACGTTCCCTTTGGTTTCTTCAGAGACAAACTCTATTCCTGTTTTCTTACCAAACCCGTATTTCCGCGTCCAATCAATTAAAGTAGGACCACCAACGCCCCGACCAATTTGGTAGAAAAATGTATCGCTACTCCATGCCATAGCCCCTGTAAATCCTAGAGGACCGAATCCTGCATGGTTCCATTCTCCAAAAGTCACCCCACCAACTGTCAGAGAACCATAGGTCTGCAGTACGGTGTTGGGAGAAAACTTACCTGATTCTAACCCAGCTGTTGTAGTGACAATTTTGAAAGTACTGGCGGGTGGATAGGCACTGCTGACAGCCCGATTGAGCAAAGGATGGTTGTCTCCCTGTACGGTTTGCCAATCTTTTTTAGAAAGTTTTTGCTTGGAGAAAATATTTGGATCGAAGGTGGGGTGAGATACTATTGCTAAAACAGCACCGTTACGTGGATCGAGGGCAACAATAGACCCGTCACGACGACCTAAAGCTTTTTCAGCGGCTTTTTGTAGGTTTAAATCTAAAGTCAGGCGAATATCGTTCCCTGCTTTTGCTTGTTTTTCTCCCAATACCCGAATTGGGCGACCTTTACCATCCACTTCCACTTGCTGACCGCCCCATTCACCCCGCAGTGTTTTTTCATACGCCTTTTCTACACCCATTTGACCGATGACATCACCAAGTCGGTAGCCGTCTTTTTTCTTTTCTCTCAACTGTTTTAATGTCAATTCTCGTGTATAACCTAGTACATGGGCAAAAGCTTCCCCGTGAGGATAATAGCGGACAGCCTCCGTATGAATTTCTACACTTTGCAGTTCATTGGCATACTCTTTCAAGGCAGTCACTTCCGCTTCGTTGAGGTTGCGGGCAATCCGCACAAGAGCCATGTTTGGACCAGCCTCTTCTAATTTCTTGATAATCTCGTCTTCAGACATATCAAGAATTTTTGACAAACGCGGACCGACAACCGACCATGATGGTTTTGTGTGTGCCATGGGCCATAAGTACACGGAACGAGGATAGCGAGTCGTAGCTAGCAGTTTGCCATTGCGATCGAAGATATTGCCTCGTTCTGGTTGTTTGGGGATCATCCGAATCCGATTGGACTCTGCTCTTTCTCGAAATTTTGGTCCCTCAACAATTTGTAAGTATACTAAACGAGTGGCAATCCCCGCAGTCAGTAGTAAGGTAAATATGATTAAAAATAAAGGCTGAGAACCGCGTCCAACGGTACGTGTTTCTCTTTTTTTAACTAGCGGTTGAGGTGATTGCAGTAGTGCCATATAATCAGCAGGAATTGCAAGAACGGGAGTATTTGTATAGGATTACACTAAAATTTTACCTAGTTTTTAGGAAACTAACTAGAGTAGTGCGGTTTTATGTAATATGTTTTAGCTAAAGAATAAACCAAAGTGTCACCCGTAATCTGCTTAGCAGAATACACATATAGGAATCATTTCAGGAAAATTGCAGAATTTACCAAAAAATTAGTCCGAATTGTAATTCCAGATCGGTGAACCATGATAAACCCTTGCTAATTTTATACTATTTCTTTCATAGCTGCCCTGTGTCCTTTGCCCTCTGCCCATATTTGTAATTTCT
This sequence comes from Scytonema sp. UIC 10036, assembly GCF_009725235.1. The sequence continues at coordinate 37,378 of NZ_WJFC01000060.1, forward strand.
ATGGTTCAAATTTTTTATACTTACTTGGATTTTTCTTGTGGAAGTACTCCTCTAAGACTTGTAAAACTATAGGTCCACAATCGCTACCTCCATGTCCACCAGAATTTTCACCAAACGCCACCACCACAATTTCTGGCTTATCTGCTGGAGCGTATGCCCCAAACCAAGTATGATTGGGACGACCAACTCCAGCCTCAGCAGTACCGCTTTTTCCAGATGTTGGAGCAATAGATGGTACGTTCAAACGCTTACCTGTCCCTTCAGTCACTACCTTCCGCAGTCCATCTCGAAGAATTCCGATTGTACTTGGCTTCATGTTTAATGATTCTCGCCATTTTTTTGATTCTTCGTGGTCTTTAAGCAGATGGGGTTTGACTCGATAACCACCATTAGCTGGAACAGAGAACATAATAGCTGCTTGCAGTGGCGAGACTTGTAGCGCACCTTGTCCGATGGACATATTAATGGTGTCACCCACAGTCCAAGGAATTTTCCATGCTTTGCGCTTCCATTTATCATCTGGAACTAATCCTTTCGATTCTTCGTCTGTCAACTCAATTCCAGTTTTCTTGCCAAAGCCATACTTACGAGTCCATTCGATTAAGGTAGGACCGCCAACTCCCTTACCAATTTGGTAAAAGAAGGTGTCGCTGCTCATTGCCATTGCCTTTGGAAAGCCCAAGGGTCCGAATCCAGCATGGTTCCACTCTCCAAAGGTTACGCCACCAATGGTTAAGGAACCGTAAGTTTGCAGCACCGTACCAGGAGAAAATTTTCCCGATTCCAATCCCGCAGTTGTGGTGATGATTTTAAAGGTACTGGCGGGAGGGAAAGCACTCAGGGCGCGATTGACAAGGGGATGGTTTTTCCCTTGTACGCTTTCCCAGTCTTTTTGAGTGAGCTGTTGTTTGGAAAAAATATTGGGATCGAAGGTGGGGTGAGATACTAGTACCAAGACAGCACCGTTGTTTGGATCGATCGCCACAATGGCACCCTTGGGAAATGTTAAAGCTTTTTCAGCTGCTGTTTGTAAATCTAAATCTATAGTTAGGTGAATATCATTGCCTGCGCGAGCTTGTTTTTCTCCCAACACGCGAATTGGACGATCTTTGCTATCCACTTCTACTTGTTGACCGCCCCATTCTCCTCGCAACAACTTTTCATACGCCTTTTCTACCCCCATTTGACCGATGACATCTCCAAGTTTATAACCTTCTTGTTTCTTCTTTTTCAACTGTTCTTGGGTTAATTCACGTGTATAACCAATAACATGGGCTATGGCTTTACCATGAGGGTAATAGCGTACTGCTTCTGTATGAATTTCAACGCCAGAGAGTTCGTTTTCATACTCTTTTATAGCCGTGACTTTGGCTTCATTCAGGTCGCGTGCTATCCTCACAAAATTTGTTGCATCCGGACCGGCTTGGTCTAATTTCTCTTCCATCTCCTCTTTGGAGATTTTAAGAACTTGCTCGAGACGCGAACTGACCACCGACCATGATGGTTTTTTATGCGCCATAGGCCACAAGTACACAGAACGGGGATAGCGCGTTGTTGCTAACAGTTTGCCATTGCGATCGAAAATGTTACCTCTTTCTGGTTGTTTGAGGATTGTCCGTATCCGGTTTGCTTCTGCTTTTTGTCGCAGTTTCGGACCTTCAACAATTTGTAAATATACTAAGCGAGCGTTAATACCAGCCATCATCGCAATGGTAAATATGATAAAAAATATAGACTGGTAATTTTTTCCAACAGTCCGTAAGCCCTTATCTCCGAGAAATCCACTAAATCCAGATGATTTTAAAGAAGCCATAAAACAATACCATTATCAGTAAGAATTCTTTTTGATATAAAACGATCGGAAAAAATAGAAATAAGTGTATTTACGGGGAAAATAAACTTAACAGTATATTTTTCTGTAAGTTGTTTTTGACCGATAGAATAAACCAAAGTGTAACTTCTCATTTGCCTAATCGACTACTTCCATTAACAAAAACACTTATACTCTCAGGATTAAATCAAGTACTATGGCTCAGACTCTAATCCAGAATCAAGGGGGAACTGCAGGTTTTGAACCACTAGATGTGGAGTTACTTAACGTTTTTAAGTTTTTTAACCAGGAACCTGCTGTCCACGGAGTAGACTTGGATATTCGACAAGGAGAATTTTTTAGTATCCTTGGTCCTTCTGGTTGTGGAAAGACGACCACACTTCGGCTTATTGCTGGGTTTGAAAGAGCAGATGCAGGTCAAGTGCTGATTCGCGGTCAGTCTATGACTAGTGTTCCCCCATATCGCCGACCTGTTAACACTGTGTTTCAAAGTTATGCTCTGTTTAACCACTTGAATGTGTGGGAGAACGTTGCTTTTGGACTGCGTCTCAAAAAATTCCGCAAGCAGGAAATAGAAAGCAGAGTCAAACAAGCTCTAGAATTGGTAAAGTTGGAGGGTTTACGATCGCGTTCTCCTCTTCAACTGTCAGGGGGACAACAGCAAAGGATAGCCTTGGCAAGAGCGATCGTCAACCGCCCTGCAGTCTTGCTTCTAGATGAACCCCTTGGGGCGCTTGATTTAAAATTGAGGAAAGAAATGAGGGTTGAACTGTCCAATTTACACAAAGAATTGGGCTTAACTTTCATTATGGTGACTCACGATCAAGAAGAGGCGCTGTCTTTATCGGATCGGGTTGCTGTCATGAATCAAGGTAAAATTGAACAAGTGGGGACTCCCAGCGAAATTTACGAACAACCCCAAACAGTATTTGTTGCTGATTTTATTGGCGATACCAATTTATTGGCTGGTGAAATCACAGGTGTGGACGCTTCTAACGTTAAAATTTTAACAAAAACAGGGCTTTCCATTGTTGTGACTCGTGAGGAAAATACACCCACCGAATTATCACAAGCTGTAATTGTCAGCGTGCGCCCTGAAAAAATACAGCTATCTCTTTATAAACCCAGCGTAGAAAATAACTGCTTTGAAGGACGGTTAGTTAACATTATGTATTTGGGAACGCACATCAATTATGTTGTGCAATTGATAAACGGTTTACAGATTAATGTTTTACAACCTAATACGTTTGTTAATTTGCCAGATCGTGAAACTCCTATCTATGCTTGGTGGATAGAAAGTGATTGTTTGGCTTTAGTCAATGGTCAATAGTCAAGATTGCGAGAGGCTCCTTGAATGAAACTCAGCACTGGTTAAGACGAGCTTACAAACGCCATCTCCTAACAACGGAACAGATAAATTCAATGAAAACAATCATTAACGAACTAGCGCCCAAATTAAATTCATATCTAAACTCCATTGGGAACGTACCTAATACAAATGACAAATGACAAATGACAAATGACAAACAGAAGAAGATTTATTAGAGGAATAGCAGCGCTATCTGGCTTGTCCCTAGCAGGCTGCGGTTGGCGGCTTGGGAACGTGCGTGCATCCGCTACGACAGGTTCCCGCGACCAAATGTACATCTACACATGGGAACAATACACTAACAAGGATTTACTAAAAACTTTTAGCGCTCAAACGGGGATCAAAGTATTGGCAGATTTGTATGATTCCAATGAAGCCATGCTCAGTAAAATCCAAGCGGGCGGTGGTAGTGCCTATAGCGTGATTTACCCAAGCGATTATATGGTACGGAAAATGGTAGACTTGGGATTGCTGACAAGATTGGAACGCGATCGCATAATCGGACTAGATAATTTATTTCCCAGGTTTCAAAATCCTATCTACGATCCCAATAACCGTCATAGTATTCCTTTTAGTTGGGGAACCACAGGTTTTATTTATAATTCCGAAAAGCTAAAAACTCCACCTGAGAACTGGGACTATCTTTGGGAGAACAAACAACTTCTGTCAAAGCGGATGGCGTTAATGAACGATTTCCGAGAAGTCATGGGTGCAGTTTTGAAGATGCTTGGTTATTCTTATAACTCAACAAATGAAAATGAAATTAAACAAGCTTTTGACACGCTAAAGGTTCTTCAACCAGATATTGCTGCTTTTACAACTGATGCATGGCGCAATCAAATTATTGCAGGAGACTTGCTCCTAGCAATGTGTTATTCATCAGATGCCGTTAAAATTATTAAAGAAAATCCCAAACTTAAATACGTTATTCCCAAAAGTGGTTCTTCTTTATGGACTGACACTGTCGTCATTCCCAAAATAGCCCCCAATATTGAAGCAGCTTATGCTTGGATTAACTTAATCTTACGACCGGAAGTGGCATCTGAAATGAGCCAAACTTTAATTCTTTCCACTCCCAACCGTGCTGGATTTGAGCAATTGCCAAAGAAAATACAAAATAATTCTAGTTTGTTTCCCCCAGAAGCGATTTTAACAAAGTGCGAACGTCTGGCTCCTTTGGGTCAAGAAGTTGAAGCGCTTTACGAACGTTACTGGATTGAGTTAACTAGTGGTTAGTGTCACTCACCGCTCAATAAAGTCTACCCAAACTTACCCACAAGTGGATAAATGTGGTCAACCGGAAAGATAGCGGTCAATCTTTCCTCCCCAGAAGGATTCACACCTTCACTACCAGACGGGGCATACACTCCCATGCTTGTGCTGAAGCTTTGGAAACCCAAAATTTCCGGTGTTCACCAAGCTGTCGCCTGTAGACCCTGTGAGAGTAGGTAAACCGAACCAAGCATGACGAGAACCTAGCTTCAAGTAATACTTATTGAATCTCTGCCAATATGCAAAGACGTGCTGACGAGGTTCGGGTTGAATCGAACTCTGAAAGGCGTATCTCACTGGCATTCTCTCATAGTAAATGTTCATCCCACGACGCGCTAAAACTAAAGAGGCGGCGCTATCACTTCCCATACCATAGCGTTTCATATATTTGACAACGCCGATTTGGCTAGAATATTTGGGACTTACCTCAATCACTTTGATGCCTAATTTTAAGCATCTAGCTTTTAACAATTCTTTGAACTTAGCATATGCAAAACCGGATAGCATCCGATTGTACTTACGACCCCTGGAAAATTGTTTCTTCTTTTCAGAAAAGTCTAACTTCTCAATCACAATTGGCTTTTTAGTAGCTAGCGCTCTGTTGGTCAGTTCTGTAATGGCACCAGCCAATCTTGCTTCAGTTTGGTCGGTTGAGCATGAATGTAAATCTAAATTGACTTTTCCCCAAGCTACAGGATTCCCATGACAGTTGGTCGCACACCAGCCAACAGAGTCCGGATTTATATCTAAGCCAATGCATCCCAACGATTTTTCGTTACTAGTAATAGCAAAATCTACTAAACAGGTAATAGCGACTACCCATTTCCCTTTGGGATTTTTACTAAACACATAAGTGAGAGCCTGGTTTAATGCCCAAGCAGTAACTATCTTGTCATAACCATGAGGATTAATTTTGTAGAGTGGTAACTGTACTTGCGCTCCAAACGTTTCTTCTAAAAAATAAGGAACACGAATTTTCAACTGTGGAATAACATCTGGAATTAGCTGACAGATTTGATTACTGTTAGTTTCGTTGGTACTACCTACAAAAGCCACTTGACCCAAATTCCCCAAATTTACCTTGACACCACCCTGGAGCACTCTGGACTTGCGATCTAGATACATCCTCAGTTGACGCTTCTTTTGATGTAACTGTTGTTTAGCTAGTTGCAAGTAAGTCTTGCCATGAGACTTGCCATTAATAGGGCAGGCATCATCAAATTCCGGCTTTTTATTTAAAGGGGACACTTTCTTTAGTTTCCCAGTTTTAGTTTTTTGTGGGGATTTTATTGCTAAGTTACGTTTTTCTACTGTCCGGACGTATTCCCGATGAGCTTTGAGTCTTTTATTTAACTTTTCCGTCTCCTGCTTAACTAATTTAATTTTGGCATCCAATATCTCAAGATGTTTTTTGTAAGATTTTTCAGCTGAGTCTAATTCCCCAGTGACAAAATTAATCACACTATTGGCGTGACGTTTATTAACGTTAAATGTATTTTGAATTAAAGAATTAAGTTTTTCTTTTTTCATGTCACTTTCTAAGCCAGCTAAGACCATCTGTGACATGGATGCTGCTATAGGTGAAAATTGCTCCAACATATCAAGAGCAAATATTTCCCCAGACAAATTATTAGAAATTTGAGTGACATAAGTTTGATAAACTTGAGGCATTGCTTCGACTTATCAACGCATCGTATATTGTATCAATATACGCAGGAGATGTCAATGCCATTTCCCAAAAATCATAAACTAGGTGCGTTGCCCTATGGGGATGAACCTAAGAACAGCAAACCTATTTGCTTTAAAGGTCGATGCATGTCAATGGGAGAAACTCAAGGCAGTTCCCAACTGGCTTGAGCAATTAAGAGGTTTTGTCGATCAACTCATATCAGATCTCCCCAAAGACGACTAACAATGGGTAGAAGTGGGTAGCAATCAGCTAACAGTTGCTAGCCCTAAGATAGCTCTTTCCAAGGTGCTTGCTACCAAACTACATATAAAAAAAACTAATTACGCGCTTGCTCAACTTAGGCAGAGAAAACGGTACCATAGCTTGTAATATGTCTTCCGTGGTTGTGGTCGAGATTGATAATCTCAGGCAGTAAGAGGGTCTTTGGATAAGATTCCCTGTAGTTAGTATCGCTTGTAGCTTTAAGAGCAAAGCGGTGAATTTAATTTACAGGCAGGAAATTAGTACCCAATTTCTCATGACTCTTGATTCTCTACTTGCAATTGTAAATCACAAGCTATTGGAAACCCAAAACCGTCCTCTGAATGATACAGAGACCCTGATACTGCGAGGTATTTGGCAGAGTCAAACTTACGGTCAAATGGCTCAAGCAGGAGGATATAGTCCTGGCTACTTGACTAATGTTGTTGCTCCAGGGTTATGCCAAAAACTATCTTTGATTGTTGGTAGGCGCGTGACCAAAAAAAACTGTCGGGCGCTGTTAGAGTTTTATGCAACTGCACAAGCTTTTCCAACAAGAACTGCTCCGTCAAAACAACTTTCCACTCACTTTTTGACAAATAAACAAAAATCCCCTCGCTTTCCGAGTGGTTCCGTTCCTGTGGATTCACCCTATTATATTCACAATACTGCTATTCAGGAACAAGCGTTTGCAGAAATTAGCAAACCAGGAGCTTTAATTCGGCTTAAAGCGCCGAGGGAGATGGGTAAAACCTCTCTGCTGTTAAGAATTCTAGAGTACGCTAAGAATCTTGATTATTTTAACGTTAGCCTAAATTTAGAGGAGCATCTTGAAGGAGAAATTTTAAGCGACCTCAAGCGATTTTTGCGGTGGCTGTGTGCTAATATCTCTTTGCAATTAGGACTTGAGCTAAAACTAGACGACTATTGGAATTGGGATTTGGGTAGTAAGGTCAGCTGCTCTCTTTTCTTGCGGAATCAAGTGCTTGAGCGTATTAGCTCTCCAATAGTTCTGGCATTGGATGATGTCGATCCTATTTTTAAACATCCGCAACTGGCAAAAGAATTTTTTCCTTTGTTGCGATCGTGGTACGAAGAGGCTAAAAGACATTCCATTTGGCAAAAGTTGCGTCTGATTGTCGTATATTCCACAGAAGTTTATGTTCCTTTACAACTTCATCAATCACCCTTTAATGTGGGATTGCCGATTCAGTTAAGGCACTTTAATCTAGTTCAAGTACAGCAGTTATCCCAAAATTATGGGATTGATTGGGCAGATGATAATGAGGTAAAATTTCTCACAGATATGGTTGGGGGGCATCCAGCACTAGTCCATCTGGCACTATATCACCTGAGTGGTGGTGAAATAACTTTAACGCAACTTCTTGAAGATGCTCCTACGCCAGTGGGCATTTACTATCATCACTTGCAGCGTCATTGGGCTGCTTTACAGGCACAACCAGAACTCGTATCTGCTTTTGAAAGGGTCATACAGACCACGAACCCTGTATTACTAGAACCCGTACTCGCTTACAAGCTGAGTAATATGGGATTGATTAAGCAGGAAAACGATCGCTCGATTCCTAGTTGCGAGTTGTATCGGCAGTATTTTCAGCGAAAGTTTTCCTCTCCTACCTTGAAAAAGCTAGTATAATTCTGAGTAAATACAACCATCAGAAAGTTCGCATTAAAAATTTTTGTGGTAATTGGGGAGCGTCAGGAAAATTAGTTGAAAGGAGGATAACAGGCTTTACTAGAACAATTTGTACTGCCTGGAATGAGTATGATAATAAGTATATAAAACCATTTGAAATAAAGTGAAGTGCAAACAATGGAAAAATAATATTAATTTCATAGATTGTTCTATTGTTAAAGAAACAGTTATCACAGTTAAAGCAATTGTTAATACAAATCAATTTTGGCAAACTGTGAGTAAGTCTCATAGGTCAAGAATTGACTATTACGAAATTGAACAATTATGAGTAGGTTAGTTGTTTTAAGCTTGGGTCAGGGAAATTTGCGTGATGGCTTTGCTACTGTCACTGCACAAATTGGTGAAGCCAGCAACTCCTACCAGATGAAAATTAATGCTAGTTTACCAGCAGCACCAAAAATTTTAGAACTCTATCAAAACTGGCAAGCACTTTACTATGCTTTCTATCAACGCCTGAGTTGTTGGCGTACCAGTCTTGAAACAGACGATTATCTTGAAATTTCAGAAGTGGGACTCACTCATGTTTCTGAGGTTGATATCGCTAAATTATCTCAAAAGCTGTCAAAAAGACTAAATACATGGTTGGACTCTAGAGAATTTCGTAAAATCGATCGGCAATTACGTACACAATTAAAACCATCGGATGAAATTCGCTTCATTATCGAAACAAACGATCCTTTATTGAGACGTCTGCCCTGGCATTTGTGGGAGTTTTTTGAGGATTACCCCTATGGAGAAGTAGCTTTAAGTGCAACAGAGTATCAAAATTCTAATAAATTTCCCATTAATCATCGAAAGTTTCAACTGAAAATTCTGGCGATTTTTGGGAACGCGCAAGGAATTGATATCAGTCATGATAGGATATTTTTAGAAAAATTAACCCATCGAGCAGAAATTAAATTTTTAGTTGAGCCAAACTTACGCGATTTGAATGACCATCTTTGGCAGGAAGGTTGGGATATTCTTTTTTTTGCAGGTCATAGTTCCAGTCAAGACGAAGGAATTCTACAAATCAACCCCACAGATACAATTTCCCTTGAGAAACTTAGGTATGCTCTTAAGGAAGCGATGGGACGTGGGTTAAAACTCGCAATTTTTAACTCCTGCGATGGTTTGGGGTTGGCGCAACAACTCGAAGATTTGAACATACCTCAAGCGATCGTGATGCGGGAGGCTGTTCCAGATGTGGTTGCTCAACAATTTTTAAGGTATTTTATAACTGAGTTCTCCTCTGGTAAATCCTTATATGCTGCAGTACGTTCTGCACGAGAAAGATTGCAAGCGTTAGAGAAAGAATATCCTTGTGCGACTTGGCTACCAATTATTTTCCAAAACCCAGCCGAACCATCAATAGTTTGGTTGCAGGATGGGATTCGGATTGAGTGGGAGGACATGGTGAGTTCGCCAACATTAACTCCTAGTTTTAATCTTAGGGGGATGCAACCAGAAATGCGATCGCCCGTAGCCACCCAAGTTTTTTCCCAACCCATTAATGTCCATCAAGACCTATTACCTCCGTATCCCAGTGGTTCTGTTCCCCTAGACTCTCCTTACTATGTTGAAAACACTGTAGTTAGCGCACAAGTTTGCAGAGAAATTACTAAACCGGGAGCTTTAATTCGGATTAAGGCTCCAATGTCCATGGGGAAAACTTCTCTGTTGTCAAGAATACTGGAATATGCCAGCTGCATTGGCTACCGCACCATCAGCTTGAACTTAGAAGAACAAATTGACCGAGAAATTCTGAGCGATTTGAATCGATTCTTACGTTGGCTGTGTGCTAATATTTCCCGTCAGCTTCAGATAGCACCACAGTTGGATGACTATTGGGATGAAGATATTGGGAGTAAAGTCAGTTGTTCGCATTACTTGCGAAACTACATACTCGAACAAATTGATTCTCCTGTGGTTTTGGCTTTGGATGAGGTGAACCAAATTTTTGAGCATCCACAGGTGGCGAAAGAATTTTTGCCGTTGTTGCGATCTTGGTACGAAGAAGCGAAAAGACGACCGATTTGGCAAAAGCTGCGTCTGATCGTAGTTCATTCTACAGAAGTGTACGTTCCCTTGCAATTTCATCAGTCCCCTTTCAATGTCGGGCTTCCGATTCAGTTAAAGGGCTTTAGTTTTGAGCAAGTCCAGCAGTTAGCGCTATGTTATGGATTGTGTTGGAAGGATGGTTTGGAAGTCGAACTTTTAATGGAGATGGTTGGAGGACATCCAGCCCTTGTACACTTGGCACTTTATCATCTCAGTCAGCAACAAATCACTTTGGCACAACTGCTGCGAAGTGCTTCTACATCCACGAGCATTTATTACCATCACTTGCAGCGTCATTGGGAAATATTGAAAGCACAGCCAGAATTAGCATCTGCTCTTCGGACAGTGATAAATGCTACTGAAGCCGTGCAGTTAGAATCTGTTGTTGCTTATAAGCTCAGTAGTATGGGGTTGATTAAATTGGATAACAATAAAGTAACTCCCAGTTGTCAGTTATATCGTGAGTATTTTCAGTCTAAGTTTCCTCTTTTCAAGTAATTGATGAGTTTGAAAAAGGGAGTAGAGAGTGAAGAACTTTCCTTTTTCATGTTTGGTTGTGGAATTTTTCCATCATTAGCTGACTTGAAAATAGAGGATAGGGCATATTTGCCCATTTTATACGTCTTGCTGCACGCAGTTTATGACAGCTACTTAGTTTTTATATTTTGCAATTTTGATGTTTGTAGTTAAGTCGAGCAAACAAATTAAACTTTAGCGATAACAGGGAAACTACGAACATTTATGTTTTTTTAAAGTTGAACTACTTATTAGAATTGCAGATAAAGATTGTCTAATCAAACAAACTATTAGAAATAAACAAAATTAGTATTATATATAAATTTTGTTCTATCAAACTCATAGAAAACTCATATCTACTAGAAATATAAAAAAATGTAACTTTTACAGAAGCTTATGTTCTGTAATATGTAGAATAAACGTATTCTGTACTTGGGTATTACATTACGGGTGTAAGTAAAAGAAGCCAAATCCCTAAATACTATCAATCAAGACTGTAGTTTGAGTTCTACTAAAACTGTTAGTCGAATGGAGCAAAAAATTAACCCATTTTCTACAGAATAATTGCTATTAATACAGGCTTGTACTCATTAAAGGTGTCCTTCGAGGTAGTTGCTGAATAACCCGTTTTCTTGTAGATGCACGCTATGGTGTGTTTGTACATATAGGAGATATCAAGCTTTGCAATAGAAAGCAACCGGGTTTTTTGCTCTCCTGGTTGACTGCTGTACCGACGATATAGCGCGGCATAAATTATAATCACTGCAACACAATCGATATGAGAAATATTCGAAATCTCATTTTCATTTCAATTATCTCTATTTCAATTGTGGTCTTAGGTTGTGTTTCGACAGGGCTGGCAGACACTCAAACCAACAAAGAACTTCAGAGTCAGAGCCTGTTACAATTCAAACCAGAAATCACTTCTGAAATTCCACACAATCCCAATTTAGCTAAACAACAGTCGCTTTATCCCAACACACCAAGAGTAGATTTTATCGACAATTTTGCTTGGCAGGTTTTCCTTGCTTTAAATTGGCCTGCTGATTGTCAGCAAGGAGAACCCTTACGAAATGAGAAAATTGGTGAGGTTCCAAATGCTCCCCGTGTTTGGGAGTTCTATCATACTCCAGAGACGATATTCCTTTCAGCAGGAAAAGAACCATCCACACAACCAACTAAACCTTTTACTTGTTTAAGTCTTATCTCTGAAAGAGGTTTACAGACAGAAGACTCAAGCTTACAACTGACAGAGTCAGAGAAACTAGATGGCAACGAAAAGGGTACAAATGCAAATAAACCCCTTGTTGACCAGCAAGGCAACTACATTATTATGGAGGCATACATTAACCCACAAGAATTCAACCAAATTGTTGAAAACAAGTGGTATGACGCTGTCAACTTACAACAATTCAATAACGAAGACAAGAAGTTTGCGCTTGTGTGTAGCGAAGATGCAAACGCCAATTTGCTCAATGTCCCTTGCAGCACGTATCAGAAAGAAGGTGCGATTGAGATCAAAGCCGCTTGGCGAGTTTTCGCTCCACAGACATCTAACGAGGAGAAAGCTCGTTACTACACAACTAAGAGACAGAGGACGATCCCAGCACAGTCAACCGAATGTACAGAAGGTAACGCACTTTGTAGTGATATCGGTCAGGAATTTAGTCAGATAGTTGAGGTAGGTTTAATAGGCTTTCATATTAAGCATAAAACGAGTGAGCAGGGGTGGATTTGGTCTACCTTTGAACAGGTAGATAATGTTCCCGATAACACTTCAAGCCGGACTCGTTACACGCTGTACAACCCAGATTGTAAGGAAAACTGTAAAGAAAACAAGCCATATGTAGAAAAACCATACCTTTGGCGTCAAGAGGCTCCCCATGCTGTCAAAAAGGTAGGAGACAAAATTGAGAATCAAATTCCGTCACAGATAACTCGCTCACCAAATTCATCGCTCAGTTCTCAAAGATTGGAACAGAATAAGCACTGGCAAGAAGCATTGACAGAAATCTCTCAATCATCGGTCTGGCAATACTACCAACTCATTGGTACTCAGTGGCTAACAAACCCTAGTCTGCCGTACAACACAAATCTCAGGGACGTTACGCCAAAGTCCCCGTTAGCCAATGTTGCTATAGAACCCTACATCCCAAATAGTAGTTGCATAGAATGCCATACCGGAGCAAAACTGCGAGCTAGTAATCATCCTTACGCAGACTTTAGTTTCCCAATAGGTAGAGCTAATCCTAGTAATTATAGCCCGACAAACACTCAATAGATCGTTCTAGGGCTAGTGTTACTACCCAATGACCGTTTTCTAGCTAAACTTGATTGTTTTGATATCTAAAATCAACCAACTTAAGGAGTTTTAAAAATGGCAGAACAGTCTAATACAACCTACATGACATCATTACCTGAAGAGTTACGCACTCCAGAAAATATCGCAAAGATTCGGATTATTATCAAGCAATGGACTCAAATTATAGCTTGGACATGGACTACTTTTTTGGCATTTGATGGAGATGAGGCAAAGAAAAAGGAAGAGCAACAACTCAAGAATTATTTCAGTTCCATTCTTAAAAAACAAGCCCTAGCTCGTCTGGCAGCAATTGAGTATGGCGATCCCCCATCAGCTCAATTAGCAGAAGAAACAAGCAAAATTATCAAAGAAGTTATAATTGCCAATCAAACTGCACCAGATATTCAACTGACCTTATCTGATGTTTACCGAAAACTGACTACAAACGACTACATTTTTACCGATCCTCTCATACAAGAGTTTCGCTTTGAGGTAGTAGTAGATTCCTTTACTGGTAGAATTCGCAAAGATGAAGCAAATCAGGCAAAATACCTTGCTACTATTGCCTATCCACCACGTCCTGAATTGAGTGAATTTACTGTCACAGAAGAACAATTGAATCAGTGGATAAAAGACAACAATAGCGGTGAATACCTCCCTCCATCTGTTTATATTCCTGTTTCTGGCTCCTAAACTTCCAGAAATTTAATGAATGCTAAGTAGTTCAAAGTAAAAAAATATAAAATGTTTGTAGTTGCTTTAAGCCCAAAGACAACGTAACTACGAGCTTAAAAACATTTTATATTTAATTTATTTGAGCTAATGATAAAGAGGTAGAAATTATAAACAAAAAAATTAATTTTTTTGATTCTACCTCTTTTTTTATATAAAAAATTTATCTTTGGGCATTTTACTGTCAACTTTAAATAGCATATGTTTAGAAAACCTAAGTTTAAGACTTGCTTTCGCATCGAAACAGTTGAGACAGAAGGAGTGTTCCTCGTGTCTGAAAGAGACACGATTGTACTTCAAGATCGCATCTACCAGTTATTATGTCCCTTGCTTGATGGTAATCAAACTGTGGATGAAATTATTCAGCAACTCCAAGATAAGCTACCGATGCCCTACATCTATTACGCGCTTATGGAATTGGAGCAAAAGGGTTATATTGTCGAACATGAAGAGGTTTTGCCTTCAAATATAGCTGTGTTTTGCGAGCATTTGAAAGTTAACAATGAAGATGCCCACCGCCGATTACAAACAACTAGAGTGACTGTCAGAGCTTTAGGAGAACTGTCCGGATCGGAATTGATTGCTACTCTCGAATCGCTGCAAATTCAAATTGTAAAAGAGGGAGACTTTGAAGTTGTCTTAACAGACGACTATTTGCAAGCAGAATTGGTCGAAATTAACCAAAAAAACTTGGAGCGCTCGCGTCCTTGGATGTTGGTCAAACCAATAGGAACCGTTATCTGGATGGGACCGATTTTTCATCCTGAAAAAACAGGTTGTTGGGAATGCCTATCCCAACGCTTGCAAGGTAACCGCCCAGTTGAAGGATTTATCCAAAGACGCAATAATGTTTCATCACCTTTAACGCCACCACTGGCTGACTTACCTTCAACACGACAAACTGCCATAACAATGGCAGCAACTCAAATCCTTCAGTGGATCGTAAAGGCAGAAAACAAGCGCCTCGAAGGGATACTAGTGACCCATGATACTATTACACTAGAGACACAAAAACATTATCTCATCAAACGTCCTCAGTGCCATAGCTGTGGCATTCTTAAACAGCAGCATTTGAAACCCGTACCTTTGATACTTGGAAACAGGAAAAAAACCTTTACGGCTGATGGCGGACATCGCTGCGTTTCGCCAGAAGCCACCTTTGAACGGTATCGATACCATATAAGCCCTATTATAGGAGTAGTGCGAGATTTGGGCAAACTCTCCTTCGACGCGAACAGTTTAACTCATACCTATTTCGCCAAGCATCATTTTGCCTCAGTGTTTGATGACTTAAGTGTTTTAGAAAAGAATATTGGAGGCAGAAGTGCAGGAAAAGGGAGAACAGAAGCTCAAGCAAGAGCAAGTGGTTTTTGCGAAGCTATTGAAAGGTACTCTGGCGTTTTTCAGGGGGACGAAATCAGAGTCAAGAGCAGTTACCGAAAAATGAACAACAAGGCTATCCATCCCAATACCTGCATGAACTTCAGCCAAGCTCAATATGATGAACGGGAGGTGTGGAACGCTCATTGTGGCAGTTTTTTTCAGAGGGTTCCTGAACCGTTTGATGAAGAAAGAGAAATTGAATGGACACCTATTTGGTCATTAACTTACCAAGACTTCAAGTATCTACCAACCGCTTATTGTTATTTTGGCTATCCCATGCCTTATAAGCCAGACTGTTGGGCAGACACTAATGGGTGTGCAGCAGGCAATACTTTAGAAGAAGCGATCGTACAAGGTTTCATGGAATTGGTAGAGCGAGACAGTGTTGCCTTGTGGTGGTACAATCGTACTCAAAGAGCGGCAGTAGATTTGGAGAGTTTTGACGAGCCGTATTTTCAAGACTTGAGACATTACTACCAATCGCTCGATCGCGAACTTTGGGTTCTTGATATAACCAGCGACTTGAATATTCCTGTCTTTGCCGCAATAAGTTACAAAAGCAAATGCCAGGTTAAAGACATCATATTGGGTTTTGGTGCTCACTTCGATCCAAAGCTTGCCGTTCAAAGAGCGCTGACGGAAATGAACCAAATTCTTCCTGCTGTCTTAACTGCTGATGCCAATGGCATAACTCAATATGCTAACTCTGCTGAGCCACCCGTTCTCCATTGGTGGAAAACGGCAACGCTGGAAAATCAACCATACTTAATACCAGATAAAAGTGCTGCCCTCAAAAAGCCCTTTGATTATCCTTATATAGAAAAAAATGATAATTTTCTTGATGATATTAAGCTCTGCCAGCAAATTGTAGAGCAACGTGGCATGGAAATGCTAGTCTTAGACCAGACCCGTCCTGATATCGGACTGAAAGTTGTTAAAGTTATAATTCCTAGAATGCGCCACTTTTGGAAGCGCTTAGCACCAGGACGACTTTATGATGTTCCAGTAGAACTGGGTTGGTTGAAAGAACCGATACCAGAAGATTTCCTGAATCCAATACCCATGTGGATGTAATTTTAGTTGTTGGTCAACCCTGTCATGCTTGAAGGATATCGAATTATTGATGCAGATTCCCACGTCTATGAGCCACACCATATATGGCAAGAGTACCTCGAACCTGCGTTTAAGAGCTTTGCGCTGTCTCCAGAACTAACGCTTGCAGGCGAAAAGATTGTAAACAAATACTCCAATCGGCTCCGTCAAGAAGGTGCCAAACAAGTGACTCAAGCGTATCCCCTATCATGGTTGAACAACTTTGATGCTGAGTCTCACGTGCAAGCTATGCAGCAGATGGGGGTTGATATATCGTTTATTTATCCAACTTACTTCTCATGGATCGTTGCTGTGGACACGATCGCACCGCAATTAGCTGGTGCATTTGTGCGTGCTTATAATAATTGGCTTCGAGATTTCTGTAGCTATAATCCACAAATTCTTCGAGGTGTAGGTGTTGTCAATTTACACGCACCAGAAGAAATGGTGCTTGAATTGCAGAGGATAGCAGAGTTTGGCTGGAAATCAGTTTTTTTACGCCCCAACCCTGTCAAAGGGAGGATTCTGAGTGACTGCGCTTACGAACCGTTTTGGACGAAGTGCGAGGAATTAGGGATCGCTGTCAGCCTTCATGAGTCCACTCATAGTCGCTTACCTACCGCAGGAGCAGATCGCTTCAACACTCGCTTTGCACTACACGCTTGCTCTCATCCAATGGAACAAATGATGGCGTTGCTATCGCTGATCGAAGGCGGAGTCTTAGAACGTCATCCCAAGCTGAGAGTTGGATTTCTTGAGTCTGGGTGCGGTTGGCTTCCTTACTGGTTATGGCGGCTCGATCGCGAGTACGAAGATCTTCGTTGGGAAGTTGCAGACAACATCAAAATGATGCCTTCCGAGTACTTTCGCCGTCAATGCTTTATCTCCATGGAGCCTTCAGAACCTTATCTGAGTCAGATCCTCGAGCATCTTGGTTCAGATAACTTAATCTTTGGGTCGGATTACCCTCATATGGATCACCATCCAAAAGTCGTTGCAGAAGTCGTAGCACTTCAGAATCAGCTTCCTAAAAAAGTTGTACAAAAGATTCTTTGGGATAATCCGGCTCGATTCTATAACCTGAACTAATACTCGACCATATTGATTTTGAGGGGCGTAAAACTACTGCGAGCGCTAGAATACTCTATGCAAATCACGGTTGAAATTCCTGATGAAATTGCCAAGCGATTAGACTAAGCGTGGGGTGGTCTTTCTCGTCGTCTGTTAGAAGTGATTGTCGCAGATGCTTACCGTTGCGGGGAAATTAGTACATCTGAAGTCCGACAAATACTTCAGTTAAGGTCTCGTTTAGAAACCCATGCCTTCTTGAAACGGATGGGTATTTATCTTAATTATGATGCGACTTAATTATAAAGAGATATTCACACTCTGAAGGAAATTTAGCAGGTAGGGCAAATACATCTGAATATGACTTGCTTTATGTAGTGTATAAGACTACAATTTGATATAATATATTATTAAGTAATTACTCTTTGGTAATCAGTAAGATAAAATACTACAGACCAGTTACTTGAGTCGAGCATCAAAAGTGCATCCTTTGAAAAAAAATCTAACAATGAGTGCTATTGCCGACTACCAAATTATCTCCAAAATATACGAAAGCGCTAATTCATTAGTCTATCGATCTGTCTGTAACGCCATAGATCGACCCGTTATTCTCAAAATTCTTAAAGAAGATTACCCGATTCCTTCAGAACTAACTCGGTACAAGCAGGAGTACGAAATTACCCGCTCTCTAAAAATTGATGGAGTGGTTAAAGCTTATAATCTATTGCCTTATAAAAACACGCTGGCAATGATTTTAGAGGATTTCGGGGGCAAATCGTTAGACCTTGTGATGCAATCCAAACAATTTGCACTTCTGGACTTTCTCTTCATTGCCATTCAGATTGCGGAGACACTTAGCCAAATTCATGCTGCTAATGTCATTCACAAAGATATCAATCCTTCTAATATCGTTCTTAACCAAGAAACCGGGCAACTTAAGATTATAGACTTTGGGATATCCACAGTATTTACCCGTGAAAATCCAACGATAAAAAATCCTAACGTTTTGGAAGGAACATTAGCTTATCTGTCTCCCGAACAAACGGGTAGAATGAATCGGGTACTCGATTACAGTACTGATTTTTACTCACTTGGTGCAACTTTTTACAAGATACTGACTCAAAGGCTACCTTTTGAAACTAACGACCCTTTAGAGTTAGTTCATTGTCATATTGCCAAGCAAGCTGTTCCTCCCCATGAAGTCGATTCAAAAATTCCTCGAACTGTTTCCAATATTGTCATGAAGTTACTAGCAAAAACTTCTGAGGAACGGTACCGGAGTGCATTGGGGCTTAAAGCAGATTTAGAAGAGTGTCTGACACAGTTACAGCAAACTGGGCAAATTTCAGAGTACCCTATTGGTCGTCACGACATTTCAGACCGATTCAAAATTTCACAAAAACTTTATGGTAGAGACGCTGAAATAGCAACCTTACTCTCAATATACAAGCATATTGCTCAATCCAATCCACTTGAGGAACACGCGTTCAAAAGAACAGGTAGAAAGCAGAGTGAAATGGTGCTAGTTGGGGGTTATTCCGGAATTGGGAAATCAGTACTAGTTCAAGAACTATACAAACCTATCACCGAGCAACGCGGCTACTTTATATCTGGAAAGTTCGACCAGTTTCAGCGTAATATTCCTTATTCCGCCGTTGTTTCAGCATTCAAGTCTCTCGTGCGACAGTTATTAACTGAAAGTGAAGCTCAACTGGCTAGGTGGCGGGAAAAACTCCTCGCTGCTTTTGGCGTTAACGGTCAAGTCATTATTGAGGTCATTTCTGAAGTAGAACAGATTGTTGGACCTCAGCCTCCCGTACAACCATTGGAACCAACTGAGGCTCAAAACCGCTTCAGTGTAGTCTTTCAGAATTTTATCCGGGTTTTTTGTCAGCGATCGCATCCATTGGTTATTTTCTTAGACGACTTGCAATGGGCTGACTCTGCGAGTCTAAGGCTAATTGAACTGATGATGACCGATAACTATTTGGGGTATTTGCTATTGCTTGGTGCTTATCGCGATAACGAAGTGAGTGCCAATCATCCCACAATGTTAATGATTGAGCAATTGAAAGAGCAAGGGGCAATTGTCAACACTATCATTCTCAACCCCTTAAAACTGGAGGAAATCACTCAAATGGTTGCGGACACCCTCCATAGCGATCGAGAAATAGTAAGACCTCTAGCAGAATTGGTCTATCGCAAGACTTCAGGAAATCCCTTCTTTATTAATGAATTCCTCAAAACAATATATCAGGAAAGCCTTCTGACTTTCGAGCGACAGCAAAAGTGCTGGCATTGGAATATTTCTCAAATTGAAGCTTTGGGCATTACGGAAAATGTGGTAGATTTAATGCTCGGCAAGCTTAGGAAACTCTCAGAATTAACCCAAAAAGCATTGCGTTTAGCAGCTTGTGTTGGAAACAGTTTCGACCTCACTACACTCTCAATTATTTACGAAAAATCACCTCCCGAAACTTACAGATCCCTCCTGTCAGCAATTCAATTAGGTTTAATTCAGCCTATCTCAGAGCTAGAAACAACTTCAGATATACCAATTGAGGCGGAACTCGTTATTCAGCATTATAAGTTTCTGCACGACCGGGTACAGCAAGCAGCTTATGCGCTGATTGATATCGATTTGAAGAAGACAGTTCACCTTCAAATCGGTAAACTTTTGCTGGCTAACATGAGTGAAGCAGAACGAGAAGGAAAAATCTTTACTTTGGTCGATCATCTAAATAAAGGACGAGAATTGATAGAAAATTTGGCGGAAAAGAAATCTCTAGCAGAATTAAATTTATATGCAGGGAAAAAAGCTAAAGAGGCAACTGCTTATACAGCTTCTAGGGAATACTTAATTTTAGCGGAAAATGAATTTCCAGGCAATATTTGGAGCGAGCGCTATGAAATGGCACTAGACCTGTACAAGGAACTTGCAGAGGTCGAGTATCTCAATGGCAACTTCGAAAAATCTCAGTCCTTGCTTGACACATCTCTTCAGCAAGCAAAATCAACTCTTGATTGTACGGAATATCACTTTCTTCGGATTATTCAGTGTACTCTATTAGGGGAATACAGTAATGCAATTGAGACAGGACAAATTGCCTTAAAATCTTTGGGAATTGACCTACCAACCAAAAACTTACAAGCAGCTTTTGAGGCTGAGCTTATAGAATATCGAAAAAATTTAGGCGAGCGTGAAATCTCTGCATTATTTGATAATCCAGAAATGGAGATACCGGAAAAAAGATCTGCTTTAAAAATACTGACTCGCATCTTCCCCGCTGCTTGGATTTTAGATCCAATGCTGATGTATCTTGTTGCAACTAAACTGGTCAATCTCAATATCAAATACGGTCATATGGAAAAATCTTCCATGGGCTATAGCTTCTTTGGAGTCGTTAATACCCATGTTCTACGCGATTATCACTCAGGGTATAAATATAGCTCTCTTGGGATGAAATTATCTGATAAGTATAGGGATTGGTCTTGTAAGAGCGCAGTCACACAAGTTCATGGTAGTTTCACTATGCACTGGCTGAAGCACATCAAATTTTCTGAGAAAGTCAATAATGAAGGAGTGGAAGCAGGATTGCAAGTTGGTGAGTTCCAATTGGTTGGATACACCATGACCTACAACTTATACAACCTTATCTGTCAAGGGAAAAGTTTACACTCCCTTCAAAAGGAAGCCTCTCGCAGTTTACAGTTTAGTCAAGAAACTCAGAATCAGTGGGCAATTAATTGTATCTTAGGTGCCATAATCTTCATGCAGAATTTGATGGGACTTACCCAAGAAAAATTCTGTTTTAATACAAACGAGACCAATGAGAAACATTTTTTGGAAAATGCTCAACGAGAAACTCTTGCAGCCATCTGCTTTTATTATATTTTGAAGGCTCAAATCCTTTATCTATATGGTAAACCAATTGAGTTGACCTATCTGGAACAAGCAGGAAGATTGGTTGATTATATTCCAGGAACTATCTCAATCGCTGAGCATAATTTTTACTACTCGTTAAACCTAGCTTTTCTGTATCCCCAGGCTTCCCTAGATGAACGGAATAAATACTGGCAACAATTGGAAATAAACCAGCAATACATGAAAGAGTGGGTTGATAATTGTCCGGAGAATTTCTTACATAAATATATTTTAGTGGCAGCGGAAATGTCTCGGATCTCAGGTCAGTGGTACAAAGCAATGGATTTATATGACCAAGCTATTGAATCTGCACGAAAAAACGAATTTATTCAGAATGAGGCTTTGTCCAATGAATTAGCAGCCAAGTTTTGGTTAGAACGAGGAAAAGAGGAATTTGCCCAACTCTATATGAGAAAAGCCTACCAAGGCTATCAGCTTTGGGGCGCAAAGCGTAAAGTAGAAGATTTAGAAGATAAGTACCCTCAATTACTGGTTTCAAAGTCATTTGGAAGCAAAAAGTCTCTCATAAATACTACAACCAGTACTTCGGCTTTTAGTGAAGTGCTAGATTTAGCGACTGTTCTAAAAGCATCGCAAACTATTTCGGGTGAAATTGTTCTAAGCAGATTACTACAAAATTTGATGAAAACTGTTCTTGAAAATGCAGGTGCAGAAAAAGGTTTTCTCATTCTAAATAAAGAGGGTCATTGGTTGATTGAAGCTGAGGGGGTAGTGAATTATGATGATGTGATTATACTTAGATCGATTCCTGTAGACTCTGTAGACTCTAATGGTCAGATTCCCTCGCTATCATCTGCGATTATTAACTATGTAGCTCGCACTCAAGAAAACGTAATTTTAAATGATGCGTCAAACGAAGGACAATTTATTCGCGATCGCTACATCATTGCCACTCAACCCAAATCGATTCTCTGCATTCCCCTCCTTTATCAAGGCAAACTGAGCGGCATTTTGTATTTGGAAAATAATCTCACAACAGGAGCTTTTACAAGCGATCGCGTCGAAGTCCTTAAAATTCTTTCCGCCCAAGCCGCCATCTCCATTGAAAACTCTCGTTTGTACGAACAGTTAGAAGATTACAGCCGAACTTTGGAACAAAAAGTAGAAGTCAGAACTCAAGAATTACAAGAAAAAAATCAGGAATTAGCAAGCCTACTGGAAAAATTAAAAGCAACACAAGCACAAATTATTGCCCAAGAGAAATTAGCTTCGCTCGGAGCTTTAACAGCCGGAATTGCCCATGAAATCAAAAATCCTTTAAACTTTGTTAACAATTTTGCCGAACTTTCTATAGAGTTAACACAAGAATTGCTAGAAGAAGTTGAAAAGCAAAAAGACCAATTAGACCCAGACAGCAAAGAATATATTGAAGAGATTTTAAGTGACCTCAGCCAGAACGCTCAAAAAATTAACGAGCATGGCAAAAGAGCCGATAATATTGTGCGGGGAATGTTGATGCACTCTCGCGGTCAAACTTGCGACGAGCGACAGATGACACATATTAATACTTTGTTGGCAGAAGCAATTAGCTTGGCTTATCACGGAATGCGTGCGAAGAATTCGTCTTTTCATTTACGCATTGAAACTGATTATGATAATAATATAGAGCGGTTAAATATAGTACCTCAAAATATCAGCCGTGCTTTTATAAATATTATTAACAATGCTGGTTATGCAGCGCATAAAAAGGCAATACGCTTTCAAGCACAATCAGAAAGCGAACGAGAAACATTTTCACCCACTCTTACCGTTACAACCCAAGATTTGGGAGACTGGATTGAGATCGCTATTAAGGATAACGGAGATGGAATTCCCCAAGAAATGCACGATAAAATCTTCCATCCCTTTTTCACCACCAAACCGCCCGGAGAAGGAACTGGACTGGGTTTATCCATCGCTCACGATATTATCGTTCAACAGCACCAAGGGGATCTGAAAGTAGAGTCGGAAGTCAATAATTTTACTAAAATTATCATTACATTACCTAAAAAACACTCTCCACATAGGTAAATACGGTAGTGTAATGGGCATGGGGCATGGGGTATTGGGCAATAAATTCTTCTTACTATGCCCATTGCCCTATGCCCGTTTTTATACACCTTGTGTGAAGAAATTGGTACCAACCTGATTTTTACATACAGGAATCTTTGTTTACCCTCTAAAATAATGTAAGAGAGTTTAGTAAACTTAGTGTTTCATCTCTACACATATTGCTAATTTAGTCAATGATGTAAGTCATAAATGAAAATAATGATTGTAGACGACGAACAAGACGTTCAACTGTTGTTTCAACAAAAATTTAGGAGAGAAAGCAGACAAAACCAAGTTACATTATATTTTGCTTTTTCAGGAGAAGAGGCACTAGAACAATTACAAAATAATTTCACTAAATGTCTATCCCTGATTCTAACAGATATTAATATGCCTGGAATGAACGGGTTAGAACTTCTTAAAATTATTAAAGAAAAATTTCCCAATTTAAAAGTTTTTATAATTACGGCTTACGATGACAACACTAATTATCAAAAAGCTAAAAATTTGGGAGCAGATGACTATATTACAAAACCTATCGAATTTAACAAACTGAAGGAAAAAATCCTCAGCTTATAAATAATCCCATCTGGGAAAAATTATGACAGCGAAAATACTGGTTGTGGATGATGAGCCTGATTTAGAACCCCTACTTCGTCAGGTATTTAGAAAAAAAATTCGAGAAAAGCAATTCCAATTAATTTTTGCCCAAAATGGTTTGCAAGCACTAGAAAAGCTGCAAGCCGAACCGGACATAGATATTGTCTTAACCGATATCTATATGCCGGAGATGGACGGTCTTGTGTTGCTGACTAAACTCAGTGAGTTGTACCCTATCGTCAAAGCAGTCATTATTTCCGCCTATGGAGACCTTGAAAAAATCAGAACAGCAATGAACCGAGGGGCTTTTGACTTCCTGACGAAGCCAATTAATTTTCAAGATTTAGAAATCACGACCAATAAAACTCTGCAACACGTACAGAGAATGAAAGCAGCGCGAGAACAAGAAATTCTCGCACAAAAAGCTCAAGCAGAACTATTAACTCGCCTGCAAGCCGAAGTTGTAGAACGTCAGCGAGCAGAAATTGCCTTGCGTGAAAGTGAGGGAAGGCTAGCTCAATTTTTAGAAGCTGTCGCGGTAGGTATATTTGTGATTGATGCCAACGGACAGCCCTACTACGCCAATCAAACTGCCCAAAGAATTTTGGGCAAAGGAATTGAAGCTACAACCAGAACACCAATACCTCAACTACCTCAAATGTACAATGCTTACCTTGCAGGAACAGAACAACTGTACCCCACAGAACAACAGCCTATTATTCGAGCGCTCAAGGGTGAAACTACAACCGTTGACGATCTTGAAATTCGTCATTTAGATAAAATTATTCCTTTAGAGGTAACCGCAACTCCAATTTATAACGAAAAAGGAGAAATTGTTTATGCCATTGCTGCCTTCACTGACATCACCCAACGCCAACAAGCAGAAGCAGAACGAACTCAATTTACTCAAGAACTTGCCCGGAATAATGTCGCCTTGCAAAAGGCTAGAGATGCCTTAACAGAGTCCAATCGGACTTTAGAACAAAAAGTAGAAGAGCGTACAAGAGAACTCTCTCAAACATTAGAAATTTTGAAAGCCACCCAAGCTGAACTCGAATTTGAAAACGCTTTATTAAGAAATGCTGAGGATACCTCATGTTTTGATTATCAAGTTGGCGGTAGTTTGCCAATGGATGCTCCCACTTATGTCGTGCGTACCGCAGATCGCTATCTTTACAAAGCGTTAAAACGTGGAGAGTTTTGTTACATTCTGAACACGCGGCAAATGGGTAAGTCAAGCCTGATGGTACGCATGATGGATCGCTTGCAAACAGAAGGCTTTGCTTGTGCGGCAATTGACATTACCCGACTTGGCGTAGAAGATGTCACTCCAGTTCAATGGTACAAGGGATTAGCAGTGGAGTTGTGGCAAAATTTTGATTTGTTGGGAAAGGTCAATTTAAAAGCTTGGTGGAACGAGCAACAGGATTTATCACCCGTTCAGTGCTTGAGCCGATTTATAGAGGAAATCCTATTGTCTCAAGTTCAAAGCGAGCAGATTTTTATTTTTTTAGATGAAATTGATACTGTTTTGGGCTTAAATTTTCCAGTCAATGACTTTTTTGCTCTGATTCGCTTTTGCTACAACCAACGCAGCATCAATCCAAAGTATCAGAAGTTAACATTTGCTTTATTTGGAGTTGCAACTCCCTCCGATTTACTGACCGATCCCCAACGAACCCCCTTTAATATTGGTCAAGCAATTCAACTCAATGGCTTTCAGGAGCATGAAGCCCAACCTTTGCTACAAGGGCTTACGGAGAAAGTGAGCAATCCGCAAGTTCTTTTGAAAGAGTTGCTGGCATGGACAAACGGTCAACCTTTCCTCACGCAAAAGATTTGTAAACTTATCCGTTATTCTTCCTGTTCGGTTCCTAGCAATCAAGAAGCGGAATGGATAGAAAATTTGGTGCGAACTCAGGTGATAAATAATTGGGAATCTCAGGATGAACCAGAACATTTAAGAACGATTCGCGATCGCATTCTTAACAGCAAGCAAGACGCTCTGAGCCTTTTAGCACTCTATCGACAAATTCTACACTCTCGAACAGTTGCCTCCGTGGATAGCCCAGAAGAAAAGGAATTGCTCTTATCAGGGCTAGTCATTAAGCAACAAGGTTGTTTAAAAGTTCACAATCGTATTTATGAATTGATTTTTAATGACAGTTGGATTACCTTACACAGTCGATAGCACTCAACACTGTTCAGATAAACATTAAATTTTAAACCACGTAGGTTGGGTTGAGGAACGAAACCCAACCTACAAATTTTCTTCATTATTTTCTGACTTCCAGAGTAGACTGAGTAAGTTCGTGAAAAATAGTCGCTCGGCTTGTGTCCACTCAAACCTCAAATTCAATTGCCAAAGCACCAAAATTTCGGCGTCCTTGGTTGGACTGGCTGCAACCATTGATATTGCTAGCACCATCTGGAATTTGGTTGTTGCTTTTGTTAGTACTGCCAACACTTATTATTTTTGAGTTAAGTCTGGTACCTAATATCCGACCTGGGGAAATTGTCAACCCTCGTAATTTCTACAACTACATCCGGATACTCGATCCCCTGTACCTGCAAGTTTTGGTGCGATCGCTTGATTTTGCTGTAAAGTCCACAATTATTTGTTTGGTCTTTGGTTTCCCCGTTGCCTATTGGATTGCCCAGATAGCACCATCACGCTGGCGCAACTTACTACTCATTGGTTTTGTTTTACCTTTATGGACTTCTTCCCTACTTCGCTCTTACGCTTGGATTACGATTCTCCGTCCCACGGGATTGCTCAACAGCATACTGAGCACTATAGGTTTACCCACTATAGATATACTTAACCGCAGCCCTGCTGTATTAATTGGCATGAGCTATAGCTTACTGCCCTACATGGTTTTAATTTTATATGCAGCCTTAGAAAAACTAGACAAACGTTTATTAGAAGCCGCCGCCGATTTAGGCGCAAATCCCGTACAAACCTTTTTGAAAGTCACAGTCCCTCAAACCTTAACTGGAATTGCTGCGAGTTCTTTTCTAGTGTTTATCACGGCATTCGGTGATTTCATCAATCCAGAATTATTAGGTGGTGCTTCTAGCATGACAGCAGCACGGTTAGTCTACAATCAGTTCCTTGGTCCCACTCAAAATTGGGGGTTTGGTTCTGCTTTAAGTATGACAATTATTTTGGTCGTGAGTCTTGTTATTGCTCTTTTGATTAAATTTGGTGAAGCTATGCCAAGAAAGTAAGTTGTTAGTGGTTAGTGGTTGGTTGTTAGTTGTTGGTTGTTCCACTAACCACTAACCACTAACCACTAACCACTAACCACTAACCACTAACCACTAACCACTAACCACTAACCACTAACCACTAACCACTAACCACTAACCACTAACCACTAA
>NZ_WJFC01000061.1 GCF_009725235.1 Scytonema sp. UIC 10036
GTAATAATTCTAAGTATCATATTTCTATTTTCTTATCAACTTTATATGAATTGGTTTATCAAAATCAGACAAAGGGAGAATTTGTTGGATGAAAATTCAATCGTGAGCGTGAAGCGCAAGCTGTACCCAACTTATCGCCTTTGGCGCAAGCCGTACCTGGCTTATTACACCGCTATGTAAAACTCACTTTTATTAGTTATGAGTAATAAGGGGCTTGATGGAAATAAATATAACAAATAAAGTTTTTGAAATCCGAAATCTTGACAATGAATTATAGGATGTTCTGAGGGTTTTAAAACGCCTAAATCAGTTATTCATTACCTCAACTAATTAATTAGCAATATCTTCACTGATTGAGCAAAAGACAAAGTATAAATTTTCTGTAGAAGGTATGATGTAAAAAGTAGGTTGAGCAATACCTACTACCAAAAGGTATATGTGGTGAGCTTTAGCCCTAGCTATATGTAGTTTATAAATCAAATAGAATTGCTATAGAATTCAAAGATTAATACAAAAATATGATTAGTAGAGAACAACGTGCTGTTATAGCTCAAGAAACAATGGAAATTATCAAAAAGGGATTTTATGAAAATCGCTTGGGTGAAAATATTAACATTCGAGAAGCTTGTTTGGCTGCAAAAACTGCCTCAATCCATTACTCAGAAAGAATGTTTAAGAATGTATTTGCCCAAAGAGACAATATCTTAAATACAAAAAAGCTCTTTAATCAAACCAGTTTTACAGTCAGTAATGAAACAACTCTTCATGCTGCCAGTAGGTTAGTTAATGATGAAGGGATAGAAAAAGTATTGTGCTTAAATTTTGCTTCAGCCAAAAATCCGGGGGGTGGATTTCTCAATGGTAGTCAAGCGCAGGAGGAAAGCTTAGCTAGGGCTACCGGGCTTTATCCTTGTATTGCTCAAATGACTCAGATGTACGATACTAACAGAAATTTGGGTTCATCTCTCTATACAGATGACATGATTTATTCACCAGGAGTACCAGTTATTAGAGATGATAATGACGAGTTATTAAATCAACTCTTTCTCGTATCAATTCTAACTGTACCAGCAGTCAATGCAGGAGCAGTTAGACAAAAAGGAAAACGCTCTGAGATAAATTCTATTGAAAGCACAATGCTTGCGCGGACAGAAAAATTGTTGTCAGTTGCTGCAATTCATGATTATAAGGTGCTTGTATTGGGAGCATGGGGATGTGGTGTCTTTAAAAATAACCCTCAAGATGTTGCTGAATATTTTTATCATCATTTGGTAGAAAACACCCACCTTAATGGCTTCTTTGAAAAAGTTGTTTTCGCGGTGTTAGATAAATCAAAAGATGAATCTATTATTACACCATTTCGCACAACTTTTGAAACACGCTCTAGTCAAAAACAGATCGAGCTACTATAATGTAATGTATGTAATAAATCTAATTCTCCAAGGATTTGCCTTTGTTGCCTGTCATTGAGTAAAAGCCTGGTTTTAGGCTGATAGACTTCCATCAACCTAGTTCGCTATGGGTTCGTACTGCACTTCTTGTACGAGCATAGTTTGCATTTCATTCTTAATGACATATCAACAAAGGAATTTTCAATGGAATTTAAGCCACTTTTCACAGGTCAGTTGGTTCGCCTTGCTGCACCCAAACCTGATGACAACGTACATTTTGCGAAATGGTCTGAAAACGATGAGTACTTGCGATTTGCAGATAACGATCCAGCAAGACCAATAACTCCTGAAGACTGGACGCAGTTTGAAGCAAGTATTCTTAACTCACCCAATAGCTTTCACTTCCGCCTGCGAACTTTGGCTGATGATACTTTAATTGGAGGTGTTGGTTTATTTCAGGTACAGTGGACGCACGGAGTTGGTTCATTGGGTATTGCTATTGGTGATTCAACCTACTGGGGGAAAGGTTACGGTACTGATGCTCTCAAGCTTATTCTTGGGTATGCTTTCCGTGAGTTAAACCTTTACCGAGTTAGCTCGAGTACAATTAGCTATAACGTCCGTTCTGTTAAAGCTCACGAAAAGGTGGGGTTTTGCCAAGAAGGTAGACAGCGCAACGCGATTCAGCGTGAGGCTCAACGTTTTGATGTGATTCATTTTGGTATTTTGCGCCCGGAATGGGAGGCTCTACAAAGTCAATAAATTAACTTGAAAAACCCAGTTTTTTCAAAAAACTGGGTTTTTCACAACCGCTCGTGCGGCTAGTAGTGTGAGGCTCTGCCGAGCTATACAGGAGGCAGAGCCTCCGGGTAAGGCATTCCCAGCCTGAGGCTGGGAACGAGGTGACTGCCCATCGCACTAGTTACTGCTTAGCACCATACTCGAATACGACGCTGCGAGTAAAATCAATGCGCTGTTCAAAATCCAAACCTTGGATATTGTTTGTGAAATCTTGGGTGTTGGAGGGTAGTTTATAATCTGAAGGTACTTGAATCACAGTACCGTCTTCCATAGCTCTTCCCAATCTGAGCCACAAATCTAACTTAGCGCTAGAGCTTAAAGCTGTGTAAGAACGGCTGATATCGCTGTTAGCTCCTGCAACGATATCTCTCTGTGCTTGAAGTTGCTGTTCTTTAGGCAGCGCACGGATGGTATCGTAGAAAGCAGCAGCGGTATCTTGTGCAGAAGTCTGGTTTGCTGGTGTTAATTTATCTTTGATATCCAAGTAGCCAAACCATAGGAGAGCTAGCTGAGTATCTGCGTCAAAGCTGCGAAACTGCTCTACAAGCTGCTTGGTTTTTGGATCGGCGGTGAAAGTCATAGTAATCTCCAATTGCTCTACTAAATGAGTTCGTCTCAGTGTTTTTCAGGTGATTTAGTATCGCCTTCTTTACAATATTTAATGAATTCACCACCTGAGATTAACCCTGCTTGCGACAGAAATGGTATTTGTAGCGATCGCAGCCCAAGACAGATGTAGAGAATACTTTATCTGAGTAAGTCGTCACACATAAATTTTTCAGCCATTTTTGGGAATTATAAGTATGTCCTTAGCAGAATCTATGTTCGGGGTGCATCTGCTTTTTTCTAGTCATCAGCGATCGAGTTGCCAATTTTACTTTTTGGCACACAGGAGGCGGAGCCTCTAAAAAGGCATTCCCAGCCTCAGGCTGGGAACGACGTGAGGGAGCCAATCCACTATTACACCTAATCTCGTTATGCAGCAATACCTACAAGCTGAATATCAAAGACTAGGTCTTTTCCAGCTAATGGATGATTGGCGTCTAATGTTACGTCTTCGTTTGAGAGATCGGTAACGATCGCAGGAATAAATTGTCCGGGGGCTTGCTGAATTTGCAACTGCTGACCTACTTCGAGGTCGAAGTCTGGAGGTAACTGATTGCGATCGACCTTGACGACTAATTCTGGTTGATGCGGACCGTAAGCTTGATCGGAAGAAATTTCTGCAGTTCTTGTTTCGCCTACACTCATGCCAACAACTGCTTCTTCAAATCCAGGAATGATTTCTCCATCACCGATTGTGAACTGTAAAGGGTCACTATTGCTAGAAGTATCAAAGATTGTACCATCAGATAATTTGCCCTCGTAGTGAACCACTACAGTATCACCATATTTTGCTTGTGTCATTATAATTCTCCTGACATTTTTATTATATAGCAAGCGTTGAGCGAATCGGTCAGATACCATCTTAGCGACCGATTGTTCATTTGGCACAATCAAAAATACAGTGACCAGCGATCGGTGATAGGTCACTGGTTTTTAATGACTTGAACGATCGCATCCACTAATATTTCTGGGTCAATTGGTTTGGGGATATGCAATTGAAATCCTGCAGCCAATGCCTTCTGGCGATCGATCTCCCCTGCGTAAGCCGTCAGTGCGATCGCCGGAACTTGTCCTCCTTGTTCTGGTGGCAATGCTCTTACCTGACGTAATAAAGTATATCCGTCCATTCGAGGCATTCCAACATCAGCAATTAGGATATTGGGATAAGTTTGATAGAGCAACTGCAGTGCTTCTTCAGCAGAAGACACAGAAGTTACAACAGCACCAGCTTGTTCCAGAATAAAAGTAATCAACTCCAAATTGTCTGCATCATCATCCACAACAAGCACCTGGATACCTTGCAGAGCCAGTACGTCTTGCATAAACGCTCCCCACTGATTTCATTGAAATTGGAGGCGGCATAACAAGGAAGCATCACAGTAAAAGTTGCTCCCTGTAGCTCTCCTAAGCTTTCTGCTTTGATGGTTCTCCCAAGCATTTCAACAATGTGGCATACGACCGCCAGTTCTAGCCCCATACCCCCAAAGGTTCTTGTTGTGATACTATCATCACCTTGGCTGAAGTAATCGAAGACGTATGGCAAAAATTCAGGCTTGATACTAATGCCTGTGTCTTGAATTTCTATTTAAGATTGAGACCTAACAGACTTAAGTCAAATATTGACTCAAAATCTTTTAGGGTAAGTGTACTGCCTAACAGTGAATCAGTAAATAGGTTTCCTATTTGATTTTTGAGATATACGCGAGATAAGTCAAAACCCTACCTCATGCTTGTAATCTTGTATAAAAAGTATCATCTAGTACGGCGTAGCGGAAATAAGCACATCATGATTCTTTGAGCTCAAAGCTTCAGGAATCAGCGTTTGCACATAGCTGCCTTTTGCCTTCTGTCTTTATGGACTAGTTTTATTCCGAAGAAATCCGATGCCAGCTTTTCTTTCAATGTAATCTGCTAAGTTGATAAAATCATCACGCGGATAAGATTTGCCTCCAATTAAGTCAAATGCCAATCGGCTAGAAGGGCTATCCGGATGTTCAAGAATATGTATTCCCCAGTAGTAGAGTTGGTCGCTAGCGCGGATACAAGCATCTTCTGGATCTATACAGTGAAACTTATCATCCGTTTGGCTAATTTCTTTATAAGAATTAAAATAAACGTCTTTTAAAAGATTAAGTTGCTTCGATGTTGGTTTTCTAAAGTTATTAACAACTACAAATAAATGCCCTTTTTTGTTAATTTGACGTATTTCTACAACAGTATCCCGAATAACTTTACCATGCTTATTTAAGCCAAGTGGATTTAAGGTAGTTGGAATAATGCAATAGTGAAACTTTTCCACTAACTCCTTGGGATTTCGTTCCAATGCAGGAGAGCAATCACAAATAACTATTCTGCTATCACGGGCAGCATCTTCATGCCAATCTCTGGCATCAAAGACTTCGATTGTATTCCCAAACCCTCTTGGATTCGGAACAAAAACTCCATCACCCACTAATTTTTGCAAATTTTGTTCTGGATCTAAATCAACAAGCGCAACATTAAACCCTTGTAGAGCAAAGGCTCCTGCTAAATGCCCTGCTATAGTGGTCTTACCAACCCCACCCTTACAAGTAAAGATACCAAAGTAAACTTTACTCGGTTGACCATCGCCTTCTTCCTCATCATCTTCCTTCTCTGGTACAATTCCATCAATGCCAACAATTCTAGTTTCCCGAGCAACGCCACAACGGATTTTACTATCCTTGCCCCAGGATCTAATTAATGCCATTGCAGGACTGCTGTAACCTTTTGTGGTGATAAACAAACCAAAATTAAACTTTTTGCCTTCGTTAGAATCCAGGAATTCCGAAAATTTTAATAGCTGTGGTGCTGCTACATGATTTCTCAACCATTTTACTTGTACAGCAACAACTAAATTTCCTTTCTTGACAATTAAATCATAAACTGTTTGGTTTTTTTTGGCAGGTTCCACGACCCAACCTGCCCTATGGAGAAGTTTTGCAACATGCTGTTCAAAATTCGTAGTACTTGGGTGTAAGCTAGCTCCATAGGTAATTCATGTAACTGAAAGGGGTTAGGGTAGGGGGTAGGAGTAGGGGAGTGAGGGAGTGAAGAGCAGAAGGTGTTAACTAATACTCAATGCCTTTTGCCCGATCGCCAATGCCCCATACCCAATGCCCCATGCCCAATGCTGTTATTGTCTGCGTCGTCGATTGAGAATTTCCCAAGTTCCTCCTCCAACAATACCATCAGCTTCTATACCGTAGCGTTTTTGTACAGAGATAACTGCTGCCTCTGTTGCAGGACCAAAGTCACCATCAATAGCACTTTCTTCAAGGTAACCAAGTCTTTGCAGTCGTCGTTGCAACCGAGCGACTTCAGAACCGCGCATACCCGGACGTAAAATTGGCATTCCGTCTGAAGTGTACTGAAAAGAAGCAATTTGCTGAGTTCTTCTAGATGAGCCAGAACCAGTAGTTTGTTGAGTTCGAGTTGTTTGTCGAGCCGACGAGCGCGCACGGGCGGATTGTTGGCTTCGAGTTGCTTGTCGAGACGTGTTCGATGTGTTAGATCGAGTTGATGGTGTCTGTTTTTGAGTGGGTTTGTTGGAACTACTCGTAGCGACTCGTGTTCCTGCTGGTCTTGGTTCGGGTTTTAAATTCCTAGCTGTATTGGTAGTGGTTGTCGCTCTTGGTTCGGGTTTTAAATTCTCAGTGCGATTCGTGGTGGGTATTGCTCTTGGCTCGCTACTGGGAACAACAACTTCACCGTTATTATCTCTTGAAGCTTGGGCCGGAACTGGGAAGTTATCGGAATTAGAAGACACAGGAGCAAAGGCTCTCGCATCACTGGGAAAAAGTCTTTGCCAAGTGTTGGTATCAACAACACCATTTGGACTTAAGCCTGCAGCTTCCTGAAATCGAGAAACAGCGATCGCAGTACTTTCGTTATAAACCCCATCTACCGTACCCGCATAAAAGCCCAAAAGTTTTAAAGCTGCTTGCAATTCTGAAACAGGGTCTCCTTGGCTACCAACTTTGAGGTTGGGACGGTTCACTCCCACTCTTGGTGATGCTTGAGCAATTGTTTGTGTTTGGGAAGCAAATGATACTGTCGGAGAAAAACCAAAGAGTAGGGGTGCAGAAAGACCCAGAAGTATTTCTATCCCCCATCCAGGTTTTGACCTTTGCTTTTGCTGGGTTCTACAACCATTCACGAGAAGACTGGGGAATCCTAAGTCGGTTAAGATACTTATCTTGATGCCGTTTTTCATGAACATTGCCCCTGGGATATCTCATTGGTTACACACGTATAATGCAACTGATTAAGTCATTTTATACCATTTTAGATTTTTAGATTGGGAATCTACAAAGCCCTACGCAATTGCACGATAAACCGCTTCTTCTTGACCGACAAGAGATACAAAAGGTTCCCGTAAATATCGACGAGCCGTTTCCATCGCATCTAGAGCACAGACAGACGCAATTGCTTGCTGAAATTCCCAGTCGAAATCCACTCCCAGCCCTAAAATTTCATACCATCCGTAAATTTGAGCAATTTGGGCGTTAGTTTGTTTACCCAACGCGTACTGTCCCAGTATCTTGTTCTTAGCTGACTGAAGTGATTCTTCCTCTAACCGATCTGTAGAAAGTAAATCAACTTCTTTTCGCAAACCAGTTAGGGCTATTGTCGTGTTTTCTGGTGCCGTTCCCATGTACGCTACAAATGATGCAGGAAAAATCCTGGTAGGGTAAAACGCTGACACCTCGTAAGCTAAACCTCGCTTTTCTCGCAATTCAACAAACAAGCGACTGGAAAGACCATTTCCCAAGTAAGTACACAGCAATTTCAAGACTGCATAGTCCATAGAACTAACCGATGGTCCCAAGTAACCCAACATCACAATCGATTGTTGTGTTTGCTGGGGTGTAATTGTAATCTGGGGCGTCACTTCAAGTTGTGGTAAATGAAGCACTGGTAGTGGCTGGTGAGTGGGAACCAGCCAATCCCCAAAAACTTTTTCTACAAGAGCCACTGCGTCACTTGCATTGATATGCCCAGCAATGCTAATTACGATGTTATCTGGACGAAAATGAGTTTGATAGTACTGTTCTAAATCCCTACGAGTCAAGCGGCTCATAGTTGTTTCATCTCCCAATGCCGATCTCGCATAAGGATGCTCTGCGTACATCACACTTCTCAACCGATCGAAAGCAATTGTAAATGGCTGCTCTTGTTGCGAACGAATATCCTGTAAAGCAATACGCCGTTCTAGTTCCACTTCCATTTCTGGAAATGTCGGTTGGCGAAGAATTTGTCCTGCTAATGCCAAAATCTCTGCAAAATCTGATGTAACTGTTTTTAAAGATACCAGAAAGTAATCAGCAGTAGTATCTGCACTCAAGTTTGCTCCTACAGATTCTACTTTTTCTGCGATTTCCAAACTGGAGAGTCCATCACATCCTTTAGTCAGAACAGAAGCAAGCAGATGCGTCAATCCTGCTTGCTCTTTTGTTTCGTAGCAACTACCAGCACGAATAAAAATCCGTGCTGCTACAATATCTGCAACTGGATTTTCTGCTACCAAAACCACAATGCCATTACGTAACACAGTGCGATGGATAGACGTTTTTTGCAGCGAAGTTGTCATTTAGTATTTGTCCTTTGTCATTTGTCGTTTGTCATTTATCGTTTGTCATTTGTCATTTGTCATTTGTCGTTTGTCGTTTGTCATTTGTCTTTACTAATGACCAATGACTAATGACCAATGACTAATAACCAATGACCAATGACTAATGACCAATGACTAACAAGGTTTCAGCACAGTAACTGCGTAATGGTTAGGAGAAAGATATTCTCGTGCTAATTTTTGCAGTTCTTGGGTGCTATAGGATTTTATCTGTTGGGGATACCTCACAGCTAATTCAGCTTGGGCGATGGTGTTATAATAACCAT
This sequence comes from Scytonema sp. UIC 10036, assembly GCF_009725235.1. The sequence goes on from NZ_WJFC01000061.1 coordinate 8,715, forward strand.
AAAGCCCAGCTAGTTGATTGGGGGCTTCTGTAGAAAAAGCATAGTCGTTACACAACAACCTCTGACCTCGGATGAGTTCTTGCTCGCTCATTCCGCTTGTTTGAAGATCGTTTAAGTGCAAGCGAATTAAGGATTCCACTCTTTCTAAATTTTCTGGCTCCAACCAAGCCGTAATAGTGAATAAACTGGCATCCCTTTGTAAAGAAAATTGACTGCAAATACCTTGTACCAACTGCTGCTCTTCCCGCAAGTCGCGAACAAGTCGTGAAGTTCTACCTTCTGCTAAGAGTACTGAGAGTAAATCTAAACCATAGGAGGTTCGGAGCCGCTCGACTCCAGGTCCCGTCCACCCCATTAATAATCGTGCTTGCTCTAATCGTGGCAGATGCAATTCTTCACGGCGAATTCCAGCTATGATTGGTTCTACAACTTCTTTTGGGCTTTCGGGACACTCACAACAGCGATCGGCAAAATCAGAAAAAGTATCGTTAACTATTTCTATGGCTTGTTCGGTAGCTATTCCTCCCACAATAACCACCGTCATATTTTCTGGTTGGTAGTGATTGCGGTGAAAACAGCGCACAATCTCTGGTGAGGTTTGCATTAATTCTTCCTTGCCGCCCAATACTGAACGTCCGTAAGGATGTTTTTGGTATATGCTTGAAATGAGAGACTGGAACCCTATCCAATCGGGATCGTCGTAAGATTGACGGATTTCTTCAAAAACAACATCCCGTTCGCGAACAAATTCATCCTCTGGTATTGCTGCATTCAGCAGCAACTCTCCTAAATAAGGTAATGTCTCTTTGAGGTACGTAGACGCTGTGGTGAGGGAGTAATGAGCGTAATCATGACTTGTTGCTGCATTAGTCACCCCACCTTGGTTTTCAATTTTCTGGTCGAATACTCCTGGGGGTAGCGTAGCGGTTCCCTTAAAAATCATGTGTTCCAAAAAGTGAGCCATACCAAATAATGGTTCTGGCTCAACGTTAGCACCAGCACGTACCCAAATATCTGCCACTACTACAGGGGTAGTAGGAATTTCTTGATGAATCAAAGTTAAACCATTTTCTAGTTTCAAGACTGAAGCTGAAAACACGGTGTCTATAATTTTTAACAATTTCTTACAGCTTTAACCTTAATTTAACCCAGTTCTTGCGATTTTAACAAAGTTGTTGGTGGTTAGTCGTTGGTTGTTGGTTGTTGGTTGTTGGTCGGTAATTTATTTTACTAGCAACTAGCCATTATGTACGGGCGCAAGGCATTTCGCCCCCAATACTACGTAGGTTTTGCATAAAAATACGAAATTACGTAGGTTGGGGAACCAGCCCTGAACCGTGTGCGTGGCGCGAATGCGCCATAGGAGGGTTTCCCTCCGCACCTTTACTGGCGTTTGAGGAACGAAACCCAACATTTATCAGCATTTGTTGGGTAACGCTCGTGCTCTACCCAACCTACAATTTCCTTATCCGAGCAGTATTGATTTCGCCCCTACTAACCACCAACCACTAACCACTAACACTTATATAATTAAAAGCTCCTAAGTCTCATGTGACTTTAGGAGCTTGTAATTTTGTGTCACCGCAACGCCGTTTTACCTAAGTTTATGACCTGGATAAACCAGGTGGGCATCGAGTCCGTTCGTTTAAAGTTTCCGGGTACTTCGCCCGGTCTACTGCCACGACGATTTCTTGATTCCCTTATTTTTTAAGGCATAGATCAAAAAACTTTATGGCATTCACCAACGTCGCAGTGCAACAAAACCATTATAGCTTTTAAAAAAATATTGTGTATTCTTCTGTGGAAAATTTCTGAGCCTTCTTAGTTGGAATACCAAATGGATTCTATATTACGGGCGATCGCCATTGTACGATCGCAATTTGGCGAATCTAGCAAAACGGTGACGTGTCCGAGTTTGCGTCCCGGACGAGATTCTTTCTTACCATACCAGTGAACGTATGCTTGAGGAATTTGCTCTATTTGCTGCCTTTTGTCTGTATAGTCGCTCTGAGAATTTTCATATCCCAAGAGATTAACCATAACAGCACTCGGACAAATCATTGCCGTATTGCCTAGAGGTAAACCACAAACTGCTCTTAAATGCTGCTCGAACTGAGAGGTTTTACAAGCATCCAGAGAAAAATGCCCGGAATTATGGGTACGAGGAGCTAATTCATTAACTAGTACTTTGTCATCCCTCGTAAGAAATAATTCAATTCCAAAAATTCCTACTACTTGCAAGCTGTTAAGTAAAGTACGGGTAATATTTTCTATTTTCAAAGCAACGTGTTCTGGAATTTCAGCAGGTGCAATGACTCGACGACAAACCTGTTCTTCTTGTTGGGTTTCCACAACAGGATAAGTCACAACCTCTCCATTGATAGAACGTGCGGCGATGACTGCTAGTTCTCGTTCAAAAGGAACGTATTCTTCCAATAAAAAACCCGAAATCTTTTTTGAATCTGAATCTAGTTTGTGGTCTAGATGAGATTGTTCTTTGACAATGAAAGTTCCCTGACCATCATACCCGTGACGGCGAGCTTTCAAAACAACTGGAAAACCTAGCCCTGAAGCGGAGATTACCTCTGCACCTTTCTCCCCTTGGGAAATATCGACAAACTTTGGAACGGGTAAACCTAAGTCGCGTAGATAGCAGCGTTGGTGGTATTTATCCAAAAGAGGGCTTAACGCCTCCAATCTGGGGCGAAAACAAACTCCTTGCTGAGCTAGCTTTGATAAAGCATCTAGATTCACAAACTCATTTTCAAAAGTAATGACATCACACCTTTGAGCGAGTTTTGCTGTAGCGTTAGCATCATCAACTGGAGCAAAAATAATCTCTTGAGCTATGGACACTGCAGGATCGTTTGTGCCAGGAGTCTGAATGACTAAATCCACTCCTAACACTTTTGCGGCACTTCCCATCATCCATGCCAATTGCCCGCCACCGATTATACCAACACGTTTTACCGCCATCCTACAAAATTACTGATGTTACATCATGACTATTCAGCCACTATCAAGTTTACATTACCTATTCCATGAAATGGATGCATTGCTCCAAAGGTCTGCAATGGTCAAAGTCTGAACGCTCGCCTGTTTCATACCTATTTGTAGCATTAAGAGATGTTGATATGCGCTCCATGAATCCCCATTGCCAAATCGCTCCCTCATCAGTGCTGGTAAGCATGACGAGTTTCTTGTACCGCACCCGATCTAGTGTAACGACATCACTTCAGGCAAGTTCGTGAGATTCATAGTATCAAGGTGAATCAAAATGTGAGTGCTTACTTATTATTGCGATCGCTCAGATATTCAAGCAAAGTACGGGGATAGAGGATAATGACGAAATTCTTGACGGGATTGGGTTTGCACTAACTTTCAAGATAATCTGACAATTTTTACAAACAGATTACAACTCTTGTCACATTTAGATGTAAAATATAAGATATCAGCGATTCACCCCAAAGCCGAATTAAGCCATAGTATAATGCACAATCTGCTGCATTTACATTAGGGGGAGCTTTGCGTTGTTACTTCAAAAAAAAGAAAATCGAAGCACTTTACACAGAAGAAAAAGATGCTCACAAGTACCCAGGTGTGGTTGATGACTTTTTTGAAGTCATGGCAATTATTGATGCTGCAGTAGATGAGCGAGAATTATATGCTCTAAAAGGGTTGAGATTTGAGAAACTCAAAGGAAAACGAGGAAAACAAGGACAACGTTCCTTACGTTTAAATGACCAGTGGCGTCTAATCGTAACACTGGATGAGGATGAACAGGGAAAATACCTCACGATAATTGATACCACTAAACCAGAGCAGTAGGAGAGACAGCAATATGAGCCAGAAGCTAACACCAGCGAGAGTCCCAACACCAGGAAAAATTTTATCTAGAGAATTAGAAGCGCGTGGCTGGACACAGAAAGATTTAGCAGAAATTATGAGCCGTCCAGTTCAAACCATCAACGAAATTATCCGGGGAAGTAAGCAAATTACACCAGAAACAGCCATCGAACTCTCTCAGGCTTTGGGGACTTCTCCTGAGTTCTGGACAAACCTTGAGGCAAAATATCGCCTTCATTTAGCGGGAAAAGAAAAAAAGGAGCAAGATATAGCTCGTAAAAGTCGATTGTATACAATAGCCCCTATCTCCGAACTCGTCAAAAATAAATGGATTCAGGCAACAGATTCTATAGATGAATTAGAACAAGAAGTCTGCAATTATCTTGGCATCTCATCCTTAGATGAAATACCTCAATTAGCCGTTAACTTTCGCTGTTCCGAATATAGAGAACCAGAAGAAATCTCTCAGATAGCTTGGGTAAAACGAGTTGAGTATCTAGCTAAACAACAAACAATTGCTAGTTTTGACCGCAAGCAACTAGAAGCTACTATTCCTGAAATTCTTGCTTGTACTGAACAAGTAGAAAGTATTGTAAAAATTCCTAAATTACTAGCAGATTTAGGGGTACATTTTGTAATTGTGCCTCATCTAAAAAAAACTTATCTTGATGGTGCGGCTCATTACTTGAATGATAAACCAATTATTGCCTTGACATTGAGATATGACCGTATTGACTCATTTTGGTTTACTCTTATGCATGAATTAGCTCATATTGTTTTAGAGCATCAAGGGATTTATTTAGATAATTTAGATAGTTTGGAAAACAATGACAAAGAGAAAGAAGCCGATAAAGAAGCTGCTAATTGGTTGATAGAACCTCAAGCTTTTCAGGTTTTTGTTTCCAGGTTTAAAAAATACTTCTCCCGTCAAGCGATTGAAGAATTTGCTTGTACTCATCGTAGAAATCCAGGGATTATTCTTGGTCGTTTGCATCATGACAAATTAGTTGACCATAAAAACTTAAGAGCGTTACTTGTGAAAGTTAGCCCTTTTTTGGAAAATTGGATTGATAATTAGGTTGACCTAGCTGGTTAACGCAATCATATTTTTAATTCAAGCAAAGCTTTCTCAATCCAAAAACCAAAATTTTAAATCCAAGATGGTATTAGCTACTGCGATCGCTTGCTCCATTTATTTTTTACAAACCTTTACATGGAAAATAGCTAAGTAAGTCAGCACAATAAAAGTTAACTAGTGAAGATCGTCTTTAGTCATTCGTCATTCGTCATTGGTAAGGATTTTAGCTCTATTTACATTTTGTAATATAGTTCGGTTTATTTATGCCTAGCTACTTATGGGTAGCAATGTCAATTAATGGGGAATTTTGGGTAGACTTTATCGAGCGGTATTGGGATCTTGACAAAATTGAGATCCCCCCTGATTTTTCAAAGGAAGATCGCAGTACTTTTGATAAATGTCATGAATTAATGACATAAAACTAGCTATCTGATACCAAAAATGCTCCCCAATCGCCTAAATGTCATAGAAATTTGACATAACGATCCCCAAATAGGTAATAAATCCGTAGAAAAGGTAAAAGAGTATTACCTACCCCCTTGATCCCAACTGGGGGTTATTGGTTAATATTCATTTAACAAAGGTTCCTCTACTCCCAAAGAAAAATGTGTCAGTTTTGGCACAGTAGGGAATAGAAGAGGAGTCTTTAGACCCTGGTCGAGAAACTCACGACTAAGGTCGGGGGCTAGGTAAAATTCTGAATCTGGCAAGCTTATCTTTTTGCAAGAGCGTCTTTGGAAAGTATAGAAATATACTGTAGCGTATCTATGCATTTTAAGTTTGTAGGCTTAGGCTATTAATTCAGGTTTAGACCAGCGTTAGAGTGGGAAGTCACGCCCTAGAGTTTTGGCATATCGCATTTAATTCTATAAAAAAGAAGAAGCAATAGTCTCAACACTAGGGAAAAGAAGCATAAATCTTCTCCGTCGTGCTTTCCTGTCCACATACCGAATGTGGATTATCTAGGAAGAATTTTTGACCTGCAATTTAAAAAAACACTAAGTAAAGTTAGAAAACTCGGCAAAACCAGGAGTCAGGAATTAAAAATTTCGTCTGGGTTTTGATGGCACGATATAGCCGCAGTATTAACCAGGGGATATTAAGAACCTTTCAAAACTGGAGGCCAAAATCATGGCAAAAGAACGCCCACCGCTAGAAGAGATGACGTTGCGGCAGCTACGCAGAGTAGCCAGCGAGTATGCCATCTCTCGATATAGCAGAATGCGGAAATCGCAATTGCTGGCAGCTATTCAAGAAGTCCAGCGCAGTAAAGTTTCTCTCAGCCAATCTCGTTCACTGGAGGCACAGGAAACCGTGGAAGCAGCTAAATTTGAGTTAGGTCAGGTAGATCGTACTGGTGGAACTCTTTCTGATGTTGATGAAGGACTCGCAGATCTGCCTTTAGGTTATGGAGAAAGTCGTATTGTCCTCATGCCTCGCGATCCGCAGTGGGCTTACACTTACTGGGATGTTCCTAACGATCATAAGGAAGAATTGCGTCGCCAAGGCGGACAACAATTAGCTCTCCGAATCTACGATGTTACCGATATCAGCTTGGATTATCAAAGCCCTCACAGCATCCAAGAATATCCTTGTGATGAACTGGCAAGGGAATGGTATCTTCCCGTTCCAGTTAGCGATCGCGACTACGTGATTGACATCGGTTATCGTTGTGCTGATGGTCGTTGGTTAGTCCTAGCTCGTTCTGCACCTGTCCACGTTCCTCCTGTCTATCCTTCTGACTGGATTGAAGATGTCTTCATCAGTGTCAATTTTGAGGAAGATTTGCGCGGCAAAACCTTCTACGAACTCGTTCCTCCTGCCAAGAAAGTTGCTGCGGCTGGTACCACCACCAATGGCAACGCAATTTACGACCAAATCTTTGGCTTGGCAGAGTCCGCCGAAGCTTTACGGGTTGCAGGTTCTGTGTTTGGTTCCATGCAGCACGTTCCCGGATCTATGGTTCCACAGCAAGCCATCAGTTCCTACGTCTTCCCATCTGGCGTCGGTATGTGGGCAGTTCCCACTGTGTCTGGCTTGACAGAATCCGGTATCGGTATGTTTGCATCTGGTGCTGGCTTCTCTGGCGATGTACCCATGCGCCCACGCAAATTCTGGTTAATTGCTGATGCTGAGTTGATTGTTTACGGTGCAACCGAACCCGATGCTACTGTAACCATTGGCGGTCGTCCAATTAAACTGAATCCAGATGGTACCTTCCGCTTCCAGATGTCCTTCCAAGATGGTTTGATTGACTATCCAATCATGGCTGTCGCTGCTGATGGCGAGCAAACACGCTCAATTCACATGAAGTTTAATCGTGAAACTCCATCTCGCAATACCAATACTAAGGAAGAAGCTGTTTTAGAATGGCTCTCTTAATTTTGGATTTTGGATTTTGGATTTTGGATTGACCAAAATCTTTTGAAAAATTTACTCTCCGCTACAAATGTGCTGTGGCGGAGTTTTTATAATTTACCCCCACCTCACCACCTCGTTCCCAGGCTCCGCCTGGGAATGCCTTCAGATGAGGCTCCGCCTCCTTTTAACATCCTAATAAGTTTTACTGTGAAATACTTTAATTATATTAATGCGATCTGCAAGGTGTTCTAGCAAGCTACAGGATAAATCACTCCTACTATACTTGACAGATAAGCTCAAGACCTCTAATCTGATAATTTTAATTTATTACAGTAAGTATATGCCGGAAGTCATTAAACAAATGAAAGAACGCCGCAAAGTTGAATTTGAGAAAAATAATATCAAGTATCAGCTTTGGAGATTAGATGATTTTGAGTACAGAACGCTCAGACAAAGTAGCCTTCCTATTAAAGAAGATTACGACTTTTACTGGAACATTCATTATTCAGAACGCTATTGCGAGGATCGATTTAATTTAGCAAAATTATTTATAACACTAACATGGTTGTTTGGAGATAGTAGTGATTTCATTGATGATTGGAAAGGTTCGTTCTTTTTTCCTATTTTACTAGTCTTGGAAAAAAAACAAGGGAAATTTTTTTATGTACTATCAATCTATGACCATCGCGGTTCAATTACCTTCATGTTCTATAAAGTATTAGAGACTGATGTAGATAGCTATGATAAAAATGTACTACACGAGCCATTGGAATTAGAGTTCTCCCGAAAAGAAATTAATTATTTTCTCAACTATTTTTATGGTTTTATGGAAGGGTACTTTGAAAGTTTAAAAAAAATTCATGTGCCTCAGCCTTTTTTAAAGAAAATTGATTCAAATTTAATTCTATATGGTTATAAAGATAATGAATATTTTGAGGAGCACTACGAATCTGAAGAAACTTATAAAACAGCGATTCAAAGCTTTGAATTAGAAGGAGTGAGCGAGCTAAAACCTCAAAAGAAAGATAATGATGTAAAGAGTTTTTTACAAACTATCACGGGTGAAGCAGTCGAAAAGACAATTCTTTCAGGGGATTTTTGAAAAGTCATGATTGATGTATCAAATATTTTTTACCCCACCCTAACCCTCTTCGATGGATTGGGGAGGGAACCGGATTTTTCTTATTTCCCCCCTTTATAAGGGGGGATTAAGGGGGGTAATAATGTGTGAAAATTACAGCCGAGCGCTTTTCAAACAACCTCTCACTGTATTTAGAAAAAGCAGAATTGATTTTAACAACACTGTGAGTTGAAATAGTGTTTATTTTATGATGTCATATACCAAAAAACTCCAAAAAATCTTGATATTTTCCGTACTGATTATTATTTTGTACGGCTGTAAAATTTTAAATCAATCTTCCTCAAGAGCAGCAACAACCTGTATCGGTCAGGATAAAAGTTTTAGTATAAGTTTTTTCAAAACGAATAATCAAGGCAAGAAATATGAGAAAGGAATAAATCATGTTATTATTTTTAATCCTCAAGCCAAAGAGCTAGATTTTAAAGTCAATGTCGGTCTATCTAATAAACTATATGCAAGAGATAGTAAAGGCAATATAAGTCGAGACTACGTACCAAAAGTTTTTCGTGAAATCATTGCTGATGAAAACTCAAAGTTAAATGGACAAAAACCAATTGCAGCAATTAATGCTGACTACATAGATACTGATGATAAACCTCAAGGTTTAAATATTTCTCGTGGAGTTGAGTATTCAGGAGCGTTTAAAAACAAACGTTCTTCCTTTGGAATTTCAGGAGGGAACCCAAGTCAACGTCAGGCTACGATCGCCGTAGGAAGGAGAACGAATAATATTCTGAATTACAACTTGGTAGGAGGTAATGGTAGATTTTATCGGAACGGTAAATTTAAAGATATCTGTAAAGATTTGGGAGAACTGGCTTGCAAACAAGCTACAAATCGCTCTATGGTAGCTGTTAGCGATCGCGGTTATGTAATTTTGTTAGTGAATGATGCAAAAGCCAATTCAGACATTGAGTTATCCCAGAGCAATCAAGAACTTCTACCAGATATGTTTGACGATGTGCTAGGGGGAATTGCTCAAAATAATTGCTTGGGGAAAATTCAAGAAGGAATGTTATTTGACGGTGGTATGTCTCCAGGTTTATACTACAACAACAAAATATATGTGGAGAACTTAGGCCCAATTGGCTCAGTATTTTTGATATACAGAAATTCTCAGAAGTAGAAGCTTTATGTGGTAGGCTTTAGATCTATTTATGTAGATGATCGGCTAAAATAAGTAAAAAAAGGGTTTATGAAATGACAGAGCAACGAATATCAGATTTGACAGCTGACGAGCTAAAAGCCTTGGTAACTTCAACCATTAACGAACGGCTAAGTGCCATGAAAACTAGCTTGTTACAGGAAATATCCGATCTAATGGAGAGCAAGGTGAAAAGCTTAGCAGCTATCAATGGGCAAAGTAACTCATATATACTGCCTAAACTTACTGAGGTTCAAAGACAACAGAAATTAAAAGATTTGCAAGAAATGTTTCGCAGGTGGGACGAAGAGTATGATGAAGAGGAACAAAGAGAAACTTTTGAATATCTACAACAGGTTTTAGATGAAGACCGCCTTTCCAATCGACCCCTGTTCCCACAAACATGATAGTTGTATTAGATTCCGGGCCGCTAGGAATTTTAACAAACCCTAAAGCTTCTTCTCTCAACTTGGAGTGTCAGAGTTGGTTATTGTCTTTACAGTCAAAGGGTTATGAAATTATTGTACCAGAGATAGCTGACTATGAAGTTCGTCGGGAGTTAATACGAGTTAATAAGCTGTCTGGTATCAAGAGGCTGAATGATTTGAAAATGCAACTTAAATATTTGTCGATAGATACAGCAACGATGCTTCAAGCAGCTGAGTTTTGGGCTGAAGCAAGACGCCGGGGAATTCCTACAGCAGATCCAAAGGCATTAGACGGTGATGTCATTTTGGCAGCACAAGCTAAACTCATAGAAGCAATTGACGATCTAGTAATCATTGCTACAACAAATGTCAAACACTTATCTCAATTTGTAAGTGCTCGTATATGGCAAGAAATTGAGTGAAATGGGTAAAACGAGTTGAGTATCTAGCCAAACAACAAACAATTGCTAGTTTTGATCGTAAGTAACTAGAAGCTGCTATCCCTGAAATTCTTGCTTGTGCATCTTAAGTCATTTCTTAAAAACTTACAAGCACTCTTGATAAGTATAATTGGCAACCACACAAACAAAGTCAGGTACATAAGCTTTCTTAAAATGACCTGCAACCGTCAAGTTTCATTTGTGTAGCCATGATTTCTAATCGCTATGACTAAATTCAATTTTACATTAAATTTGGACAATAAGATTACTTGTTTTCTCACAATTCAATTAGGATTGCTATAAAATCCGGGAGAATGAGTACAAAAAAGGACTTATTAAATGACAGAGCAACGAATATCAGATTTGACAGTGGAAGAACTAAAAGCCTTGGTGACTTCAACGATCAACGAACGGCTAAGTGCCATGAAAGCTAGCTTGTTACAGGAAATAGCCAAATTAATTGAAGATAATGGGAAGCAGAGGGAGGAAGCTTTGGTCTATCAACCTGCTTATGTACTACCTAAAAGAACTAAAGAAGAACAACTCCAGATTAATCAAGCTTTAATTGAATGGCATCGCAAGTGGGTAGAAGAAGGAGATGAAGAAGAGCAGCGAGAGACTTTTGAGTATCTGCAAAAAGCATTAGATGAAGACCGTCTTTCAAATCGACCACTTTTTCCACAAAAATGATAGTTGTATTAGATTCTGGAACGTTAGGGATGTTAACTAATCCCAAGCCATCAGAGCTAACAATAGAATGCGGAGCTTGGGTAGAATCCTTATAGTCTAAAGGCTATAGGTTAATTATGCCTGAAATAGTAGATTATGAAGTGAGGCGTGAATTACTAAGAGCGAATAAGCTTGCTGGAATCAAAAGGCTTAATGAATTTAAAATGCGACTTGAATACGTGCAAATAAATACAGCAACAATGCTTCAAGCTGCTCAATTTTGGGCTGAAGCAAGACGCCGGGGAATTCCTACAGCAGATCCGAAGGCATTAGATGGTGATGTCATTCTAGCGGCGCAAGCCAAACTGATAGAAGCAAATGATGATATAGTAGTAATTGCTACAACTAACGTAAATCATCTGTCTCAATTTGTAGATGCTCGTCTGTGGCAAGAAATTGAGTGACATGGAGGCAAGCGATCGCAGTCCTCAACACGATTGCATTCTCATAGAGAATAATTACAGAGCATTATTTGTCGTCTAAAGCAGTCGTAATCGAACTTTGTAGAATTACTAGGTTATTATTGAGGAAAAGCTTTCTCTACCGTAGAAGGCACATGGCAAATCATGAAGATAGACACAATCCAAGGAATTTTACAGAAATTTGCGAGCAATACCATAGGTTTTCAGGGTGTAGCGGTGGTAAATGTCCAAGGTCAACCGATCGCATCAATTGGCATGGATGAGAACGCTACACTGACTATGGCTAGCATGATGATTTATTTGACTGAGCGCACTCGTAAAGAATTGGGATGGGAGGTGGTCGAGCAGATTGATGTTAAAAGTGCGGATGGTTATGTAATTTTAACCACCTGTAGCTCTGATGTTTTGTTGCTGGTAAAAGCCAGTAAGGTTCCAGAAGGGATGCTGGTTGTAGACATCAATCGAACTGTGGAAAAGCTGAAAATTGCGCTTGAGGATGATGAAGATAACATAGACTCAAATCATAAAGAATTGCAACCCCCTGTACCAATTAACCAAGAGTTTTCCGATACGAAATCTACTAGCAATGATAATCACCGTCCCCATCCTCAGATGTATAGAGGAAGCCAAGTACCTGCGTAAATAGTAAAGGTACACTGTGGAAAAATGCCCAAGATATACCAAACATTGGGAGAAAGATTATTTCGCTACACTTTTTTCCTGTCAAACCCGTGATAAGCATCCATGTCATGCTCGCTAAAATCTAAACCATTCATTTCTGCTTCGGGTGAAACTCGCAAACCCACTGTAACTTTAATTGCTGACCAAACAAGCCAGCTAAACACGACTGTGAATAGACCTACAGAGAAAATACCAAATAGCTGAATCAACAATTGGTTCAGACTATCTAGACCACCACCAACTAACAAGCCCTTTGCTGGACCTGGTGGTAAACCTGTTGATAGAAATAGTTCCTTACCATACCAAGGGTAAGCACCAGGTCCAACACTAAACAATCCTACAGCTAGTGTTCCCCAGATACCGTTGACAAGATGGACAGAGATAGCACCGACTGGATCGTCGATTTTTAAGTTTTTATCTATAAAAAGCACCGAGAAGAAAACAAGGATTCCTGCAATTATACCGATTAAAAAGGCGCTTCTAAAGTTTACAAAGGCAGAAGACGCTGTAATCGATACTAAACCTGCCAAAACACCATTGAGGATCATAGTCAGTTCTGGCTTACCAAAGCGCCACCAAGAAATAATGGTTGCTGCAATACCACCTCCTGCTGCTGCCATGTTAGTTGTGAAAAGAATGTGACTGATGGCATTGGGATCGGCTTTCAGTGTTGAGCCTGCATTAAAGCCAAACCAGCCCAACCAAAGAATTAAACTTCCTAAAGTAGCAATGCTCATGTTATGACCGGGCATAGCAATCGGTCCACTGTTGTCTTGATAGCGGTTAATTAATCTACCTTCTGATGCAAGTTTGTGGAGACGTGGTCCCAACAGCAAAGCTCCCACTAAGCCAGCCCAGCCCCCAACAGAATGAACTACAGTTGAACCAGCAAAATCATAAAAGCCTAAATCGGATAACCAACCACCTCCCCAAATCCAGTGACCAGTGATAGGGTAGGAAATACCAATGAGTAAAAAGCTAAAGATAAAAAATGCAATGAACTTAATACGTTCAGCAACGGCTCCAGTAAAAATAGTTGCGGCGGTGTCTGCAAAGACAAGTTGAAAAAAAAATAGCGCTTCCTGAGGTACATTTGATTTGAGGGACTTAAACATCTGTGGGTTTGTACCGTTAAAAAACCAACCATTTGTTCCAAAGAACAGATTTGTGTCGTCGCCAAACATAAGAGCACAGCCAATTCCCCAAAAAGCTACTGTAGCTAGAGCAAATACAATGAAGTTTTGAGCTAAGACATTTACAGCATTTTTGTGGCGACATAAGCCAGTTTCCAGCATTGCAAAGCCAGCATTCATAAAAAACACTACACAGCCAGTGAACACTACCCACATAGTGTTTACAGTTTTTTGCAATTCGTCTACAGTCTCTTGCAAGTTTTGAGAGTTTGTTGGTGTGGCTGTGGCATTTTGGGCTACTGCGGTGTAACTCCAAATCAGTAGAATTATCGCTGCCAAAACTAAGCTGACTTGCCAAGTCAGTAATAATCGGCTTTTCTGGCACTTTCGCTTTAATTTTTTGAGCTTTAACTTAGATATCAATTTCATATATCTTCCTTATCATCGTCATACATACGTGGTAAGCCATAGCGATCGTGTAGTTCTCGATCTATTTCTTGTAGTTTGTCTACTACCTTGTTCGGTCCTCCCTTCAATGCTTCTTTAAATTCTGGTTCCCGACGCTTTTTTTCCTCGGCAAAAGTCTGCTGGGCTTGTTCGATAGTGGTGTCTTGTTCGATAAAGTAACGAATCGTCGCTTCACCAATTGCAAATGTTATGGACAGAGCTGACTTTGTATCAGTTTGTTCAACGCCCAATTGTTTCAAAAATTTTTCGGCTTCACTGCTTTGGTCTGCGTTAGTAGCAATTTGGGCAATCATATTGACCAAGCGATTTTGGATGAACAACACTCGTTTTGAACCACCAAAAAGAATCCAACCAGCAAGAAATGCTAAACACGCTGCGACATATGTATAGTACTTAGCTACAGCTTTCTTGAGTGTGGTGACTGCGGTTGCTCTTCCAAAACCCTGTCTTGCAGCTTCATCAGGAATAGATCTGTATATCTGTAATGCAAGTTCTTCTATGTTATGTCGGTTATCGTCATACTCATCCCACAAAGTACAAACTGGAACATAAATTGAACTTAGACTTTTATACTCAGCAATTCTCTCCTTAACGCAATCACGGATATTAGCTTCTTTTGCTTGCTGTCTTGCTGTTTTTGGTTTTATATCACTAGTCTGAGAATCAAAACTCAGGTTATAGGGCGGATTCCATTCTGAAGTGGGTGGAATCCGGTCAATCTTATTTACAACCAAAATGACTGGTAGTTCTGCTCCATGTTTTCGTTGGTGTGCTAATTTCAAATCACCCAGAAAAGCAACATCGTTAGCCACATATGCTCGCTCATCAGCAGGAATGACAAATAACAAGATGTCTACTTTGTTTTGAACAATATCATTAATGGCTTGTTGAAAAGCTGCATTATTTCGTGAGTCACCTACGCCGCGTGAATCTACAAATCTTGCTTTCCATCCATTCCGCTCATATTCATCGTATGCTTGACGGGCTGGTGTTGTTGCTTTCGCTAATCCAACCCCGGCAACACGCTGTCCCAGAATAGCATTGATCAAAGATGACTTGCCAGAGCCAGAACGTCCATAAAGAGCTATTTTGGGAATCCTACTTTGTTTTGTCAATAGCTGAAGTTTATTTTTAAGAATTTGTTCCGCTAAAAACTTTAGTGGTTGGGGCAGTTGTGATAAACTTGAACGAATTGATGACTCCACAGCTTGCATCAATTCGTCAGTTTCATAACTAATCTTCTTCAGTCTTTGCAAAATCACCTGCGTACTCTGCGGTCTATGTTTTGGAGACGGAGCCATCAGATTATCAATTAAATCTGCCAATAGCTCAGAAATATATGGAACAAAATCTCGCCAAATCAACTGGCCTGTTGTGACGTCTTCTAAAAATGAACTCGGAGGCTTACCTGTTAGTAAGTGAACAAATGTCCTCCCTAGCGCAAAAAAATCAGATTGTATGACAGCTTTTCCTTGGATTTGTTCTAAAGGCGTATAGCCATATGACAGCACCCTCGTACCTTCGATACCCTTGGCTATACTTAAGAGATAAGTCGTTGTAGCATATTTAACAGCACCAAAATCAATTAACACGAGTTGACCATCGGGTTTGAGCATGATATTTGATGGCTTGATATCCCGATGAAAAAACCTGTTTTCATGCAACACATCCAGAATCTCTACAAGTTGTTGTAACCAGACCAATGCTAAGTTTTGAGTAAGGGATTGATTTTGCTGTAACCACTGCTCCAAGTTTTGCCCCTCTATTTTCTCCATAACCAAGCAGTGCAATATCTTGCGTTTGTTGGGGAGCGATAAGGTTAAAGTAAAGTATCCATCTGGCTCAACTCTAGGAATTCCTGAGTGCTGCAAATTACTTAAAACGGTGGCTTCACGTTCCAGCATTTCCACCCACCTAGGTCCATCTTCTTTAAGAACCTTTAGAACTCTTGGTGTTCCTCCATCATCTACCTCAAAGATTTCAGTATAGTTTTCTTGGCGTGGTTTGTGCAGTGCTCGAACTAGTCGATACCGCTCATTAACCAGCAGCCTATTCCCACAGGTTTGACAACGCTCTACATGGTCAAGATTTTGGCGCTGTTCGCACCAGGGATTGATGCAGTAACTCACAAAATTCTCTCTGTGTAAAAAAAATAACTAACATCTTATTGATTATCATAACTTAGTATTGCTTTGATTTTCGCTTCTATCTAAAGTAAGAATTGGCTTGCATTTGTAACATATTTTTTCTAACTCCACTAGGTTTACATGAAGTAATGTACTCAGCACTTTTAAAGTCTTTTCTCTACAGACCTAATCATGGGATAACCAAGTTTTTAATGCTCTTTTATTACTCTCAAAAGAGAATAATTGAGGCGACTGGAAGTCGCACCTATCTAAAAAAAGTCCGCCTGCGCGGACTAACATAACATAGAAATGGGATTTCAATTTTTTCGCGAAAGTGGTGGAAGAGCGTTAGTTCACTAATTGCGCTTGTGGCAACTTAGTAGTATACGCCATAACCACAGATTGGAGAGTGAAACAGGTTTCATCTTGTACTGGAATTTTTTCTATCAGCGATCGCCGCAACAAGGAGTCCACAGCATCTGTAACTCCTGACACTGTTAACTCCTTTCGTAAATTTCTCAGTGCAACTGGTTGACATTGACGTGCTAATATATACATAATACTCTTCTCTAAATCTGACAATCTCTCAAAATGAGCGTCTAATAAATTACGAATTTCGCGAAATACTAATGTAGAGTCGAGAAATTCAGAAATTTTCCCATCAAATACGTCTCTAATCCTTGTGGAAACGAGATTTAAGCACAATGCATTACCACCATAAAATTCAATAAGCGTTTGCCATCTGGATTCTTCGAGCAGTCCTTTTTCCCTAAATATTTCCTTGGCTGCTTCTCCCAAACTACCTAACTGCATCGATCTCACGGGTTGTGTTTTTCCTGCCATTAATGAGATTTCTAGGGATGAATCTAAACTCGTAATCAATAAGCAACTTTGATGCTGCTCTTCTCCAACCCGTTTTAATAGATTCCGATAATCTTCGTATCCCTGTCTGTATTGTCCGGCTGTATCGCTACTGACTAAAATATTTTCCCAATCATCCAATACCAGCAAACAGCGATGCTGCTCCAAATACTTAATTAAATATGTTATTCTGCTGTTTACAGTTTCGGGTAAGTTTGTTTGCTGACCGTTAGATAAGAATTCGATCAACTCTGCTAGAAGTTCTAGAATTGATGGGGTATGGTGTAGCGATCGCCAAATCACATACTCAAACTTATCCTGAATTTTCCTTGCCAACTTTACAGCTAAGGAGGTTTTGCCAATTCCACCCATACCTGAAAGCGCAACAATTCGGCATTTCTCCTTGACAATCCATTGTTCTAACCTAGCCAGTTCTTCAGTTCTACCATAAAAAATAGAGATATCCGGTGCATTTCCCCAATCTCGTTGGAGGTTACCGCTTTCACTGGCAAAATCCTCAAAGGTCGAGATTGATTTCCAATCTAACCCCAACTTTTGACAAATCTCCACAAAATTAAGATAATCAACGGGCTTACCAGTCATAAAGTTGTTAACAGTAGAGCGGCTCAGCCCTAACTCTGTCGCTAAAGCATTTTGGCTGGGAAAGCTAGAACGCTTGAGAGCCGATTTGACTTTTGCGTTGAACTTTGGATCGATTTTAAGCGAACGGGACATAATTAGGAATCCGGGTTGAGTCTTGCTAGGTATACAAAAGCTCTAAATTTGTCTCGGACAAGGGCTTTGAGTGCTACTTATCAAAAATTAAGGTAGTCAGTTGAATGAATCACACTACAGCAAATACAAAATATATTTCTCACTGACAGCTTTTGAAGTTAAGTTGTTCCATTTAATTTGCGTAATTTGGGCGAGCAGGATGCCTCAACTACAAGATTTAGGACAATTGCAAGTCAACGTCCTTTAGCTTGGTAAATGCATTATTCCCAAAATACTTTTTTTCTCAGACTGCTACTTTCTTTCAATAATAGACAAGATTTTACGTATACAGCTTTTGTCCGACATTACTCAATCAATGCCTAGGTAAAGTCAGGCAAGTGGCTTAGCTGAATCTCCGTCACCTCTGGACTTTAATAAAAGTGTACAAGCAAGTAGAGCAAACCGTCATACTCTACTTAAAACAGAAAATTTTCATCAAGACAATAATATGCAAGACACACAAGAGTCTCAAAATAAAGGTTCCAAACGTAAAGTTTCGTGGCTAGATTTGCTTGTAGTAGTGTTTACTATCATTAGCACTATAGCCCAACTTATTGGATTGGGTTTTCAAACCTTAGAGTACCTTAATAAAGTACAGCCATCTTCTGTGAAGATAGTTCAACAGGAAACTCAAAATAATTCTAACAAAGGAAAGCTTCAATCTCAAAATTAATGTTAATTTGCAAAGTACTCTCAACCTAATAGTAGAGCGATCGCCAAATTAAATACTCAAAGTCACCGTGAATCTGCTTTGCTAGCTTGACGGTGACGACTACGCCAATACGATTCATGGTCAAAAACATTACAATATCTACATTTGCCCTATAGTGCATAACCAAAAGTATAGTATGAGCAGAATATCAGCAGAAAAAATTGAGAAGTTGATTGCAGAAGCTGAGCAAGCTGGTATCCCTGATGAGGAATTACAAGAGCTTAGGGACTACCTTGCCGAAATTAAGTCAGCAAAAATGATTACTGAAGTGAAGACAGAACCAATGTATCAAGAATTTATAAGGGCAGGAAAAAGGGTTGTTCGTATATCAACTGGCCCAATGTTTTCAAATGATAATGATTTTGACAGCTTAACCTTCAAACCTGCCAAACGTCTTTAGAGGATGTTTGAAAAGTCACAATTGGTGTATCAAATATTTTTTACCCCTCCCTAGCCCTCCCCTTGTAAAGGGGAGGGAACTAATTTCCAGTTTCCCCCCTTTATAAGGGGGGATTAAGGGGGGTAATAATGTGATGAAAATTACAACTAACCTCTTTTCAAACAACCTCTAATACAAGTCTGATTAATTACACTACAAACACGATGGCTTCTCTACCCCCGGTCGCAATACCACCTGAAAGCGCTACTCTAAGAACTGAAGATAAAAAAACAAATATGATACCTTCAGAAATCGCGGATACACTCACGGAATTATTTGGTACTGAAACTGTCGGCGCTATTGCACCCGGTTCCTGGCAAGTCGAAACAGCAACTTTTCGACTCCTTGTGATGCTTTCAGACGATGAAAGTTGGTTGCGAGTATTATTACCTATTATGCCCGCGTCAGAAGCCCAACCTTTTTTAGAACAATTTTTGGAAGCAAATTTCGATGATACCCAAGAAGTCCGCTATGCCTTACAGCAAGGTGTCGTTTGGGGAGTCTTTCAGCACAATTCTAGTAGCTTAATTGCGGAAGATCTTCGGGATGCGATCGCCCGACTCATTTCTTTACATCAAAATGGTTTGGACAACGTCTTCAATCGACTGATAGAAAGGCGCATAAGACAAATTATCCAAGCCGCAAAACAGCAAGGACAATCTTTAGAAGCCACCATGCAAAACCTCGACCGTTTTTACGCCGAGGGACTGATGGGAGAGATCGACCAAACCGCCCAAGCGCGAGAGGAAGTTCTCGGCGTGTGGCGGTATCAGTTAGAGAGACTGTGGAACGAGATACAGTGACCACCTGACCACTAACGACTAACAACTAACCACTAACAACTAACAACTAACCACTAACAACTAACCATTAACCAAATGGAAATTATTCAAATTCTTCAACAGGACTATCAAAGATTTCCTGTGAATCAAACATACGACATTTACGCTCAGGACGTTTATTTTCAAGACCCCCTCAATAAATTTCACGGTATTGAGCGATACAAACAAATGATTAAATTCATGGAGACTTGGTTTTTAAACATAAAAATGGACTTGCACGCCATTTACCCTGTAGGAGACACTATCAAAACGGAGTGGACACTTAGCTGGAACACTCCCCTTCCCTGGAAACCTCGGATTGCTATTTCTGGCTGGAGTGAGTTGCGTCTCAATTCTCAAGGTTTGATTGCTTCCCACATTGATTATTGGAACTGTTCCCGTCTTGATGTGTTAAAGCAACATTTTGCCAGTGACCAGTGACCGATGAATGGTTACCGGTCACTGGTCATCGGTCACTGTTAAGGAGCATAATGTAAATAAGTGTAAACATTTCTCAGCTAGGACAAAACTATCAATGCGCGTAATTTTAATGACAGGTAAAGGAGGAGTGGGAAAAACCTCAGTAGCCGCCGCCACTGGACTCCGTTGTGCAGAACTAGGTTATCGCACATTAGTTTTGAGTACAGATCCCGCACACTCACTAGCAGACAGTTTTGACCTAGAACTGGGACACGCACCAAAACAAATCCGTCCTAATTTGTGGGGTGCAGAACTGGATGCGCTACTGGAGTTGGAGGCAAATTGGGGTTCTGTGAAACGCTACATCACCCAAGTCCTGCAAGCACGGGGTCTAGATGGTGTACAGGCAGAAGAATTAGCTGTTTTACCAGGGATGGATGAGATTTTTGGTTTGGTGAGGATGAAGCGTCATTATGATGAAGGTGAGTTTGACGTCTTGATTATTGACTCCGCTCCCACTGGCACTGCATTGCGCTTGTTAAGCTTACCAGAAGTGAGTGGCTGGTATATGCGTCGCTTTTACAAACCGTTTCAAAATATTTCAGTCGCACTTCGACCTCTGGTTGAACCAATTTTTAAACCCATTGCTGGTTTCTCATTACCGGATAAAGAGGTGATGGACGCACCTTACGAGTTTTATCAACAAATTGAAGCGCTGGAAAAAGTTTTAACTGATAACACTCAAACGTCAGTACGTCTTGTCACCAATCCGGAAAAGATGGTGATTAAAGAGTCTCTTCGCGCTCATGCTTATCTCAGCTTGTACAATGTTGCTACTGACTTAGTTGTCGCCAACCGCATCATTCCGGAAGAAGTGCAAGATCCCTTTTTCCAACGTTGGAAAGATAATCAAAAACAGTACCGTCAGGAAATTCATGACAATTTCCATCCACTCCCTGTCAAGGAAGTTCCTCTTTTCTCTGAGGAGATGTGTGGTTTAGATGCTTTGGAACGTCTAAAAAATACGCTTTACACGGACGAAGATCCTACTCAAGTGTATTATCAAGAAACCACCATTAAAGTTGTCCAAGAAAACAATCAGTACAGTTTGGAATTGTATTTACCCGGTATTCCTAAGAATCAAATTCAATTGAATAAATCTGGTGATGAACTCAACATTACAATTGGTAATCATCGTCGCAATTTAGTGTTACCCCAATCTTTGGCTGCACTCCAACCTGCAGGAGCAAAAATGGAAGAAGATTATCTCAAAATTCGTTTTGCGGCTTGATTATCATATAAAACATTCTGCTTTAGAAACCTGATTTCCTGATTTCATAGAGAAAGCAGGTTTCTAAATTTTAGTATTAGATCTCCCGTCATCAGATGAGCCAGTGTCCACTACATACTGCGTAGGTTTTGCATAAAAATACGAAATTACGTAGGTTGGGGGAATAGTATTGACTACGAACCGACTGTTTTAAAACCCCTAGCTGTGAGAATAACTTTAGAACCTTGACGGACTGTTAAGATAGTTGATGAGGCAGATGAGGGGCGATCCGGATTACCCATAGCTTGCTGTATATTATATTTATAATCTTTATTATTCCAAGTCATAGTACATATTCCCTGGCGACAAGTCATTTTTCCACCAGTCAAGTTGATACATTTGCCTTGAGAGTCACAGCCACGATAAGTTAAGTTTCCTGTCCCGTTCACTCCTGACCAAGAATTGATATTACCAATTGTAACTGTCCATTGACCATTAGTGATGGTACGTGTATTAGCTGAATTCTTAGCTTGACTTGAACCAACAATCTCCATCTTTGTCACGATGGTTTCTATTCTCGTTTTTCCACAAGGTTCTATACTTTGGCAGTCATTTATTCGAGCATTTCCATAAGTTAAACGAACCTTTTTATTTAAGAAAGTTTTTTCCTTTGCACAAATCTCAAAGCTAGCCCCAACTCGACGCTCAAGATTTTTTTCATCTAACAATGTGACATAGCACATTAAATCACCAGTGACTAGTTCTTTAATTGTGCCAACTGTTGGTTGAGCGGAACTTTTTTGCTGATTTTTATTCAACACAGAAACTTCTGATATATTTGTTTGTAGTTGCTTAACCGTTTTTGTTTCAGTCGCATGAGCAAATGAATAGCTGCCGCTATAAACTGCGATTGCACTACCTACTACAGCTAAAGTTTTAAGGTTACTGATTATCATAATTTTTTTCTTAGATTTGGCTCGCTATCTTAAAAACCACATCATTAAAAGCAGATTCCGGAAATTATAACCATTGATTCCTTATCCCTTTCTAAGAAACACACTCAAGTTTATCAGGGGAGTGTTGGGGTGAGGTAAAACTAACATTAAAGCCTGGGTCAATTAGACTCCAAAAATTACATATGCATGACATATAACCCTTGTAAATACGCTTTAAATAGCGCGTTTCTACATTCTTTTTCAGAGATATCTTTTAGATATGTTAGGCTAGTATATATACTGTAAACTAAAAAAAAAGAAAATTCTCAAATTCACCCTTAAAAAGTTAAAAAGTGAGATTTAGAGGCAAAGTAATGCTTTTCTTTAATCAAGATAATTAGTATGGCTTAAATATGTCTAAAACTGGGGTAGGCAATGCCAACTCTCCTTCTGGATTCTACTTAAAGTATAGAAAACTATAAAATTATTTTGCCAAATTTTGCCAGTATTTTTACTGAAGACAAACAGCACAATCAAAATTCACAATATTATTAGATAAATAATTATCCTTTGAAATTTATTTCTCTTTATTTCATCCAACCTTATTTGAGAAAAAGCTATGACTCTCAGCATTGAACAAGATTTACAATTGCGTTTAGAACAAGAAAATTTGCTACGACGCATTATAAACAGCATTCATCAAACTTTAGATCTAAACGATATTCTGAGAGCAACAGCAGAGGAAATCCGTTCTTTACTGAGAACAGATCGAGTTATGCTCTATAAATTCCATGGTGATGGTAGCGGTCAAGTGATTGCAGAATCTATAGATAACAATCGTTTACCATCGCTACTGGGATTAAATTTTCCAGCTGATGACATTCCGCTTCATGCTCGGAAAATGTTTATGAAAGCACGATCGCGTTCTGTTGTGAATGTTGACACGCGACAGATAGGTCAAAGCCCTTTGCGTAATTTAGTAACGGGAGAAGCGACATCAGGAGACATCACATACCGCCCTGTCGATCCTTGCCATGTCGAGTATTTAACGGCAATGGGGGTGAAGTCTTCTCTGATCATGCCAATTTTTCATCAAGAAGAACTTTGGGGACTGTTAGCTTCCCATCACTCAGAACCGCGTTTGGTACCTGAGTCGGAAATTGATGCAGTGCAGATGGTGGTCGATCAGTTATCCGTTGCGATCGCACAAAGCGATATTCTAACCAAAGCCCAAGCAAGAGCGCAAAGAGAAGCAGTACTCGATCGCATCACAGCCCTACTGCATTCAATGCCCCGTATTGAATTCCAGTCAGCGTTAAAAGAAACTGTTGAGGCGTTTTCTGGAACTGGTGGTCGGTTGTGCATCAGACATCAAGCCTTTAGCTTGCAAAATGACACAGTGAAAAGTTTGGCAGACTGTCTGAATGCGGAAAACCCATCCATTGAGCTTTATACCTGTGGTTGGCAACCCGTGATGCCAGAGGTGGCAAAATATCAATATATGGAGCAATACAGTGTCTGGCAAGAACGTTACAAATCTGGTAACTGTGATGTTTGGGGAATTACAGACATATATCAAACACCCGAATTGCGAAATCTGCAAATTGCTTTCCAAGCCACTAAAATTCGCAGCATTATGATGATACCACTGCAATATCGTCAGCAGTTGCTCGGTTATTTAAGTGTTTTCCGCAACGAAATTGATACCGAAACTCTATGGGCTGGTCAGTTTGACCCCGATCAACGGCAATTGTATCCCAGGTTGTCCTTTGAAGTGTGGCGAGAATCTAAAAAGGCGCAAGCTTGTGAATGGACTGTTGAAGAAATTGAATTAGCCCAAGCCATAGGAAAGCAATTTGCCCTCTTCATTCAACAATATGAAATTTACCAACAGGTGCAAGCCTTTAATGCCAACTTATTTCAGAATTTATTTGGCTAAACGCAATGTCCCCTAGTGCCAAACACGATCTGCAGATTCGTTTAGAACAAGAAAATTTGTTACGCCGGATTGTTAACAATATTCGGCGAACACTTTCTTTAGAAGAGATTTTGACAACAACAGTTGCCGAAGTACGTTCTTTGCTGGGCATTGACCGGGTACTGATTTACAAATTTCATCCCGATAGTAGCGGTCAAGTGATTGCTGAAGCGATCGATCAATATCGTCTCCCGTCGTTGCTGGGGCTGAATTTTCCTGCGGATGATATTCCTCTCCATACCCGAGAACTTTTTATGAAGGCGCGGGTGCGTTCTGTAGCTCATGTTGAAAGTCGGCAAATAGGTCACAGCCCGTTACGTAATTTGGAAACGGTCGAGAGTGGATCGGAAAATATACGCTACAGACCTATCGATCCATGCCATTTGGAATACTTGACTGCAATGGGTATTACGTCCTCTTTAGTCACTCCCATTTTCCATCAAGACCAACTTTGGGGACTGTTGGTGTCTCATGATGCAAATTCACGATTGTTTGGTGAAGATGATGTTGAAGCAGTACAGAGAGTTGTCGATCAATTATCTGTTGCGATCGCCCAAAGTAACGTACTTACTCAAGCGCATGAAAAATCACAACGTGAAGCCATTGTTAACCGTGTTGCCATCTTATTACACTCAATGCCCTCTGTTGAATTGCAACCAGCTTTAGAAGAAGCAGTGAGGGCATTTGGAGGAGCTGGTGGCAGGCTTTGCATCAGGAATCAAGCCTTTGATGTTAAGAACAATACAGTGAGAAGTTTGGCAGAATGCTTGGAATTAGGGCAGCCTTTTATCAAGATATATACTTTTGGGCAACAACCTAATATCCCGGAAATTGCCAGATATCAATTGATGGAGCAATATAGCGTTTGGCAGGAACACTATAATAAACAAGGAGACTGTGACATATGGGCTATTCCAGATATCTACAAAACACCACTGTTGCGAAATCTACAAGTCGCTTTCCGATCCACCAAGATTCGCAGTATCTTGATGCTACCACTCCAGTACCGTCAGCAATTAATGGGTTATTTAAGTATCTTTCGAGATGAAATTGATACAGAAACTCTCTGGGCTGGACGGTTCGATCCCGACGATCGGCAATTGTATCCTCGGTTATCATTTGAAGTTTGGCGCGAATACAAAAAAGCACAACCTCGTGAATGGACTGTAGAAGAAATTGAATTAGCCCAAGCATTAGGAAAGCAGTTTACCTTGGCAATTCAGCAGCGTGAGATTTACCAACAAGTGAATGCTCTGAATGCCAACTTAGAAAATCAAGTTAAAGAGCGTACAGCCAAATTACAACAAGCAACCGAACAACAACAAGCTTTGTTTAGTGTTGTCACCAAGATCCGCGAATCTCTTGACCTTGATACCATTTTCAACACCACAACAAAGGAAGTCTGTCAACTTCTACAAACAGATCGGGTTGCTGTTTACCGTTTTAATTCCGATTGGGGTGGCGAATTTGTCGGCAATTTTGAGGCATTTAATCAAGACTGGTCTAATGTATCTCAACTGGGCATCAATACAGTTTGGAACGATACCTATTTACAAGAAACTCAGGGAGGGAGGTATCACAACAATGAAACTTCTGCTGTAGACGATATTTATCAAGCAGGTTTCGACCGCTGCCACATTGATATACTAGAACAGTTTTCTATCAAAGCTTATATTCTTGCTCCCATTTTTGTTGGTTCTCACCTTTGGGGTTTGCTAGCAACATATCAACACTCTCAACCCCGCCAATGGGAAGCGACTGAAATTCAATTTATGAGTCAAGTTGCTGCCCAACTTGGGGTAGCACTTCAACAAGCTGAATTGCTCACTCAAACACGACAGCAAGCACTTGACTTGCAACAAGCAGCTACGCAACAACATCTGTTGTTTGAAGTTGTCACTAAGATGCGGGAGTCTCTTGACCTAAATACAATTTTTAGCACAACAACAAGAGAGATTCGACGATTTCTGAATGCCGATAGAGTGGGGATGTATCGATTCGATCCTACTTCCAAAGCAGAGGAGGGGGAATATATAGTTGAAGACGTGGTACCTGGTTTTTCTTCGGCATTGGGAATTAAAATCCAAGACCATTGTTTTCATAAAGTTTACGCAGAGCGATACCGCCAGGGACAACTGCAATCAGTGGCTGATATTCACAAGGCTGGGTTGCATAAATGTTATGTGGCAATGTTGGAGCAATTTCAGATTAAGGCAGCCTTAATTGTTCCAGTGATGAAAGGTGATGAGCTTTGGGGATTGTTGTGTATTAACCAGTGTGCCCAACCCCGGTGCTGGCAACCTTGGGAAATCCAGTTTGCCACTCAGGTTGCTGCTCAACTTTCGGTAGCGATTGAGCAATCTAGTTTACTGGTTCAAACTCAACAGCAAGCAGCACAGTTGACTAATGCACTGCACGAACTACAGCAAGCGCAGACTCAACTAATTCAAACTGAGAAAATGTCATCACTGGGTCAGTTGGTTGCAGGTGTTGCTCACGAGATTAACAATCCAGTCAATTTCATTTATGGCAACATTACCCATGTGAATGAATATACTCAAGATTTGCTGGCAATGTTGGAACTTTACCAGCGACATTATCCCAATCCCAACCCTGAAATTATCGCGCAAGCAGAAGATCTGGAGTTTGATTTTATTTTAGAGGACTTGCCCAAGATACTTGCTTCTATTAGGATAGGAACCGATCGCATCCGTCAAATTGTTCTCTCGTTAAGAAATTTCTCCAGACTTGACCAAGCTGAAATGAAAGCTGTGGATATTCACGAGGGTATTGACAGTACGCTGCTGATTTTACACTATCGGATAAAGCCCAGACCTGACAGCCCTGGGATTGACATTATTAAAGAGTATGGCGATTTACCTTTGGTTGAGTGCTATGCAGGACAACTTAATCAGGTGTTTATGAATGTTGTCAGCAATGCTATTGATGCTTTGGATCAACATAGGGCGTCTGTAGCAGATGCGCCAAAGGGTAGAATTGCGATCGCAACATCTGTAGGTCAAATAGACGGTTATATTCCCAGTATTGTGATTCGCATTTCTGACAATGGTTCGGGAATACCCCAAAATTTGCTCCAACGAGTCTTTGACCCATTTTTCACAACTAAGCCAATCGGTAAAGGAACTGGTTTAGGGTTGTCAATTAGTTACCAAATTATTGTGGATAAACACCATGGAGTTTTTAAATGCAACTCTCAAGTAGGATTGGGAACTGAGTTTTGGATTGAAATTCCAATAATTACCCCCCTTAATCCCCCCTTGTAAAGGGGGGAAACAAGAGAAATCCAGTTCCCTCCCTTTATAAGGGGAGGGTTAGGGTGGGGTAAAAAATATTTAAGTCCCTCCCCTTTATAAGGGGAGGTTAGGAGGGGTAAAAATAATGTGCGGCTTCATAGAAAATTGGTATTAACAGGGGATTCCCTGTTAGTAGTTTCCTGTTTCCTTTTTTGTAAAAATTGAGTTATAATTATTGTCGGATATTTTTATAAATTTAACAACGATTGTTACAAATCAAAATTTTTTTATAATGAAAATTTGACTTTGAAACCTATGGAAACTCAAGAAATTTTGCAATTTTTACCAAATCTGAGTATAAGCGACTGCTTAAAAATTGCAGAAGTAGCACTAGAAATAATTCATAAAGAACAACATTCTCTCACAAAAGACGAGCGAAAACGTGTTTTAGCAGCCGCCGTCAAAACAGCTATAGAGGATTATGCTGCTGGTAGTGAATAGCCCTACTTACGTGTTTAAGTAATCTTTTGGTAGTTCGGGAGTAGTGTTTATACTTCAAAAGGATTCAACAACTGTAAGCCCTCAATCCATTGAAAATCTTTAATGTTACGCGTAACCAGCTTTAGATTATGCGATAGTGCAGTTCCCGCAATAATGGCATCCCCTAAGCTCATGCGTCGTGTTTGTCGCAATGCGACTGCCTGCTCCAGTACGGTTTGAGAAATAGGGATAACTAGCGATACCGAGAAAAATTCTTCAAGAAACTGTTGTTCTATTTCGGTCAGGCGATGATAACCTAATGTTTCTACGTAGCTCAAAGCTGAAACTTTAGGCTCATGTTCTGCAACAAACTCACGCAGCCTGCCATTCTCAGGTTGAGCAGCATAAATGATAATATTGCTATCCAACAGCATTACTCATTCCGACCTGGAAGCTCTCGATCTTGTCGCACATCTCGCTGCCAAGCTACCGGGTCGATTCCTGCAAAAGCTTGTGCTTGTGCTAGCTTCTCCAACACTGCTGCCATACGTTGACCGCGCCCATTCTTCTCTTGCGTTGGCTCTTCTTCCAGAATTGTAACCAACACTTGTACCGGACGATCGTCTCTAAACAAGCGCTGCACTTCCTCCCCCCACTCCAACGAGTCTCCCCTTAGGGTTGCTCTAAACGTTTGTAACATAACTATCTTGCCTGCGTACCGGAATGTAAATCTTATCTATTATATTTGAGGGATTAAAGCCGCTTTGATACGGGCTTTTTTCCCTTGCATTTCAATAGTGTTGCTTTATGGTTTAGTTTTGTCAATTGAGGAGATTAAAAATTTACTAATCGCAAAACAGTTTCTACTCCTGATTGATGGGTTAAATGAATTACCAAATGACGATGCTAGGCTCGAATTAAATCAATTTCGACAGACATATCGCCTTACTATTTTAGGAAAGCTCAGGTGGTCTAAGGTTGGTAAAGTTAGTAGCGCCGTAGTGGTTGTCAATCATTTTGGCTGAGGTTCCAGTCCATCTGCCAATAGCAGTGCTATTAACATGTGCTTCCACACATAAACTAATAAAGGTATGCCGTGTCTGGTAGCTTTTACGATAAGGGACGTTACACTGAGTTAAGATTGACTTCCACGCACGGTTAGCGAAGTTGTGATGGTCGATAAATTTTCCTTTCGGACTTTTAAACACTAGAGCTTCAGGATTATCTCCCTCATCTCTAATTTCATCTAAAATTGCTTTTACCTCTGCATTAATCGGAAAATCGCGTTTTCTTTGGGTTTTCAGTCCCTCTTTGAGGACTAACCCATCTTCAGAAACAACAACAGATTCCCGAAACTGAATCACGCTATTAATAATGTGCTTCCATTTCAAGGCAACTGCTTCCGATGGTCTACACCCAGTAAAGAAAAGGAAGCGCACATAGTGGGTGTAATGACTATAGTAGCGATCGCTAGCAAAAGTGCGAATAATTAAATCTCTTTCTTCCTTAGTGAAAGGATTAACATCCTGTTCCTCAGCCACACCCTTTGGTAACTTGATTTTCATTGCAGCAAAAGGGTTGTTATCGATTAATCGTTCGTCCATTGCCCAATTGCAGCAAGCTTTGAGTTGGGTTAAGCAGCGCTTTGCAGCATCTGGAGTTAGATTCGATAACAGATGATCTCGAATAGCAGATGCCTCATCTAGCGATCGCGTAGGGAACTTAGCAATGTGGTTTCGATGTTTAGTAAAGTCTTTAGCGAAAGTACTAGGGCTGACTTGAGGCTTTTTGAAATCGCTATATTTTTCCCACAAGTCATCCAACTCTGGTTTTGGTTTCTGAATTGGTGTAACTGGTGTAACCGTACTTAGAGATGATGCAGGTTTGTACTTCGCTAAAGTTTCGTCCAAGCGCTCATATAAGATATCTTTCTCAATCTCCGCTGCTTTAAGTTCTGCCAGTTTCCGACTCGCAGGAGTATCAAGCCATCCTGTAGAAAAGTAATGGCGCTTACCACCATAGTGAAATCTCAACTGTAATCGACCATTAGAGTTAATGATTGATACAGATCCTTTATATCCTCGTCCCCTAGAAGACATTTAGTACATATGTATTAATGGTGTATTTCTCCTCCACTCTACACCATTTACACCATTTTTACACCACTTTTGTATCTGAAGGTATCCAAAACAGTCCAATAATTGGCATGAACAGTAGAACATTTGTCCTCTGTTTTTCAAGTTTGAGAAAGCGAAAATCCTTGAAACCGTTGCCTTTCATGACTTGTATGAAAATGCCAGGAACCAGATTTGAACTGGTGACACGAGGATTTTCAGTCCTCTGCTCTACCAACTGAGCTATCCCGGCTAATTTGCTTTGTGTTTTTGTTTATTTCCACGATTATTAAGTGTAGCGAAGTCCAAATGATTTGGCAAGTACTTTTGGAAAAAATTATGCGGGAGATTTTTTCCGGAACTGAACCAAGCTAAAAACCGCTAAGAACAACACAAACTGCACGAGCACAATACTGGGTCCGGAAGCAAAGTTGAACAGTCCGGATACAATAATGCCTGCAAAGCTACTGGTGGAACCAACAATCACGGACAAAATGATAAACCACCTAAAGTGGTGACTCATTAATTTAGCTGTTGAGGCAGGAATAACTAAGAAAGCGTTCACGAGTAAAACTCCAACCGCTTTAATTGCCACAGCAACAGCCAGTGATAGCAGTACCACAAAACAGTAACGATACAATTGTACTGGAACCCCTTGAACCTTTGCCACAGCAGGATTAAGAGTTAACAGAATTTGCTGCTGTAAGGTTAATAAGAGAAATGCACTACCTCCCACAAGGACAAGTAGCGTCAAAACTAAGTCTGTCGTGTCAATCGCTAAAATATCACCAAACAGTACGCTCATCAAGTTGCCACGATACCCTTTAATTAGGCTAGTCAAAAGCACTCCAAGGGCTAACGCACCGGACAGGACAATACTGAGGACACTATCGCTAGCTAAATCTGTTTGATCTATGAAGTAGAGAACAACCAACCCAAAAAGTAAAGTAAAGGGGAGTAACATCCAGGTAGGATTTAAGTGTAGCAGTACACCTAACGCTACGCCCACTAAAGCAGCATGACCTACCGCATGGCTAAAGAAGGATAATTGGCGCAAGGTGACAAAACTACCAAGTAAACCGCCTAGTATTCCCATCAACACAGCTCCTGCGATCGCACGTTGCATGAAGGGGAACTGTAGTAAAGCAACTAAGTCGTTTAAATTGGTCATTTGTTATTTGTCATTGGTCAAGTGTCATTGGTCAAGTGTCATTTGTAAGTCTTTAAGATATGTGCTTTTCTCTTCAATTACCTACATAGTAGGTTATATGTAGGTATAAAAACCTCAATTCATCATTCATAATTCATAATTCATAATTCAATCATGGTTGTGTCGGTAGCGGCTAAAACCGGGACCGTAAGTTGCTAAAAGGTTTTGTGGTGAAAGAGCGACTTCTGGAACTCCAGTGCAAACAATGGTTTGGTTCAGACAAATCACGCGATCGCAGTAATGACTTACCATGTCAATATCATGGGAGACTTGCAACACCGTCCAACCTTCTTCTTGTTTCAATTCATTAAGCAACGTATAAAAATCTGCTGCACCCTGCACATCCACTCCAGCAAAAGCCTCATCAAGAACCAATAGTTTGCGGGGTACAACCAAACAATATGCCAACAATACCCGTTTAAATTGACCTCCGCTCAGAGTTCCAATGGCTTGATGACGCAAGTGGTAAGCATCAGTTCGGTGCAAAGCTTCCGCGACTGCTGCAAGTTTTTCCTGATTTCGGCGACCTAAACCACCCATATTGAAGAGATTGGACGAAGAACTAGAAACCCATCCCAACTCTACGAGTTCACCCACAGAAATAGGAAAGCTGCGGTCAAAAATAAAATTTTGCGGCATATAAGCCAACTGGTGGCGCAAATTTCCCAAACGGGTTATTGGACGACCAAATATTTCAATACTACCTGCACTTCTGGGAATTAAATCTAAAATACCTTGCACTAGCGTACTTTTACCAGCACCATTGGGACCCACTATAGCTGTATTCGTTCCCTGGTGTATTTCCAAAGAAACATCTCGAACAGCCAGATAGCTACCCTGGTAAACCGTCAATCCCTCTACCTTTAAAATAGGAAAATTATTATTCATTAGTCATTATCATTAACCGGGAACAATCATAGATTTTCATTATGAGTTATAAATTATGAAATTATGATGAAATATTTTTTGTAGCACGCATAATTTATAACTCACCTTTTGTAACATCTACTGACAGGCAGACTTTAAAGTTTCTAAATTAGCTCGCATTGCTCTGAAATAGTACTGCGGTTCTGTTTCACCCGTTTCCAATGAATCCAAAGGACGCAAAGTCAAATTCAAATCTTTAGAAAGACTCGTTAACAATTTGTTATCCGATCCAGGTTCGCCAAACAACGCTTTCACTTTATACTGCTTGACTGCTTTCACTGCATTTTGCACGTCTGTTGGTGACAGTTGGTCTTCTGGAATTTCCACAACGGCAACCTGTTTGAGATTGTAGCGTTTCGCTAAGTACGGGTAAGCGTCATGAAAAGTGACAAAGGTACAATTAGGAGTCTTTTGTAAAGTTTGCTGAAATTCACTATTTAAACTATCTAATTGCTTGATATATGCTGCTGCATTTGCCTCATAAGTTGCTTTATTAGCAGAGTCAGCAGCAATGAGACCATCTCGAATATTTTCAACTTGCTGTTTTGCCAAAACCGGATCTAACCAAACATGAGGGTTTCCTTCTGAGTGTTCGTGGTTGTGTTCCTCGTGGGCGCTATGAGTTTTCACGATAGGTGAAATTTCATCTAAAGTTTGAATTCCCTTGGCTGCATCAACTTGAAGGAGCTTAGAGTTTTGAGCATTCTTAATTGTGCCCTCTAGAAATCCCTCTAGACCCAAGCCATTTTTTACCAATACATTAGCCGTAGCAATTTCCTTGACATTCTCTGGTGTTGCCTGGTAGTCATGTACTTCTGTGCCAGGTGGCACTAATATCTTGACATCTGCTGCATCCCCTGCGACTGCCTTGGTAAACCAATACATCGGTAAAAAAGTTGACACGACTGTGATTTTGTTTGATTGTGGTGACGGAGCCGATGCAGCTTCCTGTGCTTGTGGTGATTGCTCGGAATTGGTTACTTGCTCTGTACTGGAGCCATTACATCCAGTACTTAAAGATACTATCAAGAAAGCGATCGTGCTAAAAAAGCTTTTTTTCCGACTATTCAGAGCTAAATGCACTATTTTCCTCCTTCACAGAGAGCTATTTACAAGATTTCTCTTATCTCTTGACAATAAAAATCCTTATGTTCAAGTATAATAATATTCATTATCGAAAAAGAGACTAAATATGATGATAGCAATAAAAGAAAACAGAATTTGTAATAAATTATTTAAGAGACTTTTTGAAAGAATCTTATCTGATTTTTGAAATATACGTAGGTAGGGCTAAAGCCCATCACAAACCTTTGGTGGGCATTGCCCTACTCAAAATTCACAACTGTGTCAATGTTTCAAGCTTGGTGTGGGTTGTAACTAAAAATGTGTGTGAGGAAAAGATGACAAAATTATGGAAATCCTTGCTAGCTAGCCCAGTGGTTTTGACCATGATGCTAGTCATGAATGCGTCTGTAGTTGCAGGGGAAACACCGGACAATGGGAACATTAACGAAACTGAGAAACACCCTAAAGACAAATTAATGGCACAGGTGACTTCAGTTTCTCAGCTATCAGACGTACAGCCTACAGACTGGGCATTCCAAGCTCTGCAATCTTTGATAGAAAGATACGGTTGTATTGCAGGATATCCAAATGGGACATATAGAGGTAATCGGGCGCTAACGAGATATGAATTTGCGGCTGGTTTAAATGCTTGTCTCGATCGCGTTAACGAACTCATCGCCACTGCGACTGCTGAGTTAGTCAATAAACAAGATTTAGCCACATTACAAAAACTGCAAGAGGAATTTGCAGCTGAACTGGCGACTCTTCGGGGACGTGTGGATGCACTCGAAGCAAAAGCTGCTGAGTTGGAAGCCAATCAATTTTCCACCACCACTAAATTGCAAGGGGAAGTTGTTGCAGCCATCACTGATGTCTTTGGAGGCAATACAGTCAATGATGTAGATGTTGAGGATAACAACACAACCTTTGGGGCGCGGGTACGTGTGGAGTTTGTGACTAGCTTCACCGGAAACGATACTTTGTTTACCAGACTTCAAGCCAATAACATTGTCAACCCCGAACTTGGAACACCAGAAGGCAGCTTATTTTTTGCAGGTGAAGACGGTAACAGCGATGTCTTGCTGGATGCTTTGTGGTACCAATTCCCCCTGACTAAAAGCACAGAAGTTATTGCAATTGCAAACGCAGGTGCAGCTGATGACTTAACCGACACAATAAACATTTTTGATGGAGATGGTTCTCTAGGTGCTTTATCAACCTTTGGTACACGCAACGCAATTTATTACCAGGTTGAAGGCGCAGGTTTGGGCATCACTCAGCAGTTTGGGGATGCTGTATCTGTTTCTTTAGGATATTTGGGAAGCTCTCCAAACAATCCATCCCTTGGGAATGGTGTGTTTAATGGTCCTTACGGCGCTCTAGCACAACTGACTATTAAACCAAGCGATCGCCTTAGCTTCGGGTTCACCTACATTAATGCTTACAATCAAGAATTAAATGCAGGGAGTACCCGCGCAAATCCAAGATCGTTCTTCAATTCCAACTTCGACTTTGACTTAGATGGAGAATCAGACGAGTTAAACGTACCCTTTTCCAGTAATTCATACGGTTTCCAAGCATCCATCGGCTTAAGCGAGAAATTCGTCATAGGCGGTTGGGTTGGATATACAAATGCTCGTAACTTATCCACTCAGGGAGGAAGAATTGACCGAGGAGATTTAGATATTTGGACTTGGGCGGTGACTTTAGGATTTCCCGATCTTGGCAAGAAAGGCAGCTTAGCTGGTATCGTATTTGGTATGGAACCAAAAGTCACAGGTTCCAGCATCAACGAAATCTCCAGAGATAGAGACACTTCCTATCACATAGAAGCGTTCTATCAGTATCAGGTCACCGAAAATATAGCCATTACTCCAGGAGTTATTTGGTTGACAGCACCAGACCATAACAGTAATAACGATGATGTTCTGATTGGTGCTCTTAGAACAACCTTTAGTTTTTAATCGGCATAAAAAGACCAGCCTACCACAGCTGGTCTATAAAAATCTCTTGTGTTGTCTTGTCTGAGTTAAACCCAAATTATGCTTTCTCAAAGCGCACCGGGAAACTTTATCATCACAACATTGTAACAGCCAACACAGATTTTTGAAGGAAATTTATCAAAAGAAAACACATTTATAAAAAAATAGCCTCTATCTTAAAGAAGAATTAAAGCATCTCAATGTAAAGATAAATCAAATTTCATTGGGCATTGGTCACCGATCGCTGTTCACTGGTCACTGTTCACTGACTGCGGTTGTCCCCAAATAACACGTTCCTGCTTGTAGATAGCAATTCCAGGTTTTGCTCCCTTGGGCTTATACACGTACTTTGGTTGAGTATAAACTATTGGAACTTGGTCGCTTTGACGACTGCGACTGTAGTATGCTGCTAGGTTGGCAACGTATTGTAAATCACTGTCATCTGGAACTGCACCCGCTTCCAAACGCAAAAGCAGGTGACTTCCCGGAATTTCTTGTGCGTGAAACCATAAATCGTAATCATTCGCAATACGAAAGGTTAACTGGTCATTTTGACGGTTGTTGCGACCAATTAAAACTTCAAAACCGCTAGGAGTGCGGAAACGGTGAAAGTTAATATTAGCCGATTCTGTAGAACTGCGACGGCGATACCCTGAGTCTTCTAAATATTGTTGCTGAATCAGTTCCTCACGAATTTCCTCTAAAGCTTGTAAATCTTCTGGTGTTTGGTAACTGTCTATTTGAGAAATAGCTGCTTCTACTTGCTCCAAATACTCAATTTCTGTCTTAACTTCCATCAAGAGCGGTTCCACAGCAGTACGGGCGCGTTTGAGTTTTTGGTGCTGTTTGTAAAGATTTTGAGCATTTTGCACCGCATTTTTATCTGGTTCTAAGGCAATCTTTATAGGTTTGCCAGTTTCAAAGTCAGGTAGGGTAATCTCCTTCATTCCCACCTGCCATTCATGCAGATGCGCCATTAACAAATCAGCTTTTTGCCTGTACTCATCTGCTTGCTCGGATTGCTGTAAGCGTTGCTCAAAGGTAGCCGCCTTGACTCGCAATTTTTCTAAAATATTGTTGAGTTTTTGATTCAACTGATGCCGCAGTTGAGAAAATGTCTGTAAATTAAACTGGTCACTGTAATAGCGATTGAGTAGGTCTTGAATATCTTCCTCTGGCTTCACCGCACCCCAACCCAAGACATTGTATCCTCCTGTTGTCCAAACAGGTTCATACTTCTCGCTCTCCAATCTTTGTAACCATTGGCACCAGTAATGAAACAGTCGCTGCCAATCCTCAGAGTTCAGGCTATCTGTCGTAGTGTCTGGATCTATACCGGATACCTGTAACATTGACTGTATGAGCGACGGAGAAACGCCACGGTAGTTTTTGAGTAGCTGCTTTTTTATGGCTCCTGGTATTAAACTGACTCGTTCTTGCCAGCGTTCCTGAGATTCTGTCAAACTGGGTACGGTAGCAGTGAGTCGGGGTGGTTTTTCATATGGCTGTCCTGTAAGAATGGGGCGGACACTGGATTGTTGTTGATTAACTTGGTGGGCAACAGTAATGATTGTGTTATTTGCATCGGTAAGAATGACATTACTGTACTTACCCATGATTTCAACATACACGTGATACAAAGCACTTTCGCCCGGACGGCGGGCAAACTGTAAATCAACTGCACGTTCCCAAGGATCTATTATCTCTATAGAAACTAGTGCCAATCCACCTAACTGATGCACTAGTTGTTGGCTGAAGGTAAAAGTATCTGGGATTCTTGGTGGTGGATCTCCAATGTGGAGGCGGGCGGCTTGAGCATGCCAAGAAATTTCCAGCCAACTCCGTTGTTTTATCGTGCGGAGTGCGATCGCAATGGTGTAGCTATTGCGCTGATAAACTTGCTCTATACGAGATGGTAGCCAGTTAGCGCGGATATCGCTACAAACAGCGGTAAGAGTCGTAAAGTCAAAAGTTTGCACAACGATTCCCCGTTTCACCAATTTTCAGCTACCAAAAATCGCTTGCTAGCGATCTGTTTGCTGATGAAGTCGTAAAATGTCCGTGTAAAGACACCTCTTCTACAATAGCAAAAACTCTAGTCGCCGATAAAAAAAAAGTTCATCACCGATCGTGAAAAACCCTCTTTCCTACTCCCTACTCTCCACTCCCTACTTCCTTTTTCAAGCTAGCTTGCAATTCCTGTATTGGATCTGTGGTTGGTTCTTGTCGAAAAACGTATTTGTTTAATTCTCCAAAGTTCATTATGAAAGGAGCGGCATATGGTGCCCAAGCCAATCTTTTTTTATGATTTATGCTTTGATCTCGCATAAATTTAAATAAGGGAACTTGAGAAAAATCTTGCTTCTTCTCTTCAATTAGTTGAATTATAGAGTTCATAAAGATCCCAAAATTTTAGAAAACCTATTCTTTCCTCGATCAACTTGTTATGGCAAATCTATCGGATGAGCTTAAAAGGCTTTATTCAAACTCAGTCTATTTTTTATTTTTCTGATAAAATTTTATAGAACAATTATGTTTTTTTATTTGAAGAATAGCAATAGAAGATTTACATAAGAATATATTTGATGTTTTTCAAGAGGATGTTAAATCTACTTAAAAAAAAAATTGTTAATTATAAAAAGTGGTAAAGTTACTGATTAATAACAGCTTATTTTGGCGATCGCATGGTTAGCATCAGTTTGGCAACTGTAAATATACGGTTATAGCTAACCGTGTATTTACGGGACTTTATTAAAGTTTTTACAGATGCTTATGCTCATAGTGTCAATTTGGCTATTAATTTGTGAGATTATTTATAGTTTTGGGAATACTAGGTGATATTAATCTTGGAAGTCTTGGCTCAAATGTCTGTACATCTAAACAAAATTTTTACGATTCCTGGCTATCGCATCTTGGAAAAAATTTATGCAGACAGCAAAACTCTAGTTTGCCGGGGTATTAGAGAAAGTGACCAAAAATTAGTGATTATTAAACTGATGCATAGCAAATATCCAAGTTTTACTCAAATTGCTCAGTTTCGCAATCAGTATGCGATCGCAATGAATCTTCAGATTTCAGGCATTGTTCAAACCTATAGCTTAGAAAATTGTGATAACAGCTATGCTTTAGTCATGGAAGATTTTGGTGGTGTTTCTCTACGGGATTACTTAGATCGTGTCAAGAAATCAACTACCATACCTCTACAAGAGTTTTTCCAAATTGCTGTTCAAATAGCTTCTACTCTCGATGAACTGCATCGACACTACGTGATTCATAAAGATATTAAACCTGCAAACATCCTAATTAATCCCACCACCTTTGAGGTTAAGTTAGCAGATTTTAGTATTGCCTCCCTACTTCCAAAAGAAATTCAATACCTTACCAATCCCAATTTTTTAGAAGGCACATTAGCTTATATTTCTCCCGAACAAACCGGAAGAATGAACCGAGGGATCGACTACCGTAGCGATTTTTATTCTCTCGGAGTTACATTTTTTGAACTTCTAACCGGACAGTTACCCTTCACGACTAAAGATCCTATAGAGTTAATCTATTCTCATATTGCCAAGCAACAGCAAAATCCCAGCGAAATTAACTGCCAACTTCCAAAAGTTGTATCTGATATTATTGGTAAACTAATGGCAAAAAATAGTGAAGATCGCTATCAAAGTGGTTTTGGATTAAAGTGCGATTTAGAAATCTGTTGGCAACAATGGCAAACTATTGGAAATATAATACCCTTCCAGTTAGGACAACATGATATTTCCGATCGTTTTATCATCCCTGAAAAACTCTATGATCGTCAACAGGAAGTAAAGACTCTACTTGCTGCTTTCGAGCGAGTCTCAGCTGGAACAACAGAAATGGTATTGATTACTGGTGCTTCTGGTATCGGCAAAACTGCTGTTGTTAACGAAGTTCACAAACCAATTTTGCGACAAAGAGGTTATTTTATTAAAGGAAAATTCGATCGGTTCAAAAGAGATATTCCCTTGTCCGCTTTGGTGCAGGCTTTTGAAGACTTAATCAGACAAATCCTGAGTGAAGCTGATAGTGTTCTTCAACAGTGGAAAACAGGCATTTTAGCAGGATTAGGTACGCAAGCTCGAGTTCTTACCAATGTTATTCCTAGCTTAGAATTGATTATTGGTCCTCAACCACCAGTCGCTGAACTATCTGGTATTGCATCTCAAAATCGTTTTAATTTATTATTTCAAAGATTTATCAAATTATTCGGTACTGAAGAGCATCCTTTAGTTATTTTTCTGGACGATTTACAATGGGCAGATACAGCTTCACTGAAACTTATTGAATTATTAATGAGTTCAAAGACTACGGTTACAACATATCCTTCTGTAATAGAAAGACATGACAAGGAATCATCTATAGCAGAAGATGTAAATATTTATCATAATTATTACAATAATTTATTATTAATGGGTGCTTATCGCGATAATGAAGTTTCACCAACACATCCACTGTTTTTAACAATCAAAGCTATTGAAAAGTCTCAAGCAACTCTTAGTTGTATCCAACTTCAATCTTTAAGTTTATTCGACTTAAATTCTTTGATATCTGATACTCTTCACTGTGAAAAATCAGTTTCTCTTAATCTTACAGAAATAGTATTTGCTAAAACTCAAGGCAATCCATTTTTTTGTTATCAATTTCTCAAGAATCTGCATACAGAAGGTGCTATTGAATTTAATTTTAATGCGAGATATTGGCAATACGATATTGCGAAAGTAAAGGCGCTTACTTTCACAGAGAATGTTGTAGAATTTATGGCGCTTCAAATCGAAAAGTTGCCAAGAAAAACTCAAGATGTTTTAAAATTGGCTGCGTGTATAGGAAATCAGTTTGATTTAAAGACTCTTGCGATCGTACATCAAAAATCTGAAGCAGATACAGCAGATAATTTATGGACAGCTTTACTTGAAGGGCTGATTATACAGGACAGCGAAAAATCTAAGTTATCTAAATATAAATTTATACACGATCGCGTACAGCAGGCTGCTTATTCTCTAATATCCAAAAGTCAAAAAAAGAAAATTCATTTAAAAATTGGACAATTGCTGTTGAGTCGTATTCCAATTGAAGAACGAAAAGAAAAAATATTTGAGTTAGTCAATCAATTGAATATAGCAGCAGAATTAATTGGCGATCGCAAGACTCGCTATGAATTGATAGATATGAATTTAATTGCTGGTACAAAAGCTATGTTAGCAACTGCTTACACAGCAGCCGTGAAATATTTTAAGACTGGGATAGATTTACTAACTGCTGATTGTTGGGAGGCAGACTATAATCTTAGCCTAACTTTGTATGAAAAAGCAGTAGAGGCGGCATACTTAGATGGTCATTTTGAACAGATGCAAGAAATAGCAGATGTGGTGTTAAAAAAAGCAAAAACGCTATTAGATACAGTAAAAGTTTATGAAGTTATAATTCAAGCTCGTGGTTCGCAAAATAAACTTATAGAAGCAATTAGCATTGCACTATCATTTCTAAAATTGTTAGGAACGGAATTTCCAGAAAATCCCAATCAAACTGATGTTCAGAATGAACTAGAGAGGACAGCTTCAAATCTAGCAAGTTTCAGTATTGATACCTTAAGCCATTTGCCGAAAATGAAAGAAGTTTTACCTTTGGCTGTAATGTGTATTTTGTCTAGTGTTACATCTCTAGTGTATCCAGTCAATCCTCAACTATTTCTGTTAATAATTCTCAAACAGGTTAATTTATCTATTAAATATGGAAATGCTCCTTCATCCGCTTTTGCTTATGCTACCTATGGATTAACGCTTTGTGGAGTTGTAGAAGACATTGAATCTGGATATCAATTTGGCAAACTAGGAAAACTTTTGTTATCTGGAGAAAAAACTAGTTCTGTAACTGCAAAAGTTTTAGAAGTCTTTAATCATTTAATTAAACCTTGGAAAGAGCATATTAGTGAAACACTACAACCTCTGCTCGATACTTACTCTATAGCTTTGGAAACGGGGGATTTAGAATTTGCAGCATACGCTCTTTACGGTTATTCTTATAGTGCATATTTCACGGGTCAAGATCTAACAGAACTAGAACAACAAATAGCAATATATAGTAGTAACCTACAAAAAATTAAACAGCATCGAGTCTTTTACTGGAATGAAATTTATCGACAAACTGTTCTCAATCTTTGTCAAGCACATAAAGAACATCATTGTTTAATTGGGGAAGCTTATGATGAAGAAAAAATGCTACCAATCCATTTAGAAACAAATGATGGAGTTGGACTTTTATTTTTATATTTATGTAAACTTCAACTTTGCTATTTATTTGGTGATTACTCTCGTAGTATTGAATATGCAGCTAAAGCAGAAGAGTATTTATATGCTGGAACAGCAATGATAATTCTTCCGATTTTTAATTTTTACCATTCGCTCTCTCTTTTAGCAAGGTATCCTAGCGTTCAATTATCAGAACAAGAACAAATTTGGGGAATGGTAATAGCTAATCAAGAAAAAATGCAAAAATGGGCTTGTCACGCTCCCATGAATTTTTTGCATAAATTTTATTTGGTGAAAGCAGAGCAGCATCGGATTAGACAGGAATATGCTGAGGCTGTGGACTCTTACGAGTATGCTATTACATATGCTCAACAAAACCAGTATATAAATGAAGAAGCTCTGGCTAACGAACTAGCTGCTAAGTTTTATTTAGAATGGAACAAATTAAAAATTGCCAAAATTTACCTAACAGATGCTTATTTTGGCTACGTTCGCTGGGGTGCTAAAGCTAAAGCTGACAATTTGACAAACCTCTATCCTCAGTTCTTTACATCTGTTCTTCAACAAGAAGAAATTCAAATAGAATTCAGTAAAAATACTTCCAACAGTTTTATATCTGTATCTACTAGTAGCACAAATCAAACTTTCTCTGGAGCGAATACAAGTATTTCTAACTCTCTAGATTTGATAGCGGTTATCAAAGCCTCTATTGCACTCTCTAAGGAAATCGAACTAGAACAATTGCTATCTACTTTAATCCAGGTCGTGATGGAAAATGCAGGAGCTTCTAAATGTGCTTTGATTTTGAATGAAGGAGAAAATTTATGCTTAGCCGTTACTGCTGTCACTTCCAACTCCGCTTGTGTCCCTCCTTATACAAAGTTCCCATCCATCCGCCTAACATCTAGCCAGTATGTTCCTATTACTGTGATTAATTACGTAAAGCGCACGCAGGAAATTTTAGTCATTGATGATATTAACGAACAACCCTTATTCGCAGCAGATAGTTACATTATACACGAACAGCCCAAGAGTCTTTTGTGTATACCTATTATTAATCAAAATAAATTGCTTGGTATTCTTTATTTGGAAAATAATCTGATAATTGCGGCGTTTTCCCAAAATCGTTTGGAACTACTCAAGCTCATTACGACTCAAGCAGCTATCTCCTTAGAAAATGCTATTCTCTACCAAAATTTAGAACAAGCTAGCGATCGCCTGGAGCAGTACAATCATACCTTAGAAGAAAAAGTTGCTGAGAGAACACAAGCACTTCATGACAAAAATCAACAATTGCAACAAGCAATACAGGAATTAAAGCAGACTCAAGCTCAATTGATTCAAAGTGAAAAAATGTCAAGTTTGGGACAAATGGTAGCAGGAATTGCTCATGAAATCAATAACCCTGTCAATTTTATTCATGGCAATATTATTCATGCTAATACTTATATGCATCAATTGTTAGACTTGATAGAAGTTTATCAACTCGAATTCTCTAATTCTTCTGCTTCACTACAAAATAAACTTCAAGAAATAGACTTAGATTTTTTGAAAGAAGACTTACCCAAAATTCTTCATTCCATGAAAATAGGAACCACACGCATCCAGAATATTGTGTTGGAACTGCGTAATTTTTCTCGCTTAGACGAAGCAGAAATGAAGCCAGTTGATATTCATGAGGGAATTAACAGTACTTTAATGATCTTACACCATAGACTGAAAGCAAAAGTAGAGCGACCTGAAATTAAAGTTATAAAAGAATACGGAAATCTCCCCCAAGTTGAATGTTACGTCAATCAACTGAACCAAGTTTTTATGAATATACTGGTAAATGCGATTGATGCGTTGGAACTAGGAACTGGAGAATCGAAACTAGGGTATGGAAAGATAACCGCCCCAACTCTTAATTTTCAATCTTTAATCCCCACAATTCTTATTCGTACATTGCTTGTAGAAAACCATAGTGTAGAGATTGTGATTGCTGACAATGGTTCTGGAATGGCTCAGGAAGTTATACAAAAAATCTTCGATCCGTTTTTTACCACTAAGCCAATAGGAAGTGGGACGGGTTTGGGTTTATCAATTAGTTACCACATTGTAGTAGAAAAACATCAGGGTAGTTTAACTTGCAATTCCGTTTTAGGTCAGGGAACCGAATTTCTTATTAAAATACCAGTCAAGCAGGATAAAGCTCGTGACAGAATAATTCGTAATTCGTAATGAAAAGTACGAATTACGAATTGGAGCGCAGCGACTTTACCACTCGTTAAGCTGCTTGCTTTTTGCGGCTGTAACCTAAACCTGCAACTGCTATCAATGCGATCGCACCAATTGTACCTGGTTCGGGTACGCTTGTCTTAGACGAACCCCCTACTTTAAATTGGTATGCCAGTTGAGAGTTTCTTGGTGGAGTTGTACCTGACCAAAACAATTTTGTCTGACCTGTCAGCACAAAGGGAGTGCTAATGTCACTAACTCTAAGATAATCTACATCTGAAGCAATACCCAAAGAAGAAGAGTCTAACGCTCCAATACTTGTACCATTCAACACTAAGTTACTCAAACTAACAGTGCTATTTCGTGAAGCAAAGGTACGGATGAAAATATCGCTCACCAAACCATTAAAAGCATTGCTGGACAAAGTCTGACCGCCAACAACATATTTAACACTGTTACCCGTGTATTCCAGACTGAAGTCTACTGGCTGATTGTTAACCCAAGTATACTGTTGTTGCTCAACAGGCAGACCACCTTGCTGAATATCATTATTAATACTCAGTTCATAAGTAGCAAGACCCCCAAGATCGCCAATTCGACCTTCAGCAACAAACTTTTCGGAAAATTGCCCTTGCTTGATGAGATTTTCAAAGTCCATATCTGTGAAATTAGGGTTCTGACTGAGTGTTAGGGCTTTTGCTGGGTTTGGCGCTGCACACAGTCCAAGGGTCACTAGACCAAAAATCAGAAGCAGTGTCCGTTGAATCATTTGCTTGTCTCAATAAAAATAGGGTTTCCTAGAAATTACTGATGACTACAGCTTTCCTCACCGCTTTTACATGAAACTTTAACAGAACTTCTTAATACTGGTACAAATTCTGCAGCCTTTTTACTAAAAACTTCATTCTTTCATGAAATTATTAAAATTATTCTATTTCAAAAACACGGCTTCTTGAACAAACCGTGTTGGTAA
This sequence comes from Scytonema sp. UIC 10036, assembly GCF_009725235.1. The sequence goes on from NZ_WJFC01000061.1 coordinate 53,416, forward strand.
ATTTAAAATTTATTGTAGTTAAGCGGCTCACCTAAAAGTAATTAAGCGCTTTTACGTCGTTTGTAACCTACACCCGCAAATGTTGCTAATGCAATGGCAGCAAGTGTACTGGGTTCAGGGACACTTGTAGTTTTTGGAGAATTTCCAACTTTGATTTGATAGGCGAGATTTGACTGACTAAGCCTTTCATCTTCCCAACTCATGGCTACTTTACCAGTCAATTTAAAACCAGCAGATATTTTACTGAGTTGGATATAATCTGTGTCACTGCTAGTGGCTGTACCAAAAGAGGATAAATTTGCAATTGCCTTTCCTTGACTATTTGCCGATTCATAAAACAAAAGGTCAGTCAGCTTAACTGCATTCTTTATTCGTAACAGCTATTTAACGAGTAAAAATACGTGAGTTCGATGAAGTCAAAACGAACCTCACCCCAAACCCGTCTCCCTGTAAGGAGAGGAGCTTCAAAGCCCCAGCGAAACGTTGTTCCTCCCCTTCCTGTTAGTCTATGCATTGGTTAGATCTTTCTTTACAATCTTGAAACCCTTGTCTCACCGTCCACCGCACTGCTGACAAAATTAGGCTGATTCTTCTCGCAAAAAACTCTATTTCTATTGAGAATTAACGCCAAAAGTCTATAGTCGAGAGGCACATATTTGTGAATAACTCTCGACTATAGACTTTTGGTTCTTTAATGCACACAACCAGCGATACGCCTTTAGGTGTATCGCTTCGCTTATCGCTAACTTACTAAAATTGCTTCTTGTGGTAATTTCTCAGAACTTTCTTTCCGGGCTTTTTCAAAACTTGCCGATGAAATTTGAGAGTAAAGCTGACTCAATTGAGATGCTACTCCATCCCAACTAAATTTAGTTTCAACTCGCTGTCTACCTCCTTGACCCCATTTATCCCGCAACTGTGGATGGCTGAGAATTTGGTCAATTGCAGCAGAGAAAGCTGTTGGATCTTGTGGTGTTGCTAATAAACCAGTTTCTTCTGGTACAACGGTAAATTGAAGTCCACCAACGTCACTAGCGACTACTGGTGTACCACTCGCCATAGCTTCAATCGCTACGAGTCCGAAAGGTTCATAGTGACTGGGGACAACGCAAACATCAGCAGCAGCGTAATAGTATGGCAGAATTTCTTGACTGAGGCGACCTGGAAAGGTTGTGAAATCGCTCATACCTAACTCAGCAACAATGCTCTCAATGCGATCGCGTTCTATCCCATCACTATGACCGGGACGGCTTCCACCACCTATAATCAGTTGAAGCTTGTCAGATGCGCGAAACTGAGATTGACCAACCGCACGCACCAACGTTTCTATACCTTTGCGTGGATCGAAACGACCTACATAAAGCACAAGTTTAGCTTCAGGGTCAATACCCAATGCTGCTCTTGCGGCTTGTCGGTCAACACAACCAAACCGCCGAATGTCAGTACCGCAGGGAATAATATCAATAGTGCCTTTTGTAGAAACAAGAGTTCGCATATGTTCTTTTTCTTGCGGACTCGTGGCTACAATGCGCTCTGCAGTCTCCAAAACTTGCTTCTCCACTGCTAACCGAGTGCTGGCGATCGGAGGAATCGTGTCTATTGTGTTGTACTTAACGACTCCTAGAGAGTGGTAGGTATGAACCTGTTTGCTCCCTTGGATCTCCTTCAACTGCATTCCAACCCAGCTAGAGAGCCAATAGTTTGTATGAACCAGAGGATACACGTAATTGTTCTCCTGCTGAAATTTGAGGAAGTTGTCCACAAATTCTGGCAAGTAACCAAATAGATTATCTCGTGGCACAAATTCAACAGCACCAGCTTCTAGCCGAATTGTTCGACAATTGAGGCTGTGTTGAACTATTGTTTCTTGCTCTGTACTAATTTTGCGGGTAAACATATCAACCTGCCACCCCAATCTAGCCAGTGCTTCTCCCACTTGGCACACGTAAACGTTCTGTCCTCCAGCCTCTTCTTTCCCAATTTCAATCGCCGGGTCGCCGTGGACTGAAATTAAGGCGATGCGTTGCTCAGTTCTAGAGTTCATAGTTTGTTGGTGTTTTTCTTACGAAAGGTCTTCGGCACATCTGAGTTTGCTCTTAGCCTTCAACCTCGTTTATAGAATTTTTATTATTCTTCATTTTAATTTAATATGCAATACATTTTTATACATCTACTCACAGAAGTAGAATTTTTTTTACGTACTTTCATTTAAATTCTTTATACTTTAAGCTCTATATTTTTAGCTAATACACCCAATAAGTAATCTAAATATTTGTAATTTCAATTACACTTATTAGTTTTTCTATCTACTTCGTGCCATCACCACAAAGCTTATTGTCAAGCAAAAATTTCCAAACATAGTATTTTTTAATACATAATCTGATGATAGTTTCACTACAGCTTATAGAAGAAATGTCAATATAGCTTTGTAAAATAACCTTCGACTCTTCCTTTAGAATTTTTCCGAACAACTTTTGGCCGTGCGCCAGTTGTTTAAATTTATACTATTTTCTTCGTCTGCCAAAAACTTATTTTCTTTATTTAGACAGTATAATAAGACACTTTATTTTTTTCAAAAATAGTTTACAGCCATTTTCAGGTAAATAGACCACACCCGTAGGGAGTCATTGTTAGATGACTTTAAAGCGACAAATGGCAGGGGTGCGAATGAAATGTCTGAACAGTTTGCTAGTAGATATAAACCTGTGCAGTTACAGTTAACCAATCTTTTTGGAAGAATATCTTAAAATATCAGTCTTTTAGCCGCGTCAGACGTAAAATATATTGTACCTCTAGCATTGCACTTTTAGAAAGAATGCTTTCTTGCTTGATGTACCAGCAGTCAGGCAAAAAAAGAAACAGATGCCAAAATTGACCTGAACTAGTGCGAGATGCACTTCGCTTTACTCGCTTCGCTATCGCGACTGCTGAAAGAATTTGCTCAACCCCCTACTGTGTTTCTAGCAAGGATAAGGTCATTCGTTGTGAATTTTACCCACACAGTACACACAATAGCCCTGCATTTAAAACTGAGTTGTTTTTTTAACTGCAAAACAAGCTGCGCCTGATTAGCTACTTTGGTTGGGTGCTAGGTTCAGAACGCAAGCCTATTCGCAAGAGAAAAAAGTACAGCCAGTAATTGCTGTTTTTCCAACAGTTGCGACAGCGAAGCGAGTAAGCCGAAGCGCATCTCGCACATAATTTGGTTAAAAGATTCCCAAAGCTAAATAGCTAAGGGACTTCATAACGATACGGTCAAAATAACCCCAGCATCTCTTAGCAATTTCAAATCAAAATCTGATTTTTAATTGACCTGGAGGGAGAACTAACTTGTAGTCTGTGCAGCCAGCATTTGCTTGAGTTTTTCCAACTGATTAGCCCAGCGAGGATCTGGACGAATAGTGTCATCCGTGTTTCCAGATGCCGTTGGAACATTCTCTCTAGTACCGCCGCCACGACGGGACTTCTTAGAGCTTTTTTCTTTACGGTTACCACCCTCTTTTTGTACGGGGGCTGCATGAGTGCTTCCACCTTGACTTGGTGCTTTAGCCGCACTTGGTTGCTCCTCTGCTCCTTCTTCTCCACCTTTAGTACGAGGTAGAGCTTTCTCAAGTTTGATAGCAGATTCTTTGAACAAGAAACCATTGTATTTTTCAATAATTTGGTCTGCTTGCTCGTCATTATTGACCGTCAGAAAACCAAAACCCCGGCATTTGCCAGTTTTGCGGTCTTTAATCAGCTTAGTTGTGACAGCATCACCTTCAGCTGAAAAGACGGCTTGTAATTCTTGACGATCTATTTCTTCTTTTGGCAAATTGCCTATGTATAGGCGAACGGACATGAAACATACCTCCAGATTTGACATTTGAATGAACGCGACCGGGCAAAAAACAGGGGCTGGTGTGCGAATGGGTAATAGATACTATCCACTAACATTGCCACAAACCAACCTTTTTACTCCAAACTATTAACCAATACAATACAGTTTTTCACCAAGATCAAGCTTCTTTAATACGAGAGCGCACACAACGCCAATAACACCTTTAGTCTAAAAATTTTGAATTTTACAGAGTATAGCTGCCACTGGACTTCTTCGTTCCCTTTTTATTCCGAAGAATGCAACACCATTCCCTACATTATCACGGTATTTTACACGTAGCTAGTTCAAGATAGACATTTCCAGCGATTGCATAATCGCATAGTAACATAAAATACACTTTGTCTTCTACCATTTTGTGTTTTTGAAACAAAAACCAGCCAAGGGCTGGCTGATTTTGTGCTGTGTTGGGAAAAAAAGGGAATAGATCGGCGCTTTACAGGTACACAGGTAACCAAGCTGGGACGCTAAGTTTGCCAATTGCAACCGTTATTGTAAATAAATGTAACATCAAGTCCGGTGTTTTGCAACTTTTCTTTACACACTCTGAGAGTGCGTGGTTAGTTGTTAGTCGTTAGTGGAACAACTACTAGCCCTTGAATAACACGTAAACTCCCCAAGCGTTCAGAACAATAGCCAGGATTATAGAATAAATTGGATGATAACTATTGACAATTTTGCCACTTTGAGTATTCAATGTGTGAACATCTATCCAAGGTAATGCTCCTTTTCTAAACCAACCTGTAACGGTAATCCGGCGACCAATTAAGTCTTGGGTGTGAAGTTCTTCCCCAACTTGGGGAAGGTGATGTAATTTTAGGAGACTTGTGCTAGTTTGCAGTATTAAATCTTGCCCTAAAAAGTTACTATTACCTCGACGCCCTAAAAGTTTACCAACAAGACGTACTGGTGTACTGTCAGCAGGAAGACTGGCGGGATTCGCAAGCAAAACCGGGAGTCGGTCATCAGTTTGCACGTTTATAGACTTAATTTCGGGAAAAATAGCATTTATCCGCACGATGATGCCAATACCAATGCAAATTAGCAAGCAGCCCGTAACATAAGAGGTATTGTCATATATCCACTTTAAGTTTAAAAACTTGAGAGTATAGGCTGTTTGCCACACTATCCAAATCAAAACAGCAAACACGATACCCGCAGGAATCCCCAAAAAAGGCGCAATTTGAAAAAGAAAGGACTGGCGCTTGACCCTTAAAGACTTTTGGTTTTCCATATTTAATTCTGTCTCTAAATGCCAAAGACGGGCAATTGATGTTAAGTGTTGTAAGCGATCGCCAATCATTGGATGAGTTTTATTAAAAATAAACCACCATCGATAGGGGTTAAGAGTATCCCACATTAAAAATGATTCAAAGGTTGTGTGAGGCGCAATACTTCCCAAAGAAATACTTTGTTGATAGCCCACTGGTACCATGATATTCAAGCTTTCTAATTGCCAACAAGTCTGTTCTTTTTTTTGAATATCGCTAGCAATCCCAATAGCAATTTTAAGTAATCCACGGACAAGACCATTGGGGTTACCAGTGATGTCAACAGCAATGCGATCGCTATAGTAATGACGAAGCTGAGACAACCATATAGAAGTTCCAGTTAACAAACACCAAATTCCATAGGCAAAGCTTGCTATATAAGCCAAAGCCATTCGCAAAGGTATTATTTTTCTGTTATCTCCCCAGATAGCAATTTGTTGATAGAGTAGGTAGAAAGGAATTGTAACTAATAATACCAAAGACATGACAACAAAATCCCAATGAGCAATATGCCCGAGTGTGCGTGCGTAGATAGCAGCAATTTCATCTTCAGCTAATTGCTCTAACAAACCCTGACTGACGACAATTCGCGCAGTCCGGGGTAAATTTCCATATGTTATTATTATCGGAGCAGATAGAGGTAAAATCTCCAGTTTTGGAAACTGCCAACCTTGCTGCTGACAGTACCGTTGCAGTACCCGAACCGCTTCCTGACTGTATTTATTTAAAGCATCTTTGTTAAATTCTCTTTGGCAATAAAAGTTTGTTAAAAGTCCATCAAGCAACCAAGGTGATAACCCGATTAAAACGAACAGGGTTAAGAGTAAAAAAAATGTAGGATCTGCGTATAAAAGTTGTATTGGCTCAAGATACGGTAAGTTCATTAACGTGCTGTTGATCGATTGCATCGCAAAGATCAACAATTCCCGCATTATCCAAAATAGAGCAATAAATGTTCCAGCTTGCAGCAACCAAAAGGCAATTAAATTTAGCTTTTGTAGGGGTTGCCAAGACTTGGCTCTTGGCGACTGTTTCCAGTAAATCGGGAGCGGTTTTATCGGTTCCCTGATAGCCACAGGAGGAGGATCGGGGGGAGTGGAGGGAGTAGACAAGGGAGAGGGGGTAGACAAGGAAGCAGGTTCTACCTTGTCCCCCTTGTCCCCTTGTCCCGTTTTACTAGGTTTTGTTAGTTGCTTTAGAGTCCGTTGTGCCCACTCTCGTACTTGAGAATTATGACTTTGAGTGAGAGTTTCACAAAGAGTTCGCGCTTCTAGAGTATTGCCACTGCGTGTGTGTGCTACAACTAAACCTACCTTCGCTTGTAAGCCAGCATTGCTGTCGCCTTCTCTTGTTGCGACTGCTTTTAAAGTCGCGATCGCACTCTGATAATTTCCTTGCTTAAGGATGTTTAAACCAGCCTCCAAAGAAGGTTCAGATTGTGAAGGCATAAAAATTTTCTCGCTCTAGTCTTACTGTAAAATACCCAGATTGAGACTTTATTTTAACGTTGGTGGGAAAAATTTCTTTGTTGGTAGATAGTGGTTAGTGGTTAGTAGTTAATTGACGAACAACCAACAACCAACAACCAACAACTAACAACCAACAATCAACCACTAACCCTCAGTCACTTGCTGTGTAGAAAAGACTGGTGCGATCGCGCTCAGTTTTAAATTAGGATGGTCTTCCAGCAATTGATGGCAATTCCATTCATTACGGAACAGTAACACTGGGCGTCCAAAGCTATCTTTGACTGTTGTTGTGTTAAACAAGCGTCCTATTGAGTTTAGCGCTTCCCAACCACCCTCTACCCAGCGAGCCACAGAGTACGGTAGTAATTCTAACAATGTTTCTACTCCGTACTCATTTTGCAAGCGAAATTGCACAACCTCAAATTGCAGTTGACCGACTGCGGCTAAGATTGGGTCGCGCTTAGCCTCATCTACCGAGTACATAATTTGTACAGCCCCTTCTTCCCGCAACTCGGAAACGCCTTTTTGGAATTGTTTAAATTTAGAAGGGTTTGGATTGCGGAGAGTTGCAAATAATTCCGGGGAGAAATACGGAATCCCTTCATATTCTAATTTTTGTCCTGTATAAATTGTATCTCCTATAGCAAAAACACCGGGATTGTTCAAGCCAATAACGTCACCTGCATATGCAAAGTCAATGGATTCTCTTTCTTGAGCAAATAATTTTTGCGGACGAGACAAGCGGATAGTTCTGCCAGTACGGGCGTGATTGACTGTCATGTCTTTTTCAAATTTACCCGTACAAACACGGACAAAGGCAACGCGATCGCGATGTTTCGGGTCCATATTCGCTTGTAGTTTAAACACAAATCCACTGAATTCCGGGTAAGTGGGCGGAATATCACCTGCTGTACTGTTGTGCGAACCCGGTCTTAAGGCACACTCAAGGAAGGAATTGAGGAATAACTGTACCCCAAAGTTGGTCATGGCACTACCAAAGAAGACGGGTGTCATTTTGCCTTGGTGTACCAATTCCAAATCTAGTTCCGGTCCTACCCCTTCTAACAGTTCTAAATCGTTTTTGAGTTGGTAGTAGAGGTCTTGCTCTAAGAGTTCCTCAATTCTGGCATCACCTAAATCAACTACGGTATCTACAGCTTCACGGCTACCGTGGGCGCTTCTTTCAAATAAGTGAATTTGTTTTTGCTGACGGTCAAAAACACCTTTAAAGCGATCGCCCATCCCAATTGGCCAATTGACGGCATAAGTCTGCAAGCCTAATTCTTGCTCGATTTCGTCCAAAAGTTCCAAAGGTTCCCTTCCCGGACGGTCAAGTTTGTTAACAAATGTGAAGATAGGAATACCGCGCATCTTGCACACTTCAAACAACTTCCGTGTTTGTGGTTCCAAACCTTTCGCTGCGTCAATCAGCATGACCGCATTATCGGCTGCAGCTAGCGTGCGATAAGTATCTTCACTAAAATCTTGGTGTCCGGGAGTATCTAATAAATTAATTTGGCAATTCCGGTATTCAAACTGTAAAACTGTAGAGGTGATGGAAATACCCCGTTGTTGTTCCATTGCCATCCAGTCGGAAGTTGCCTTGCGCTGTGCTCGCCTTGCTTTCACTGCGCCTGCTTCGTGAATAGCACCCCCGTACAGCAGAAGTTTTTCGGTTAGTGTTGTTTTCCCGGCATCGGGGTGGGAGATAATTGCAAAGTTACGGCGACTTTCAACTGCTGTATGCAGTTCGGGCAGAAGTTCAGTTGACATATCTGTTCAATGCTTGTAATTTAACTTAACTTTTTCCAACTTTAGCGAGTGTTTTAATATTAAGACAACAATGCTTGTGATAGGGTCTTATAGTAAGTGTTGAGCAATGGGTTCTTGTTACTGAGTAGAATTTATACATAAAAACATCAAACTCATTGCTTGTTCCTCAACGTTAATATCAAGTCTACTCATTAAATTTGTCACTAGAACTCAAAACTCAGCACTTCAGTACTTTTAGATACAAGGGAGTGACAAATGTACGACACGGATACGCGAAAGGTTTTATCAGCACTGTGTCATGGAGCAATTTTCTTCAATTTTCTGCTTCTCTCAATCGGTCTACCTATTACCATCCTGTTTACTACTCAAGATCCTGTTGTTAAGGAAAATGCCAAAGAAGCTATCAATTTCCACCTTAATGTATGGTTGTACGGAATTATAATCGGAGCCTTGATTTTAGCAAGCTTTGGTGTACTGGGTTTTGTCGGATTCTTCTGGTTCCTAGTTCATTGGGGACTGACAATTTGGGCACTTTTCCATGTTCTAAGCAATTCTGAAACAGCTTTCCGCTACCCCTTCATTTTCCGGATTGTCTAAACAATTGTCATTAGTCATTAGTTATTGGTCATTGGTCTTGTGTGTATAGAAATTCTATCTTATTTTTGAAATACACGTAGACACATAGGTAGGCTTTAGCCCTACCTAACTTATCCTATACATAAGTACAAAGAACCAGTAACAAATGACAAAGGACAAATGACTATTAATTTTTAATAAGTTTTTTAGTTAAGAAATTCAGGGAACTTTTAAGATTTAAGGCTTATAGGCTAGCTGTAAAATACAAAATTGCCCCACAACATCATCAGCAGTAGGGCAGAGGAAGTTAAGCGCTTTCTGTAGTGTCTATGACTACAAAACGTTTTGACCTCGCCTTTGTGACGCTTTGTTTTGTGTCCATTATCCATGAATTTTTAGTTTGGGTTTACAAAACGTTATGTTTCCAACTCATCGTCCCCGCCGTTTGCGTACTCATCCACAACTGCGCCGCATGGTACGCGAAACTCTACTAACCACAAACGATCTGATTTACCCCCTATTTGCTGTTCCTGGGGAAGGTATTGCTCATGAAGTGAGATCTATGCCCGGTGTCTACCAACTTTCCATAGATAAAATTGTGGAAGAAGCAAAAGAGGTTTATGACCTGGGCATTCCTGCCATCATTTTGTTTGGGATTCCTGCGGATAAAGACGTAGATGCCACAGGTGCATGGCACGATTGCGGAATAGTACAAAAAGCTGCTACGGCTGTTAAAGAAGCTGTACCAGATTTGATTATCATTGCTGATACCTGTTTGTGCGAGTATACAAGTCACGGTCACTGCGGTTATTTACAACTGGGCGATTTGACGGGACGGGTTTTAAATGACCCGACTTTAGAATTGCTTAAGAAAACGGCAGTTTCTCAGGCAAAAGCTGGTGCGGATATTATTGCCCCTTCCGGGATGATGGATGGCTTTGTACAAGCAATTCGCAGTGGTTTGGATGAAGCGGGATTCCAAGATACACCAATTCTGTCCTATGCTGCTAAGTATGCTTCGGCTTATTACGGTCCCTTCCGCGATGCCGCAGATTCTGCCCCACAATTTGGCGATCGCAGAACTTATCAAATGGACCCTGGTAATGCCCGTGAAGCCCTCAAGGAAATTGACCTAGATATCGCTGAAGGTGCTGATATGCTTATGGTAAAACCCGCCTTGGCTTATATGGACATTATTTGGCGCGTGAAGGAGGCCAGCAACTTACCTGTTGCGGCTTACAACGTTTCTGGTGAGTATTCCATGGTGAAAGCCGCAGCAATCAACGGTTGGATTGACGAGCAGCGTGTAGTTATGGAAACTTTAATTGGCTTCAAACGTGCAGGTGCTGACTTGATACTAACCTACCATGCCAAAGATGCGGCACGGTGGTTGCAAAAGTAGCAATCTTCTCGATCAACGCATTTGGCAACGGATGAGATAACGGATATCGGATAGCTTATCGGCTTGTAGATAACTAGACGCTATGACCGCTACAAATCCGTTGCCATGTTGTTTATAGGGGGTAGGGAGTAGGGGGTAGGGAGTAGGGAAGAGT